>NZ_CAWVIN010000002.1:0-300000 GCF_963929405.1 Enteroscipio rubneri | reverse complement strand
CGACGGCGTCGGGCACTTCTACGGGCACGCCCGCATCAGCGTCGAGCTGGCTCGCGGAATTATGCGCCGTCTGTCGATGCCCGGTTCCTTCTCGGAACGCGTCCTCGAACTCGTTGAGCGACATGACGATGACATCGCATCCACGTCCAAGGCGGTCAAGCGGGCCCTTGCGCGCCTCGGCGGAGACGCGGAGCTGTTCGCCGCCCTCTGCGATCTCAAGCGCGGCGACGCGCAAGCACAAGCTCCCCGCTGCATCGGACGAGTCGCGCTCGCCGACGAGCTCGAGCGCATTCTCGACGGCATCCTCTCCGAAGACGAGGTGTTCTCCCTCAAGCAACTCGCTCTTGGCGGACGCGATGTTATCGCGTTGGGCATCGAGCAGGGGCCGCGGGTTGGACAGGCGCTGAACGCAGCGCTTGAAGCCGTCATCGATGGGCACGTATCCAACGATCGCGACGAGCTCCGTGCGTTCGTCGCGGCCTGGCGGACGGAGCGCGAGGACGAGCGGTAGCACCGCAGACCGCCGTCGCCGTCGATCCGGCGGGAGCCAGACTCGGTGCAGGCACTCTCGCGCCGCATCGCAGACTGCGCGTCGACCTTCGCGTATGAGGGATCGGCCGGCTGCCGCTACCGCCGTGCCCCGGACCGTATATTCGGTCTGCCGCGCTATTCACCGAGCGCCTCGCTTTCCTCCTCGCCGTGACGTCCGCACTACTGCACCGTGACGATCGCACCACCGCGTGATCGCATGGACGGGCGCTTTCTATACTGAGCTGAAGAACGTCCGACTAGAAAGCGAGGATCCCATGCCCGCACCCTCAGCACCCGTCCGAACCCGCCCCGCCCCCAGCGTCGAACCAGCCGCAACGCCGGCTCAGAGCATCACGATCACAGCCAACGGACCCTATGTCGTTCACGGCAACGTCGAGTTGACCGAGCAGGCGATCACGCCGGTGGGAGGACACCGGGAATACCGCACCGTCCGCACGTTCCCCTCTCAGGACGTCTACGCCCTCTGCCGTTGCGGCCGCACGAGCACCCCACCCTACTGCGACGGAACCCACGTGTCCATCTCGTTCGACGGCGAGGAAACCGCCTCGCGCGAGCCGTTCGACGAGCGAGCCGACGTGTACCCCGGCCCCGGCGTCACGTTGCTCGACGATAATCGCTGCGCGTTCGCCCGGTTCTGCCATCGCGAGGATGGCGACGTCTGGACGCTCACCGAGCTTTCCTACGACGAGCGCCTCAAGCACGAGGCTGTGAAGGCATCGTCGGACTGCCCGGCCGGACGCCTCGTCCATGTCGACACGGAGGAAGGAACCGTATACGAGCCGCGCCTCGAACCGTCCATCGCCTTGTTGGAAGACCCTGAGGAAGGGGTGAGCGGGCCTCTGTACGTGCGCGGCGGCATTCCCCTCGTCAGCGCCGACGGCTCAGTCTACGAGCTGCGCAATCGCTACGCACTCTGCCGCTGCGGCGCTTCCCGCAACAAGCCGTTCTGCGACGCCATGCACGTGACCATAGGCTACCGCGATGGTCTGACCGACCCTGACGCAGAGGAAGAGAAGTAAACGATGCGGCCGCGGGTTCGCCTTTCGGTAGGGCCCGCGGCCCTCGGGCCCTCGAGATCCGAGTCGACCCCCCATCCGGCCCTCGGGCTCCCCGCGGCAAATTTCAAAAAATTTGACGACGAGACTTGACGAACCGGTCTGCACCCCGTAATATATCCACTCGCGCTCGCGTCTTGTTGCGAAAGCAGCGGATGCGCATCGGTAAGCCGATGGGGTGTCGTCTAATGGCAGGACAGCGGTTTCTGGTACCGTATGTGAGGGTTCGACTCCTTCCACCCCAGCCATTTTTACGGTATACTGGCGCAGCGCAACCATGTGGCTCCGTCGTCTAGCGGTTTAGGACGCCGCCCTCTCAAGGCGGAGGTCGCCGGTTCGAATCCGGTCGGAGCTACCAGAACTTTCAGGCCAGCGGAGCAATCCGCTGGCCTTTCGCTTTATTACGACGACTTTGTATCATCTGCGAAGCCTGTTTCGAACCGTCCTCCCACGTGCGATTCGAGCGTACAATGGCCGCACGAAGACAAACGGAAGGCTGAACATCATGGAATCGATCGAGCATGCCCCATGCGAACCCGGCAGAGCGTCCGCGAAGAACCCATCGTACCTTGAAGGGTCTTGCAGTTTCGATGCGGAGACGCTCTCCCAGACGCCCTTCGGCGTGCCGGTGCGCATCTTCGACGGTCTCTACCTTGTGCGCGTCCCCCTGCCTCACAACCCGCTCAAGGCGCTCAACTCGTACTTCATCCTAGGCGAGAGCACCACCACCATCGTTGACGTCGGGTTCAACCACCCCGCGTGCGAACAGGCCCTCGATGACGCACTGAACGCCCTCGGGCGATCATGGGACCATGTGCAGATCGTGCTCACGCACTCGCATCCCGACCATACGGGCAACCTCGATCGGATATACCGCGAGGGCATGCCCGTCTTTGCGAACCTTCACTCGTTCCAGGAGGTGGAGAACCTGCTGGATATGGAGGAGAGCGTGTTCGGGCCGTTGCTCGTACAAGCTGCGACGGGTGCGCAGCAGCGTGATATATCGTACGAGAACGGAAAACCGCGCCTGCACGTATCAGCCGAGCTGCTGCCGCTGAAGAACCATCCGCTCGTCACCTACCTGAGCGAGGGAGACACGTTCGAAGCTGGCGATTTCAGATTTCGGATCGTCGAGACGCCGGGCCACGACCCTTGGCATATCTGCCTGTTCGAGCCCAACCGAAAGTTCATGATCATCGGCGACCATGTGCTCGAGCGCATCACGCCCTCCATATCGTCTTGGTTCCCCGCCTACAATGCGCTCAAGGAGTTCCTCGAAAGCCTCGGCAAGCTCAACTCCTACGACGCGGATCTCGTGCTGCCTGCCCACGGCGCGCCCTTCCACGACCTGAAAGGGCGCGTGGCCCAGATCATCGAGCACCACGAGGCCCGTTTGCAGGAGATATACGAACTGATCGCATCGGGCCACACCGATATTGTATCCATCTCCTCCCACGCGAGGTGGCGTTACGATACTTGGAACGAATGGGCGCTCGATCAGAAGTTCTTTTCGATGGGCGAAACGATGGCCCATGCGATTTATCTGGTCTGCCAAGGCAAGCTCAAACAGACCATCTGCGGCGACGAATACCGGTTCGAGCTGCCGTCGTCCCTGGGCTGATGCGCTCTCGAAAAGGACCGATGCCGTCGCCATACAGCAATCCTACGCGGAGCGCGCGGCAGTGAAGCGCGGGGTATTTGGTACGCGCGTAGTTTCGACAGTCCCGCCAAGACGGCGGAGGCGAAAGGAGTGCTCTTTCATGCACATCGATCTCGTCATCGAGAGCTCCCGCGTGTTCACGGGAACGGCCGTCGCGGCAACTCCCTCCGCGATCGCTATCGCAGGCGACCGTATCGCTGCCGTGGGGCCCCACGAGGATGTGAGCGCCTTCGTACGAGAGACGAACAGCAAAACGGGCGCGCCCGAGGTGCGCGACTTCGGCGACGCGCTCGTTCTGCCGGGATTCCATGATTCCCATCTGCACTTCTTCCATTCCGCCATCTACTCCTCCCCTTTCGCCACCACGTTCGTTGGCAAGAGCGAGGCCGACTGCGTCGCGCGCATGCGCGCCTCCGCAGCCGGACGGCCCGACGGCTGGCTTCTGGCCCAGGGATGGCGGGAGTACCGCTGGAACCCGCCCATCATGCCGACGAAGCACTCGCTCGACGAGGCGTTCCCCGATCGTCCCGCAGCGCTGTATTCGGGCGACGCGCACACACTGTGGCTGAATTCCACCGCCCTGCGCGAGCTTGGCCTGACATGCGACAGCGTCCCGCCCTCCGGAGGCTCCTACGATCGCTTCGAGGACGGTGAGCTCACGGGTATCGTGCGCGAGGCGGCGGCCATGGCGCTCATGCCGCGCATCATGGGAGCGTTCAGCGACGCGGAGGTGACCAACGCTTACCGCGGATTCTTCTCCACGCTGGCTCGCAACGGCGTGACGAGCGTGTGCGACCTGTCGCTCATGGCGCACCCGGGACTTGATTTCATCCGCGACGATATACATGCGCGCCTGCTTGCCTCGGGCGAGCTGACGGCGCGCGTGCACCTGTTCCCCACCCTGCTCGACGACATGAGGCGTTTTGAGAACATGCGGGAGAAGTACACGGGTCCATCCTTGCAGGCGCCCGGCTTCAAGCAATTCTTCGATGGCGTATCGAGCCAGCACACGGCGTGGGTGACCAAGCCCTACTCCAATGCACGCTTCCCGGAAGACTGCGGAAGACCCACGGTGGACGCCGCCACGATGCGGGAGTATGTGCTGGCTGCAGCCGCGAAGGGATATCCCGTGCGCATCCACACGATCGGCGACGCGGCTATCCATGCTGCGCTCGACATCTTCGAGGAGGCTCGCACGGCCTACGGTCCCCTGCCGGAGGGACGGCGCAACTGCCTCGAGCATGTGGAGAACTTCCTGCCCGAGGACATTGAGCGGCTGGCGCAACTGCAGGTGGTGGCCGCCGTGCAGCCGCCGCACATGACGCTCGATCCCGGGGGCCCCGAACACGATCTGGGATCGGAGCGCGTCCGGCTCATGTGGCCGTTTAGAACGCTACTGGATGCGCGCACGGTGCTCGCATTCGGAACCGACTCGCCGGTGGTGGATGTGAACTCGATGGACGTGCTGTATGCCGCGATCGCACGGCAGGATCCCGTCACGCACGACCCCGCGGGCGGATGGCTGCCTGAGGAGCGCATCGGGCGCGCCGAGGCCTTACGCGCCTACACGCAGGGGAGCGCCGCCGCGGCCGGGAGACGGCGCGAGCTGGGCACGCTCGAGCCGGGAATGCTCGCCGATCTTGCCGTGCTCGACCGCGACGTGCTCGCGTGCGACATCGATGACATCCAGAAGACGCGCGTGCTGGCCACCTTCATGGGCGGCCGTTGCGCGTTCGAAGCGTGAGACGACGCGCGCAGACTGCCGAAGCCCTAGTATTCCCACATATGGTCGAGCGGACCCGAGCCGCGACCCAGGTCGAGGCCGGCGGCAAGGGCTCCGTGCACGTAGTCCTTCGCGCTGCGCACAGCCTGTTCGATCGAATAACCCAGCGCTAAGCCGCAGGCGACGGCGCTCGAGAGCGTGCAGCCGGTGCCATGCGTGTTCGACGTGTCGATGCGCGGCGCGCGCAGCCAGAGGGGCTCCTCCCCGACGACCAGCACGTCGTCGGCACGATCATCGCTGTGGCCACCTTTCACAAGAACGGCGGCCCCTGTCGCATGCGCAAGTTCGTGCGCGGCGAGCCCCATCGACGCCTCGTCCCAGACAGGGAAGCCGCAGAGCACTTCGGCCTCAGGCATGTTCGGCGTCGTCACCGTGGCGAGCGGAAGCAGCCGGCTCTTCAAGGTTTCGATTGCATCCTCGCCGATCAGGCGCGCGCCGCTCGTGGCCACCATCACCGGATCGACCACGATGTTCGCGGCTCCGTGGCGTTCCAGCGCCCGGGCGATAGCTAGGATGATCTCCGAAGACGATACCATCCCGACCTTTACGGCGTCGGGCCGGATATCCTCGAACACCGCATCGATCTGCGCCTCCACGAAACCCGGATCGACGTCGAGAACGCCGGCAACACCGAGCGTGTTCTGCGCCGTAAGTGCTGTGATCGCCGTCTCGGCAAATAGGCCGTGCGCTGCGATGGTCTTGATGTCGGCCTGTATGCCCGCCCCGCCGCTTGAATCGGAACCCGCTATGCTCAGAACAGCCTTCATATATCCCCCTACGACGCGAGAAACGCTGCGACGTCATCGGTCGAGGCGATCCTCGCCGCATAGCAGGTCTCCATGTACGCAAGGCCTTCTTCTTGATCGCCCACAAGAAAGGTGAGCGTAGCATCGTCGACGACGACGATGCTGAAGTTGTCGAAATAGGCGTCCGCCACCGTATGGCGCACGCAGATATTCGTATCCATACCGATGCAGATCAGCGTGTCGACTCCCAATTCGTCGAGCAGAAGACGCAGTCCAGTTTGGTAGAAGGCGCTGTAGCGCCGCTTGTCCACCACGAAGTCTCCCTCGGAGCACCGCAGCTGGGGCGCCGGTTGGGCCTCCGGCGTTCCCGCCAAGCCGTGCGGACCCCACAGCTCAAGCTCGCGATCGAGGCCGGGAATGTGGGCATCGTTTGCGAACACGACCGGAACGCCGGCGGCACGCGCCGCGTCGCACAGGTGCGCGGCGTTGTCGACGACAGGCGCAAGCGCCTCCTTCATCGGCGAGGCGTTCGGATCGCCTAGGATGTCGATGACGAGGAGCGCGCACCTACCCTTCTCGAGGTCGGCCGGATCGAATGCGTTCTTGTTCAGTTCGTCTCCAAGCATAGCGTCTCCTTCACCGTCGCAAACAGCTCCTTCGTTGCAGTCCTGATATCGTCGGCTGCGAAGATGGCCGACACCACCGCCGCGCCATCCGCCCCCGTTCCAGCCAACAGGGGCACTGTGCGAGCGTTCAAGCCGCCGATTGCCACCACAGGTATATCAACCGCAGCGCACATGGCAGCCAGCCCCGCGAGGCCCACCTCATCAGCGTCGGGCTTCGTAGACGTGCCGAATACGGCGCCAACGCCCAGGTAGTCGGCGCCGGCAGCCTGCGCGGAGAGCGCCTGCTCGACCGTCTGAGCGGACACGCCCACGATTGCGTCCGCTCCAAGGACGTCGCGCGCCTCCGAGACGGCGGCATCACCCTGCCCGACGTGCACCCCGTCCGCGCCGGAAACGCGTGCCGCTTCGATGTCGTCGTTCACGACGAACGGCACGCCCGCAGCCCGACACACGGGAATGAGCGTGCGAGCGCGCAGTGCGATCTCAGCGCACGGCGCTTCCTTCTCGCGCAGCTGCACGAAGGTCGCGCCACCGGCGAGCGCATCTTCGACGCAGGCAACAAGCGATCGTCCGCGAAGCCACATGCGGTCGGTCACCGCGTACAGCGCGAGCGCCCGACGCAGCTTGTCTTTCGGAAACATTGGCGGAGTCCTTTCTGCGGTAGTTTGGAACGCCATCGGTTTGCGAAGGCAGCCGGCCCTTGCAACCGCTTCATCGGGCCGTCTGATCATCGGCTTCGCAAGACGCTCTCGCGATCGATTCGACCGGGATGCGAGCAAACAATCATCGCACATCCCAGCAAGGGCCCGTCCATCATTATACGCTTCGCTCGCTCGACTCCGAGCGTATGGCTCGGGCCGTACGCTTTGCTAGCGGGTCGAAGCGTTCGTCCCGTCAGATGTTACGCCAGCTCCTCCACTTGTGCGCCAGCCTCAAGCGCCTCACCGTCCATACGATAGAGCGCGTCGAGCACGTAGGTGCGGAACGATCCGTTGCCATCGAAGCCTCCCATGCGCTTTTGCGCAGTCTGGCCAGCAAGGCCCATGGCAGTCACCGCAGCCGTCGTCGCTTCGAGCGGCGCATCCGGGTTCGCCGCAACGAAAGCCGCGACAAGACACGAGAGCATGCAGCCCGCACCGGTGATCCGGCCCATAAGCGGCGTTCCGTTGCGGACGGCGAAGGCGCGCTCGGCATCGGCCACGACGTCGATGGCCCCGGTCACCGCCACGATCGCATTCGTCTTGGCAGCGAGTACGCGGACGAAGGCGGCGCTTTCCGCCAGGTTCTCCTCGGTGACGGCGTCGTTGGGGTTCGCATCAACGCCGCGCGTAGCCGCCGCGGCGCCGGCGAGTGCTTTGACCTCGGACATGTTGCCGCGCACGACGCTCATATCCAGCTTGTCCAGCAGGTTGCCAGCTGTCTGCGTGCGCAGAGCCGAGGCGCCGGCCCCCACCGGATCGAGCACGATGGGATGCCCGAGCACTCCGGCGCGCTCCCCCGCCGCGAACATCCCTGCGATGGTGCGCTCATTGAGCGTGCCGATGTTGAGGACGAGTCCGCCGCAGATGGTCTGGATATCCTCCACGTCGGCGGGTTCGTCGCTCATGATGGGGCTCGCGCCGATGGCCAGAAGCGCGTTGGCGCAGTCGTTCACCGTCACGTAGTTCGTGATGTTGTGCACGAGCGGCGTCGTCGCGCGCACGTTGTCCAAAGCCTTCTTCAAAGCGAATGCCTCCATAGGTTACTCCTTCCCGAGATCGACCGTCAGACCGTCCATAATCTGATTTACGGTGCGCATGGCGCACATCTCGCCGCACATGGTGCAAGTGCCCTCCGTCGAGGGCGGCGCGCTCTCGAAATACTCCCGCGCACGCACGGGATCGAGCGCCTCGGCGAACATGCCCTCCCAGTCCACGCGGCGGCGCGCGTCGCTCATGCGGTTGTCGGCATCGCGCGCGCCGGGCACGCCCTTCGCGATGTCGGCCGCGTGTGCGGCGATCTTCGTTGCCACAAGGCCCTCGCGCACGTCGGCGGCGTCGGGCAAGCGCAGGTGCTCGGCCGGCGTGACGTAGCACAGGAAGTCGGCGCCCGAGGCCGCGGCCACAGCTCCGCCGATGGCGGCCGTGATATGATCGTAGCCCGGCGCGATGTCGGTGACGAGCGGCCCCAGCACGTAGAAGGGTGCGTCGTGGCACAGGCGCTTCTCCAGCTTCATGTTGGCGGCGATCTCGTCGAGCGCCATGTGGCCCGGGCCCTCCACCATCACCTGCACGCCCGCATCCCATGCGCGGCGCGTGAGCTTGCCGATCTCGATGAGCTCGGCGATCTGCCCCGCGTCGGTGGCGTCGTAGGTGGACCCGGGGCGCATGGCGTCGCCCAGGCTGATGGCTACGTCATGCTCGTGCAGGATGGCCAGCACCTCGTCGTAGAACTCGTAGAAGGGGTTCTCGTTGCCGGTGGCCTCCATCCAGGCGAAGATGAGCGACCCGCCGCGGCTCACGATGTTCGTGAGGCGGCCCGTCTCGCGGAAGCTCTCGATGGTGCGACGGTTCATGCCCGCATGGACGGTGACGAAGTCCACGCCGTCCTGGGCATGCGCGCGCACCACGTCGAGGAAGTCCTCTGCCGTGATGGTGACGAGCGGCTTCTCCAAATAGCCGATGGCGTCGTACATCGGCACGGTACCGATCATCGCCGGCGACTTCTCCACGAGGGCGCGCCGGAACGCGGCCGTCTTGCCGCTGTTCGACAGATCCATGATGGCCTCGGCGCCCAGTTCAAGGGCCACGTCGACCTTCTTCCATTCCTCGGCCTCGCAGGCGACGTCGCCCGAGATGCCCAGGTTCACGTTCACCTTCGTGCGCAGGCCGCCGCCCACACCCTCGGGCGAGAGGCTCGCATGGTGGATGTTCGCAGGAATGGCGATGCGCCCGGCCGCCACACCCTCCCGGATGTACTCGGGGTCGCGCCCCTCCTTCTCGGCCACGGTGCGCATGGCCGGCGTGACGGTGCCCGCGCGGGCGTGGTCGATTTGCGTGACCAATGCAGGATTGCCGCGCGCTGCGGCGCTGATCTGCGTCATAGAGCTCCCTTCGTTGGCATTACCCATGTCAGGTTCCTCGGGTCGAAGCGTGAGTCGGCGCTTCCTCTCAGCCTGCCCGACCGCGCATGCGGCTTGCAAGCTCCCCGGTATGAAAAGGTGCGGATCAGATTGTAGCGCGCTCTTATGCGGATAACGGGTAGAAGATGTAGAGCGTGCCGGATTCCACGGCCACCGTAGCCTCCTCGTCCAGAAGCTCGTTCGACAGGCCGCGCGAGGTGCGGTTCGACAAGGGCTCATCGTCGAGCGAGTACATCATGCCGCGCTCGATGACTCCCTGCGCGGTATCGTTGGCCGAGAACACTGACACGGTGCCTTCACCGAGTGGCGGCAGCTCGAACACGTCCGGGCCAGTGAGCAGGCGCACCGCATATGTGTCGGCAATCGCGGTCACGGTCGCATCGCGCTCCGAGAACTTGGCGAACAGCTGCAGGTTCGCCAGCGTATGGTCGAGTCGGCTGCCGAGCGCACCGTAGATCACGAGGTCGTCGTGACCCCAGTCCACGGCCTTCTCCATGGCCAGCTCCATATCGCTCTTGTCTTTCTTCACGGGATAGCGCGACACGCGCCTGCACTTCGGCACGTAGCCGAGCGAGTCAAAGTCGCCCACGGCCATGTCGGGCACCGCGCCGATAGCTTCAAGGTGAGCGAAGCCCGCGTCCACGGCGATGACGAGGTCGAACCCCCCGGCCTCCCAGCGAGCCTCGAAGTCCTCCGCATTGAAGTCGACCGCCCCTACGAGCGCGCATGTGGCCATTGGTTCCTCGATCCTATCGGCGTTCCCTCGTTCGACGTCGTAGGATACCACAAGCGCACAGAACGAGGCGCCCTGTGCGAAAGCTTCGGATCTGCAAAACCCTTCCTGAGCGACGCACTGCGCAGCACGCTGCCATCGATCACCCATCGGTTTTTCACGGTGGTTCTTGTTTCGCGCGCGCGAGCAGGGCCCGTTTTGCTAGAATACGCTCTGCGAGCGGGCCAGGCGATCGCGCGCCCATCGGGCGTGAGGAAAGTCCGGGCTCCGCAGGGCAGGATGCCAGCTAACGGCTGGGCGGGGCGACCCGACGGAAAGTGCCGCAGAAAAGAAGACTCCCCCGCGTCCTTGCGACGGCGGGAGAAAAGCTGAAACGGTGCGGTAAGAGCGCACCAGCGCGTCGGCGACGGCGCGGCTTGGCAAACCCCATCCGGAGCAAGCGCAAATAGGAACGCGATACGGTGGCCCGCCGTGCGTTCGGGTTGCGTGCTTGAGGCGTGCGGCGACGCACGTTCGAGATAAATGATCGTCCCCGACAGAACCCGGCTTATCGGCCCGCTCGCATCTCGGAACCATAGTTTTCCCGCACGGAACCCCTAGCAAACGGGAAGTCCTGCAATCCAAGCTTCAATCGAAGCGGCATCGGCTTCCACCGCCAAGCGCTTGCGGCGCGCCGTATGCCCTGACGCCACTTCCACACGTGACTTTGGCACGCTCAGCGCATCGGCCACAAGCTTGCACACCGCTTTGTTCGCCTTGCCGCCATCGGGCGGAGCTGTCACCCGCACGCACACCTCGCGCGCCCCTGTCGTATCTGCGCGAACGCCCGAAACTTCGTCACGCCCCGATCGGGGCGTGACGTGAACTGCTATGACGATAGGTTTTTCAGACATGGGCTGAGCGTTCGGTCATGACGCGGGCTCGGAATGAGCGGCGGTCTTGAGACCGGCGGAACCGCCTAGTCGATTTCCTCGAATTCGAATCCGTCGTCGGCATCGCCAAAGCCGGAAAGATCCTTCTCGACTGCCGAGGGTTTCGGCGTAGCCGGAGCGATAACAGCACCCGTAGGCTGTGGAGCTGCATATGCACTTGCGCCTTCGTGGTTGATGGGAGCCTGCGCCGAGGCGGTCACACGTTCGGACGACGCTACGCCCAGCGACGCGGTGGAGCGGGCATGGGCGCTCGGAGCCGGAGCGGCAGCAGCCGGCGCGCCCCCGATCTCGGCGAGCTTGCGCGTCGCATCGCTGATGAAGTCGGTAAGGAGTTCTTTGTATTCGTCGCGCGCATCCTCGCGGTCGTCCTCGAGCTTCTTGATGGCGTCGAGCACCTTCTGCTTCTCGGCTTCGGCCTTGCCCACGATGCGGGACGCCTCGTCCTCGGCATCCTTGATGGTGGCCGCAGATTGAGCGTTCGCCGTCGCGATGATCTCGTCGGCAGAGCGCTGCGCGATGATGAGGGCCTGCGCGATGGCGTTGTCGTCCGCCTTCTTCGCCTCAAGCTGGCGCTCGAGCTCTGCGATGCGCTCGTCCTTCTCGGCCAGAGCCGCCTCGTCGGCTGCGGGAGCCTCAATGCGCGCCGGCTTGTCGAACCCGTCGAACCTGCCCTCATCGAGCTGGTTTTCAAGCTGGACGATCTGAGAGTTCATATCGTCGATCTCGTCAGCGACATGCTCGAGGAACACGTCCACTTCGTCGACGTCGTAGCCCCTGCGGTCGACCGAGAAGCTCTGGTTGTGAATTTCAGCCGAGGTGATTGCCATCTGTAGTCCCTTCGTCTTGCCCGTGCAGTTCCACGAGCATATATGTTAGAACAGGTTCACGAGCAAGCGTACTCCGAATTGTAATACAAGCAGTGCGATTATGGGAGTAACGTCCACCATACCTCCAATAGGGGGTATCAACTTCCTGAACAGGTTGAGGTAGGGGTCGCATACCTTCGCAAGCACCCGGTTGACATCGGCCAGAATACCGCGATCCGTAGGAAACCACGACAAAATGACGTAGACGAACAGCACCATGCTGTACGCATCGGCCAACGAAACGATCAGATATTTCAAGCTCAGCATACGGTAGACTCCTTGCTGTCCGATATCACGCTACAGCACCCCCTGGTTGCGCAGTCCCGTCTTCTCAGCATCGGTGAGCGCAGCACCACGGGTGATGACGAATACTTTGTCGGCCACGCAGTCCACGCTCGCATCGAGAGCGCTCGACACCCCGAACGAGAAATCGAGAATGCGTTTTGCCAAGTTGTCAGGCGTGTTGCGCAAGGCGAGAACAACGGCGTCGCCGGCTTTGAGCGCCTTGGCGATGCGCTCGACCTCTCCATAGCTTGCCGGCTTGAGCACGGTGATCGAGCGCGTGGGGCTGTGCTTGGGCGACCCGGCGCCCGCAAAGGCCTCGTACGGATCGAATCCGCCGGAAGCTGCAGCGGCTCTCTTGGCCGCGCTCGAGCCATCGGCGGGAGAAGAAGCGCTCGCCGCAACGGCAGTCGAAGAGAACAGGGAGTTCAGGCTTTCGGATCGCTCGCGTTGCGATGCGGCGGCTGCCCGGGCGTTGGGCGTGTTGGACAGATCCGACGTCGAAGCGTCTACCATCGTACGTTCGCCGCGGTGCACGCCTACCGACGGCGGCGTTACGCGACGCGGCGGCAGCGGATCGCGCCCCAAGCTCTCGGGAACCTGCGTGCGGGCACGCACATCATCGATAGAGACAAGCTTTGGCGGCGTCGCACTCGTAGCGTGCGCGGGCGAGGGCGTGTAGCCGGCCCGAGACGGACGCGTGGTCACCGGCGCATAAGGATCGTACCGAGAACCTGCTGCAGCGCCGTCATCAAGGTCGTCGCGATAGTCGGGCCCGTATTCACCCAGATCGCCGTAATCGCCGTAGTCGTCGCCGTAGTCGTCTTCGTAACGCTCGTCGTAGCCCCGGTCGGCTTCGGCGAAGCCGAGCTTCGACTTGAGGCCGTCGAGCATACCGCGCTCCGTCTTTTTCATCCTGGGCAGCTCCATATCGTTCACCTGCTTCGTTTCATGTCCGACGGTCGAGCCGTCGCTGCGTCTGCGTCACCGAGCGCTGCGTCAATCAGAATGCGAGCCGTTCTCGAAAGCATCGTCGAACAGAGCCCGTCCAATGCGCACTATGGTAGCGCCTGCGGCGACGCCCTCGCGCCAATCTTCACTCATGCCCATAGAAAGCTCATCGAATAGTGCAGCGCGACCAGGCTCCAAGCCTCGTCGCACCTCGTCGCGCAGGCGCGCAAGCTCTTCGAAGCAGGCACGCGCCGCCGCGAGATCACCTTGCGGCGCCATCGTCATGAGGCCGCGCACGCGCACATGGTCGCACGGCTCGCACGCGATGAGCATCCTTGCAACGTCGGCCGGGGCAAGACCGCTCTTGCTGTGCTCGCCTGACACATTGACCTCGAGCAGCACGTCCTGCACCTTCCCGGCAGCAGCCGCAGCAGCCTCGAATCGATGCACATGGCGCTCCTGGTACAGTGAGTGCACAAGCACGGCGTCGCGCACGATATCGGGAATCCGGCGCGATTGAATGTTCCCGATAAAGTGCCAGGTCTGCTCTGGCAGATGCCCGCGCTTCTCCGCAAGGGCATCGGGACGGTTCTCACCGAAGTCATGCGCGCCGGCCGCGACCGCGGTCTCGATCTCGTCGATGCCGACCGTCTTCGACACCGCGACCACCCGCACCTCGCGCGGGTCGCGCCCCGCCTTGCGAGCGCATGCGGCGACTTCTTCGAGGGTGCGATGGTAACGCTCGTCAAATCCCATGTGACTCACCTCGTCTTTCGAAACGCAATCGCACCATGGCGGCCACACGTGCCTCCCGATGCACGATACGAGAAGTAGCGATCCGGGGCGCATTTTGTGCACGCGCCTGCGTCAACGATACGGTCGCGCGCCGCTCCCGCCTCCACAAGCCCGACCCTGAGAGCCTCCAATAGGTCAACATGCGACTCGTCGCATATGCACGAGGTTCCGAAACGGGCCGCAAACCGGGCACGTACGTCCGCACCGGTCTCGAAGCATTCCGCATGGATATGGGGGCCCACGTACACGTTGAAAGCGCCAGCATCGCCGTATGCTCCGTCTGACCGATCGGCTTCGACGAGCAGCCGAACGGTCTTGCCCGCGATATTCTCAACCGCTCCGCGCCATCCTGCGTGGACGACGGCGAAGCGGCCGCTCGGCGAAACGACGATCACGGGCACGCAGTCCGCAAAGCATAGCAGCGCCGCAACGCCTTCCACTGCAACCGCAACCGCATCGGCTCCATCAGCGGCTCGCCGGCACGCTGCATCGAGCGCAGCAGAAGCTGTATCGTCAATACGTACGATCGTGTCGCCGTGCACCTGATTCGGCACGATAAGGCGCGTATCGCCGGCGCCGAGCGCATCGAGCAGAATAGCGCGGTTCGCCTCGACAGCTGCGGGATCGTCGTCGACATGGCTTCCGAGATTAAGCGAGCTGTAAGGACCCGAGCTCTTGCCGCCCTCTCGTCCCGTGAACGCAATGCGCACGCCAGCGCACTCGAACAGTGCCTCGTCGGTGAGCAGAAGAAGACGACGCGCGCCGAAACGGCGCGCGGTCAGGTGCGGAGCTGGCAACGAGTCAGGCAAAGCCATGGACGGCGGCCCTCTAACGCTGGCGTTTCAGGAAATCGGGAATGTAATCTTCGTCGGCGAAGCGACCGTTGCCCCCGGCACTGGACGGCGCCGAGTATGAAATGGACGGCGGCGTCTGCTGCATGGGCTCCGGCATGGCCGTGGGAGCGAAGAGGTCTTTGGCTGAGAAGTCCATGGAAGACTGCTGCGGCGACGCGGACTTGAAGCCGGTCGCGATAACCGTAATGCGCACGTCGTCCTTCATGGACTCGTCGATGATCTGTCCGTAGATGATGTTCGCGTTCTCGTCGGCGCATGCCTCGACCGCGCGAGCCGCCGCATCGACCTCGGTGAGCGTCAGATCGGGGCCGCCGGCAATGGAGAACAGAACGCGCGAAGCCCCCGCGATCGACGTCTCGAGCAGGCTCGAGTTCGTGGCCTGCTGAGCTGCTTCGAGTGCGCGGTTCTCGCCGGAGGCAAGGCCGATGCCCATCATGGCCGTGCCCGCATCCTTCATTACGGTGCGGATGTCGGCGAAGTCGAGGTTGATGAGGCCCGGGATGGTGATGAGATCCGTGACGCCCTGGATACCTTGGCGCAGCGTATCGTCGGCAATACGGAACGCATCGAGCATGCTCGTCTTCTTGTCGACGATCTCAAGCAGGCGATCGTTCGGAATGACGATGAGCGTGTCGACTTTCTGCGACAGCAGATCGACACCCTGATCGGCCTGGTTGCGGCGGGTGCGGCCCTCGAAGGAGAACGGCTTGGTGACGATACCGACGGTAAGCGCGCCAATCTCCTCGCGCGCAATCTCTGCAATGATGGGCGCGGCGCCCGTGCCCGTGCCGCCGCCCTCGCCAGCCGTGACGAACACCATGTCCGCTTCGGCAAGCGCCTCGCGAATTTCCGCACGGCTCTCCTCTGCAGCTTGGCAACCGACCTCTGGATTCGCTCCGGCGCCGAGGCCTCGCGTCAGCTCCTCGCCGATGTGGATCGTCTTGTCGGCATCCGACATGAGCAACGCCTGTCGATCGGTGTTCACGGCAATGAATTCGACGCCGCGCACCCCCGCTTCGACCATGCGGTTCACGGCATTCGTGCCGCCGCCGCCTACGCCGACGACCTTGATGACCGCCAAATGCTCGGAACCTATTTTGTTTGGCATTGTTTCCTCCACACCAGCTGCGTTTTCAAATGCTGCGTTTCACTTCGTGGGTACAGTTCACGTGCGGTTATTGTACACGATGATCAACCATTTGCAAATTACGCTGCGAGAATGAAAACCGCACGTCCACAATATGAAACCGGTGAGGCGACGACGCCCCCCGTCCCCCCCTGTCGAACTCCTCCAGCGAGCGAGAATCTGGCAGAAGGCCGCCTTGGAAGGGGCCACCAAGCGAGTTCCGCAGCGATGCGAGGACTGTCCGAGCGACTGGGCCCTTCCAAGGCGGCCTCTCGAACAGGTCCTCAAAGAGCCCTCCAGGTCGGACTCTCCACGATGCGCACGTTGATGTACACCACATCAGGATGCTGCTCCATGATCTCGAGACATACTCGTTCCTTATCGCGAATATCCTTCGCCGCGCCAAAGACAATCTCGACGCCGTTGTCGAGCACGAGCGTGGTCGACTCGGTCTCGGTTGCTTTTACCGTGGTCACGCGCCCGGCGAGATCGGTCGTCATGCCGTCGACGATGGCCAGCGCGTTGTTAACGTTCGCGTCGCCGCAGTACGAGCCCACCTTCGGCTCGACGCCGTATGGCACATCGGCGATGTGCAGGGCAGAAGCCGCATCCTCGTACACCTTGGGACTCGTGTTCCGGCCCGCTTCGGAATCCTGCGCCGGAATGGGCATGAGCCACATGCCGTCAGAAGCAATGGCCCATGCTTGGGTCGAACTGGCATTTTCGGTAGAAACATCAACCACAGCGGTAATGGTGCGTTCCGTCACGACGATCTCGAGGGTGTCCGGAAACACGCGATTCACCGACACGTCCTGTACCCAGGCATCCATAAGCAGACGCGATCGTATGGCATCCGCATCGACGCGCAGAAGCGTGGTGCCGGCGGGCACGCCTGCTAGCTGCTCCATCTCGCTTGCGGTCAGGTGCTCGACCCCCTGCACCGAGACGCGTTCGATGGAGAAGGCGTCGGAATAGTACAGCGCGATCCCGCCCGCCAGAAGCGCAACCGCGCAGGCCGCAGCGATTCCGATGCGGATGAGGTGGCGGCGGTATGTGCGCTGAGCTCGGACGGCCCTCTCGGCGCGATCGAGATCGCCCACGCGCACCGACGTCAGAGGACGCTGGGCCTGGCCGGCGCGACGGTTCGGCAGTTGGCCGCCGGGCATGGCACGGTAGGCGCCCGCCTGAGGACCCGAACGCGATTGCGGGCGCGCACCGGGAGCCGGACGGGCCGTTCGTCCGCGACCGGAAGCGCCTCGGGTTCGCGCAGGCTGCCTACGAGAACCCGAGGAAGCGGACTTCCGGCTGTAATTCGATGCCATATGCTTCGTACACCTTACGTTTGGCCAAGTCGATCAGATCCATCACGTCGCGCGCCGTGGCGCCTCCCGTGTTCACAATGAAGTTCGCATGCAGCTCGGACACCTGGGCTCCGCCAATCGTGAAGCCTTTGAGGCCCGCCCCTTCGATGAGGGCGCCGGCCGACTCCCCTTCAGGGTTCCTGAACACGCTTCCGCACGAGGGATACGTGAGGGGCTGCGTCTTCTTGCGTCGCGCATGCGATGCCTCCATCTTACCGCGGATGAAGAAGGGGTCGGCAGGTTCTACGGAAAGTTCGCATTCGACGATGATCTCATCGGGCAGAAACGAACTCGTGCGATACCCCCAGACCATCTCCTCGCCTGCACGCCTGACAAGCCCCCGTTCAGCCGAGTACGTAGTCACGGATACCACACGCGAGCCGATCCATTCGTCCCGCGATCCCGCGTTCATGCGCAGCGCGCCGCCGATGGTGCCCGGCGTGCCCACAGCGAACTCGAGTCCGGCGAGGGAGCGATGGAACGCGTCCTGCACTACCGAGGAAAGCGGCACCCCCGCGCCCACGCAGAAGCGATGATCGTCCTCGTCGTAGCGACACACCCGGAAATCCCGTCCAAGCGTCACGACGACGCCCGCAAACCCCTCATCGGCCACGAGCAGATTGCTGCCCCGCCCTACGGCTACCCAGGGGGTCCCCGACGTTTCGCAAACTTCGACGAGGCGCTTGAGCGCGCCAATGGAGCATGCCTGCACGAAAAAACGCGCAGGCCCGCCGATGCGGTACATTGTGTGTCGAGCCATAGGCTCGTTCGGATAGATGTCGGCATCGAAGGACTCGTCAACGAGCAGCGCTTCGAGCGGCGACGCGTGGCGCGCGGTCATGACCGCATCACGCCCCGTCCCCGGAAGCGATGCCTGCGGAACGGGTCAGCACGTCAACAAGCTGAGGGCCGATGGCTGTCACATCGCCCGCGCCCATGGTGACGAGCAGATCGCCATCGGCAAGACTCGCGACAAGATGCGGCACGACATCGATACGCCGCGGCACATAGAAAGCCTCAGGGTGGCCTGGATGGTCGAGTACGACATTCAGGAACGTCTTTCCCGACACGCCAGGAACGGGCGCCTCGCCAGCCGGATAGACGTCCATGAACGTGACGGAGTCGGCCGCGTCGAAAGCAGCGGCAAACTCGTTTTTCAACACCTCTGTGAACAGAGGCGCGCGCGAGTAGCGGTGAGGTTGGAACAGCACGTGCACGCGACGGTAGCCCAACTTCGAGGCGGCCTCGATGGTGGCTGCGATCTCGGTAGGATGATGCGCGTAGTCGTCCACGATCGTGATGCCCCCGACCTCGCCAACGAGGTCGAACCGACGTTTGACGCCCGCGAATTCCGCGAGCGCCTCGGCGGCCTTCGCCGGATCGTAGCCGAGCGCCCACAGAAGCCCGATCACACCTGCCGCGTTCAGCACGTTGTGCCGGCCCGGATTCTGCTTCAGACGGCCGTCCACGGTGGTGCCATCCGGCAGCGCAAGCGAGAACGAGCTCGCGATACCGCACGGCTCGTACGACGCGATGCGCATGTCGCAACTTTCATCGAAGCCGTAGGTGAACAGCTTGCGGTCTGCCGTGCGCGCAATGCGCACGAGCGCCTCGTCCTCGCCGCAGGCCACCACCACGCCGCCGTCTTTCGGCACCGAGCCGATGAACGAGGCGAACTTCTCGTAGATCTCGTCAAGATCGCGGTAGTGATCGAGATGATCTGCCTCTATGTTCGTGACAAGCACGGCACGCGGAGCGAGGTGCATGAACGACTTGTCGCTCTCGTCGGCCTCCACCACGTAATGGGGGCCGGTGCCGGAATGCGCATTCGTGCCGTAGGCGCGCACGATACCGCCGATGAGGAATGTCGGATCCTCTCCCACGCCGTCGAGCGAGCTCGCCAGCATAGAGGACGTCGTCGTCTTGCCGTGCGTTCCTGCCACGGCAAGCGTCTCGAGATCGCGCCCCAGATACGCGAGCATTTGCGCACGATGCCAGACGGAAAGCCCCCGCTCTTTGGCCGCTACCAGCTCGGGGTTGTTATCGAGGATAGCCGTGGACACCACAACGACAGGATCGCCTGCAGGAACGTTGGCTGCGTCATGGCCGATGCGCACCTCGACGCCCACATCGACGAGTTGTCTCGTGTAGCGGCTCTCCCTGATGTCCGACCCGCTCACCCGCATGCCCTGATCGGAAGCCACACGGGCTATGCCGCTCATGCCGACTCCTCCGATGCCGATGAAATGTATCTGCTCGATGCGCCTCGTGTCCATCCTCTGCCCTTCGATCCGATCCGTTCGATCCCGAGAACCGCTATTGTACCTTACCGCCGCCGTGCGCGGGACGCACGCAGTCCGAAGCGTCGGCTCAGGCGCCTGCGGCCTCCATGACCGCATCGGCCAACAGCCCGGCCGCGTCGCGCGTCTTCTGCGCGCGAGCGGCGGTCGACATACGCGCCCGTGCGTCGGCGTCCTCGATCAGCGTGCACAGCAGGCGCGCGAACTCGGAACCTTCGACATCGGCATCGGCAACCATGTACGCCGCGCCTGCCTCAACGCAGGCGCGTGCGTTCGTGGTCTGGTGATCTTCCGCTGCGAAGGGAAACGGTACGAGCAACGCAGGCAGCGCCCGAGCCGAAATCTCGGCGAGCGACGTCGCCCCCGCGCGCGACACGATGGCGTCTGCAGCCGCCATGGCTTCGCCCATGCGGTCGAGATAGCCGAGCAGATGCCAACGTCGCTTTTCTTCGGAAGAGAGGGCCAATGCTTCGGCCGTTGCGTCGAGGTCCTTCGGCCCGGCGACGTGCACCACATGCAGATCCTCGTAAGAGAGCAGCTTGTCCTTGAGCCCCGCCACCGCCTGGTTCAGGTGGCGCGCTCCCAGGCTGCCCCCCGTCACGAGGAGCATGCGCGCGTCCTGCGGAATATCGAACAGCGCGCGCCCTTCCTCGCGCGTCGCCGCAAACACGCTTCCGCGTACGGGATTGCCGGTCACGCGCACGCGGCTTTCGTCCTTGAGCGCCGAGGCCGCGCATTCGTAGGTCAGACATACGGCGGCGGCACGGCGGGCCAAATACTTGTTCGCCATGCCCATGACCGAGTTCTGCTCGTGCACGACCACGGGAATGCCGCGCTGCTCAGCCGCACGAGCCACCGGGATGCAGACGTAGCCCCCGAAGCCCACCACCGCATCGGGGCGGATCTCGTCAAACCAGCGGCGCGCGGCCACGGTGCTTCTCTGTATCTTTGCGAGCGCCTTGGGAAGCGATAGCGGATGTCCCCGATCGAAACCGGCGGCCTCGAAGGGCTCGAACGGAATGCCCGCAGCCGGCACAAGACGCGCCTCGACGCCGGTGGGCGTCCCGGCGAAACGCACGTCGCAGCCTCGCTGCTCGAGCACCTCCGCAAGCGCGAGCGCCGGATTGATATGACCGGCGGTCCCGCCGCCGGAAAGCACGATGAGCATAGGACTACCTCCTGGTCCGCTGAGGCGATTGCCGACGATCTGCACGCCCCTGCGCGCGGCGTGGCGCATCGTCGGGGACCGATCGCACGATGCGCAGATCCTCGCGCCTGCGGTCGTAGATACTGGGAGCGCCGGCCGCACGCGACACGGACAGCACCAGACCCACCATGATGAGGGTCGCGATGAGCGACGAGCCGCCCGACGAGATGAACGGCAGGGGCTTGCCCGTAGTCGGCAACACGCCCATGACGCATCCGATGTTGAGAAACGCCTGGAATACGAGCATGATCGTACAGCTGCCGGCGATCATGGCGCCGAAGTTGTCGGGGGCCGACCGGGCTATGCGCATGCCCGCATAGAGCAACAGCATGAACAGCAGAATGACCGCGAACGCGCCCACAAGTCCCAGCTCCTCGCCGATGATGGCGAAGATGAAGTCCGTCTCGGCTTCGGGCAGCCATAGATATTTTTCCCGCGAGTTCCCGATGCCGACACCGAACAGGCCTCCGTCGGCGAAAGCGTAGAACGAGTGGATGAGCTGCCAGCCATTTCCATAGCCGTTTTCCCCGTCGCCCCAAGGATCGAGAAATAGAAGCCGATCCGATCGATAACCGGTGAATACCGTGGCGAATACCGCAAAGACCGCGCCCACTCCCAGCACGAGGAGGATGATGCGCAGCGGCACTTCGCCAATCCACATGACCGCAAGGATGCCGACAAAGATGATGAGCGTCGTGCCCAGATCTGACTGCGTGCGGTACAAGAATAGGATGGGGATGAGGACGAGCACGGCGGTCTGCACGAAGAGGTCGCGTGTGGAAAGTTCGCCGGCGCGAAAGCGATCGAGAATGCGGGCACCCATGAGGATGAACGCGATTTTCGCGAACTCCGAGGGCTGGAGGCTGATGAAGCCGAGTGAAAGCCAGCGCTGCGCGCCGAGGCCTACGGTACCCATGACGGCCACGAGCACGAGCATACCGACGGCCAGCCCCCACGCCACCCATACAAGCGGGCCGCGCCATACCTCGTAGGGAAAGAACTTCCATACGACAAGCGCGCACACCACACCGATGACGGCGAATTTGATCTGATCAAATAGGTACGAAGCCGGATCGGACCCCTCGGAGAGCGCCTCCACCGTAGAGGCGGAGTACACCATCACAAGCCCGATGAGCAGCAGCGCCAGCACCGTGACGAGCAGCAGCAGGCGCGGTCCGAGGATGTGCGCCGGCACATCCCGCGCTTCGCGAGCGGAGGCCATGGCGCGCTCCTACTCCCCGCGCGCGGCGCGGTCGGCGACGAGCGCTTTGAACACACGGCCGCGCTCCTCGAACGATGAGAACTCGTCGAACGAAGCGCAGGCCGGCGACAGCAGGACAGCATCGCCTGGCTCGGCTGTGTCGAGCGCAACCTGGAAGGCATCCTTCAGATGAGCCGCGCGCAGCACGACAGGGCCTCCTGCCGGCGCTTTCTCGAAGGCCTCGGCGAATCGGCGGCCTGCCGCACCGTAGCAAACAACCGCATGGACACTGTCGCGCGCGGCGGCCACGAGCGGGGCGAGGTCGGTGCCCTTGTCGTCTCCACCAAGAAGCACGACGAGACGCGTTCCGGAAAACGACGAGAGCGCTTTGAGCGTCGCATCGACGTTTGTCGCTTTCGAGTCATTGAAGAAGCGAACGCCGCGCACGTCGCCGCAGGGTTCGATGCGATGCTCGAGCGGTGCGAACGTGCGCAAGCCGCGGGCCACATCGTCCGCATCGACGCCGAGCGCGAGAGCGGCCGTTGCGGCGGCGAGCGCATTGGAAACGTTGTGTTCGCCCCTGATCAGAAGCTCATCAGCTTTGAGCAGCACATGCTCGACGCCGTCGAGCGCGACGCGCAGCACGCCTTCGCCGTCCAAAAACGCCGCATTATCGCTGCCGCATGCTCGGCGCATGTCGCCGCCCAGCCCTTCAGCCGTGCCGAGAGGCACATAGGAGAAGGCACGCGCATCGGCTTCGAGGGCGCGCAGGCGGCGCACCTCGGTCCGCACAACGTCGTTGGTTGCATCGAGCACGGCTACGGCCCCCGGTCGGCTGGACAGGTTCGCGAGCACCTTGCGCTTCGCGTCGCGGTAAGCCTCAAACGACCCATGCCAGTGCAGGTGGTCAGGCGTGATATTGAGCAGCACGGCCACATCCGGCGCGAAGTTCTGCGTGGAGGCAAGCTGGTAAGATGAAGTCTCGACAACGTAGACATCCACATCGCCCGAGGCCACCGCGCCAATGCATGCATCGCCAATGTTGCCCACGGCCCGCGCGCGCAGTCCTGCGGACGACAGCACATGCGCAGCGCAGGCGCAGGCTGTCGTCTTACCGTTCGTACCCGTTACCGCCACCCAACGGCTGCTCGCAGCGCTCTCGCGCCAGGCGAACTCGACCTCGCTCAACACTTCAGCCGACAGGGCCTGCGCCGCCTTGAACAGCGGCGAGAACGGGGGGATGCCGGGACTCGGAATGCACAGGTCGAACCGGCCGCCCGGAACGCGAGCTGCAAGTTCAACGACAGCGGCGTCTTCGAACGCCATTTCCACACCGCAGGCTGCCACGTGGACGGCGTACTCCTCGGACTCCGCCGTCCGTGCGCCGGCGGCAACGCAGAGCGATTCGACGCGCTCGCCCAGCAGAGGCAAGCAGTATTCGACGGCAGCACGTCCGCTTATGCCCAGACCCAGCACGAGCACGCGACCCAGGTTCCTCGCCGCGCCCGTGCGGTCCACGATACGTTCGCACACGGCCATACCCTACGCCACCGCCATGAGGGTCTCGGCAAAGTAGAGCGAGAAGCCGCAGGCAGCCAGCACGCCGGAGACGATCCAGAAGCGTACAACCACCTTCGTTTCGCTCCAGCCCTTCTTCTCGAAATGATGGTGCAACGGAGCCATAAGAAAAATGCGGCGCTTCGTCCGCTTGTACCAAAACACCTGGATCATCACCGACAACGCCTCGGCCACGAACAGCCCGCCGATGACGATGGATACGAATTCGGACTTGGTGAGCACGGCCAAGCATCCCAGCGCCATGCCGAGCGCAAGAGAACCGGTATCGCCCATGAAGATGTCGGCCGGAAAGGAGTTGAACCAGAGAAAACCGATGCACGCGCCGGCAACGGCCGCGGCGAAGATTGCCGGCTCGAGAAGGTTGGAGCGATACGCGATGGCCGCCATCACGATCATCACGATCATCACGGTGCCGGCGGCCAAGCCGTCCAGACCGTCGGTGAGGTTCACGGCGTTGCACAGACCCACAAGCAGGATGTTCATAAACAGCAGATAGAGCCATGGAATGGAAATGCCGTCGCCCACCGGAACGACGGTGGTGAGAATACCAAAGTCGAGCGTGATAACAAAGGGTATCTCCACGGTTGGCGACACCCCGAGCAAATTGACTGCCACCAAGACGAACGCCGTCGCGATGGCGAACTGCCCAACGAGCTTCATTTTGGGCGTAAGGCCCAGCGAACGCTCTTTGACCACCTTCGACGCATCATCTACGAAACCCAGAAGGCCGGTGAGCACCGTTGCAGCCAGCAGCACGAAGGTCTCAGGTGTGGGCAAACCGATGAGCAGCACCGTCGCCACCACCGCAAGCAACATAATCACGCCGCCCATCGTGGGCGTGCCCTGCTTGACGAGGTGGCTCTCGGGCCCGTCGGCACGTACCTGCTGACCGATATGGCTCGACTTGAGGAACTTTATCCACAGCGGCGTCAAAGCCATCGTGACGACGATGGCCGCCACCACAGCGAGGAACACCAGGAATGTCGGATATTGGGAAAAGATCGCGAACATATCAGTTGACCAGCCCTTCGACCACACGTTCGAACCCCATAAAATGAGAGGCCTTCACAAGGACGGCATCCCCGGGCTCGACGCAGGTATCCAAATCGCCGAACACTTCGGAAATCGAACCAGCCCGCACGATGCGGGCAGGATCCATGCCGGCGCGCTCTGCCGCGTCGGCGATGTACATCGCAAGCTCTCCCACGCACACAAGACGATCGAGCGAAAGCGTCGCTGCGAACGTGCCGATACCCGCATGGCAGGCCGGCGCAAAATCGCCGAGCTCGCCCATGTCGCCCAGCACGGCCACATGCCTGCCCGGCACATCGAGCGCACAGAACGTCGAAAGCGACGCACGCATGGAGTCTGGGTTCGCGTTGTAGGCATCGTTCACGACGGTGAACCCGCCGCGCGCTGCGATAACCTCCTGGCGGCCCGCTTCGGGCTCGGCTTCTGCAAGCGCCTCGGCGCAACGCGCAAGCGGGATGCCTGCAGCACGTCCTATGGCAGCTGCGGCGCAGGCGTTGCCCACGTTGTGCAGACCCCTCAGGTTGAGCGTGCAGGAGACGGCCTCCTCCTCCTCGGGCGCGAAGCCGGCGGCATGCACCTCGAAACGCGGACGGCCCTGCTCGTCAAGCTCGATGCGCTCGGCCCATACGGCGGGAGGAGCGGATTCTTCTGCGCCGGCGCCTGCATGGCGCGAAGCGGCACGCTCGGAGCCGTCGAACAGCACGGTCTCGACTTGGCGGGCATCGAGGCGCGCATGCACGCGCATGAAGTCCGCGAAGTCGTCATCGGCGTTCACGAACGCCCGGCCCGACCCCTCGGGCAGCGCGCACAGCAGCTCCGCTTTGGCGCACGCGATGTTCTCGCGGCTGCCGAGAAGTTCGATGTGGCTCTCGCCCACGTTCACTACGAGGCCCCAGTCGGGACGCACGTAGTCGCAGAGGTCGGCGATCTGGCCCGCACCGCGCATGCCCATCTCGACGACGACCATCTCGGTCTCGGGCTCGGCGGACAGTAGCGTCTTAGGCACGCCCAATTCGTTATTTTGGTTTCCCGCTGTGGCCACGACCGAATAGGCGCTGGCCAGCACTGCACGAACAAGGTTTTTTGTGGTGGTCTTGCCGGTGGAGCCGGTGAGCGCGATCACGCGCCCATGCAGGTGAGCGCGCCATTCGCGCGCGAGGTCGGACACGGCATGCGCCGTGTCGGGCACCTCAATCACGGCGGCTCCCATCTCGCGCGCAAGCAAGCGCGCGGCCTCGTCGAGCGGCTGCATGACAAGCGCTACGATGGCGCCGGCGCGCAGGGACGCGCCCACGAAATCATGCCCATCCACGCGCTCGCCGGGCAAAGCCACGTACACGTCGCCAGGTTTCACATCACGTGAATCCCAGGTGAGCCCCGTCGCGAGCGAGCGGGAATCGAGCGGATCCACGATGAACGAGCCACCCGTGCACGCCGCGATCTGCTTCGCGTTCAATCTCATTTCGTCTAGTCTCCGCTCACTGGCTCGTCGACCTGATCGCCGAAAGCGCGCTCAAGCTCCTCGGCAGCCACCACGCGGTCGTCGAACGAGAGCGTCTTCTCGCCCACCAGCTGGTAGTCTTCGTGCCCCTTGCCGGCAACAAGAATGGAATCGCCCGGCTCGGCCATCGAGATGGCTCGGGCGATGGCGGCACGGCGGTCGGGTTGCACGTCGAAGCGACCCGCTCCTGCCGCCATGCCGCTTACGATGTCGGCAATGATGGCGTTCGGATCCTCGGTACGCGGGTTGTCGCTGGTCACCACGGCATGGTTGGCCGCGAGCGCCGCTCTGCCCATGATGGGGCGCTTGCTCGCATCGCGGTCGCCTCCGCAGCCAAACACGCAGATGGTGCGTCCAGACGTGAGCGCCACGATGGATGAGAGTGCCTTTTCGAGCGCATCGGGAGTGTGCGCATAGTCCACGAACACGGAGACGCCGCCGTCGTGCGATGCTTTCACGCGCTCAAGCCGACCGGGGATCTGCGGGGCCTCCTCGAGCGCCTCCACGATCACGTCGGCCGAGAAGCCCAGCTGCAGCCCGATACCGAACGCGCACATAACGTTCTCCACGTTGAACCTACCCACCAACGGGTAGTCGAACGAGTAACGGCTCCCGCGCACATCGAGCGTGACGGAAGTGTGCGTGGGCTCGTAGGACACGTCCACGGGATGAATCTGCGCCGAGGAATCGAAGCCGGTGGTCACGATGCTGTCCTCAGCAACCGAGCACCGGCGCAGAAGTTCGTTTCCCCACTTGTCATCAATACAGATGACACGTCTGGCCGGGTAGCCTTTCGAAAACAACCGGGCCTTCGCCTCGAAGTACGCCTCGAACGTATGATGATAGTCCAGATGATCCTGCGTGAGATTGGAGAACGCCGTCACGGCGAACGTCGTGCCCCACGTGCGCTCTAAATCGAGGGCATGCGAGCTCACCTCCATGGCCACCACATCGCAGCGCTCGTCGCGCATGCGCGCGAGCAGCTTCTGCAAATCAGGCGACTCGGGGGTGGTGTGCGCCGTCTTCTCCTGCGCATTGCCGATGCGTACGCCCACGGTTCCGATGACGCCCGTGCGCTTGCCGGCCACGCGCGCCATGTGCTCCACAAGATAGGTGGTGGTGGTCTTGCCGTTCGTGCCCGTGATGCCCACGAGCGCGAAGTCCTTGGAAGGATGCTCGTAGAAGTTTGCCGCTGCAAGCGCCATGGCCTTGCGGGTGTCGGACACCACGACCTCGGTCACATCCGTGGCGTCGGCTAGATACACCTTGCGTTCCACAACGAGCACCTTCGCTCCGCGGTCAATGGCGTCCTGAGCGAACGAATGGCCGTCGGTCGTCATGCCGACGATGCAGAAGAACGCGTCGCCGGGCCGCACCCGGTCGCTGCGATAGGCGATGCCGCTCACTTCGTCGTCGGGATTGCCGAGAACGGTGCAGTCCAGCCCCGCGAACAGCTCGGTACAGGTCTTGCCCATGGCGCTTCCTCACTCAGACGTTATCTTGAACCGGTCGATAGCAGTAGCCATTATATCCTTAAAAATCGGCGTGACCACACGACTGCCGGGAACCTCGTTTGCACCCACAAAACAAACCAATTGACTCGACGAGCCGGCTAAGAATCCGGTGAAGGCCAGGTTGTAGACCCCTTTTCGATAGCCGCCATTCTCTTCGTCGTAAATCTCGGCGGTGGACGTCTTGCCGGCGACATTGTAGCCTTCAATGGCTGCCGCCGTTCCCGTGCCATCAGTCACCACGGTCTTGAGCATGTCCACCATGGTGGGGATGGCTTGCTTGTTGCCGATAACGTCCTCGGAACCATACTGCGCCGTCTCGCCCGACTGCGGCTTCGACACGAGGAAATGCGGGGTACACTCAACGCCGTCGTTGACAAGGGCGCCGTAGAAGCGCGTCATCTGCAACGGAGTTACCGATATACCCTGGCCGAAGCTGACGTTGTAAGCGCCGACGGTGCTCAGGCTTTCAAAGGGCACCATGTACCCCAAGACATCGGTCCCCTCTTCGCCCTCGGCGGGATAGTCGACGCCGGTCTTCTCGTGCAGATTGTATTTGAGTATATAGTCGTAGAGTTCTCGGAAGCCCATGTTCTCGGTGGCAAGCGAGATGCCCACGTTCGACGACTGATCGAGAATCTGGCGCAGAGTGAACGTTGCGTCGCCGCGCTCATGAGCGTCGGAGATGGTGTAGCCGTCAGCCTCGATGACCGCCGGGCAAAACAACGTATCATCAGGACCCATCGTTCCGGTTTCCAAGATGGCCATGGCCGAAACCGATTTGAAGATGGAACCTGGCTCGAACAGGTCGGTTACCGCCTTGAGTTCAGTGGCGCCCTCTTCCACGGTCGAACGGTCGGCAGGATTGAACAGCGGCAACGACGCCGCGGCGTATATCTCGCCCGTGCCGCCGTCCATCACCACCGAGGTGCCGCTGCTGCCTTCGAGTTCTTGAACGCCCGTCGCGAGGCGTTCCTCGACGTATTGCTGCAGTTCCAGATCGATGGAAATAATGATGTCCTGTCCGTCGACGGCCGCGCGCTCTTCATGCACACCGCCCGGGATGGGTGTTCCGTCACGTCCGCGCTCGGCTTCATAGTAACCCGGCTCCCCTGCGAGGATGTCATCGTAATAGCGTTCCAAGCCGGAGATGCCGTAATAGTACTCGCGGTTGTTCTCGGCGTCGACCGCTGTGCTGCAGGCGCCGATGATCTGGCCTGCCACCTGGCCGTTCGGGTACTCACGACGCATATCTTCGACAACATAGACTCCATCGAGAGAAAGGGCCTTCACCCGATCGCCCACGTCAACATCCAGCTTGCGCTTCACGGCGGCGAAATTGGTCTTGTCTGCGGTAAGTGCGGGCAGATAGTCTTTCGCCTCGCCTCCCAGCACGGATGCAAGGGATGAAGCGGTCGCGTTCGGATCCTTCACTTCGGAGGGGTTGGCATAGACGCTCGAAGCCTCCACACTCACGGCGAGGATGGTGCCGTTGCGATCATAGATGGTGCCCCGCCGCGGTTCGATGGGCAGCTGGACCGTACGCGCCTTCTCGGCCATGGACGAGAAGGAAGGGGCTGCGATAACCTGCAAATACACGAGCCTCCCCAAGAACAGCAGGGCCACGATAGCGAACAGCGCGATCGGTATAAGCATACGGTTGGAGGTGGGGGCAAACTCCGTTTGAGTGGGCCGAGGCCGACGTGCGGAAGATCCTCGGCCCACGCGCGTCGAACGCGCGGTGGAACGCGAGCTTCCATGGCCGCGCCGAGAACTGCGCGAACCCTGCGGGGCATGAGACCGGTCGGACACGGCGCTACTCTCCGGCGGAGACAGCGAGGGCCACGCTCTTCGAAAGCGACAGGTTGCCCGCGCCGTCGTAAGCAACCACATCGGCGCCCAGTTCGATCGTGGCGATCGTTTCTGGAGCCGCCATGCCCAGCCCTGCAGCTTGCTGCTTCAAATACGTCGGGTTCGTAAGCAGGCTTTGAGACACCTCGAGGGAGGATCCGCTCGAACGAGCCTGATCGATCTGGCTCGACAGCTCCTGCGCCTGCACCGACGTCGCTACGGTAGCCGACGAGAGGGCGATGCGCGCAAAAGCCACCAGCGAGACGACGATGAGCACCGCAGCCACTGCCTTCGCCAAAAAAACAACACTCGAAGGGAGAGCCGGGGACTGCGTGCGCGGACCTTGACCCGGCACAACGCTGATACGCGTGCGCGGGGCACGTTCGGGAGCGCGCTCAGGATAGTACGTATAAGCAGGTGCTGCGCCCATGCCCAACCCCCTTTCTTCGTTTAGCGTGTGTGTGGCGGGTCGTGCGCGTTCAATCGGTTCGTTCTATTCGCTGCGAGCACCGAGCCGCCTTTGGAGACGGCGTCGTGCCGCGGATGCACTCAGCGCTTTTGCGCGACACGGAGCTTGGCGCTGCGCGCACGGGGGTTGCGCTCCACCTCGTCTGCACGTGGCAGAATCGGTTTCCTGGTGACGATATCGAGTATCGGCTGCTTCCCGCACGCGCAGACCGGCAGGTCGGGCGGGCAGGTGCACCGGTTCGCGAACGAGGCGAACATCTCCTTGACGATGCGATCCTCGAGCGAGTGGTAGCTGATGACCGCGATCCTGCCGCCAGGGTTGAGCCAGCGGACAGCGGCATCGAGGCCGCTCCGAAGCACGTCGAGCTCGCCGTTCACCTCGATGCGCAGCGCCTGGAACGTGCGCTTCGCCGGATGCCCCCCGGCTCTGCGAGCCGAGGCAGGGATGGCGGCTTTGATGATGGCAACGAGCTGCTCGCTTGTCTCAATGGGGGCGGTTTGCCGTGCGCGCACTGCGAACTCCGCAATACGGCTTGCCCATTTCTCGTCCGAGTAGGTACGGATGATCCGAGTGAGATCTGCTGCGGTATAGGTATTGATGATCTCTGCTGCGGTGAGGGTTTGTTTCCCCGGATCCATCCGCATATCAAGAGGGCCGTTCTCCTTGAAGGAGAAGCCGCGAGACGGCGTGTCTATCTGCACCGAAGATACGCCGAGGTCGAAGAGGAACGCATCGACGCCGGGTACTTCCGTGCTCAGGAGCGCTTCGTCCATATCCCCGAAGTTGCCGCGCACGAGTTCGAGGCGCGGGCGCATCCCATCGGGCAACGTCCCGAGTTTGCGGAGGGCGGCGGCAAGCGCCACCTCGTCCTGATCGATGCCGATGAGCGTACCCGCGCTCCCGATGAGCTTGGCCGCTTCGAAGGAATGCCCTGCACCGCCGAGTGTTGCATCCACGAATGTGTACTGTGGTTGGAGCTTCATGTATTCGAGGCACTCGGCGAGCAGAACCGGTGTATGCCGATATTCGCTTGTCATTTCGCTCACGCCTTACGACTAGCCGAACAACAGACCGAGATCGGTGTCGTCGTCCACGACGTCGTAGCGCTTTGCGTCCCAAATTTCGAAGTAGCCCGTGTTGCCAACGACGACGACGTCCTTGTCGATGCCCACCGCCTCGCGCTGCTCAGCCGAGAGCATGATGCGGCCCGACGCGTCGATGGACACGTCGGCCGCCCGCGACTTGAGCTTGCGACGCAGACGTAGATGCAGATCGTTCGTATCGTCGAACTCGCCGAACTTATCCTTGAACACCTTGGTCACCCACGCATTGAAGCCCTGGGGCTCGAACACGTAGAGGCACTCGTCCTTCGGATTGCGGGTTACCACCAAATCCGTCGAAAGAACCTTGCGGAATGTCGAGGGAAGCGACATACGGCCTTTGGCGTCCACCTTATGGCGGTACGCGCTGTTGAGATCGACGATCTTTTCGGTCTCTTCGGCCAAGGCCTTCCTTCCCGCCGCGTCCCACACGGCCTTTCGATGTTTGGAATTCTATCCCACTTCGCCCCACTTCGCAACATAATATGCGATTTCAGCCCCATTTCAACCTATCGGAAACCCCTTCGTTTTCTCGCCGTTGCAAGGTACGTCGGGTTTGCTCAAGCACATCCGGCAACATGTAGACAGAAACGCGATAGAAGGGCACAACATGTGGGATTGTGCGCGTTCCACCACCGCCGAGCGAGAAGTTATGCGAAAAGTGTGTCTGTACGCTCGACCCGGCAATCGCACCGCCGGCCGGCACATCCGCCGAGGAGCTCGACAGCAAATCCATAGCCGTCCTCATCCGCTTTTTGCACAGCATCCGCCGATCTACCCGCCCCTGGCTCAGAGCGCCGCTCGTCCCAGGCAGCCTGATAGGACGGATCGATACACGAGCATTCGAGACACTGCACGCCGAGGTTCGCGAGCGCGGCTTCCTGCCATGGAAAGAGGGGTGGGTTTGCATGGGCCTCGAGTTTTGCATCGCTCTGCAAGGGCACGAAGCTTCGTTCAGTCGTAAGCTCGTAGATATCTTGCGACGAAATCCCAGGTCGGATTTTCGGCTTTGGAGAAACACGCCGAAAGCCCCCGCTTGAAGATCGCAAAACTCGAGAACCCTGCATTTTTGAGGCTTTCCAATGACAGAGAGGTGCAAAGCTCAAAGACTTTGCGGAAAGCACCTCGGCTGCCCCTTGCCGATATGCGGCGCAGGAACCTGAACAGCGCGCACCGACGTCAGGCGCGGGGATGCGCGCCCAGATATTCCTTGCGGATGTGCGAGCGGTTCACGTGCGTGTATATCTGGGTCGTAGAAATGTCCGAGTGGCCGAGTATTTCCTGGATGACGCGCAGATCGGCGCCGCCTTCCAACAGATGGGTAGCAAAGGAGTGGCGCAGCGTATGGGGATGGAGGTTCGCTATCCCGATCGTCCGGCCAGCATCGGCGACGATGGCGTGCATGCCCTGTCGCGTGAGGCGGCCGCCGCGCGCGTTCAGGAACACAGCCGCCGTTGGCTTTGCGAAGGGCTTCGCAAGCGCGGGCCTGGCCTGCTCGAGATACACGACGAGCGCACGCAAAGCGGCGCCTGCTATCGGAGCGATGCGCTCCTTGCCGCCCTTGCCCACGACGCGCAGGTATCCCTCGTCGAGCATCGTATCGCTCATATCGAGCCCGGAGCATTCGCTCACGCGCAGGCCGCATCCGTACATGACCTCCAGAATCGCGCGATCGCGCAATGGCGCAGGCCCCGGTTCGAGCGGCTGCGACAACATCTCGTCGACCTGCTCGACAGATAGGACGTCAGGCAAGCGATCGGGCGTTTTAGGGAGCGGTAGCGTATCGGCGGGATTGCGGCGGGTATAGCCTTCTCGCACGAGAAATCGATGGAATCCCTTGAGTACCGAGATTCGGCGCTCGATACTGGAAGCAGCATAGCCGCGCGAAAACAGGTCGGCCTCGAAGGAGGCGACCGTGCCGCGTTCGATCTCGTCGACGCCCGAGATACCCTTCCCCTTCAGGAATGCAGTGTAATCCCGCAGGTCGTTCGCGTACGCCTCCACGGTGAGCGGAGAGCTGCCGCGTTCTATGCGCAGATAGTCGAGGTATTCTCGAACCAACTCATCCATTCGCCATCCTCGTTGCAATACTATGAAGCACATGCCTCATGTCATGTCTGATCCGGTCGAACCGTCCATACCCTCCTAGCATAGCACGACTGAACGGCGGGTGCACCGCCGCGACATGCCCTCCGGCTTTACAGCGTCGAGGCCGAGACGCAGCGCCCTTGTCTCCCCGGCATCCTCCTGCTCGGCCATGAGATCGATCATCGGGAAAGCGGCTCGGCGTCGAACTCGGTCGACGTCGAGCCGGACATGCCAGCTACGTGCTGCGAAAACTCGCACTCAGCAGCCTGCAACCCCAGGCAGACGGCCTAAACGGTACGCCGCTATCGCGATATAAGGGCAGCAGCGATATGCTCGGAAAGCCGCCACTTGAGAGCGCATATGAGCGCCTACTGGGTCGTCTTTTCGTAAAAGACCATTCCCGACCTCGAAGAGGTGCCCGACGCGATGCGAAAGTAGGCTATAATCTAACGGTTGCATCGAGCCGTCCGCGTCGCAGGCGGCTCTTCCGTTTGCTTCGGACACCAATGCGTCCGCAAGCAGGCTCGTCCACGCCGAGAAAGGTTCGCCTCCATGCGCATCGGATTCGACAACGACAAGTACATCGCATTGCAAGCGGAGCATATCCGCAACCGCATCGACCAGTTCGGCGGCAAGCTCTACTTGGAGTTCGGCGGCAAGCTATTCGACGACTACCATGCTTCGCGCGTGCTGCCCGGCTTCGAGCCCGATACCAAGATCCGCATGCTGAAGAACCTCATCGACGACGTCGAGATCATCGTCGCCATCAACGCCAATGACATTGAGAAAAGCAAGGTGCGCGGCGATTTAGGCATCACCTATGACGACGACGTGCTGCGCCTCATGGACATCTTCCGCAGCATGGGTTTTCTGGTGGGCAGCATCGTCATAACCCACTATGCCAACCAACCCGCCGCCGACGCGTTCCGACATCGGCTGGACAGTCTCGGCATCACAAGCCGGTTGCACTACCCCATCGCCGGCTACCCTTACGACATCGATCATATCGTCAGCGACGAAGGGTACGGGAAGAACGAGTTCGTCGAGACGAGCCGCCCGCTCGTTGTTGTCACTGCTCCCGGCCCCGGATCGGGCAAGATGGCCACCTGCCTCTCGCAACTCTACCACGAGCACAAGCGAGGGGTGACCGCCGGCTACGCCAAGTACGAGACGTTCCCCGTATGGAACCTGCCGTTGAAGCACCCCGTAAACGTGGCCTACGAGGCCGCCACGGTCGATCTTGACGATGCGAACATCATCGATCCGTTCCATTTGGAGGCTTACGGGCAGACCACGGTCAACTACAATCGCGACGTGGAGATTTTCCCCGTGCTCAAAGCCATGATGGAGCGTATTTCAGGTTCGAGCCCCTACCAATCCCCCACCGACATGGGCGTGAACATGGCGGGCTCGGCTATCGTCGACGACGAGGTGGTATGCGACGCGGCCCGCATGGAAATCGTGCGCCGTTACTTCCAGACCGCCGTCGAGGTAAAGCGCACCGGCGTCGGACACGCACAGGTGGAGAAACTCGAATTGCTCATGAACCAAGCCGGCGTGAACGCAAGTTTATCCCCTGCGCGCAGCGCCGCCCTACTGAAGGAGGAGATGACCGGACGTCCCGCCGGCGCGATGGTGCTGCCGAACGGCGCGGTGGTGACCGGCAAAACTTCGACGCTTCTGGGCGCGGCATCCTCGCTCATGATGAACGCGCTCAAAGGCGTGGCGGGCGTAGACGACGGCATCGACGTCATCAGCGACAACGCCATCGAGCCCATCTGTCGGCTCAAGACCGAGCGGCTTCACAGCAAAAACCCGCGTCTGCATTCCGACGAGACGCTCATCGCGTTGTCCATCAGCTCGGCAACCGACCCTTTGGCCGCACAGCTCATCGAACATGTGGACGACCTGCGCGGATGCGACGCATTCTTCTCCGTCATCATCTCATCGACCGATGAGAAGCTCTACCGCACATTGGGCATCAACGTCTGCTGCGAGCCGAAGTACGAACAGCACCGCTACTACCACAAGTAGAGCGCCGGAAAAAGCCCCGAATCGAAAGAGGGTGCCCGTTTTATGCGGGCACCCTCTTTTAGCGGCTGCTGCAACGAATGCCGCCGAGCGCTACGGCCGGCGAACGAACACCATGCCGCTCTGCACAGAGCTCACCTTCACGACGTCGCCCGTGCGGGGAGCGTGGATCATCTGGCCGCCTCCGATGTAGATACCAGTGTGTTGGCGCGAGGAAGTGTGGATGACACATACGTCGCCGGGCTGGGGGTTGCTCACACGCGGCCAGCCAATAAACGTGCCGGTGGTCCCCAAACGCGAGTAGCTGCCGGTGAGCGCATAGCTCACAAGACCGGAACAGTCGTAGGAGTTCGGACCCGAAGCGCCCCAGGAGTAGGGTTTGCCGAGCTGGCTGTATGCGCGGTCAACCACGGCGTTGCCGGTAGAGGGATTGTAGGACGGACCGGACGAGCCTCCGCCGCCGTTCGAGTTGCCGCCCGAATTGGCGTTGTTGTTACCACTCGATCCGCCGTTGTTCGTGCTGGCGCCGCCGTTGTTCGATCCGTTGTTGCCGGAAGCGCCGGCGTTATCGCTCTCGGCCGCCTGAGCAGCCGCTGCAAGCACGGCTTCGGCCTGCGCCGCTGCAGCGGCCTCTTCGGCGGCGCGCTCCTGTTCCAGAAGCTCGGCGGCCTCAGCACTCAGGCTGTCGTAGGTGGCCTGCATGGACGCGACCGTGGACGCGGCCTCCTCCTCGATGCGCTTGGCTTCGTCGGCCTTTTCCTGGGCGACGCGCGCCTGCTCTTCGTAGACCGCCTTCTCGTCTTCAACCTCGGCGCGCAGGTCCTTGGTCTGCTGCACCATCTCTGCGTCGCTCTCGTTGATCTGGGCCAGCATGTCCCAGTTGGTGGCGAAGGCCTGGAAGCTCGTGGAGCCCAGCAGCAGGTCGAGCATCGAGGAGCTACCCGAGCGGTACATGGTGCGGGCCCGGTCGCCCAGATGCTCCTGCATCTCGGATATCTGCCCGTTCAGCTCGTCGATGCGCGTTTGGGCGGCATCGCGGCTGTCTTCGGCCTCCTGCTGCTCGGAGAGCGCAGAGAAGTGGTTGTTGGAAGCCTGGTCGAGCTTGTCCTGCATCGCGTTCAGCGAAGCCAGAGCAGCATCAGCTTCGGCGCGCTTGTCTGCGGCCGTGGGTTCGGCTATCGCAATCGCAGGCGAGCTGAAAGCGAGGGGGACCGCCAACAGGGCGGAGAGCGTAAGGCAGAGAAAGGCCTTGAAAGTGCGTTGCGCGTTTCGTGTCATGTTTGCACCTTTTCGATACTTCGTTGCGATTGGGCGGTTGAAGTTGCTTCAGCATACCAACCGAAGCTCGCTTTGACAAACGATATGGGAAAGCTCCACAGGGCAGGCTCGAAAAAAGCGGAATAGTCATCGCCGCGTTTACGTAACGACGGCGAGTCGACTCATCGGAGCCGGCTTGCATCCATACCCGCTCCCACGCGGCACGAGGACGCCCCGCTCGGACGCCCTCGCAGCACCGCACGCTGGCAGCTTGGTTACGGCTGACGCACGAAAATCATGCCGCTGTGCACGGGTCCGACCTTCACGACGTCGCCCGTGCGCGGGGCGTGGATCATCTGGCCGCCGCCGATGTAGATACCGCAGTGATGGTCATTCGTGCAGATGTCGCCCGGCTGAGGATCGCTTACGCGTGGCCAGGACATGAACGTGTAGGTGGTGCCCACACGCGAGTAGCCTCCCGTGAGCGCATACCCGACAAGACCGGAGCAGTCGAAGGAGTTCGGACCCGTGGCACCCCAGACGTAGGGTTTGCCGAGTTGGCTGTACGCACGATCGACGATGGCGTTGCCAGTGGAGGGAACGTACGACGGCGCGCCGCCACCCCCGCCGCCCCCGCGGTTGGTATTGGCTGCAGCGGCCTCCCGTGCCGCAGCTTCGACGGCAGCGGCGGCAGCCGCAGCGCGAGCGGCCTCTTCGGCGGCGCGCTCCTGTTCCAGAAGCTCGGCGGCCTCAGCACTCAGGCTGTCGTAGGTGGCCTGCATGGACGCGACCGTGGACGCGGCCTCCTCCTCGATGCGCTTGGCTTCGTCGGCCTTTTCCTGGGCGACGCGCGCCTGCTCTTCGTAGACCGCCTTCTCGTCTTCAACCTCGGCGCGCAGGTCCTTGGTCTGCTGCACCATCTCTGCGTCGCTCTCGTTGATCTGGGCCAGCATGTCCCAGTTGGTGGCGAAGGCCTGGAAGCTCGTGGAGCCCAGCAGCAGGTCGAGCATCGAGGAGCTACCCGAGCGGTACATGGTGCGGGCCCGGTCGCCCAGATGCTCCTGCATCTCGGATATCTGCCCGTTCAGCTCGTCGATGCGCGTTTGGGCGGCATCGCGGCTGTCTTCGGCCTCCTGCTGCTCGGAGAGCGCCTGGCCGTAATCGGCCGAGGCTTGATCGAGCTGCTCCTGCATGGCGTTCAGCGAGGCGAGGGCAGCCTCGGCCTCGGCCTGTTTCTCGGCAGCTGTCACGGCATGTGCCGACGTCGGAGAACCGAAGGCGACAGGAACAGCCAGCATGAGGGAAAGGAGAAGGCAGACGGCCGCCTTTGATGTGCGTTGTACGTTTCGAGTCATGTTTGCACCTTTTCAATACTTCGTATTCAGAAAAGCAACCGTATCATAGCAATCGAGTGCACGGTCGACAAACGATTCGAGAAAGCTCCATAAGAGCCCATCCGACTTACCGAAGCGATTCGGTGAGGGATCGATCGCAAACGCATGGCATGGAACCCGCTGGGAACGGGCGCCTTCGCTCCCTGAAACAGCGAAGGCGCCCGTACGGACGCCTTCGGATCATTCGTCAAAACAGAGGGCTCGCTAGGGCCGCACGTAGATCATGTCGCTGTGGACCGCGCTGACTTTCACAACATCCCCCGTCTGGGGAGCGTGGATCATCTGACCTCCGCCGATGTAGACGCCGCAGTGGTGATCGTTCGTGCAGATGTCGCCCGGCTGGGGATTGCTCACCTGACGAAGCCCCATGAGCGAGCCGGTGGTGTACACATGGGAATAGCTGCCGGTGAGTGCGTAGCTCACGAGACCCGAGCAGTCGTAGGAGTTCGGCCCGGCAGCACCCCACGCATAGGGCTTGCCGAGTTGGCTGTACGCGCGGTCGACGATCGCATTGCCCGTTGAGGGTACGTAGGGCGGCTCGCTTGCGCCGTTGTTGCCATCGCTATTTGAGTTCGCGCCCCCATTGCTGCTGCCACGTGAGCTATCGTTCGTTGCCGCATCGGCAGCGGCGGCGACCGCAGCGCGAGCGGCCTCTTCGGCGGCGCGCTCCTGTTCCAGAAGCTCGGCGGCCTCAGCACTCAGGCTGTCGTAGGTGGCCTGCATGGACGCGACCGTGGACGCTGCCTCCTCCTCGATGCGCTTGGCTTCGTCGGCCTTTTCCTGGGCGACGCGCGCCTGCTCGGCGAAGACAGCCTCCTGCTCCTCGACCTCGGCGCGCAGATCTTTGGTCTGCTGGACGAGGTCGGCGTCCTCAGAGTTGATCTGCGTGAGAAGATCCCAGTTGGTAGCGAAGGCCTGGAAGCTCGTGGAGCCCAGCAGCAGGTCGAGCATCGAGGAGCTGCCCGAGCGGTACATGCTGCGAGCGCGGCTGCCCAAACGATCCTGCAAGTCGGCTATCTGGCCGTTCGCCTCGTCGATGCGCTCTTGTGCTGCATCGCGGCTCTTTTCAGCCTCCTCCTGCTCGGAAAGCGCTGTGAAGTAGTTGTTGGATGCACGATCGAGCTGTTCCTGCATGGTGTTGAGGGAAGCGAGAACCGCTTCGGCTTCTGCTCGCTTCTCCGCCGAGGTGGGATCGGCGAACGCCGTGGCCGGCACCATGAGCGAAACCGCCAAAACCACCGCCGTGAATCCTGCCAACGCGCCTTTGCCGTATGCGAACCGAGCCTGTTGCATGCGAGAACCTCCACTTATGCTGAGACAGACGTAAACAGTGAATCCAAGTGTACCAGAATGCCCCGCGAAGCCAGCCAATGCGGACCAGATCGCTACGGGAACACCACACTCCTAGCGTCAGTCGGCAGCACCTGCACGGTCGAAGCCTTCATCGACAATACGGCCTTCCCCATCGGCGGCGGACGTTGCAAGCTGGTCGCATCGCTCGTTCTCCGGATGGCCTGCATGTCCTTTCACCCATACGAATTCCACGCGGTGAGGAGCCTTCGCGGCCAGCAGCCGCTTCCACAGATCGATGTTTTTTACAGGTTCCTTCTTCGCATTCTTCCATCCGCGCCTGAGCCATCCGTCCACCCAATGCTGGTTGAAGGCGTTCACCACGTACTGCGAATCAGAATAGAGCGTAACCTCGCACGGCGCTTTGAGGACCTCGAGGGCCGCAATGGCGCCCAATAGCTCCATTCGGTTGTTGGTGGTGCATTCGTACCCCTGCGAGAGCTCCTTGACGTGCAGGTTTCCGTTACCGTCGACGTACTGCAGCACCGCGCCGTAGCCGCCGGGACCCGGGTTGCCGCGCGCGGCGCCATCCGTATATATGGTCACGTCCATGTCAGGATCCTTTCGCAGGGAGACGCCCGTCATGATATCACAGCGCGCGGCACTGATAGCCTCCCTGGATGCGAACGTACGCGATGCGGCAAGGTCACACCTCGAAACGATCCACGAAGTGCAGGATGATGGCGGCGGATGTAGGCGTGCAGCGCTCCCCATCGAGCCGCCGCTTGCATACCGGGATACCGCGAGCGAGGATGGCGGCGGTAGCCGGAGCTGGCACGGACAGCTCTCCGTGAGCACAGCGCACCGTCCCTTTTCCCGCTTGCACGGCCGTCGCCACGATCTTTTCAGGTTCCACCGCCTCGACAGCTAGGCAGATGCCAAGCGCATTGCGGATAGCCGCGCCTTCGCCCACCTCATGGAAGTGCGTCGAGTCGACATCGCAGCCATGCGCGGCGGCCTCGGCTTCAGCGAGGATGCGGTAGATGCCGCGCAGATCATCCTTCACGCGCTCGCTCGCGTCAAGCGCATCGATGACGGCGAGCACTGCCGCAAGATTGCGATGATGCCCTTCGGGGACAACGGCGGCATCCCACTTCGCCTTCACCGCCGTACGCTCGTCATCGGGAAGCGCTGCAAACGTTGCTTGCAGCAGGGCATCCCTCGTCGCCCATTCCTGCAAATCCCAGTACAGAACCGTCATGACGTCCTCGCTTTCGCATGATTGACCATGTGCGCCTGGTAGCCTGCGCCGAACCCGTTGTCGATGTTAACGACGGATACGCCCGATGCGCACGAGTTGAGCATGGCCAGCAATGCCGCCACGCCCCCGAAGCTCGCTCCATAGCCGACGCTCGTCGGCACGGCGATAACCGGGCACGCTGCCATACCGCCCACAACGCTTGCCAGCGCCCCTTCCATGCCGGCGACGGCCACGACCACGTTTGCCGCCGCAATGTCTTCGGCATGAGCGAGCAGCCGATGGATGCCAGCAACGCCCACGTCGTAGAGACGCACCACGTCGTTGCCGAGCATCTCCGCAGTTACTGCAGCCTCCTCGGCAACCGCCAGATCGCTCGTTCCCGCCGCCGCCACGACAACGGTTCCGTTGCCGTCGGGCTCGGGAGCTTCTCCCAGGATGCCAAGACGCGGCAGTGTGCGGTACTCGAAGACAGGCAGGTCCGAGCCGTCCGGGCTCGCATGCATATTCCCGTCTTCTCCAGGGGTGCCTCCGTCAGAAAACGCCCCGTCTTCGCCGGAGCAAAGGGCGACGCCCTGTCCAACGAGCAAACGCTCGACCCCTTCGGCCTTGTCCGCCTCGAGCCTTGTGACGAGCACGCGATGCTGTCCGCCCTCCAAAAGCGCGCGGCACACGCCCGCTATCTGCTCAGCCGTCTTTCCGGCGCCGTACACGACTTCCGACACGCCTTGCCGCACACCCCGATGGGTGTCGACTTTCGCATACCCAAGATCCTCGAAAGGCGCAACGCGCAGCGCCCGTTCCGCCTCTTCGATCGAGGCCTGCCCCGTCGCGACCCGCTCCAGCAGGCCGCGCAGCTGCCGCTGCTCCATGCAAGCTCCCTTCATCGTCTTTTCCGCAACCGGGCGATACTTCGAACCCCGTTCGCATCATTGAACCACGTGGAGCGTACTCCAAGTCAAGTGCCTTTGCGCCGCCCATTGAAAAAGCCGCACGGCACCGACCCTCGCACAGCAAGGGCGCGTCATGGGGGTCGAGGCAGGACACAAAAAGGCCCCGGAGGGCGCCGAAGCGCTCATCCGGGGCCGTTCATCCCGCCAATCATGCAGCAAGCGGGATGGGCAGTACGTGAACTCGACTAGTCGAGATTCGTGCCGGCGATCCAGTCGTCGTACTCGATACGGCCGTTGTGCTTCTCGAGCTCGCGGGCGATCGTGATGCGCTGAACGGTCGGGGCGCCTTCCTCGAGCCACATGGCGCGGCAGTCGCGGTAGAGACGCTCGGTCTCGCCGAACGGGGCATCCTCGAAGTAGCCGTCGCCGCCGTAGATCTCAAGCATCTCGTCGGACACGAGGCGCGTGCAGTCGATCGAGAACAGCTTGCACATGGCAGCCTTCTCGGCGATGTACTCGCCGTTGGGATCCTTGTCGTAATCCGTGGCAAAGTCCATGACCATGCAGCGCAGGGCATGCGTCATCATGGCCATGTTGGCCAGCTTCACGCGGATAGCCTGGCGCTTGATGATCGGCTTGCCGAAGGTCACGCGAGCACGGGCACGAGCGATGCTGATCTCGAGCATGCGCTGGCACATACCGAGGTTGGAGTCGGCGATGTGCACGCGGGAGATGGCGAGGGAGTGCATAGCCACTTCCATGCCCTGGCCCTCTTTACCGAGGAGGTACTTCGGGGACAGCGTGACGTTGGTCATCTTGAAGCCTGCATGGCCAGCGCCGCGGCAGCCCATCATGTGGGGCATCGGCACGAGTTCGAAGCCGGGGGCATCCATCGGCACGAAGAAGGCGGACAGACGCTCGTCGCCGGTCTTCTCGGGATCGGTCACAGCGATGACGTACGCGAACTGAGCAACGTCGGTGTGGGAGATGAGCCACTTCTCGCCGTTGATGACGTAGTCGCCATTCTCATTCTTGATAGCCGTGGTGTGCAGGTCGGCGCCAGTGCCGCCGGTCTGCTCGGTCAGCGCGAAGACCGTGAAGATGGTCTTGTCGGCGAACTTGTCCATGTACTCGGCCTTGAGCTCAGGGCAGCCGTAGTCGTCGAGGATGCGCCAGTTCAGGTCGGCCGCGTAGTGCAGGTGCATGCGCATGCCGCCGGGGCCACGGGAGAACTCCTCCTGAACCTGCAGGATCTCACGCTCGGACAGGCCCCATCCGCCGTACTCCTCGGGAAGAGCGTAACGGTACAGGTTGTTCTCGATGCAGAGATCGATGAACTCCTGCGGGAACTTGTTCGTAACCTCGACTTCCTTCTGCATCTCCTCGAAGGGACCTTCGGCGAGCGCGCGGACAGTCTTCAGATAGTCGCGAAACTCCTCTTTGGATAACTTGCTCATTCATCCTCCTTTATGTCGGACCCCGACAGATGATTTGGGCCGTACCGCCTACCATCGGCAGCACTCGTAACCCGTCTGTTCGCATTTTGCACCCTAATCGTATAATTTGTCCAATAGGAAATCATCGTCATTTTTTTCGGATTGCATAGTTTATTCCTATGGGTCGATGGTGTGAGGTGGCGAGAGCCCGTGTGCGGCCACGGTGGATAACGCGTTGCAGAAACCTATATAATACCTGTTCAATACTATTTTTATCAGTGGTTTTCTGCTTTGGTCGAACAACGCTTCGCCGCGTCATCGATAGCGCCAGCCTATGAGTCGGACGTTGATTGGCCGAAAAGAACCTATTGGACATGATGGCGATTATGGGTGCAAACTTACGATAGCAATACTCATATTCGCGTATCTATGCGCGGATGGAGAGAGCGACGAGACGAAACCGGCGCTGGGGCGTAGGAAGCGTCCTGCAGCCGGGCCAAGGAAGGAGCAGGCAGCATGGATTTTAGCCTAACCGACGAGCAGCAGCTACTCGTGGAGTCCCTGCAGGAGTACGCTGAGCGCTACTTCGACGATCAGTCCGTTATGGACATGTACGAGGCGCACCAAGTGCCCGCCGAGGCTCAGGACGCCTACCGCGACGCCGGGTTCCCGTTCATGGGCCTTCCCGAAGAGGTCGGCGGCATCCCCACCGACCACGTGACGCTCGGCCTGATGACCGAGAAGCTCTACGAGTTTACCGGCGCCATGACTCCGTTCATGACCGGCATGCTTGCCTGCGCGGACCTCGCCGAGTTCGGCACCCCCGAGCAGGCCGCCGTCATCATGGAGGAGTATGAGAAGTCCGGCCAGTCCGTCGCCGCTCTCTGCCTTTCCGAGCCCGCTGCCGGCTCCGACAACATGGGCATGACCTGCGTCACGAAGAAGCAGGCCGACGGCTCCTTTATCCTGAGCGGGCAGAAGACCTGGGTGACCAACGGCGCCGACGTTCCCTATCTCATCGTCATCGCCAAGGACGAGGACGCGTCCCGCGACAATACCAAGATGTCCCTGTGGCTTGTCAAGCGCGAGACCCCCGGTATTTCCACCGCCCATCTCACCAAGATCGGCCAGCACACCGTGCCGTTCGTAGAAGTGTACTTCGACGACGTCGTGGTCACCGAAGACCAGCGCATCGGCGAAGCTGGCGCCGGCTGGCTTCTGCTCATGAAGAACTTCGAGTTCGAGCGTTGCCTGGTCGTTGCCCAGGGCCTCGGCCTGGCGCAGGCCGCTCAAAACGATGCGGTCAAGTACGCCAAGGAGCGCATCGCCTTCAACAAGCCGATCATCACGAATCCCCGCGTTCAGGATCTGATCGAGGAGAACGAGATCATCCTGCAGCAGACCCGTCATTGGCTGTACTACTGCCTCTGGAAGCTCGACCAGGGCGAGTCCATCAACGCGGACATCGCAATGCTGAAGTCTTGGGGGACCCGCGCGCATGTCCAGCTCGCCGACAACGCGATCGAGATCTTCGGCGGCCTCGGCTACACCGAAGAGGTTCGCGTCGGCCGCATTTGGCGCGACTTGCGCGGCAACATGCTCGCCGGCGGTACCTGCGAGGTCATGGACTATATCGCGGGCCGCGCCATCCCGAAGTGGTACGCCGACTAACCTTTGCTCCATTCGCCCATGCCGCTCGCCCGCTGCCAAAAGTGGACGGGCGGCATGGGTGTTGCCAGGACCTCTCTTGTCGTACAATGGGCGAGGAGGCACAATCAAGCAAGTCCGGTACATCGACCAGAAAGGACACGACCATGAACATTGCTGTAGCGGTGAAAGTGGTGCCTGACGATCAGGACATCACCGTCGCCCCCGATCGGTCTCTCGACAGCTCGAAGGCGCATCAGATTGCGAGCGAGTACGATCTTAACGCCATCGAGGCAGCGGCCCAGCTGGCCGAGGCCGAAGGTGCGCGACTCGTCGCCATCAGCGCGAGCAACGCCAAGGCCGGCGACATGAAGGTGCGCAAGAGCATCCTCTCCCGCGGCCCTGAGGAGCTCCTCATGATCGCCGACGACGCCTATGCGTTCGCCGATTCCCGCACCACCGCCAAGGCCCTTGCCAAGCTCGTGGGCGACGTCGAAGGCGGCGTTGACCTCGTTGTGTGCGGCGACGGCTCGGCCGACATGTATGCAGGCCAGGTGAACGTGCAGCTGGCCTCGGTGCTTGGTGTGCCTTGCATCAACTCCGTCACCGCCATGCGCATGGAGAACGGTGCGCTCGTCGTCGAGCGCACGCTCGACGACGTGGTCGAGGAGATCGAAGTCGCGCTTCCCGCCGTCGTCGGCGTCTCTCCCGACATCGCTCTGCCCCGCATCGCCGGCATGCGCGAGATTCTTGCCGCCGGCAAGAAGCCTGCGACGGTCAACGACGCAGCTGCGGCCGGCGTGGACACGAACGGCACCGTGGAGATCGACAGCGTTGTCGCTCCTGAGCTTGCTGACCGCAAGCGCGAGATATTCGACACAAAGAACGACGGCGATCTCGACGCGTTCATCGACGCGGTCGCTGGCGTCATTCGATAGGCCAACGAGGACCAGAAAGGGCGCATCATTATGAAAGCATTTGTCATTGCAGAAGCGGCCGAAGCGCAGAAGGATCTGTGCGCGGGTGCCCGCACGCTCGCCGACGAGGTCGTGCTCGTCTCCATCGGCGACGCTCCTCAGACCGGCGTTGCCGATAAGGCCTACCACATCGCTCTTCCCGAGGGCGAGCTGTACGAGAACGCCACGGATACCGTCATCGCACTGTTCGACGAGGTCGCTCCCGAGATCGTGCTCGTCGAGACCACCCCGCGCCTGAAGATCGTCGGCGGCCGCCTTGCCGCCCATGCCGACACGAGCGTGATCAACGACGTCGCCGCCTTCGACGGCGACGCAGCCGAGAGCCTGTACTTCGGCGGCTTGGCCACCATGAAGCGCCGTCCCGCCGGCTCCGTGCGCATCTACTCCACGAACGGCTCTATGTTCTCCGAGGCCGAAGCTTCGGGTACCGACGCGGTCGAAGAGCGTGAGTTTGTTCCGGCTTCCAACCCGCTCAAGCTGCGCGGCAAGCGCGAGGTTGTGCAGGAGGGTGCCGATATCGGACGTGCGCCCATCGTCGTGGGCGCCGGCCGCGGCTTCGCCAAGGAAGAGGACCTCGATCTGGCCCGTTCGCTGGCCGCCGCCGTGCGCGGCGAGATTGCCTGCTCCCGTCCCATCGCCGAGAACGAGAAGTGGCTCCCCAAGAGCCTTTACATTGGCGTGTCCGGCCGTGTGATTTCCCCCAAGGTGTACTTTGCCGTGGGCATCTCCGGCCAGATGCAGCACATGGTGGGCGTGACCGGAGCCGACACGATTATCGCCATCAACAAGGACGCGAACGCCCCCGTCTTCAAGCAGGCCGACTATGGCCTGGTGGCCGACCTGCAGGAAGTCCTGCCGGTTCTCACCGAGAAGCTGGCGTAAGCGCAGAGCACTGGATTCCAATCCAAGATCGAAGAAGCGCGCCTTCGGGCGCGCTTCTTTCATGTCCAGCTTCATACGGGTTGCGGTTCGAGCTTCTACGCTGCGCAGAAGCTTCTCGACCAATTTTCACATTTGTACGGTTTTGCCTAACGGCGTAGACCATCCTCACCCCTATAATGTATGCGGGCGTTCTGACGTTTGCCGAGGAGGGGTTGATGAATCTTTCGCAGCTGTACTACTTTAAAAAGCTCGCCGAGCTCCAGCACTATGCCAAGGCTGCCAAAGAGCTCTACATCACCCAGCCCTCCCTTTCAAACGCCATCAGCTCGCTTGAGAACGAACTCGGCGTGTCCTTGTTTCAGAAGACGGGACGCAATATCCACCTTACGAAATACGGCGTGGAATTCCTCGATTATGTGACGGCCGGCCTCGAACAGATAGACAAAGGCGTGGCCATGATGAAGAGCTACACGGGCTGCGGGGACGGGGGCAAGATTGACCTCGGATGCATCATCACCGTGCAGACCAACTACATCCCAAAGCTGATCAGCAACTACAAGGCAACGATCAGCTCGGACGTACAATTCACGGTACGGGAAGATGCATCGGCATCGCTCATCGGGGATCTCAAGCGCGGCCTTTACGACGTGGTGTTCTGCGCTCACTGCGAGACTGATCCGGACATATGGTATACGCCTGTGCTCACCCAGAGGCTCGTCGTAGCCATGAGCTCCGACTGTCCGCTTGCCTCGAAGGAGTTTCTTGTTCCCGAGGATCTGGCCGACCAGCGTCTCATCACCTACAGCGATGCCATCCCCATCGGCAAAGCCGTGAAAAAGATGTTAGATGATCGCGGCATGAGTCACGCTGAGTACGCGTATCAGGACGAGACGATTTTGGCGGGCTTTGCCGTAAACGGCGTCGAGGTGGCGCTCATGCTGGACACGTTCTTCCTCCGCAGCGTCGAGAACGCCGAAGTTCGCCCCCTCTACAACAATGCAGACGAACGCAAAGGTTTCTATCATCGGATATACCTGGGATACAGCACGAAGAACTACCATCCATACTGCGTCGACCATTTCATCCAATACGTGACCAACGAGAAGCAGCTACCCGCATCCGACGAGGGCGCTATCTACATCGACTAGGCTTGCCGCAATCGTCTGTTCGGCGACGCTCCGAAGGGCTGCTGCGTTCGCATGAACCTTGCGCATACGGTGCGCCGAAGCTCGAACGCAAACTGTATTGTCGTTGGCATGGATGAACGGCGTCAGCCGTTCCATGAAAGAACCCCTAAAGTCACAACCGGCCTTATTGAAACCAGTCCGAATGTAGGGGTTCGCCCCAGCGAGGGATCTTTTCGATCTCAGACGGTAAGTTCTTCGAGCGAGACGGCGTTAGAAGCCGGTCCTCTTTCTCCTGACACAGGTTCCGTGGGCGCCTCCTCGCCAGATTCGCCAGTATCTCCGTCGGATGACTCGCCTTCGTCGGTTCCCTCCTCGGCTCCCTCGTCGGAGGTTTTCGAAGCTGCTGGGGTGGTTGCGCCCGCCGTGAGGGGCAGCGTCGAAAGATCCAGCGTCGTGCCTAGCCATTTCGTCTCAATGAGCGAGACGACGCCATTGCCGGAAAGCGCCGCAAGCGCATCGGAAATGGCCTGCTTGAGATCGGAATTCGTGTCGAGCACGCCAATGCAATACCCGCTCGGCTGCTGCATAAGCGCCACGATCTGCACCTCGTCGTCAGCGGTGTGCGCCGCATACGTGCCGATGATGGCATCCGAAGCGACATACTGGACCTGACCCGATTCAAGCGAGGAGAACGCGCTCTGCAGATCGCTCGTCGTCACGATGTTTCCCTGATCGAACTCGTTCGTGACAGCCCAGGCGCTCTTCGAAGACACCTGCGCGGCAATCGATGGCTGCGACTCGTTTGTGGGCACCGTTGTGTTTCCCGGCGTCGAGAACAGGACGATCGCTGTGGGCAGATAGGTGTCGGACATCCAAAACGACGCATCCGTACCGGACTTGTCGACACCCATGACGATATCCACCGTACCCCCGTCAAGCGCCGCTTGGGCATCGGTACCGACATCCACGAGCTCAAGCTTCAGCCCGAAGCTATCGGCGAGGTACGCCGCAATATCGACGTCGAGGCCCACAATGTTCTGCGACGAGGTGGACACGCCGGCAAGCGGTTGGTTCTGGGTGTTGACGCCGACGCGCAGAACGCCGTCTTTGCCAATAGCTGGCGACGCGAGCGTAGGCGACTTCTCCGGCGGCGTGTACTCCTCCTGCGATGCACAGCCCGCCATGACGGCGAGCAGACATGCGACGCACGCGACCGCCAGGCAGCGGGTCGCAAGCTTGGTAAAGCGCTTCATATGCGATGAGCCTCCATCTGATTGCTTCTCATAACGCCTCTTCCGACTGACCTAGTCTTTGCCCCCACACTCGCGCACCGGGGTCGAGCTTGCACCCGGTACCCTCTCGTCCGGCGCAGCCATGTGCCGCGCAAGGTAGCGGACGGTGCGACTTACCTCTAGGATGCGCCATGATCGTCGCGCTGAAAAGCGCGGCTTACGTGGGTCCTTTCGACCGCATCTGCCGTGGACTGAGGTTGTGAAACCCGCAACTACAGACTCGAAAGAAGCGACAAACAGTGTAGCAGATCATGAAAAGCCCTGGAACAAGGCGCGCATAATATGCTGAATCGACGGCATGCGAGAAGTAGAGAAAACGGTTTGGAATGCAAAGCCGAATACGACGATTGGCGATCGAGCTCGTCCGGACGGAGATTCGACCGGCACGACGCGCGCGCCGAAACGAGGTGGAGTCGATGCGATACTCGTGCTGGAACGACGTTGGAATGCCGCTCGGTCGGAGCTTACTCGGCAGCACGGCGGTCGTTGGTTTCTATCGGGTGGGCATCGACTCGCGCTCGACCGACGGCAAGGTTTCCGCTGGAGGGCCCATGGTAGGCTCGATCCATGGAGCATCAGACTGTCACAACGCAGCGCGTCCCCTGCAATGCCTATCGAAGCGAGCCTCGCGGCCCGCGGAAACGAGCACGGGATAGCGGAGGTGCCGGATGCTGGGAGCGCGCTTTCGAACGTGCGCTTGCTTACGGGGAAGCTGCGGGCACCGCCCTGGCCGAAACGCTTTGGCCCACGCGCTGCGCGGTTTGCGACACGCCGGGCGAGGCAGTCTGCCAAGCATGCCTTCGATCCCTCCCCTACCTTGACTGGTGGCGCGCATGTCCTCGCTGCGGGGCGCCGTTCGGGCGCGTGCAGTGCAGCGAATGCAACCCTGTGACGATGGCCGCTCTGGATCGGCACGAGCTTCCGTTCGATGCATGCGCGAGCGCCGTTGTGTACAATGACGCGACCGCACGCATCGTGCGCGCATGGAAGGATGCAGGAGAGCGCAGGCTCGTCGAAACCTTGGCCGACCTCATGGCCTCGGTCACGGCGCCATCCTGGCGCGCCGAGCGGCCGACAATCGTTCCCGTGCCAGCGACGGCTGCGGCGCTGCGCAGGCGAGGCTTCGATCATGGAGCGGACCTCGCCCGCGCACTAGCCGAGCGCCTAAGCCTTGACGAGATTCCGCTGCTGGCTCGACCTCGCTCCTTCGACCAGCGCTCATTGGCGCGAAGCGGGCGCATTAAAAACATGGAGAACCGCTTCAAACCCCTTCCAGGGGCACGCGCGCCAGCATCTGTTTTGATCGTGGACGATGTCTATACGACCGGCGCGACACTGTTCGCCGCCTCGGAAGCCGCACGGGCTGCGGGCGCGCGGCAGGTACGCTGCGTCACGTTTGCCCGCGTATGGTAAAGCTACCGATGCCCGGTGTACGAAAAAAAGCTACATTGTGCGACGGCTCTTGCTTTGGGCTTGCGAGGCGTCGAGAGAGAGTTCGGCCACATCCACCGAAATGCTGTGGCGAATAGGTTTCCAATTGCACTTCTTCACGAGGGCCACAAGGGCGATGGGAATATAGGTGATCATGAACACGGGGAAGGTGAACATGTACAACACCTTCTTACCCGTGGTCGAGCGGATGGAGTCCCACTCGACGAAGGTGGTGAGCACGCCGAACATAAACATGAACACAACGTAGTTCATCAGGCAGAAGAAGATGGACGACAGCGACGAGGCCACCATGACACCCGTTGACATGGCCCCGGTAAGACCAAGGAACACGATGATACCGTTAAAGACAACCGAGACGATGGTGAGCAGCATGCCCGGCGCAATGGTCATGAGCATATCGTAACAGGCGAAACGCGCGCCCTTCGGGTTGGTGGCCACGCCTTTCACCAGACGGGCGCCATAGTGCCAGAACACCTGATAGAAACCTTTGGCCCAACGAAAGCGCTGGTTCCACGAGTCGCGAAACGTGATCGGCTGCTCGTCGTACAGGATGGCCGTGGGCGTATAGCTGATACGCACGCCCTCGAGAATGCTGTTCGCCGAGAACTCGATGTCCTCGGTCAAGAGATGCCACTTCCAACCACCATGCTTCTCGATGATGTCGGCGGCAATGAAGAAGCCCGTGCCCGATACCGCACAGCTTGTGTTCAGCGTAAGGCGCGCTTGGTTCAGGAACTTGGCTTCGCGCAGGAACCATACGGCGTAGCCAGCGGAGATCCAGTTCGAGTCGTAGTTCTTGGAGTTGCGATAGCTGGTGGAAGCCTTCGCGCCGCTATCGAAGGTCTTGTTCATCTCGCGGAAGTAGTTCACGTCGAGCACATTATCGGCATCGAACACGAAGTAGGCTTCGTAGCCACGGTCGGCGTACTGTTCGCGGATGACCTGGAAACCGTAGTCAAGAGCGTAGCCCTTCCCCACTTCTTTATCGTTCGTGCGCGGAAACACGATGGCGCCGGCCTCGCGGGCCACATCGGCCGTGTCGTCGGTGCAGTTGTCTGCGATCACGAACACGTCGATGAGTTCCTGGGGATAGTTCTGCACCCTGATGGAGTGGATGAGATCCGCGATGACGGCGCCTTCGTTACGGGCCGACACAACCACGGCAAATTTGTGGTTCTTCTTGGCCGTGCGCTCTTTGGGCTTGCGCGTGAGCACGACGAACACATAGTACAGCTGATAGGTGTAGCAACATGTAAACGTGAGGAATACGCAGAAGTTGAAGATGTCGACAAACGATATCTGCGAGAAAAACTGGTCCAGCACCTTTGCTCCTTTGTCGGGCCGCTCCGCGCTTCAGCGGCCGTACCATCGCACACCCATCTATGGGCGGCGCTCGCCCCCTTGCAGCAGTTTGCGTTTCGACTGGGGTTTTCCGAAATGCCACACATGTGCGGCATGACTCACCGCCCGTGATGCATTTCAAGCTTGGGTGATTATAGCCGCTGGCAAGCCCGATGGGGCAACAACTAGCTCGTCCGTTACCGTTTCTTCTGGTTTTACCTGGATAAAACACCGGTTTTCACAAAGGTTCTACATATGAACTTCATAACCACTCGTGCTCGCACCGTTCCCGAATAGGTCCATACTATCGTACAATGTCGAACACTCTTTCATTCGAATCACCGCACAGGGAGGCAGCATGCCCGAGAACTACGACATCAAAGACATCGCGCTGGCCGACGAGGGCCTTGCCCGCATCATGTGGGCCGACCGCGACATGCCCGTGCTCGCGTCCATCCGCGAGCGCTTCGAGCGCGAGAAGCCGCTCGCGGGCGTGCGCATCGGCGCCTGCATGCACGTGACCACCGAGACGGCGAACCTCATGCGCGCACTCACGGCCTCCGGCGCGCACGTCACGCTGTGCGCTTCGAACCCGCTGTCCACCCAGGACGATACCGCAGCCTCGCTCGTGCGCGATTTCGGCATCGACGTGTTCGCCGTCGCCGGCGAGGATGCCGACACCTACAACCGCCATATCGAGGCCGTCATCGCCACCGACCCGCAGATCATCATGGACGACGGCGCCGACCTCGACACGGCGCTGCACACGAAGTTCACCGACAAGCTGGCGCACGTGGTGGGCGGCACCGAGGAGACCACCACCGGCGTCGTGCGCCTCATGTCCATGGCCGCCGAGGGCACGCTCGCCTACCCCGTGTTCAACATCAACGACGCCAACACCAAGCACTGCTTCGACAACCACTACGGCACCGGCCAGTCCACGCTCGACGGCATCATCCGCGCCACGAACCGCCTCATGTGCGGGCGCACCATCGTCATCTCGGGCTACGGCTACTGCGGAAGCGGCCTGGCGCTGCGCGCGAAGGGCATGGGCATGCGCGTGATCGTGTGCGAGGTGAACCCGCTGAAGGCGCTCGAGGCGCACATGGAGGGCTACGAGGTGATGCCCGCGGCCGAGGCGGCGCGCTTCGCCGACGTGTGGGTTACCGTGACGGGCAACTGCAAGGTGGTGGACGCGCCCGCCTTCGAGAACATGAAGGACGGCGCCATCGTCTGCAACTCCGGGCACTTCGACTCCGAGATCAACCTGGTGTGGCTCGAGGAGCACGCGGTGAAGAAGGAGGAGATCAAGCCGCTCGTAGAGGAGTACACGCTGGCCGACGGCCGCACGGTCGTCGTGCTGGCGCAGGGGCGCCTCGTGAACCTGTCGTGCGCCGAGGGCCATCCTGCATCCGTGATGGACATGAGCTTCGCGAATCAGGCGCTGGCCGCCGAGTACCTGTTCCAGCACGCGGGAGAGCTGGAGAACAAGGTGTACGACGTGCCAGCCGCCATCGACGACGGCGTGGCCCGCGTGAAGCTAGAGACGCTCGGCGTCGAGATCGACGAGCTCACCGAGGAGCAGATCGCGTACATGAGCAGCTGGAATTTCGAGACGCTGTAAGGCGCCTTCTCCATACGCCTCTTTTGCACCGTTGAATATTCCGCTTTCCACCCTCCCTCCGAACGGCTGGGGGGTCTCCTTTATTCGGAAAGAATGAGAGTTGCATGCGCGCCTCGAACCAAGCCATGCCGTTCGACTATCGCCGAACGGCAACGATCGCAAGTTGAATCAAGCGCGAGCATTTTGTATCCCGTATAGTGCACTGCAGCGTACGCTGAAGGCAAGGAGAACAAGACGGCATGCATGAATGGCGGCTGCAGATACAGGACATCATCGACGCAATTGACGAGAGCATCGAGAGCCACGACGACGAGGCGCTCACGCTGCGCGCTCTCGCGCGTCAGCTAGGATACTCCGAGTTCCACACCACGCGAAAGTTCAGAGAGGTTTCCGGCATGCAACTGCGAGACTACTTGCAGGGGCGCAGGCTGGCCTTCGCCCTCAAGGAGGTGCGCGACAGCGATACGAGTCTGCTCGACATCGCGCTCGCCCACGGGTTCTCGTCGCACGAGGCGTTCACCCGGGCGTTCAAGCGCACCTTCGGAGTGACGCCAAGCGCGTACCGCAAGGACCCGAGCCCCGTGGTGCTGCGCACGAAGATCACCGCCTTCGACCGTTACGTGCTGGGAATGGGAGAGATCGGCATGGAGAAATCGAACGACCGCATCGAGCAGTACTTCGTCACGGTACCAGCGCACCGGTTCTTGCACGTAAGAAATTACGAGAGCAACGGCTACTGGGACTTCTGGCAAAAGCAGGCTGAGATACCCGGACAGGACATGGCCACCGTCTGCGGCTTTTTGGACAGCGTAAAAGGCAAGCTTGACGACGAAGGCGGCGCCGAGGTGCATGCTGGCGGCGGCCAAGTGATGGCCTACATGAGCGACCCCGAGGGCCGCCTGTGCGCCTGGGGCTTCCCGCGCGTCGAGTGCCACGGGGCGCGCCTGCCAGCGGACTGGGCGGGCGAGGTGCCGCCGAACCTGCAGATCATGGACGTGGACGCGGGCGAGTACACCGTGTTCGAGCACGGGCCCTTCAACTACGACCAGGAGATGCGCACTGTTGAAGAGAAGATCGAAACCGCAATGGCCGCGTTCGAGAACGCAGACAACGGCTGGCAGTTCGACACGGCGCACGGCAAGGTGATCTACCTCTACTTCGACCCCGAGCGGTTCTGCAAATACGTCCGCCCGGTTCGCAAAGCGTAGAACACGTTTTGCCACCTGTTCGAATGGCCTCGAAAGCATGCCCAGCGAAGCTGAGCAAGGGATACGGCCGCCATCGACGACGGCATGGCGCGCGTGATGCGGGAGACGCTCGCCATCGCCATCGACACGCTCGCCAAAAAGCAGATCACGCGCATGAGCTCCTGAGGCTTCGAAGAGATCGAGGAGAGCTTCGGCCGCTCAGCTGCCTGGCCCCGCTCGCATATCGCAGGCGAAGCGTTTTTGGTACAATAGAGCCATCCTCGAGGGAAGGCGGTGGCCCGCATGATGCTTGAACAGGTTTTTCCCATTCTTTTCATCGTGGTCATGTACCTGCTCGTCTTTCTGTTCATCCTGTTTCTCGGCTATCAGGTGGTCAGGCGCGCCGTCCGCGACGGCGTCCTTGACGCACGCGCTCGCATCAAGGAACTTGAGGAGCCATGGCCTTCTGTCGACGAGCCGGGGGCGCACCCAAGCGCACAACAATGACGTCTATGCGAGCTGCGGATCGCGACCGATCGCTTTTCTTCGATCTGCTTTCACGTTTCCTCAGTGGGCGTCCGTCTTGTCTTCGTCCGGATCGTGTCGCCAGCTCAAAGGGGTAGTGCGAAACGCACTCGGAATAAAGAGGACGCGACCGCTTCGAACGAGCATGTTGGTCGAATTGAGCTGATTGCACTGGAGGATCATATTCAAAAGCGCACTGTGCGGGTATGGACTTGTCAAGAACAAGATGGAGACAGAGCGAGCGCTTTCCCATCCCTAGAGCCTTTTGCTGATTCATCAATGAACGACGATTGCGGTTTAGTCTTTCTGCAAATAGGCAACCGATACATGGATGCTTCTGACAGGTTCGAAATAGTGCTTGACTTGGAGCGCGCTCCAGGGTTCATGATAGGCGTCGAAACAACGACGAACGATCATGATTCGCGATAGGAGATGCACATGTTAGGAACGTTCAGTTATACGAACCCCACCAAGCTGTACTTCGGGGAGGACGCGCTCGACTCCCTGCCCAGGGAGTTGGCGCACTACGGCGACCGCGTGCTGCTGGCGTACGGCGGCGGTTCCATCAAGAAGACCGGCCTCTACGACGAGGTGCGCGGCATCCTCGAAGCCGCCGGCAAGGAGGTGTTCGAGGTGCCGGGCGTCATGCCGAACCCCACCGTGGAGAAGCTCTACGCCGGATGCGCGGTCGCGCGCGACAACGACGTCGATCTGATCCTGGCCGTGGGCGGCGGTTCGGTGGTGGACTACGCGAAGGCCGTGAGCGTGTCGGCCTGGTGCGACGAGGATCCATGGGAGAAGTACTACGCGCGCCTCGAGGAGCCGGACAACCGCATCATCCCCGTGGGCAGCGTGCTGACCATGACGGGCACCGGCTCCGAGATGAACGGCGGCTCGGTGATCACGAACCGCGCGACGAAGCAGAAGATCGGCCACGTGTTCGGCGAGGAGGTGTTCCCGAAGTTCGCCATCCTGAACCCGCGCCTCACGTTCACCGTGCCGCGCTACCAGATGGTCGCCGGCATCTTCGACGTGATGTCGCACATCCTAGAGCAGTACTTCTCAGGCGACGACGACAACACGTCGGATTACCTTGCCGAGGGCCTCATGCGCTCGCTCGTGCACTCGTCGCGCATCGCCGCGGTCGACCCGGAGGACTACGAGGCGCGCAGCAACATCATGTGGACGTCCGCCTGGGCGCTGAACACGCTCATCGCGAAGGGCAAGTCCACCGACTGGATGGTGCATATGATCGGCCAGGCAATAGGCGCGTACACCGACGCCACGCACGGCATGACGCTGTCGGCGATCTCGCCGGCGTACTACCGACTCGTCATGCCCTACGGCCTGCCGAAGTTCGCTCGATTCGCGGTCGCGGTGTGGGACGTGGACGCCTCCGGCAAGACCGACGAAGAGACGGCCGCCGAGGGCCTCGAGCACATGGAGGACTGGATGCGCGAGCTGGGGCTCGTGATGAACATCTCCGAGCTGGGCGTGACCGACGACATGATCGATGGCATCGCCGACGGCTCCTTCGTCATGGACGGCGGCTACCACGTGCTCGACCGCGACGAGATCGTGGCCGTGCTCGAAGCCAGCAAGTAACAAGGACGGCGCGGAACGGGACGACGACGCAGCAGCTGCGCCTCACCCGTGTTCGGACGGGGCGGCGGCGCTGCCCGCACGTCAGCGCTTCACAGGCAGGCGCCTCACGGCTTTCGAGATTTCCTTGTACTTCCGTTCCTTCTGGGCCAGGTAGCCCGCTTTGTCCTCGGCGAACGCGGCCTCGGCCTTCAGCTTGCGGTACGCCTGCCAGCGGCGCTCGGACAGCTCGCCGTCCGCGATGGCCTCGTAGACGGCGCACCCCGGCTCGGAGGTGTGGGTGCAGTTCGAGAACCGGCACGAGGCGAACAGGCGCTCCACGTCGGCGAACCCCTGCTCGAGGCCCTCGGCAACGTCCCCCAGCCCCAGCTCCCGCATGCCGGGCGTGTCCATCACGAGGCCGCCTCCCGGCAGCAGCACGAGCTGGCGGCGCGTGGTGGCATGACGGCCGCGGCCGTCGGCGCGCACGTCGCGCGTTTCGAGGACGTCCTCCCCCAGCAAGCGGTTGACCAGCGTCGACTTGCCCACGCCCGACGAACCCAGAAGCGCGACGGTCCTGCCGGGCTGCAGGTAGGGGCGCACGGCCTCGCAGCCGCCCTCCTCCATCGACGACACGGCCAGCACGTCGATGCCGAAGGCCACCGACTGCACGGCGCGCAGCCGTCGCCCCAGGCTTTCGCACGCATCGGCCTTCGTCAGCACCACGACGGGCACCGCCCCGCCCTCCCACGCGAGCGCGAGGTAGCGCTCGAGCCGTCGCAGGTTGAAGTCCCCGACGAGCGACATGCACAGAAACGCGGTGTCGATATTGGCCGCCACCACCTGCTGCTCGAACGACGCGCCGGCCGCCTTGCGCACGAAGGCGCTCGTGCGCGGAAGCACCTGCGAGACGATGGCGCGCCCGCCCGCGTCGTCCGCACGGTCCAAGAGGACGAAATCGCCAACCGCCGGAAAGTCGGCGGCCGAACGGGCGGCATGGCGCAGCTTGCCCGCCGCTTCGGCGAAGAGCTCGCCCTGCTCGCCGACGACGCGGTACAGCTCGTGGGCCTGGGACAGGACGCGCCCCACGACGGGGTCCTCCAAGCCGGACGCCTCGCGCGCCCGCTGCATGATCGCGTCGGTCATGCCGTAGGCGCGCAGGTCGACGGCCGCCATCACGCCTCGCCTCCCTCGCGCGCCTGCGAGCCGGGCGCGTCCGCTTGTAGGCCCTCGAGGGGAAACGGCGGCTCTGCCAGCGGCTTCACGGCGATGGACATGAGCTTGACGGGGTTGTCGTCGGCGGCGATGCGGTTCGAGCTCAGGTGACCGCAGCGCTTGCAGCGGTGCACGATGGCCCATTCCCCGCCTTTGCGCACCCACACGCTGATGGGCTCCATGATGCTTTCGCACACGGACGCCCGGTCGCCGGGCCGCTCGTCGACGTGCAGGCTGTGCAGGCATTGAGGACAGTGGTTGCGATGACGGCTCCCCGCCTCGTCGGGCGTGACGAGCTGGCCGCACTGTTTGCAGATGAAGCTGTCCATGCAGGCATGCGCCTGGTAGAAGGCGGTGCCTCTCTTGATTTTTTCCACGGTGGTTCTCCCAAAACGTTGATGGTCGTTGCCCTGTTTGGGAGGTTCCAGCGGAGACTAGCGCTCGCAAACCTCCCGGCTTGCGACAATCTCCACGCTACATCCTTGTGACAAAAGTCATGCTCCTCAAGTAGTGTTGACGCCGTCGTTTATACCACAGGAGGGCGAAGGGCCACAAGGGGGGCCGCCGCGCACGTCGAACGGCCGGCGCGCCCTCAGCCCTCGTAGCGCTTCAACATGTGCAGCCACGTGGCCTCGATGCGGACCGTAATCTCCGCAAGGGCGCAAGCTCCAGACGCATACGGTACGTAACCGTCTCAAGAATGCGCGCGCCAGACGCATGCAGATCGCCCTCTCCCCGACGGCGCACGCCCCAGACGCATGCGAGCCGCTCTTCCTCGCGGCCGCAGGCGACATCCGCGGCAAAGATTGCGAAAATGGCAGAGATTTCGAGGTGTGTGATTTTCTGTTCAGACTGTCCAAGCAGAAATGATCGGATGGCAAAGCATGACCTGGCTTTTTGCATGCGCATTCCCATTTTTCGGTGATTCCTCACTGGGACAAAAATCACATACCTCGTAATCTCTGCCAAAAAGCACTCCTCACGGTGCCGTCCGCATGCATAGCTGCCGTTATCGCACATACCTGCCGTTATCGCGAGATTTTTTCTACCCGTTTCGCACGATCAGAACGGCAGGGCGCTGACCTCGAGGGAATTGCCGTATGAGCTGAAGGACGACACGCGCAGGATGCGTACTCCAACCAAACGTCCCTCTGCAACTTGAAGCATTCTTGGAGCGGTTCTCAACTCGATTCGCCCATCGTCCAACGAGAAGTCAGAGACTCACGGGGGAAGGCGGGCGCCGGTAGGGGCTGCGGAGGCTCGGACGCTCCCCCCCCCCCGAATCATTTCCATCGAACTGCAGGCTCGCGCACGCCGTCCGGACCCCTCGGCTCGGCGGCCGCCCCGGCGACCGCAGGCAGAAGATCGCCCCGGGAGGCGTCCGACCCACGCGTTACAGCCCGAGGCTCTCCACCCAGCGGCCCACCTCGGCCTCGCTTGCGTGGCTCGAGAGGCGTTTGCCGGGCTTCCACGTCGTCGCCGGCGAGCAGCAAGCGTGCAGGATGGACTCGGTGCCGCCCAGGCCGCTGCCGCCCGACGTGGCGAAGGGCACGACCGTCTTGCCCGAGAAATCGTAGGCTTCCAGAAACGTGCTGATGATCGTCGGCGCCACGTACCACCAGATGGGGAAGCCGACGAACACGATGTCGTAGGCGTCCATGTTGCCTACGCGACTCGCGACAGCCGGGCGCGAGGAGGGGTCGTTCATCTCGACGCTGCTGCGGCTTCGCTTGTCGTTCCAATCGAGGTCGGCCGCCGTGTAGCGCACGGCGGGCTCGATCTCGTGCAGGTCGCCGCCCGTCGTCTGCGCGATCGTCCGCGCGAGCCGCTCCGTCTCGCCGCTTGCGGAAAAGTACGCCACGAGGATCTTCTTGTCGTTCGCCATGAGGGTCTCCTTTTGCTCGAATCGGTTGCGATCCCATCGTAGTACCTGGAGCGAACTCGAAGTCAACGGGTAATTTCACGGAAGCGCAGAAAGACCCAGCCGGCGCGCGCTTCCTCATCCGGAACGGCGCGGCCGAACGAAGGTCGCCAAGATTTCCCGGGCTTGCCTGCGTTCGCTCGCTGCTCGAAGATTTGCGCTTGATTTGCATTAAAACCATCTGTTACTACGAGCGCATAGGACTCATCCCTCATGTCACGCACCTGCCGAACAACACCCGCAACTTCACCGAATACGATTGCGGCTAGGTGGAGTTCATCCGTTGCATGCGCGAATCGGATGTGCAGATAAAAGCCCTTGTCGAATACGTGGGCTCTTCCAGATAGGCGAGCGCATCACCACCGCACGTCTTGAGATACTCGTCGAGCAACGCGACATGCTGAACGCGAAGCTCGAGGAGATGAAGGTCACCGTACAGCGCCTCGACGGTAAGATCGCCAGCTACCGGACCGATGGGAAATGCGTCGAAACCGGCGACGAATGGCTACGTCGGGAATAACCGCTTGCGCGCTCCGTCCGCGCCACCGATTTAGAGAATCGTGGCCGTTTTCGACGGAAATTCACCGCCTTGGGCAGCGCGATGCAGTCGAAACCGCGAGCGGATTGCCTCGCCTCTACGTTTTACCAGCTCAGTGTTGAGCGTTAAACAGCGTGGATCCCCGAGGACCCGATCGACGACGAATTTCCGTCGAAAACGGCCGCCAGTCGGCTATGCGTCGTCTCTTCTTCGCAATCGCCGGAACGGGCTCGCGCGCGCCGCCGCTTCGTCTTAGCCGCATTCCTCCTGCAAGCAGCCTAGAAACGTCTCGGCGGCCTTCGAGAGGCGGCGATGCTTCTTCCAAACCACGTCGATGTTCGAGGAGAGCGGCGGGTCGAGCGGCCGGAAGCACAGCGGGCCGCCAGGGACCGTCTTCACCAGCCCGTCGTAGCAGATGGCCGACCCGAGGCCCTCCTCCACCATGAGCGCCCCGTTGAACACGAGGTTGTACGTGGCCACCACGTCCCAGGAATCGAACGCCTCGCCCGCCCACGCCTGCATGACGCCCGCCTTGAGCGCCTGGCGCGAGCAGATGACGGGATGCGCGGCCAGGTCGTCGGCGCGCACGGCGGGAAGATCCGCCAAGGGGGAATCCGCGCGCATGAGCACGCCCCAGGTGTCGAGCGTCGGAAGCGGGCACGACAGGCAATCGGGACGGCTCACGGCCTCGAATTCCACCATGAAGTCGAACAACCCCTCGTTGAAGCGGTCCATCAAATCGGCGCTCGTGCCGCTGAACAGATGGAAATGCACGCCGGGATGCTCGTCGCGCGTACGTTTCGCCGCACGCAGGATGATGCGCATGGCGTCCGACTCGCCGCATCCGACGTACACATCGCCGGCCACGGCGCGCTCGGGCTGGGCCAGCTCGGCCTCGGCCTTGTCGGCCAGCTCCACGATGGCCTCGGCGTACTCGCGTAGGCGCACTCCCTCGTCGGTGAGCACGATGCGCTTGGCCCCGCGCTCGAACAGCTGCTTGCCGAAGCCCCGCTCCAAGTCGGCCAGCTGGCGCGACAGCGTAGGCTGCGTCACATGCAGCGCCTTCGCCGCGTTCGAGACGGTACCCTCCTGCGCGAGAGCGAGGAAGTACCTGAGCGTCCGAAGCTCCATGTCGTCCTCCGATTCTCTATACCCGATAGGCATATAAAGACTTTCATTATAAGCATTGGCTATTTTACCACGAGGGCGGTACGGTGGATAAGGAAGACAGGGACCATTCGTTGGAGGCCTCTATGAGCACCGGAAACCTCGCAAGCCCCCGGCGCACCGCGTTCGCGGCGGCGCTGCTGGTCGCGCTCGCGTTCGCGCTCGGCTTCGCCGAGTTCGTGCTGATCGGCATCACGCCCGCCGTGGCCGAGGGGCTGGGCGAGCCGCTCACGCTCGTCGGCGACCTCGTGGGTTATTACGCGCTCGCCTGCGCCGTCGCCACGCCTGTCGTCGCGCTCGCCACGGCGCGCGCCGACCGCTTCAAGGTGATGGCGGCGCTGCTGGCGGTGTTCAGCGCCGGCAACCTGCTCACGCTGTTCGCCGACGATTACGCGCTGCTGCTCGTCTCGCGCATGCTGCCCGCCGCCACATCAGGCACGCTTTTGGCCCTCGCGCTCACCTACGTGCCCGACATCGTGGCGAAGGAGCGCGTGGCCGCCGTACTGGGCCTCGTGCTGGCCGGGTTCTCGGTGTCGAGCGTCGTCGGCGTGCCCATCGGCACCGCGCTGGCCGACATGCTCGGATGGAAGGCAGCCTACGCCTGCGTGTTCGCGCTCGGCCTGGCCGTGAGCGCCGCCCTGCTGCCGGCGCTCCCCCGCGGCTCCTCCGCGCATGCTGCAGGCGCTGCTCCCACCCTGCGATCGCAACTGCGCTTGCTCGGCGACGCACGCGTGCTGGGCGCCGCCGCCATGATCCTCGCAGGCGTGGCATCCACCTACGTGTTCTACACCTATCTCGCGCCCATCCTCGCCGACGTCGTCGGCCTCGACGCGCCCGGCGCGAGCCTCGTGCTGCTGCTGTTCGGCGTCACGTGCGTGGGTTCGAACCTGCTGTCGGGATGGGTAGCCGACCGTTTCGGGCTGCGCGCGCTGCCCGTCGTCTTCGTCACGCACGCGGCCTTGCTGGCGCTTTTGGCCGCGAGCCTTCCCGCCGGGGTAGTCGGCATCGCGAACATCCTCGCGGTGGGCCTGCTCATGTACGTGATGAACTCCACCGTGCAGATGCTGTTCCAGGACGTCGCCCGCGCCGACTACCCGAGCGCCCTCACGTTCTCCGCCTCGCTGCACCCCATGGCGTTCAACGCGGGCATCGCGCTGGGATCGTTCGCGGGAGGCCTCGTGGTGAACGCGGGAGGCCTGCTGGCCACCGGGCCGACAGGTGCCGTGCTGGCCCTCGCAGCAGCCGCGCTGGCGTTGATGCTCGTCCGCATGACTGCGCATCGCAACGCCGAAGGCCCCGTCGATGCCTCCCGCGTCTCCGCAGCGGCCGCAAACGAGCTGGAGTAATCAACTGGACCGAGGATGCGTTGTTCGGGCGCTGCGCGTGCTCCGCTCTTCGATCATGGCTCTTGGGTCGAGATGATCAGGCATCGCAGAAGGACGTGCGCGGGAAGGTGGAATCCGGTAGGATGCATCCAGGACAAGTTCGGCGCGTGGCACGTGCGAACAGGAGGCCGTAGCAATGCTGGATATCAAGCGCATGCTGGCGAGCGCACCGCACAAGCCGGAGGACGTTGAGCTGCAGGAGCTCTTCACGCCATGGGGCGAGGCACTGGCAGCGGGAGACGAACGCCAGGCGGTCCATCCCCGGCCTCAGCTTGCACGCGAGAACTTCGAGCTGCTCGACGGTTGGTGGGACTACGCGATCAAAACAGCCGACGAAGCGGCCGACGCATGGCGGCGAGCGGATGGACCGGAGACGTGGGACGGGCACATACGCGTGCCCTACTCGCCGGAAGCACCACTCTCGGGCGTGAACCGGCAGGTGCAGCCAAACGAGCTTCTGTGGTACCGACGGACGTTTGCCACGCCCGATCTTACCGACGACAGGCGCGTCATCCTTCATTTCGAGGCGGTGGATCACGCGTGCGCCTGCTACGTGAACGGCTCGTGCGCGGGCGAGCACGTGGGCGGCTATCTGCCGTTTTCCTTCGACGTCACGGACCTCTTGGACGTGCGCCGAAGCGCCTGCAGAGGATGGGCGCTGCGAGCTCGCGCTGGATGTGCCCGAACCGCATCTTTGGAGCCCGGACGATCCGCACCTTTACGACCTCGAGCTCTCCTTCGGACACGATCGCACGAGAAGCTACTGCGCCTTCCGCACCGTGAGCGTCGAGCCGGACGCGCAGGGCGTACCGCGCTTCCACCTCAACCACAAGCCGCTCTTCCTGCGAGGCGTGCTCGACCAAGGCTACTGGCCCGACGGCCTCATGACCGCGCCCGTCGACGAGGCGCTCGCCTTCGATGTACGCACGATGCGAGAGTTGGGCTTCAACCTTTTGCGCAAGCATATCAAAGTGGAGTCCGATCGGTACTATTATTGGTGCGACAAGCTGGGCATGCTCGTATGGCAGGACATGGTGAGCGGCGGCGCAACTCCAAGCCCTTGGCATTCCAGCTACAAGCCCACGTTCTTCCGCAGATCGTGGAGCCGCTACGCCGACGACGACCCGCACCACTTCCCCGGTCTGGCCGCCGACGATCCGATGTTTCGCACAGAATGGATCGCTGCGTGCGAAGGCACGGTGGAGCACTTGCGCAACCACCCCTGCATCTGCGCTTGGGTGCTGTTCAACGAGGCGTGGGGGCAGTTCGAAGCCCGTCGGGCGGTCGGACTTGTGCGCCGTCTCGATCCGACGCGCCCCATCGACGCCGTGAGCGGTTGGTATGACCAACGTTGCGGCGACTTTCTGAGCGTGCACAACTACTTCCGTCCACTCGAGGTGTACGCCGATGCAGCTCGGCCGCACCGTGCGTTCGTGATCTCGGAATTCGGTGGGCTGTCGCTTCGCGTGCCGGGGCACAGCGTGCTTCCCACGTCGTACGGATACGGCTCATTCGGTAACCTCACGTCGTTTCGGGCCGGCGTGCGCTCGGTGCTCGCCCAGGCCGACGCGCTCGAGGCCAAAGGACTAGCCGGCTACGTGTACACCCAACTTTCCGACGTGGAAGAGGAGACGAACGGTCTCATCACCTACGACCGACGCGTGAACAAGCTCGAGGAGGGCGAGTGCTTATGACGCGGACCGAAGGCGAAGCTCTGGACCTGCTGCGTTGGCGATTCGCGGAACGATTCGGCGGCACGGGCGACGCAAGCCGCAGCGCGTTCGCATTCGCATCCGCACCGGGACGCGTGGAGTTGGCTGGGAATCACACCGATCACCAGGGCGGACGCACCATCTCCACAGCCATCGACCGGCGCATGTTCGCCCTGGCGGCCCCAAACGGCACGGATGAGATCCGCGTGAGCATGGAGGGCTTCGGCGAGGCGAGCGTCTACGTGCAAGACCTTGCGCCGCGTACAGATGAGCGCGGCACGCCTCTATCGCTCGTGCGCGGCATGGCCGCCGCCTCCGCGCGCGGAGGCGGGAAGCTGCGAGGCTTCGACGCCGTCACGTGCTCGGACATCCCCTCCGGCTGCGGCGTCTCGTCGTCGGCCGCCTTCGAGATGCTGCTGGCGATGCTGATCCGCACGGTGTGCGGCCCGGACAGCTTGGATCCGCGCCGCAGCGTCGTCCAGCTCGCGCTCGACGGCTCATGGGCCGAAGCCGTTTACTTCGGCAAGCCCTCGGGCGCGCAGGATCAGTTGGCGAGCGCCTTCGGCGGCATCGCGGAGCTCGACTTCGCGGGCGAGATGCCACGCGTCTCTCCGGTCGCCTTCGACATGAGCGCGTGCGGGCACTCGCTGCTGCTGGTGGACAGCCGCTGCGACCACACGCGGCACACCGACGAGTTCGTAGCCGTCCCCGCCGACATGTTCGCCGTCGCGCGGCGCTTCGGGCGCAGGCGGCTCCAAGACGTTCCCTTTGAGGCGTTCCTCTCCGAACTCGCGGGCGTACGCGCCGACCTGGGCGATCGGGCGGCCCTGCGCGCGCTCCACTTCTTCGAGGAGACGCATCGCGTCGCCGCGCAGAAGCATGCGCTCGAAGCCGGCGACTTTGCGACGTTCCTCGAGCTCGTTCGACTGTCGGGCGCCTCGTCGGCGCAGTATCTCCAGAACGTGTCGCCGCGCGCCGACCACACGGGCTCCGAGCAGAGCGCCATGGTGGCGCTTGCGCTGTGCGCGCATCTTCTGGGCAATCGCGGGGCGTTCCGCATCCACGGCGGCGGATTCGGCGGCAGCGTGCTCGCCTTCGTGCCCGAGGGCGATACTGAGATGTTCCGCGCGAGGATGGACGAGCTTTTGGGCTACGAGGCCTGCATGCCGGTGACCATCGGCGCACCCGGCGTGCGTGCAAGGAGGCTCATCCGATGAGCGCGCCGCTGCCCGCGCCAGCTGAGGTGCGCGCGGAGTTCGACCGCCTGCTCGCGCTGGATGCAGAGGCCGCGGTGGCATACCTGCATCGCCTCGGAACCTCGAGCGGCTACATCGACGAAAGGGCCGTTGCGCGGAACATCTGCTGGACCGCAGCGAGCCCTTACGGCACTCTGGAGATGACCATCAACTTGTCCAAGCCCGAAAAGGACCCGCGCGCCATCGCCGCGGCACAAGCGGGAGCCGCCTCGATTTCCAATGCCACGGCGGACGCCGCGCAACCTGCAGCCTCTCACAGCACCCCGCCATCGCCGTCATTCCCCCAATGCGAGCTCTGCTGGGAGAACGAGAGCATTTGCCGTGCGCCCGGACGCACGGCAAAGCCCGGTCTGCGCATCGCCCGCATCGAGCTTTCCGGCGAGCGCTGGGGCCTTCAGTTCTCGCCCTATGCGTACTTCCACGAACATTGCGTCGCGCTTTCGGCCGAGCACCGGCCCATGAAGATCGACGCGGCCTGCTTCGTGCGGTTGCTCGATTTCGTCGACCTGTTTCCGTTCTACTTCATTGGGTCGAACGCCGACCTGCCCATTGTGGGCGGATCCATCCTCTCGCACGACCACTTCCAGGGCGGGCGGCACGTGCTTCCGCTTATGAAGGCGCCCATCGAGCGCAACGTAGCGCTGCCGGGGACGCCCCAGGTGCGCTGCGGCATCGTGCGCTGGCCGGCATCGACGCTGCGGCTTGTCTCGGAGGACCGAGTCGCTCTCGCCCGCGTCGCCGCTCGCGTCCTGAAGACATGGCAGGGCTTCTCCTTCGAGCCGTGCGGCATCGTCGCGCAGGATGCGGACGGCCCCCACAATACGCTCAACCCTATCGTGCGTCGAAGGGGTGCTCTTTACGTGATGGACCTCGTGCTGCGCAACAATCGTACAGACAAAACTCATCCTTGGGGCGTTTTTCACGCTCATGAAAAGCTGCACCACATCAAGAAGGAGAACATCGGCCTCATCGAGATCATGGGGCTCGCTGTCCTGCCGCCGCGCCTCGCACGCGAGCTCCCCCGGACGGGATGCGAGCTCGTTGAAGCCGCTCGGGCAGAACGGGCCCCCGACGAAATTGAGAGTCGCCTGCGCGCGTGCGAAGGAACCGCCTCGCACGCCGCCTGGGCCGCCGACATCCTCGCCAGGCGCAGAGCCGAGCTCGCCGCTCCCACCGCCGGTGAATACGATCCGATCCACCCTGTCCTGCGCGACGAGGTCGCCCGCGCCTTCACCGCCATCCTCGAGACGACCGGCGTCTTCAAGCGCAATGCGACAGGAGCCTCCGGCTGGAATGCCTTCTTCTCGGAATTCGCATGAGCTTTCAACTCGGTCGAAACACTCGCCGCAGTACATGACGAACCCGCGTCAGCACGGCAGCGCGTCAACGGCGTCTTCCCGGTAGGGCGCGTTCGCACCGTCTCATCGGCCGATCGCCTTCGGAGCACCGTCGCCCACCAGAAGCATGCTCGCATCGCCTACGGGACGCATGCCGCAGCTACGCAAGATCGTAGCTTTCATTTTCGATGTCGAGAACCGGCACCCTTGCCCGTTCGAACACCTGCATCCTTCTTCGGACGCACAAGACACTTCGGCCCGTATCCGATCAGGTCCATGCGGCCGGCCTTGCGCAGCGCCTCCCGCACCAGATCGCGGTTCCTCGGATCGCGGTACTGGATGAGCGCGCGCTGAAGCGCCTTTTCATGCGGGTTTTTCGGCACGTAGATCGGCTGCAAGGTGCGCGGATCGACGCCTGTCGCGTACATGACCGTGGACATGCTGCCCGGCGTAGGGTAGAAATCCTGCACCTGCTCGGGGTTGAAACCCAAATCGCGGCAATACTCGGCCAGCTCCACCGCCTCGTCCAACGTCGATCCGGGGTGTGATGACATAAGATAGGGTACCAGGTACTGCTTTTTGCCGAGTTCCTCGTTGGCCTGCTCGAAGGCGCGCGCAAAGCGCTGGTACACGCGGTTTTCAGGCTTGCCCATAACCGAGAGCACCGCGTCGGACACGTGCTCAGGAGCAACTCTCAGCTGCCCGCTCACATGGTGCTCGCACAGCTCGCGGATGAACGCGTCTCCGTGCACCCGATCAGCCAGCACGAAGTCGAAACGGACGCCCGAGCGCACGAACACCTTCTTCACGCCGGGCAGGCCGCGCAGCGCGCGCAACAGCTCCAGATAGTCTCCGTGGTCGGCATCCAGCTGCCGACACGGCTCGGGAAAGAGGCAGCGCTTGTTCGGGCACGCGCCGCGCTTGAGCTGCTTTTCGCAGGCCGGAGCGCGGAAATTCGCCGTGGGGCCGCCCACGTCGTGCAGGTATCCCTTGAAACCCGGATCGTCGACGATGAGCCGAGCTTCGCGCAGAAGCGATTCGTGGCTGCGCGCCTGCACAATACGCCCCTGATGGAACGTGAGCGCGCAGAACGAGCATTCGCCGAAGCAGCCGCGGTTGCTGGTCAGGCTGAACTTCACCTCCGCAATAGCCGGCACGCCGCCTTCGCGCTCGTACATCGGGTGGCAAGCACGCATGTAGGGCAGCGCGTACACCGCATCCAACTCCTCTTGTGAAAGCGGAGCCGCAGGCGGGTTCTGCACAACGAACTCGCGATCGGAGTACGGCTCAACCAGGCGCTTGCCCGTGAGGGGATCGCTATTGGCATACTGTACGGCAAAGCTTTTCGCATAGTTTAGCCTATCGGCCTTGAGCTCGTCGAAAGAAGGCAGCACCTCGGCGTCGTAAACGTGCTCGAGCGAGGCTGCCTTGTACGCCGTCCCGTCGATGAACGTGAGATCTTGGATGGACAGGCCGCTGTCCAGCGCGTCGGCTATCTCTACGATGGAGTGCTCCCCCATGCCGTAGGAAACAAGGTCGGCACCTGAGTCGAGAAGGATCGAGCGCCTGATCTTGTCCGACCAGTAGTCATAGTGCGCAAGACGGCGCAGACTCGCCTCGATGCCCCCCAGAATGATAGGCGTCTTTTTGTACGTACGTCGGATCAGGTTGGCATAGACCGTCGCTGCGCGGTTCGGCCGCCGGCCCGCCGCGCCTCCCGGCGAATAAGCGTCGGATTTGCGACGTTTTTTGGCCACCGTGTAGTGGTTCACCATCGAGTCCATGTTCCCCGCAGACACGAGAAAGCCCAACCGCGGTTCGCCGAACACGGCGATGCTGCGCTCGTCGTTCCAATCGGGCTGTGCGATGACGCCCACCTTGTAGCCCTTCGCTTCCAGAAGCCGCGTGATGATGGCCATGCCGAACGAAGGATGGTCGACGTAAGCATCGCCTGACACGTACGCGAAATCGACCCGGTCCCATCCCCGATCGAGCATGTCCCGGCGATTGACCGGCAAAAACCCGTGTTCCATGCAGCTCCCTCAACGCGCGGTTTGATATGAGGCTCTCAGCGGCGGTTCGACGTGCGGCGCTCCCGGCGTCTTTTCAACGCCTCGAGACGACGCACCGAAGCCGAGTATAGCACGGACGCGCTGAAGCGCTGCCGCGCCGCTTCAGCAGCACGACGTGCTGCGCGAACGTGGATCGACGTCAAGGCAGATCGAGCGCAAGCGCCGCGCCCGGATCCTCGCACAGTTTCTCCATCTGCTCGAGAAAAACCTTGGCCGGAGCCGATAGCATGCGACTCTTCTTCCAGATCAGGCCGCATTCCGATTCGGTCGCCGGCTCTAGGCGGCGAAAGCACAGATCGCGCGAGCCGTTCACCTCGAACACGTTCTCGTAGGTGAACGCATAGGCCATGCCGTACAGGGGCATCATGCTGATCATGAACGATCCCGCGTTGAATGTCGCTGCCTGGCGCATCTTGTCGAACGAGTCGCCCGCCCAATCGCGCAGCACGCCCGCCTTCAGTACCTGCCGGGAGCAGAGGATGTCTTTGCACTCCAGATCCGCCGGGCGGATGGAGGCGCGCTCGGCAAGCGGGTCGTCCTTGCGCATGACCACGCCCCATCTGTCGGCCAAGGATATCATGAGCTGGCGGTAGCCCGGGCGTCCCACCACCTCGCTTTCCACGATGAAATCGAGAAACCCCGTATCGAGCTTGTCAAACAAGTCGCCCGTCGATCCGGTGAACAGGTGGAATTGGATGAAGGGGAAGAGCTCTCGCGTGCGCTTCATCGCCATGGTCACCAGCCGCATGGCCAACGGCTCGCCATGGCCCAGAAACACATTTCCCGCCACCTGCCGGTCTTCCGACGCCAGCTCGCGCTCAGCCTTCTCGACGAGGTCAACCACCGATTCGGCGTACTGGTAGAGCACCCGCCCCTTCTCCGTCAGCTTCACGTGGCGGCCCTCCCGCACGTACAGGGGACAACCCATCTGCTTCTCCAGATTGATGAGCTGTCGCGAAAGCGTAGGCTGCGTGATGTGCAGCGCCTTGGCCGCGCCGAGCACGGTGCCCTCCTGCACGAACGCGCGGAAGTAGCGCAGGGCGTGTATCTCGAGATGCGGTCGCATGGCTTCGGGCGATTGCATGAGCCTTCCTCCTGTCGCAGGCCTTTCCTCGTCAAACCTATAGTATGCCTTTCCTCTATATAATACAAATCAATATAGGTATTTGCTTTCCTACCCCGTACGCGCGAATAATCGAATCGGAGCCGAAAGGCTTCATGAAGGGGCCGGTCTCCGCACGAAAGAAGAACCGGCCCGGCAAGGACGAGAAGGGCCGGCACCTGCTGCAAGGTGCCGGGCTCGACCGCACAGGGGCCGAACGCCCGGCCCGAAGACAAGGAGGGGACGCATGGACCGCATTCCTATCTCAAGGCGAAGCTTCATCGGAGCAGCGGCGGCGGCAACCGCCGCATTGGCCGCGACCGGGTGCAGCCCGGACAACACGCTGCGCGAGGCGGATGCCGCCGAAGCCACCCAAGCCACAACCCCGGACGGACACCGCCTAGACGCGGAGTTCGATCCGAACCTGCACGGCGAGTGGGTAACCGTGCCCTGCTGGCACAACTGCGGCGGCAGCCGCTGCATGTTGCGCGCCTACACGGTGGATGGCGTGGTGATGCGCGTGAAAACCGACGATACCCACGACGACACCTTCGAGCTGCCGCAGCAGCGCGCCTGTCCGCGCGGCCGCTCTCAGCGCCAGCACCTGTTCGGCGCCGACCGCATCAAGTACCCCCTGAAGCGCGTGCACTGGCAGCCCGGCGGCGGCGATAACATCCACGGCGAACTGCGCGGCAAGGACGAATGGGAGCGCATCACCTGGGACGAGGCCTGCGAGATGATCGCGCAGGAGATCGACCGCATCTACGCCGAGTACGGCAACCGCTCCATCATGATCGGCGGCTACGCCGGCGCGCAGCTGGAGAATGTGCTCGACCAGCTGGGCGGCCACATTCCGTTCCTCAACTCCAACTCCTACGGCTCCTACTTCGTAGGCACGCCGAACCTGGGGATCACCTACGCCATCAACCCCGACATCAACGGCTCGAACGACCGGCTGGACCTGCTGAACGCCGACACCATTGTGTTGTATTCGGCGAATCCCGCCTGGTGCTCGGCGGGCAACCCCATGTACCACTTCATGCGCGCGAAGGAGAACGGCACCGCGTTTGTCTACGTGGGACCCGACTATAACTTCTCCGCCTCCACACTCGATGCGCGCTGGATACGCGTGCTGCCCGGCAGCGACACGGCATTCTTGTTGGCCGTGGCCTACGTCATGATCATCGAGGACGAGAACGGATCCATCCTGGACTGGGACTTTTTGCATCGCTGCTGCGTGGGCTTCGACGCCGAGACCATGCCCGATGATGCCACGGTGGACGAGAACCTCCACGACTACGTGCTGGGCGCCTACGACGGCATCCCCAAGACCCCCGAGTGGGCGACCGAATACTGCGGCACGCCGGTGGAGGACATCCGCTGGTACGCACATCTGCAGGCGCGGGGCAACAACGTCATGAACCTGCACAGCTACGCGGCCGCCCGCTACAACGGCTCCGAGTACTTCCCGCAGCTGTTTTTGACCATCGGCTGCATGGGCGGGCACCTGGGCAGGCCGGGCAACGCCACCGGCGGCATCTTCAGCTTTTCGGCAGGCAATTCCGGCGAGCCCATCGTGCAGTGCGGCGCGCCCTTGCCCGACCTGGATGCCATGACCACCGGCAACAGCGCCATCGGCACGCTGACCATCGCCAACCCCAACGACGACGCCATCACCGGCCCCGAGATGTGGTCGGCCGTGCTCAAGGGCAGCTACCACTACATGGGCACCATCAGCTACGCCGACGGATCGTCGTCCATCGTGGAGCCCGAAGAGCGCGACATCAACATCCGCGCCTACTTCGCCCAGAACAACGAGGGCTTCTCCACCAACATGGACATCAACAAGGCCATCGAGGTGTTCCGCGGGCTCGACCTCGTGGTCTGCCACACCTGGCAGTTCCGCCCCACCGCCCAGTACTCCGATATCGTGCTGCCCTGCACGACGCGCTGGGAGAACGCCGAATACGAAACCGGCATGATCAACACGCAGATCAACCGCGACTTCATGCTCATCCCCGGAACTGTATGCGAGCCTCTGTACGAGGCGAAGAGCGACCGGCAGTTCGTGGAGCTTCTGGCCGAGAAGTGCGGCCTGGACCCGCGCGAGTTCTACACGCGCTCCGACACGCAGCGCCGCTTCGACGCCGTGCTCACCTCCACCATCCGCACCGAGGACGGCACCGGCGTGATGCCGCTCGTCACCGTGACGCAGGAGAAGATCGACGAGCTGGGCTTGGAAGGCAAGCCGCAGCAGGGCGTCATCGACTACGATGAGTTCGTGAAAACCGGCAGCTACCAGGCGCCGCGGCGCGAGAACGACAACTGGACGTGGATCGCCTACCAGGACTTCGTCGCCGACCCCGAGGCGCACCCTCTGCCTTCCAAGAGCGGTAAGTTCGAGATCTACTGCCAGTCGCGCGCCGACATCCTCAACCTCATGGGCGTGTCCGAGCACGAGTTCAAGCCCTATCCCGTGTTCTTCCAGTCCAAGGACAACTACGAGGCGACGTTCGCCGATTGGGAGAGCAAGACGAAGGGCGACTACCCGCTGCAGTGCTTCCAGCCGCACTACCTGCGCCGCGCGCACACCATCCTGGAGAACACGCCGTGGCTGCGCGAGGCGTACGTGAACCCGTTCTTCATGAACAGTAAGGACGCCGCCGAACGCGGGCTGACGGACGGCGATGCCGTGCTGGTGTCGAGCCCCTACGGCAAGGTGGTGCGCCACCTGGCCATCGACGACTGCTTCATGGAGGGCGTGTGTGCCATCCCCCATGGCGGCTGGGTGGAGATAGACGAGGAAACCGGCATCGATTTCGGCTCGTCTGACAGCACGCTCAACGGCTCGTACTTCGCCGAGTCGCTGGTTATGGGATTTAACTCGGTGGTCGTGCAGGTGGAGAAGTTCGAGGGACGCGCCGTGCCGCTCGACTTGGACAAGCCGCTTCCGCAACCGATCGTCGTCAACGAATAGAAGGGGTACGTCATGTCTTTGGGATTCTACTTCGACCTGTCCCGCTGCACGGGATGTCGCGCGTGCCAGGTGGCCTGCAAGGACCGCAACGAGCTACCCGACCACGTGATCTTCCGGGAAGTCCAGACCTACCAGGTGGGCGTCTACCCAACCGCCAGCCGCTTCAACCTTGCAGCCACCTGCAACCACTGCGAGCGACCCGCCTGCGTGGAGAACTGCCCAACCGGCGCCTGCCAAAAAGCCGAGGACGGCACGGTGTTCATCGACCAAGACGTCTGCATCGGCTGCCGCACCTGCACAGCCGTGTGCCCTTACAGCCATCCTTCCTACGACGAGGATCGGCGTGTGTCGGGCAAATGCGACGGGTGCAAGACCTTCCGCGACAACGGGAAGAACCCTGTGTGCGTCGACGCCTGCCCGATGCGCGCCATCGAGTTCGGCGACGTGGACGAGCTGCGCGCGGCCCATGGAGAGGGCCTGGTGAGCGAGCTGCCCGTGCTGCCCTCGGCCGACGAGACGTCTCCCAACCTGCTCATCCGCGCGAAGGAGCAAGCCTACGTGCAACCTTGTCGCCGCGCGATCGTGTAGGGAGGGGGCGAGTCATGGAAGAGAGGACTTTGGAGCGGACGCCGGCCGCCGGCCGGCGCGGGTTGGCGGAGTGGCCGGCGGCGGGTGTGGGCGTGGTGGAGCGGTTGGCAACCGGCAAGGGCGTGCGGGAGCAGGCGGCAGACGACGCGGGCGTGCCGGAGCGACTAGCGGCGCGAGCGTATCTGTACGCCCTGTTCCAGCATCTGTTCGCCGAAGAGCCCAATGAAAGCTTTGTGCAGGCCGTGGATGCCGAACTCGCCCGGGAGGCGTTCGTGCTCATGGGCGGCACGGCCTGCGATGCCGAGGCGTTCGGCAAAGCGCTCGCCGGCCTTGAGGACGTGCCAGCCCGCCGCATCGACTACGCCCGCCTGTTCGTAGGACCGGGCGCGCTTCCCGCGCCACCCTGGGAGTCGGTCTGGAAGTTCAAGGACGGCTCGCTGTTCACCCGCATCACGCTGGAGGTGCGCGCCGCCTATCGCGCGCAGGGCTTCATACCCGAGCGCTACCCCCAGGTATCCGACGACCACCTGGCGCTTGAGCTGGACTTTCTCGCCCGGCTGGCCCAGGGCATGCAGAAGGCATGGGAAGAAGGTGATAGTGATGCGCTCGAACGGGCGCGGCAGACCAGCGCTTCGTTTCTCGAAGAGCACCTGGGAGCATGGATCGGGCCTTTTTCTGCGGATCTCGCCAACGCGAGCTCGGATTCGCATGCCGCGGATCTCGCGAACGCCTGCCAAGGCCCGTACGCCACAGCCGCACGGTTGCTGGAAAGGCTCGTGCGGCTGGACGCGGCCTTCTTGGACGCGCTGCCGTCCACATTGAAAGGGGAACGAGCATGAACGAATGGGATAACGGCCTCACCTCGGCCGAAACCCGAAACAGAGGTCGGCGGCGAGCAAAGCGCAGCACGCCCGCCGAATCTCCGAAGCGACCGCGGCGGCTTTCCCGCAAAGCGGGTGTCGCCATCGGTGTCGTCGCCGTCGTGGTCGTGGCGGCGGGCGCCGGTCTGTGGGTATGGCACGAACAGCCGAGCTTCTGCAGCGCCGTCTGCCACAGCCCTATGGACTCCTATGTGGAGGGCTATTACGAGGCGGACACACTCATGTCAGACAGGCACCTCGAAGCCGGCGTTGGATGCCTGTCGTGCCACGAACCGCGCATCGACCAGCAAATCAGCGAAGGGCTGAAGTGGGTCGCAGGTGATTTCGAAGATTCTCTGGGCCCGAGCAACTTAGCCAATACCGAGGGCTTCTGCTTACGCAGCGGCTGCCACACGCAAGGCGCATGGCACGATCGTCATGATTCGATGCCTTTGGAAAACGTCGAAGGATGCGCCAGTTGCCACGTGATGCACCTGAACCACGCCGCCTGGCCCGAGGCCTAGCGCGGCAGCAGTTGCGACCTCTTCGATGGAGGCGGCGACACCATACGCGCCGTCGCCTCCGCCCTTGCTTTCACGCCTTCGCACAGCATCGCGCCCAGAACGAGGACGTGCAATACCGGCGCTTGAGTACTTCCGGGCACTTCGGCGCTTGAGCGATTCCAACACTTCGATATTCGAGCGATTGTCGGACACTTCGGCGCAACCATTGTCCGAGATCGTATCTGGACGCTATCGCACGGATACCACCCACCACACCATCGCCCTTCGCCTTCAGCTTTGCACGGCGATTCCGCATTTCTGGACAAAAATTTCGATAGTTTTACTGATCAGTGCCAAGGTAAGCGAAGATTGCCTGCATAGCCCCAGGTCGACTTTTCTTGTGAAGCGGACATTCCTTCGCGCGCGGCACCTATGTCCCACTTAGGCTGCGAAAACCGAAAATTTTGTCCAAAAATGCGGAATCGCCGTGCAAGAAGCCGCATTGCATCGCCAGTCGCCGTGGCGGCCGAAGTAGCGCCGAAGAAGGAGTCTGCGGCGCCCCGTTCACGGGTCGGAACCTGCTAGAACGCACCCACGCGGAGGTCGCAGAGTCCTTCTGCCCGCGGATCATCCAGGACGACCTCGGCCGACGGCGCTTCAATGAAGCCCCGATACGGGTTCTTCACGCTGTCGATGGGCGTCAGGATGCGCGCTTCGACGTCCGATTTCTCGAACGCCAAGTCGCAATCGATCATTTCGCAGTCCACGAGCTTCAAATTGGTGCAGTAGCACAGCGGCTGCGTGCCGACGATGCGACAGTTCTCGAACGTCAGATGATCGGAATACCATCCCAGGTACTCGCCGCGCACCACGCTGTTGCGCACGGTCACGTTGCGGGCGTGCCAGAACGCGTCCTTCGTGTCGAACGAGCAGTCGTCGAATTCCGCGTTGCGGATGTACTGAAACGAGTACTTCCCCTTCAGCGAGACATCGCGAAACCGCAGATTCTCGGCGCGCATGAAAGGGTACTCTCCCTCGACCGAACAGTCCGCCACCTCAAGCTGATCGACCGACCACCCGAATTCCGCCGAACGCACGTTGCAGCCGGACAGGCGCACGTCGCGGCATTCGCGCAGCGCCTTGATGCCGTGCAGGCTGCAATCCTCGATGACCGCATGGTCGCAGTACCACAGCGCCGCGCGCGCCAGATCGGTCATCCGGCAGCGCCTCAAACGCACGCGGCTCGCGTGCCAAAGCGGATAGCGCAGGTTGAAGAACGTGTCTTCAACCTCCACGTCGGACACCTCCTTGAGCGCGCTCTCGCCGTCGGCTGGGCCGTCGAAACGGCAGTTCTCGACGCGCAGGCGGCGCGCGCCGTACAGGGCCCGTTCGCCGTCAAAGGCCTGGTTCTCCACGACCGCCGGGCCGCCTGAGGCCACGAAAGGCCGCGCCGTCGGATCCGTGATCTCACATGCCGCAGCGGCGTTGCCGCTTTTCGATATCGTCAATGCTTCCACTTCCCTCTTCTGGGCGATCGCAGCGTTTTCCCGCATGCGCGCCCCTCGGCTCCATCTCGAATCGATACGATCATAGAACCTGGAGCCCGCTCCAAGTCAAATGGAGCTTGCGTGGAGAGTGGTCGAGCGTTGTTCAATCTTTGACGATCACGCCCAACCTGCGCGCGATGCCGGCGGCCTGGAACAGGTCCATCGAGCATCCGCGCAGTTCACTCATGGTGTCGGAGAGCACGATGTCGGACATCTGGCAGGTGGAAAGGTCGACGCCGGCCAGGCTTGTGCGGAAGAAGCTCGTACCGGCGAAGCGCACATCGTCGAACGCGGCGCGGCGCAGGCGCGCCTCCGAGATGTCGGCATGGACGAAATCGGTCGCGCGGAAGGCGGCATCTTCCAGCTTCGCCTTCGTGAAGAACGCGTACGCGCACGTCGAATCACACATCTCGACAAGCCGCAGCATAGATTCGGTGAGGTTCGCACCGGTGAACTTGCACGACGAGAACGTGCAGCGCGTAAAGCCCGCCTCGGAGAAGTCGCAGTTGGAGAAGTCGCAGTTGGAGAACGCCACGTCGGCGAACGTCGCCCGCGAGAAATCGCACGCGGAGAACGCGCAACCCTCGACACACGATTCGGCCAGCTCAAGCAGCGCAAAGTCGGCATCGGCTTCCACGCAGCCCGTTAGGCGCAGATGGGCGGCCACCAGATCGCCGTCGTTCTCGTCGACGATCCACCGCGAGAGTGACGAGACGTCCACGAGTAAGCCGGGAATGTTCGATCGCGCGGGCGCAGGTGCAGATGCCGATACGGATGCCGATGCCGCAGATGCAGGGCCGTCGTTTGCGCCGCGCATTGCCGCCGTCATAGAGCCGCACCCGCTTCGGCCTCCGCGTGGGCAGCATCGGCCGCAGCCTCGACGACACCAGCATTCCCGATAGCATCCTCGGCCGTTATCTCGCGCACCGGACGGCAGGGGTTGCCGAAGGCGAGCGTGCGCGGCGGCACATCCTTCGTCACCACGCTGCCCGACCCAATGACCGCCCCGTCACCGATGGTCACGCCCGGGTTCACCGTCACGCCCGCGGCTATCCACACGTCGTTTCCCACGACGATGGGCAGGTTGCGCTCCCGCAGATGGGGCGCGTCCTGGGCATCGAACCAAACGGCGCGCTCGCGCCCGACCATCGGATGCAGCGCCGTAGCGAACGTGCAGTTCGGCCCCACCCACACGTCGTCGCCGAACACGATGGGCGCACCGTCGAGAAACGTGCAATTGAAGTTGAAGAAGCAGTTGCAGCCGACGTACACGTGGTATCCGTAGTCCACCTGCGCGCCCGCCGACATTGACGAGCCCGCTCCCAAGGCGCCGAGCAGCCCGCCCAGCAGCGCGGCGCGCCCCTCGTCGTCAAGCGTCGCATCCGCGTTGAAACGCTGCATGATGCGCCGCGCGCGAATACGATCCTGTTCAAGCAGCAGGTCGGCCGCCTCGAACCACTCTCCGGACGCCATTTGCGCGCGGATGCCCGTTGCGAGCGCAAGGTGCAGCGTCGGGAAGGGCCTGCCCGCCCCGTCGGCCGACGATCGCGCCGCCACGAAGAATCCCTCGTGCTCGTAGAATCCGAGCGCGGCCGGGTTCTGCTCGTTCACATCGAGCCGGTGCACACCCCAATCTTCGACAGCATGCGCGAGCAGCGCCTTCCCCACGCCGCATCCGCGCGCGGCCGGCGCTGCGAACAGCATCTCCAGCACGCCACCCTCCGCACCGGCAAACGCGACGGGTGCGCCGCCTTCGCGCACCACGGCCAGTTGCGCGACGCTCTCGAGCACCTCGTAGACCTCGGGCCGTAACGCAACGACGTCCGCCTCGGTCAAAAAGTGATGCGTCGCCCGCACCGACGCCTCCCAGACGCCCGCGAGCTTCTCCACCAATTCCGCTGAACGCTCGCGCACGTCCTCGACAACGATCCGGTCCATTCGTTCCTCCTCGCCAGGCCGCCGTGCGGCCCTTCGTCTCGTTCCGACCATTCTAGCCGATGGGCGCGTCCGAAGGCGCTTCGGGCACGATCTCCTCCACGAACCAACGCGGGTCCTCGTGGAAGAGGAACGTATGTGCATGTCCGACCACCACGTCGTAGCGCACACCCTCGCCGCCCACCTTGAGGGAGGCGCAACGCCTCGTGCCCAGCACGGCGCGCACGGGAAACCGACGCCCGTCGTCCCACACCACGGCGCGCGGTACGATGCAGCCGTCAGCCAGAAACATCGCCTCCACCTCCACGTATCGCTTGCGCCTGCTGGCGATGCCCTGCACCATCGTTCGACCCTCCCTTCTTCGCTTCCTGCACGCACCGCGAGCACCGCACACAACGCGAGCCTGGACCACTCCTCCGCGCCCCGCGCGCAAAATGAGCCGGACCTTTTTTCGCTTCCCGCGTACAACGCGAGCACGGACTCCCCCTTCCGCTCCGTGCGCAAGGCGAGCGAGCCTGCGACCCGCTAATCTTGGTTCGGCAGCAAAATTCGCGAATTCTGCGAGAAAAATGAGGTAGGGGAAGGCTGGCGAGCCATCGGATCCTAGCCGCCGTCGCGCAACCTGGGCGAACACAGCCGAGGCCTCCCGCACGTCCCTCGCACGAAGCCCGAAAACCGGCTTCGGGCTTCCCATACCTCGTTTTTTTGACAGAATTCGGCTTTTTAGCTGCATGTCAGGATGAACGGGCCGCGGCCGAACGCTTCACCATCCCGACGCTGCGGAGAACCCTTCGCTCTGATGGCGCCAAAACCGCACAACTCCGACAGCACCAGTGCCGTGTGGCGTCCTTCGGCTTCGGCGGCCTGCGTCGCCTCCGTCCAACCCGCCTCGCGCTAGAAGTACCCGACCGGATGGATCACGTTATCGCGCTTGATGTCGAGGTCGAGCAAGCTCTCGTCGAGCAGCTCGGCTCCGCGCTGGACGCACGTGTTTCCGAACCGGCGGCGCAGATCGTCGATCGTCTCGTCGAGGTCCTCCAGCATGTGAAGACGCGGATCGAGAGCAAGTTCTAGCTGCTGGGGCGCGTCCATGGGCTCCAGGCCCGAGGCGCGCACGTGCAGACCGCGCAGCGGACGCGTCTCGTCGAGCGGCTCGTTCGCCTCGAGCAGCTCCCAGGCCGTGCGCGCGATGCGGCCCGTCACGTTCGTCGCGCGGGCGAGCGTCGTCTGCCGCGAGTAGCTGACCAGGTCGTCCGCGCTGCGCACGCCGATAGCGATGGTAGAGGCACGGACGCGCCCCTCGCGCAGGCGCTGCGCCACCGATTCCGACAGAAGGTAGATGAGCGCCTTCGCATCCTCGGGAGTCGCGATGTCGTGAGGCGCTGTCAAACCATTGCCGTAGCTCTTGATCGTGTGGTCCACCTCGTTGCGAGCCGCGTCGTAGGGCTTCACCGGCGTCTCGTCCTCGCCGCGGGCGAACGCGCGCAGCACGCCACCCATCTTTCCCAGCCTGCGCTGCAGCAGCTCCGGGGACGCACGGGCTATGTCGCCGATCGTGTCGATGCCCGACGAATGCAGCTTCTTCCGAGTGGCGCGCCCCACATACAATAGCTCGCCGGCTGGAGCGCTCCACACGAGATCGCGATAGTTCTCTGGCGTGATGGCCGTGATGGCGTCGGGCTTGCGATAGTCGCTGCCGAACTTCGCGAAAATCTTGTTCCATGAGATGCCGATGGACACTGTACAGCCCAGTTCGGCCTTCATGCGCTCGCTGATCTCGGCGGCTGTCTCGAGTGCGCCGGCGCCGGCCAGGCGCAGCGAGCCGGTGAGATCGAGCCAGGCTTCGTCGAGCCCGAACGGCTCCACGAGGTCGGTATACTGGTAGTAAATGCGCCGTGCGAGCAGCGAATACTTCTGGTACAGCCCGTAGCGCGGCGTTACCACCACGAGCCCGGGGCACTTTGCGCGCGCCTCCCACAGCGCCTCGCCGGTCTTCACGCCAGCCGCCTTCGCCTCGGCGCTCTTCGCCAGCACGATGCCGTGCCGAAGCTCCTCGTGCCCGCCGACGACCAGGGGGCGTCCGCGCAGCTCCGGCCGATCGGCCTGCTCGACGCTCGCGTAGAACGCGTTCATGTCCGAATGGAAGACCACGCGATGCGCGCCTGCTGGCCGCCGCCTCTCCGTCATAGGTTTCGCCCCTCCGCTCATCCGCGCAAGCACCGCCGGCTCACGCTTCACATCACTGCAAGAACGTATGTTCGCACAATGCCATCGCATGCGCAAGCGAACAGACCATGGAGTTTCGGCAACGAGAAAAGGGTGTTGGCCAGGTTATATATGATTGCAGAACCCGGCGGTTCGGCCAGGAAATGGGCGATGGCGACCTTGCGGTCGCCATCAAGTGCCCCTCCCCCAGTTGCAAGGCCCGGCCCGCGCCGCGACTCCCTTCGCGCCGATCGGACCGAACGCCTTACGGCATGTTTTAGCGAGGCGCGATGGGTGCGCGATCCTCTTCGGGTTCGATGTCGTCGCCCAGACGGATGGAACCGCTCTCCTTCAGGCGCGCGATCGTGGCATCGTCGGCTCCAACCTTCTTGAGATACTCGGCCGTGTCAGCGCCGAGCGGCGACACTTCCTCGAACTCGGAAATCTCAACCGGAATGGTGGAGATGTGATGCGGCAGACCCGTCTGAAGCACGCGGCCCACACGCGGGAACTCAACCCAGGCCAACGCCTCGGGGTTCTCGCGCGTAATCTGCTCGACAGCCTCGGTCTTGGAATTCACCTTGGCGATGCAGAAGTCCTTGTCCTCGAGCCATTCCATCCACTCGGCGGTCGTCTTGGACTTGATGGCCTCGCGCACGACCTCGAACGCCTCGGGCGCCTCCCACTCGCGCATGAGACCCGTCGGCTTGATCTCGGGATGCCCGATGGCGTCGCAGAACGGCTCCCAGAACTTGGCCTCGACCATGCCGAGGGCCAGCTTGCCGCCGTCGGCGGTCTCGTAGACGTTGTAGGCCGTCGAGGGGTACTCCAGGTCCTCGCGCTTGCACTCGCCGCCGTTGAAGCACCAGCGGGAATCGAGCAGCGAGTTCCACCACACGAAGCAGTCGAACATCGACGTGTCGATGTAGGAGCCCTCGCCCGTCACCTCGCGGGCGTACAGCGCCGCGAGCATCGCCTGGCCGGCCACCATGCCCGACGACAGGTCGCACAGGTGCAGCGGTGACATGGAGCCGTGGTTGACCGACAGGTAGCCGCTCGTCGCCTGCATGTTCAAGTCGTGCTGCGCCTTCTTCGAGCGCGGGTCCTCGGCGCCGTAGCCCGAGATGGAGCAGTAGATGATGCCCGGGTTGATGGCCTTGACCGACTCGTAGTCGATGCCCAGCTTCTTCGTGACGCCGGGGCGGAAGCTCTCGACGATCACGTCGGCTTCAGCGGCCATCTTCAGGAACCAGTCGACGACCTCGGAGTCTTTCAGGTTCAGCGACACGGACTTCTTGTTGCGGCCGAGCGCGGTCACGTAGTAGGAAATGCCGCCGCCCATCGTGGGATAGTCGTGGCGCATGAAGTCGCCCAGACCGGTGTCCTCGACCTTGATCACCGTCGCGCCGAGATCCGCCAGCACCTGCGTCGCGTAGCCGCCGGGCAGGTAGCGGGAGAAATCGAGGACGGTCAGCTTGGAAAACGGGGTGTTCTTCGCCATTGTGCACCTCACCTAGTTCTTCTTGGAGTTCGGGCCGTAGCTCGGCTCGAGGACGGACTCGGGCAGCGGATCGCCCGTGTACTCGAGCACGGCGCCGTCGGCTGCCAGCTTGTCGACGTCGGCGTCGCTGTAGCCGCCGATCTCCTTCAGGATCTTACGGGTGTCGTAGCCCACCGGGCGGGAGCGATGCAGCACCGGGTCGCCGATGGAGGCCAGGCGGAACGGCGGCGTGGTGACGATGTACTCGTCGTTCTCGGTGAACTCGCTCGTGGGGCCCTGCTTCTCGTACTTCACGCGGCGCAGCTGGTCGTTCGCGAACGCCTCTTCGTCGGCCAGCACGTCGGCGACGGTCTGGATCTTCTCGAAGGGGATATCGTTGGCGCGGAAGCGCTTCTCGAGCTCCTCGAACGGGAACTGCTTGCACGCCTGATGGATGGCGGCGTCGACCTCGGTGTACTTGCCGTTCTCGGCCAGCGCCTCGAGCGTGTTGTACTCGGGATCGGTGTAGTACTTCGGGTCCATCTCGATGGTGTCGAACACGAGCTGGCAGTACTTGTTGTAGTTGCCGAAGCACATGAGGAACCACACGCCGTCGGCGGACACGTAGGAGTTGTTCGTGGGGCACTTGGCCTCCATGCGGTCCTTGGGGTGCTTGCAGCCCTGCTGCTCGGCGATGAGCGCGCAGGTCATGCCCCAGGTGCCCACATGGTAGAGGCTCGTGGTCACCTTGTCGCCCACGCCGGTGCGCAGAGCGCCCGCATACGCGCCAAGGATGCCGGCGGTCAGCGCGCAGCCAGTGTTCCAGTCGCCGAAGGCGATGGGCGAGTTGCCCGGCTCGTAGTGCTCGTTGGCCTGCGGGATGGCGCTCACGAAGCCGGAACGCGCGGCGAACGACGTGGCGTCGAAGCCCTTCGCGTCCTTCATCGGGCCGTGCTCGCCGTAGCCGCGGTTCTGGGCCCATACGAGCTTCGGAAACTTCTCATGCAGCGTCTCGTAGTCCAGGCCCAGGCGCTTCAGCGCGCCGTCGCGCAGAGACGTGACGAAGATATCAGCCTTGGACAGGAGGTTCATCATAACCTCGTTGCCCTCGGGGTTCTTGCAGTCAATAGCGGTCCATTCCTTGTTGAACGAGCCGCAGTCGTAGGCCACGTCGTCGAACTCGCTCTTATAGTTCATGCCCCAGGCCATGCCCTGGGTGCGCTGCTCGTCGCCTGAGAACGGCTCGACTTTGATAACGGTCGCACCCAGCTCACCCAGAAGGCGGCTCGCGGCGGGGCCTGCAGCGTACTGCGTGAGGTCGACTACGATAGTCCCTTCCAAACCACTCATGTAGCAAATCCTTTCCCGATTGCCCTCCGGGGCTTCCCCGGAGGCGCGGCTTTAGAAAGAAGGCCCCGGTTTTCACGAACCGGGGCCTTGCTTATCCCCAATGGGACTCCTCTGAGAAACGTCGCCTTACGGCTCGAGGATGACGCGCAGGCCTTCGCCGGCGTCGATGAGCTCCATGCCCTTCTTCCAGTCGCTCAGCGGAAGGACGAAGTTGGAGACCAGGCTGATGTCCAGGCCGTTGGCCATGAGGTTGAGCGCCTGGCGCCAGTGCTTGCGCTCGTAGGCGCGCGAGCCGATAATGCTGATCTGACGCATCGCGATGGGGGTCATCGGGATGGTCGAGGGCTTCGCCGGCAGACCGGTGATGCCGATGCGGCCGCCCTTGGCAACCATCTCGACGGCCTGCTGCACCACGGTGAAGTGGCCGGCCGCGTCGAGGATCATCTCGGGGCCCTTGCCGCCCGTGAGCTCCTTGACCTTCTCGACGACGTCGCACTCGGAGCCGTTGATGGTGATGGCGCCCAGCTTCTCGGCAACCTCAAGACGCTTGACGTCGTTGGCCAGACCGGAGCAGAGGACCTTCTTGATGCCGTAGGCCTGACGCAGCACGGCCACCATAAGCAGGCCGATGGGGCCAGGGCCCATGACCAGCGCGGTCTCGCCGGCCTCGGGATGGATGCGCTCGACGGCGTTGAGGGCCACGCACAGCGGCTCGAGCAGAGCGCCCTGCACGAAGGACACCTCGTCCGGCATCGGGATGACGTTGCTGCCACGGATGGCCATGTACTTGGCGAACGCGCCGGGCAGGTCGGTGCCGTAGAAGGGACGGTTGTCGCAGATGTTGACCTGGCCCTTATCGCAGTAGGCGCAGGTATTGTCGAACAGCACGGGGTTGGCCGTCACGCGCATGCCCACCTTGAGGTCGGCGGGGGCATTGGGGCCCACCTCGGCGATGACGCCGGAGAACTCATGGCCGAAGATGGCCGGGAACTGGATGTTGTACGAGTTGGCGATAGCCTCGTTCCAGCCGTGCAGGGAGTGGTCGGTGCCGCAGATGCCGCACGCCTTGATCTCCATCAGGACTTCGTCGTCCTTGATCTGGGGGATCGGCGCATCTTCGACGTACTCCCACGCGCCGGCCTCGGGCTTGGTCATGTAAACCGCGTTCATCTTGCCTTCCATTGGTGCCCCTTTCGAAAAGAGTCTGCTGAAATGAAAGCCGGAGCGCGTCCCGCGGCCGTCGGACCCGGGACGCGCCGTTGGATCGCTACTGGATGGACCAGCCGCCGTCGAGGATGAGGGTCTGGCCGGTGGTGTAGTTGGTCACAGGCGAGCAGAGGAAGTAGATGGCCTCGGCCATTTCCTGCAGCGAGCCCATCTTCACCTTGGAGGGCGTACGGCTGTACACGTACTCCTGCTGCGCCGGATTGTCGGCGAAGACCTTCTCGACCATCGGGGTCATGACGTAGCCGGGAGCGATGCCGTTGACCTGGATGCCGAACTTCGCGAAGTCGACAGCCAGCGAGCGAACCATGCCCATGACCGCAGCCTTCGTGATGCTGTACGGAGCGATGTTCTCCATGGCGGAGATGCCGCGCTGCGAGGAGATGATGACCATCTTGCCGCCGTCGGGGTTGTCCTTCATAACGCGAGCAACAGCCGTAGCCAGGAAGAAGTTGGCCTTCAGGTTGACAGCGAAGATCTTGTCCCAATCAGCCTCGGTGACGTCGATGGAGTTCATGCGCGGCAGAGAAATACCGGCAGTGGAAACGAGAATGTCGATGCTGCCGAACTCCTCGAGGGTCTTGTCGATCATGGCCTGAACCATGTCGGCCTTGGTGCCGTCGCACAGCATGCCGATGGCGTTCGCACCCTCGGCGCGCAGCTCTTCGGCGGTGTCAAGGCAGATCTGCTCAGGCACGCCACAGATCATGAGGTTCGCGCCTGCAGCTGCGAACTGCTCGGCCGTGGCCTTGCCGATGCCGGAGCCGCCGCCCATGATGATTGCGGTCTTGCCGGCGAGCTGTTCCTTGGGGTCCTTAGAAAACCAATTCTTTCCCATAATGCGACCTTCCTTCGACTACTCCCGTTGATTGCATCCAACCCGTAGACCCCCGAAGGAATCCGCAGGTCAAATCTCAAAACTCTCACAAGTTTCTGGCCTTTATTATGGAACGCCGGAGTCGCTCCGTCTAATTGACGTTCGATAAACGAATCATAGACATAAGAAATAATGCACGTTCACCAGCATGAATAATTGATGGAGACATTCGTTATGCAAATAAATTTCCGCATTCGGTCGATTCGGGAAATAAATGACGTTGACTCGGCCGATTACGATGGAGCTGCGAGGCGGTGGAGGGTCTTCGCCGTCGTTCTCGGAAGTTCCGCACCGCACCTGCCCCGTTCGATCTCGGAGGGTTTCGACGCGGTTTTCAACCGGCCCGACCGTCCGCTCGGCCGCTCTGTCGGACGGAGTGCCGATGCAACGGTCGAACCGTCAGTGCTCGGAGTCCTCCATGGTGTCTTCAAGCCCGACGATGCCGTCAGGATACTCGGTGAACCGCGCCGCAAAATCGATGAGCTGGTCGGCTGCGGAGCTACTGGATACGCTGTCCTTGTGCGCCAGATAGATGATGTGGAAAGGCTCGAGCACCTCTTCGATGGGAATGCTCACGAAACCCTCGCTGAAGCCGTCGTCCAGCGTATTGAGCATGATGGCCACAACCGATTTCTCTGCAACAACCAGCGATGCAGCGCTGATTTCATCATTGAAGCCCTGCTTTACCGTCAGCCCAACGCGGTGGAACAAGCCGTCAAGTATGGCCCGCACGTAGGACTCGTTGCGATACGAGACGAGCGAGTAGCCGCGCAGATCTTCCAAAGACACCACATCGCGCTTGGCGAGTTCGTGGGAGGCGTCGACTCCAATTACCAGGTTCTGAGAGACCATCGGCGTATAGGTTATGCCCTGCTCGTCGCGCAGTTTGCCGCAAAACGCGACATCGAACTTGCCATCGCGCAGGCCCTTGATACACCCGTAGGTAGTATCCTGATGGATATCGAACACTATGCCGTCGCCGAACTCTTCGCGAAACGCATTCAAAAGACGCGGCAGAAAATTGCGCTGGATGGAAATGACGGTCCCGATGCGAATCTGGCCGCTCAATCCGCTGCTATAGAGTTTCATGAGGTTGACCGCCTTGTCGACCTCATTCAAAGCGAGGCAGATGTGCTCGTTAAACTCGGCACCGTAGGACGTGAGCCGCACGTTGCGACCGACGCGTTCGAACAGGCGCACGCCCAGTTCCTTTTCCAGGTTGCCGATCGAGTTAGACAGCGACGGCTGCGTGATGAACAGTTCTTCTGACGCCTTACCGTAGTGCTCCACCTCTGCAAGCTTGCGGAAATAATACAGTTGAGAAAGATTCATGCACCCGACCCCCAACTATTCCAGAAGACACTTCGACCCTCGCAACTCAATCTTATCACACGGCCCCGACGATACGCATGAAAACCGCAACGAGAAGCGTCCGGATCGATGCATGCCAGTGATCGCGACGTCCATGTTCGACAGGGCGGCTTTCGAAACGCGTGCGACCGGGTTGTCGTCCCGGACGAAAGCGCCCTCGAGCACGGCGTCGGCCGGAACGAAGCTATCGTGATCGGCAAGCCCAAGGCCGGCGGCATGCGGGACTCGGGACCCGAACCGCACCCGATCTCCCGCCCGAGGGCAACCTTTACGCACTACGAAAAAGGCCGGGCGCTCACTCGCGTCCGGCCTCGTCTTTCGTGGAGCCAGCGACAGGATTCGAACCTGCAACCCGCAGTTTACAAAACTGCTGCGCTACCGTTGCGCCACGCTGGCAAACGCGCCATGCGCCTCTCGACCATCTACCCGACGTCCGAGGCGAAGTCGAATCGTTATCGAAAGCGAGAAGCGCGCGAGCGTATTGTACGACATCCCCGGCGATTCGTGAAGCGAGGGACGCGCTATGCGGATGGAATTCGAGACCGGCGCCCGCTCTGGCCGCAGACAGCGGTCCAGACCGTGGCGCGCGCATTTGGCGGTCCGGCATCCGCGCACCTACCGCTTGGTACAGAGCTTGAACGATCCACCAGCCCCGTGGTTTTCTGCTCAGTATGGCATACCGGAAGACATATGTAGACGTAACCGCACGCATCGACGCCGATGGAAGCATCACCCCGCTCGAAGTTTTCTGGCGCGACGGCCGTCGGTTCGAGATCGACCGCGTCCATGAGGCTATCCGGAGAACGTCCACGCGCGTTGGCGGAACGGGCATTCGCTACCTTGTCTCAATGAACGGTCGCGAGAAGTACTTGTTCTTCGAAAACCCCCGTTGGTTCGTCGAGGAGATCGTGTCTGACAATCGGAATCGATAGCGGCCTGTTCGAACCTTGAAGAGCCGCCCCGCTGCCACATTCGCTCAGTGGTGCGAAGACTTCGCACCACTTCCCTTCCCCCCCTCTGGCAGAGCCCGAGTCGCGCGGCACCGACTTGAGCCGTATGCGAGCATCGGGGGGCAGAGGGCTTGGGCGGATGTTTCTGGCTTTTGGCGGAGCTTTCGAACCGGCACGCGGCCGAGTCCCATGGCAAGCGCTATACTGGATGGCGTTTTGCCAGCGAAGCCGCAAAGCCGAAAAAGGTGCGCGCGATAGCCAGCCGCTAAGCCGCAAGGCAATGCGATCAGTGCGCATACGTGGGGAAAGGCGCTTACGAGCGAAGGCGATCAGGAGAATTCCAGCATGTCCATGCACAACAGCACCGCGCACGATGAAGATGCCGTTGAGGAAGTCGTCCCTGGCTCCATCGAAACGGATCCCATCAAGAAAAAGCTGCCACTTCCGTTGAAACTGTTCGGCGTGATCTGCATCGTCAGCAGCGCCGCCTTCGTGCCGCTTCTGGTCCTCGTGCTCGTGGGGACCGCGCTCCTCGTCCAGCAGGGCCAGCTGACGGAGGGGCTTTCAACGACCGCTCTCGTGTTCTTCGTCATAGAAGCAACGCTCACGGCAGTACTGGCAGGCATGTTCGCAGTGCTTGGCGTGCGTCTTTTGCGCGACAAGCGTCGCCACGCGGCCCATCTAGCCGAGGTCATGATCGTCCTGGTCATCCTCATTGCACTCTGCGACATGATGCTGAACGGCCTGTCGCCTGATCTCGTCCAGCTGGGCATCACGCTCGTATTGCTCATCGCCCTGGCCTCCTACGTGGATCCGACCCTCGCCGAAGAGCGCGAGCTGCAGCGCAAGCTGCGCGACATGGAGCTGCGCGAAGACGCCGAGGACGGCACGCTCGGTCGTGACGAGACGGGCAAGGGTTTCATCGCGCTCAACTTCTTCAACCTCTTTTGGATCTTCGTCGTCTGTTGCGTGCTGGGCCTCGTCATCGAGACCGTCTACCACTTCGCTGTCGTGGTCCCGGGCCACTACGAGAATCGAGCCGGGCTCCTCTTCGGGCCATTCTCGCCAATTTACGGATTCGGCGCGGTGCTCATGACCGTGGCGCTCAACCGCTTCCACGATAAGAACGTCGTCCTCATTTTCCTGGTCAGCGCCGTCATCGGAGGCGCGTTCGAGTACCTTACAAGCTGGTTCATGCAGTTCGCCTTTGGCATTGTCGCCTGGGATTACACGGGCACATTCCTGTCCATCGACGGGCGCACGAACGGCATGTTCATGGCTATGTGGGGCGTACTCGGCGTGGTATGGATCAAGCTTCTCCTACCTTGGATGCTCAAGCTGGTAAACATCATCCCTTGGAACTGGCGCTACACGGTCACGTCGGTATGCGCAGCGCTCATGATCGCCGATGGCGGCCTGACGCTCGTCTCGCTCGACTGCTGGTACCAGCGCATGGCAGGCAACGCGCCCGAATCGGCCATCGAGGAGTTCTGCGCAGACCACTTCGACAACCAGTTCATGGAGGACCGCTTCCAGAGCATGTCTATCGACCCCTCGAACGCGACTCGCACGCGTTAGGAGCGATCGCAGCCTTGGGCCGCCTATCGGCCCGCCCAAGGCATGGCATCTACCTGCGGCGATCAGGCTTCAACGCCCCGCACCGCTGACAGCGCCGCACGCATGAGCATCTGGCCCAATACGACGCCGATCAAGCACGCGATCACGCTGCCGCCCGCATAAGCGCCCGCCATGGCGTAGCGTCCGCGGTCGATCAGATTCACCGTCTCGAGAGAGAACGACGAGAACGTGGTGAAGCCGCCGCACACGCCCGTTTTCAGGAACAGCACTGCGTTGGCCGGGAATCCCGGCCATGCGGCAACGGCTTCCATGACCGCGCCGATGGCGACGGCCCCGAGGAAGTTCACGAGCAGCGTCATGAGCGGGAAATCCCCTCCATAAGGGATGAACTCGACCATCAGATAGCGCGCAACGGCCCCGACGAACCCACCTGCGCCCACGCACAGCAACGAAAACACAACGTCCTCCCTCGCATCAGAATCAGGAAGACATCAGTATACCCCTGCCGAAGCCGCACGCCTCTCGACACGCAGCGCCGCACAACGAGACCCAATCAGCTTGGGGGGGGGAGCTGCGCAACGAGGCCTGGCGTTGGGAAGCAAGGTGCGTTTGCCCCCCTTGATCACGCGATCCGGATGCCGCGCTGCGCTGAACAGAACAAGTGCGGGAAAAATCCCGTTTTCCGTAAGAAAAACGAGGTATGGGAGGGATCGGCAAACCTCGAGCCCGCGCTACCTTTTCGCGGCCTGCGCAAACGCGATCGCGAAAACGCGCTTCCCCTCCGAAAGGCCCCGAAACCGACATCGAGGCCTCCCATACCTCGTTTTTCAAGCAGAATTCGAACTTGGAGCCGCTGGGCTGACGTCGGATTCAGAGACGCCCTGCTGCGCATGGAGGGCGTCCTCGCGCAGAGGGTGCGCGCGCCGCTTCCCTCGAGACATCTCGCAGCTACGCCTGCTTCTTGATGCTGCTGGCCAGCACCGTGCACACGATGACGAGCGCAAGGCTCACAATCGAAGACCACTGGAACGAGCCCTGCGCAATGCTCATGCCCAGACTGATCAGCCCCAACACAACGCCGATGATGCATAGCACGAAGAACGCGCCGATTTTGTGCGGGTTCTTCGCACCGCGCAGGCCGAGCAGCGCGATGATGAGGTTTACAACCCCGCCCACGACGGTCCCTATGCCCAGCGCGATGCTCATGGCGGCAGCATCCACCGTCGCGCCCTGGGAATCTACAATATTACCCGTGGCGAATCCCGAACCGAACGTGAGGAACGCGCCGAAGGCGATCAGGATGACCGCCCATGCGATCAGCAGGATACAGATAATCTTCAACGCTCTTTGGGAACCGGACATCGGCCTTCCCCTTCCGTTGTAGACGGCGCGAAGCCCGACGCGTCCCCGCAGCAGTAACGATGCGGCGACGCGACGCGATTCCGCCTCCCCAGGCACACGCTTATCGCGCGCCACGCGAACCCTCGTCGCGCGTGAGAGAGTATAGCCTGCACCTGCGGTCAATGACCCGACCCATCGTCGATTCAACCATGCGTTCAATCAAAGATTTTCAGATGTTTCCGGTTTTCAGCGAGTCTCGATGGCTCCAATGAGCTCAGGCTATTCCGGCGGTTCCCAATGGTTTCGGCGGTTTCGAATGATTCCCGGCTGCGTTCCGCGAGTACTTCGGTGCGACTCGAAAAAGTGCGTTGAACGTTGCCGCATCCTCGCTTCAGCCGCCGAACGAGGCCCACGGTGCGCCGATGCGACCCCCCCCCGAGCAACATACTCTATACGCGTCTTGAACGTATTATTAATAGATGAGGAATATATTCAGCTCGTCTCGAAACGACTCCCATATGATGCTCCCATGGATACGACAACGAAAAGGAAGCGTCTAGGAAGCCGCGTGAGGCGGCTTCGCTACGAGCATCAGATCAACCGCAAGCAGTTCGCACTCATGATCGGCATGGATCGCGGCTATCTTGCGGGAATCGAATCGGGCAAGTACAACGCGACCTTCGACAAGCTCTGCGCCATAGCCGACGGATTCGACATAACTTTAGCCGAGCTGCTGGCCGAAGTCGACGACGAGCAGGTCGACGAAGACGTCACCGAGCCTCGCTAGACCGCTCCGGCTGTCTGAACAGACGCCCTCTCGCCCTCTCGGATCAGCTTCGTCCCTTTTCGGGTGACCATGTACACGTTCGCCCGCTGGCCGCCGTCCTCGTCGAAGCACGGGACGCGCTGCACGCATCCCTCCTGCTCCAGCACGCGGCATGCCCTGCGCACGCGCGAAGGCGAGTACCCCAGCGCCCGCTCCATCTCGCGGTATGACACCCGAGCGCCATGAGGCTTACCCTTCACGCGCTGCACAATGTACCCGAGCACGTTGCATCGGACGTTCATGGCGACTTCTCTGCTCGTTCTCGGCATTTCGCCCATCCCCCAAAATCTCGTTCAACGTGATTATTCTCTCCTTTTTGACACGTATACTAGCAGATTACTTGTGATATGTGGAATATATTCATCATTTCTTGAGACCCCCGTGCCCTTACCGGTCGGTCGCATATAATCCCAACAATGTTACCGATTCTGCACGAGAGAAGGAGCTTTTATGGCAACCGACAACCTGCCAAGCCTAGACAACCTTACTAACCTGCTGATCACCTCCGCCGACCTGGGAAGCGTGAAGGAGGCAGAATTCGTCCGCAGCATCAGGAGCGACAAGGTGAAAATGCTCGTATCCGACAACCAGATCTCCTGCGTGATGCTCGCGCCAGAAGTGTACAACGCACTGCGCGAAGCCGCCGAACGCGTGGTGAAGGCGAGCACCGCCGCACAGTAGCACTTCCCGGAGTCTACGCAACGTTGCGCACAACCCATGCGAAACCTGCGCGCGACCTTTCGCGCGGCACGGGCGAAGCCCGCTGCAACCATCTGGAACGGAAACGACCGTCACGGCTGAAGCGCCGGGGCGGTCGTTTGTTCTGCATGCGGAAGGCAAGAGGGATGCTGTGAGCTGAGAAAACAAGCGAGCCTCGCGGACAGACGGCTGCGAACGCAAGGCGACAGACAACAGGCGCACGGAAGGCTGCACACGACAGGAGCCGCGTACGGGCGAGAGCGTCGTCACCCCTCTGAAACCACCTCGCAGTCGATGGTGCCCGCCAGTAAAAGCTCCGTGTAGGCCGCTCGATCGACCGGCTCCCCTTCGGCGTCCACGGTGATGAGGGCCAAAGACCCGTCGACACGGCCGTCTAGCAACGATGCGCCGAACCCGCCGCGCGCCTCTTCGAAGAAGGCGTTCGCCTGTTCCTCAGTGTCGAACCGAACCGACAGCTCGCTTTTCATGAGAAAGCCGTCTTCGCCAAACACGGCTTTCTCGGCAACCTGGCCGACACTGCCATCCGCAGCGCGCACCTTGTAGGCGTATTCGGCCTCGGCCGCGCAGTGTTGGTCGTAGCCCGCTACAAGGGCAGCCAGCGGAGACGGCTCGCCCTGGGCAATGGACTTCCCCCCGTCGAGCGCGACGGCGAGCGCCGCCGCCCCCAACAAGGCAGCCGCCGCCACGAACGCCATGCCGACGAAAACGAGTTTACGGCCCGAAGCGGCACCGCCGGCATCGACAGCCTCGGATGCGAGAGGAGGATGCGCTATTGTCGGCTCGACGACCGGACCGTCCGATGCGATGGGCGCAGGCTGCTTCGCAGGAATAAGGGGAGCATAGGACTCCTCGGTGGCGTTGGAGCTTGGAATTTCCGGCTTTCCCGCAGGCTGATTCGAGGCGTATGCAGCATTTGAATCGTCGCGCGCTGCGGACTCGCGTGCGGAGATCGCAACGACCGAGGCTGTCGCGATCGAATCCGACGAGTTCGCGGGAGCGGTCGTTGGATTGGATGGGCTCGAAGGAGAAGCGATCGAACCGGCCGAATTGGTGACGACTGCGAGCGCTGTCTGCGGTTTGATACCTGCCGAAGAGGACGCCGCAAGATTCTTAACAGGCGCGACGGGCTTCCCAGTCAATGCTGCGGGCTTCTCAGATAGCGAAGCAGGCTTTTCGGTCGGCGACCCGGACTTCACGGCAGGCTTCTCATCAGGTGCAGGCTTCCCGACAGATGCCGCAGACTTCCCGGCAGACTCCTCCGGCTTTCCGCTCATTGCCGCGACTTGACCGGCAGATGCCGCGGGCTTTCCTGCAGCGCGCTTGGCCGACACAGCAGACGATGTAGCTGCAGCAACCTGGGCGGCAACGACTGCCGTCGCTATCGGATGCGATGCGAATTTACCTGGCTTCGGCACAACATTGCGCGCGACGGGTTTTACCAGCTTCGCAGCGCCGGAGGAGGACTTGCTCTCCACCGACCCGGCCGCGCGCGGCCGGGTCGGTGGCCTCGCAGACGCTGTGCCGATAGCAGCAGCCACAGCGACGCCAGCGGCATCGGCGTCGTGCGCATCGTCCGCTTCCACGGAACCATCGACACCGAAGGCGGCGAACAGGTCGAAGAATGCGGCCTCCTCATCTTTCGGCGCGGAGCCTCCCGGCGCCGGGGCCGGCTCCTCCTGGATGCCAAGCAGGGACGCGAGCGACACCGTGGCGCGTTCGCCGGCCGCATCATACGAAGGACCCGGCGGTAGCCTATCGCTTACATCGCCTGCGACCCGCAACGCGAACGCGGCATACTCACCGTGTGCCGACCGCGACGCGGATACGCCGCCCGCGTCGCGTACAACCTGCGGTTCATCCGAACCCAAGAGCAGCCGCAGCAGGTCGTCGTCCGCGCGGGACGCCGGGCCGTACTCGTTGGTGCCGTCGTCGCGGGCGTCTGCGCCCGGATCCTCCACGAGCGAGAGCAGCTCGTCCAAGGACAGGGCATCGGAAGTTGGTTGGGGTTCTGCCATCAAGTTTCCTTACGTCTCGTCTCGACCTGTTATCTAACGCGGCTTCGCGGGACCGCCCGCACGCGTCCGGCGCTTCCCGCAATGCGCGGCCTGCGGACGTTCGCCACGGCGAAGCAAGCGGCCCCCGCAGCCGCAAGCGCGACTGCGAGAGCGGCCAACGTGCCCGCCGTCAGGCTCGCCGCCATCTGCGCGCGGGCGGCCAGCGTGGCGTCGGCCGCCTGGCGCGCCCGGTCGAGCGCCGCATCCCCGAACGCGGCGAGCCACGGACCCGCGGCCAGATTGGATGCGGCCCCATCGACGTGCGCGGAAGACACGCCCGCGCCGTCGCCGGCGGATTGCGCGTCCACGGCGTCGCCTCCCCCGCCGCCGTTTCCAGCAACCGGATCGGAACCCGCCGCAGCATCGTCGGCGGCCCCAGAAGCGCCATCGCCAGAAGCCGCAGCGTCACCAGCGGCCCCGCTGCCAACCACGCCGGCCGCCGCATCGTCCGCCGCCGCAGGCGGATCGCCGCCCGCCTCCGCGCCCGCATCGAACGCCGAGGCCTGGGCCGCCCCCGCGCCCCAGCACGCGAGCCACACCGCGCCCGCCAGCAGCATGCCGGCCGCCGCGGCCGGCACGTCCCATGCCCGCGAGCGGGCGGAGCGGACCCTCGTCATGGGCGGCCGGCCTTCGCAGCCCGCCTCCGCGACGCCGCGGCGACGCCCGCGGCCGCCAGCGCCAGCACCGCAGCCGCGCAGGCGATGGACCCGGTTGCATCGCCTGTCTTCACGTACCCGAGAGCGGTCTGCGCCCCGCGCCCCGCCGCATCGATCGGCCCGCTGGGCGCCACCGGCGCGGCAAGCCCGAACTCCACCAGGATGGAGTGGTCGGCCCGCACGTCCACGAACGGATAGCTCGTTCCGTCGAAGCTGCTCCGCACCCCGTCGATGATGAGCGCACGCACCCGGTAGCCCGGATCGGCCTCGAACTGGAACGTCCGCGTTCCGCCCGCGCTCACCTTCACCTCGCCCGAAGGGCGGATGCTCCCGTGGCCCCCCGCGACACCCGCCGTTAGCATGAACTCCGTCGGCGCGATAGGCTCGTCCCCGCCTTCGGCGCGGAACATGGCGACGATCGAGCGGTCGGCCGTCACGTTCTTCATTAGGTAGTACGGCAGCGCGCCCTCCGGCCGCACGGGCTCGACCCGCTCGCCGTCCACCAGCACTGCGTCCAGCTCGTAGCCTTCGGCGGGCTTGAACGTGAACAGCTGCGCGCCGTCGTGCGGCACCTCGACGGGGCCCTGGGGCACGATCTCGCCGCCCACGTCGCCAGCCACCGACACCGTCACCACGTGCGTCTCCACGGGAGGCGCAGAAGACGCCTTGAACGTGGCGCTCACCACGGTATCAACGCTCACGCCCATGAGCTCGTACTGGTTGCCCGCCACCGGCACGACCACTCCGTTCACCTTCGCGGTGTCCAGCTCAAAGCCCTCTTCGGGAATGAAGCCGAAGATCAGGTTGGTGCCCTTGTCCACGTCGAGAGGACCTGCGGGATCGATCCGCCCGCCTTCGCCCGCCTCGGTGGTCACGCGCACTTGTCCGGGCGCCGGCGGCACCGTCTTTCGGAACTCGGCCCGCACCGCATGGTCAACCTGCACGTCATCCAGGCGCAGCACGCCGTCGCGCCACCGGTAGGCGGGCAGGTCCGCGCCATCCAACGTGACGTTCGCCAGCTCGTAGCCCTCGTCGGGCAGGAGGCTGAACGACGCCGAGCCCCCGTGCGCCACCTTCACCGGATCTGCGGGATGCACCGCCCCGCCGGTCGTTGCCGAAGGCGTGACCGTGTGGAACGCGGGCTTCGGGGGATCGGTCGGGGCGGCCTCGCGGAACGTCACGACCACCTCGGCGTCGACCTGCACGTTCGGGACGGCGAAAGAGAACCCGTCGACCGCCACCGGGACGCCGCCCACCGTGACCTGATCAACCGCGTAGCCGTCGTCGGGAACGACGGCGAACAGCTGGTCGGCGCCGCGCAGCACGCGCACGTCCCCGTCCGGCGAGACGGAGCCGTGATCGCCCGCCGCCACATGCAGGGTGGCGTAGCGCGGCGGCTCCACGTCGGGCGCGAAGGCGGCGGTCACCTTCGCATCGGCGGACACCGCGGAAAGCACGAGCATGCCGTCCGCCACCTCGCCCAGCGCATCGCGCGTCGCGCCGTTCTCCTCCACGGTGAGCGAAGCCAGCTTGAAGTCCGCATCGGGCACCACGGCCAGCTGCGCGTCACGGCCCTCGGGCACCGTCATCGAGGGCGTGATGGTTCCGCCGGCCGAGGCCTCCGTCTCAACCCGGTACGTCGTCACGGGCGCGGGCTCGGGGTCGTCGGCGGTGCGCTCGCGGAACACGACGTCCACCACGGCGTCCTCCTGCGCCTCGGCGATGGTGAACCAGTAGGCCCCCGCCTGCCCGCCGGCGGCCGAGAACACGGCCGCGCGGAAGCCGAATACCGAAGCGGGTGCCGCAGCCTCGACCGGATGAAACTCCGTGGACTCGCCGTTCACGGCCACGCTCTCAGGCACGTAGCCCTCTTCGGGATAGATGTAGAACGCGATGTCGCGCGCGCCCCGCGGCACGGTGAGCGACTCGGGCTGCACCGTGCCCCCTTCGGAGCCGCGCACGGACGTCACGTTCACCTTCACTTCCACGTCCACGTTCACCGTGGGTGGTTCCTCGGGCGCCGGCCCGTCGGGGATGCGCTCGAACACCGCGCGCACGCTGTGATCGCCCTCCATCGCGGCAAGCGCCAGCACGCTGGTGCGCGCCGCTTCCTCGACCTGGGCCGCTCCCAGCTCGACACCGTCCACCACTACTGACGCCAGGCGGTAGCCCTCGTCGGCCGCCACGGCGAACGTCGCGTCGTCGCCGTGCGCCACGAGCGTCCGGCCGCGCGGCGATATCGTTCCGCCGCTCGTGGAAGAGGCGGTCACCTCGTGCACCTCGGGCACGTCGGGCTGCGGCTCGCCCTGGCCGAGCGCGCGGAACGTCGCCTCCACCCACGTCTCGCCCGTAACCACAGGCAGCACGAGGCGGTCGTTCTCCACCTGGCCGGTCGCATCCCGGCCGTTCACCTGCACCGCGGCAAGCGCATAGCCCTCGGCGGGCAGCAGCAGGACGGAGCACGAGCCACCCCGCACGACGCGCACGTCGCCCGTGGGCGAGGCCGATCCGCCCGCGCCCGCCGACACGTGCACCACCGCATAGGCCGGCTCCGGCGCGTCCTCGGGCACGAACTCGCCGCGCACGGCGTGGTCGGCCCGCACGTCGCTCACCGTATAGCTGCAGTCCGTAATCTCGGTCGCGTCCACCGCCCATCCATCCAGAAGCACGCGCACCAGCTTGTAGCCCGCGTCGGGACGGAACTCGAACGTGACGCTCTCGCCTTCCTTCACGTCCGTCCGACCGCTGGGCGCGACCGAGCCGCCCGACGAGGCCGAAGCCGTGACGGCGTGGAACCGGGCCGGCGGCTCGGCGCTCTTCTTGAAGGTGGCATGGATGGTCGCGCCCGAGCGCACGTTCTCGAACGTGTAGGAGCCGTCGGCCACCTTCGCAGGATCCACCGCCGCGCCGTCCACGAGCACCTGATCCAGCTCGTACCCATCGTTCGGCTGGAACGTGAAGCGCTTGCTGGCGCCCAGGCCCACCTCCACGTTGCCCGACGGCTCGATGGAGCCGCCGTCGCTGGCACTGGCCTGGATAACCGCGTGGCCCGTCGGCTTGTCGGGGTCGTCGGGATCCACCGGATCCGCTCCCGCCAGCTTGAAGAAGGCGCGCACGCTCACCTCGGAGGTCACGCTATCGATGCGGTAGAAGCCCGCGGCCACGGCCTCGGGAACGTCCTCATCATTCACGGTCACACGGTACAGCTCGTAGCCTGCAAGCGCGCCGAAGCGCAGCGTGAGGCTCTGGCCCTCGACCACTGGCACATCGCCCGCAGGCGAGACGAAGCCGCCCGCCGTGGCCGAAGCATGCACGGTGTGCACAGTGGGCGGCACCGCGCCCGCATCCGCAGCGAACTCCACGTGCACGGCCGCATCCTGCCGCACGTTGAACAGCGTGTACGCGCCGGCCGTCAGCTCGTCCTCCGGCACCGGCTGATCGTTCACCGTCACCGAGGCCACCTTGTAGCCCGCCTCGGGAACGAACGAGAACGTCTGCGAGCCGTCGTAGGCCACGGAGACCGCGCCCGCGGGCGATATGGAGCCGTGCTCCCCCGCCGTGGCGGTGATCACCGGGTCGATCCGGGGCGCGTCGCCCGAGGCCGGCTCGAACTCCGCGCGCAGGCTGTGGGGCTCCCGCACGTCGTCGAACCGGTACGCGCCGGCGGCGACCTCCGCCGCGTCCACGGGCTGCCCGTCCACCAGCACCCGGTCGAGCGCGTACCCGGCAAGCGGGACGAACGAGAACGGCATCGAGCCGCCCTCCGGCACCTGCACCGCGCCCGCCGGCGACACCACGCCGCCCGGCCCCGCCTCGGCCCGGATCTCATGCAGAACAGGCTGCTCGGGCTTCGGCTCGCCGCTGCCGAGAGCGCGGAACGTCGCGTGCACGGAGGCGTTCGCCGCCACGCCCGAAAGCGTGAGCGAGGACCCCCGCACCTCCACCGGCTCGCCGTTCACCGTGACCGTCTCGAGCGCATGGCCCTCGTCGGGCACGAAGACGAACGTGGCCGATCCGCCCGCTTTCACGCGCACATCGCCCGCCGGCGACACGATGCCGCCCTCGCCGGCCGTGGCCGTCACCGTGTAGTACGTATCGTCCGGCACCACCACGCCCGACGGCTCGAACGAGGCCGCAAGCGCACAGTCCTCGCGCACGTCGGCCAGCACGAACACGCCGCCTGCGACATCGCCGGTCACGTCCGCCGTCCGGCCCGCGCGCTCGAGCACGACCGAGGCCAGGCGGAAGCCCTCGTCGGGGTACAGGTAGAACGTGCGCGCGCCGCCGTCGGGAACCTCCACGGCCCCGGACGGCGAGATGGAGCCGCCCTCGCCCGCCGCTGCGGTGACGGTATGCGTCTCCTCGACGGCCTCGCGCTCGAACACGGCCTCGACGGCGCGGTCAGACACCACGTTCTGCACTGAGAGCACCGTGCCGGACAGCCGGCCCATCGCGTCCGCGCCGTCCACGGTGAGCGATTTCAGGACGCAGCCCTCGTCGGCCTCCACCTTGAACTCGGCCGAGCCGCCCAGGGGCACCCGAGCCTCCGCAGGAGTGATGCTGCCGCCGCCCGTGGCCGTGGCCGTCACCGTGAACACGGGGACGGGCGGGGCCACGCCGCGCGCGAACGTCACCCGCACGCTCACGTCGGACTCCACCGCGGCTATCGTGCACGTGCCGTTGAGCGCCGGCACCGCCACCGCGCCCGAGCCGTCGTCGGCCGTGACCGCGTCCACCGTCCAGCACTCATCCGGGAACAGCGCCACCACCGCGCGCTCCCCGTGCGCCACCTGCGCCTGGGCGCTCGCGCCGGCCGCGCCGTTGTTCACGGACACCGCTCCGTTGCCGCCCGCCACCTCGGCGGAAACCGCATGCTGCCGGGCGGGATCGGGCTCGACGGCGCGGAAGAGCGCCTTCACCGTGCGGTCGCCCCGCACGTCCGCGATGGTGCACACGCCGCCCGGCGCCTCCACGGGCGCGCCGTCCACCAGCATCGCATCGAGAGCGAAGCCGGCATCGGGCAGCGCCGTGAACGTGACGGAGGCGCCTTCGGCCACCTTCACCGTGCCGGCAGGCAGTATCTGGCCGCCCTCGCCGGCCGAGGCCTCCACCGCATGCACGGCGGCCTCCGCTTCGTCCGCAACCACCGCGAACGCGCCCAGCACCTCGGTGGAGAAGCGCGCGATGCCGCCCTCGACCTGCGCCGAAAGCGTCATCGAGCTGCCGTCTGCGCCGATGCCCACCACCGCGGCGTCGCCGTCGGGCACGCCGGGCGCCGGCAGGGCCACCTGCACCTCACCCACGTAGGCCGTCTCGCCCTCGGCCGCGAGGTCGATGTGGTACGCCGAGGCCAGCGGCGCGCCGGCGGCAGCCTGCAGCATGCCGAACGTCGGCTGCGCGGAATCGACGGCCGCGGCGTACAGCAGCGCGCCCACGTGCATCCACGCGCTCGCGGACACGCCCTCCACCTCGGTCGAATCGATGGTGCGGTACTCGTAGCCCGCCTTCACCACCACCTGGATGGACGCGGTGGCCGTGGAGCCCGTCTCGTCGCGCACGACTACGGTGTACACGTACACCGTGCCGTCCTGCAGCGTGTCGGCGTGCTCCGAAAGCTTGTAGACGGGGCCTTCGTCGAATGCGAACGAATCGTCCGGCTGCCCGTCGGTCGTGCGCGTCCAGGAGTACGCGAGCTCGCCCTTGCCCGTGGCAACCACCTTGAGGTCGAACGAGTCGTTCCCGCGGATCTGCGCGACGGACGCCGCGAAGCTCTCCGTGTGCTCCACGATGGCGGGGCTGGCCACGGCCAGCACGTTCACCGTCGTGCCCAGCTGCGCCTGTTCGCAGCCGGTCGGGCGCGCCTGGCCCACCTCGTCGGACACCGAGGGCCGGGAGGCCTCCGCGGCTGAAGCGGAAAGCGGCATGTACGATACGAGCAGGCACATGCACAGCAGCGCCGCCAATATCGTGTGGACGTACCTTCTCGTAGCCTGCATAGCTGCTTCCCTCTTCCTAGCCGAGCACCGAAACGGTCATCTTCGCGGCGGCCTGCCCCACCAGCTGCTCATCGTCTTTGCCGTAGGCGTAGAACACGGCCGTACACGGGTAGTCCCCCGCATCCAGATCCACGTCGAGCCGCGCCTTCTGGATATGGTGGTTCGGCTCGATCATGCCGGACGTGTACACCGCCTCGCCCGTGTCGTCGCGGGTGATCTCCACCTTCATGAGGTAGGGATTGTTCGGGACGTTCTCGATGCGCAGCTCGCCCTCCGACGTTCCGTCGGCGAACTCCACGCTCGAGGCGATGGAGATGTTGAACATGCCCTCTTCGACGATGCGGTCGAGCTCCTTTTGGATCTCCTCGGGCGTCTTGCCCTCCAGCTGGCCGAGCGCGGCGTTCGGGTCGCGTCCCTGGCCGACGTTGGAAAAGGCCATGAAGCCCAACACGCAGGCTACCACTATGGCCACAACGGCGACGCCCACCGCCACGTAGAACGCGGGCGGCTTCGCAGCGCGCGAAGCGGTGGAAGCGGAGCCCCTGGCTGCAGAGGCGGCGCCGGCGCGGTCATTGGTCGCGGGGCGACGGGCGGCGCTCCTTTTGGAGGCCTCGTTCGCGGCATCGTCGATGTGCGCGGAGCGCTTTTTAGGTTGGCGGTCGGGTGCGTGCATGGTCTTCTTTCCTCGGATCGTTCCTTCAGGGCGGCCTCCCGCCGAGGGGGAGGCCGCCTTCGTTTCATAAGATGCGCGCGCTTTGGATGCGCGCGCTGCGCACGTCCCACAAGCGCATGAAAGCCGGTTAAGCAGCCGGCGTGTCCACGGCCACCGTGTAAGTGATCTTCACGGCAGGATAGGTGGTGTTTGCGGTGAGGTTGCTCTTCACCGCGGTGGTGCCGGCCAGCGTCAGGCCGAGCTCGCCGTTCGAAGGAGCGGTGAAGTACGACTGGGCCTCGGCCGGGATGCTCGTGGCCGCATCGGAAGCGATGGACATAGCGGCAGACGAGCCCGCCTTCACCGTCAGCTGCATCTCGCCCGTCGTGGCGGCCATGTTGCTCTTCGGGTTCGTCAGTTCGGTCACAGCCTTCCAGCCCGCATTGTCGACGCCCTGAACTTTCGTCACCTTCAGACCCTTCGTGGCGTTGTTGTTCACGATCTTATAGGCATCGGCGGAAGGCGCCGTAATGGTGCCGCCCTCGATGGGCGTGACGATGGTGATGTCCACCGGGATGGTGGCCTGGATCTGCGAAGCGGTGGCGTACACGTTCAGCGCCGTGGAAGCGGAGCCGGTATTGTCGTTGCCATCGGTGAACGAGCCCGTCTTGCCCACGCTTGCGTCCGCGGCGAATGCCGGGACCGCGCCCATCGCGAGAGCGGCCGAAAGGGCCAAAACGGCGGCCATCTTCTTCGTTTTCTTCATGGTAGTTCCTCCTTTTTCCGTTACTGTGCCTTGCGTTCGTTCATTCAGGATCGTCGTCTTGTCATCAACCACCTCGATCCCTTCCTCTAGATATCAACACGGCCTATCACCCCAGTACTTCGAGGTTGATATTTGCTCCAGCCTGGCCCACTTCTTCGAGCGTATCCATGTTGTACGCCGCGAACGTAGCGGTGGCGGGATAGGAGCCGAGCTCCAAATCCTGAGAGAGCGTGATGGTTTCGATGTAGGTGCCGGGCTTGAGGCCGCCCGACTCGTACACGACGTCGCCCGTGTCGTCGAGGACGATCCGCACCTTCATGGCGTAGTGGTTGCCGGGGACGTTCTCGATGTAGGCGGTGCCGGGGGCGGTGCCGTCGTCGAACTCGATGACGCTGGCGATGGAGATGTTGAGCATCCCCTCCTCCACGATGCGGTCAAGCTCGGCCTGCACCTCCTCGGGCGTCTTGTAGGGCGCTTGCCCCAGAATGGAGTTGCCGTCGTAGAAATCGTCCTGCGACGAGGTAAACCACCAAACGCCGACGCCTACGAGGACGAGCACCGCCAGAACGGCCGCGCCCGCAAGAACGCGGTTGCGCCTTGTTTGCAGGAAGCCGACCGTCCCGCCGCCTCTACCCACGGGCGCACCGGCCCTGGGTGCAGTACGGGGAGCTCCGTCATCGTTGAAAGAGTGCTTGTCGTTGTGCATGGTTTGATCCCTATCCTTGTATCGCTCGTAGAATGGTGCAGCCCGTCCTGCGGCCACCTCCATCGGCGACCGCGGGAACGATATGCCCGGTCTTACACGCGCGAGAGTTACGATGTTTGCGGAACGCGTCCTACGACGTATTTCAGCTTCGCTAGGCCTTTGTCCGCGGCCTGTTCGTTGGCCGTGATGGTCGCTCCTTTGGGTATGCTCAGGCCGTAGGTGACCCGCAAAGAGCTCTTGGCCGGAATGACGAAGCCTTCCAGCTGACCGGTAACGAGCTCGCCGCCAAGCGGCATCGAGAACACCGACTTCGTGGCCGCACCCGTGAGAGTAAGCATCACTGCCACCTGCTTGCGTTCCTCATCTTTCGGGAACACGGCAACCGCGCCCGCTTCCTCCTCCGTCGAGAGCGACGTCATGGCCAAATCCTCGACCGTGCGTGACTCAATGGAAGCGGCCACCTCTTCCAACGCGCCGGTGGTTTTGAGGTCGAAACCCACCTCCACCGGCACCGAAGCATCGATGACGAGCGCCCACTTGGCATACAGCGTCGTATCGGCCGCAGGCATGGTAGATGAGGTGAAATCCCACTTCGTACCAGCGCCATCCTTCTCGGTATACCAACCATGGAACGTGTAGCCTTCATACTTGGGGTTTTCCACGGCGGTTGCCAACGCGCCGAAGTCCACCTGTTGAGGCGCCACCTGGGAGCCTCCCTGCGAATCGAAGGAGAGCGTGTAGGCGATGGGATCCCACACCGCATACAGCTTTACCTGCCCCGCCGTGTCGCGCAGGTTCCGAACCTCCGCTTGGTCCTTATAGACAACCGTCGCGCCTGCAGGATCGGTGTCCCAACCGGCGAAGGCGTAGCCAGTCTTGGAGAACTCGTTGGGCGAAAGCGGGGTAAGCTGGTGGTCGAAGGTGAGGTTCTGCGCCTGCATGGTTCCGGCGTCGGCGTCTTTGCCGTCGAAGACAACGGAATAGGAGATCGCTTCCCATTGCGCGTAGAGCATGACGGGGGTACCCGTCGACAACCCTGTTGCCACGTCGGCCTTATCGGCGTACACCGTGCCCGACCCGTTCTGATTCTGCGTCCAGCCCTTGAATACATATCCGGTCTTCGAGAACTGGAGCGTATCGAACGCAGGCAGGTTCTGATTTCGGCCTGCGTAGGTGAAGGGGTAGTCCTTCTGGACGCCTGCGCCCGTGCCCGGATGGAGCGTTACCGTAAACGTGTTGGCCGTCCACTTGGCATAGAGCGTCAGGCCGCCTTCGGGCATGATGCCGGTCGTGAAGTTCCACGGGCTTCCGCCGAACGCAGCATCGGCGTACCAGCCGTCGAACGTGTAGCCTTCGAGCTTGGGCGCCTGGGGCTCGGGGATGGGATTGCCGTAACCGACCGATTGGCTGTCGACGTACGAACCTCCGTTCGAGTTGAAGGTGACGTCATAGTTGTTGCGCGTCCACTGAGCATAGAGGTGGTACGAGCCCTGCGTGGCGAGTGGCGTGGTGACGGCTGCCTGATTCGCGTAGCTCGTGCCGGAGCCGTCCTCGTTCGTCGTCCACTTCTCGAACGTCCAGCCCGTGCGCGTGAACGGGTTCATGTTCAGCTTCCTGTTTGTCTCGTTGTATTTGAAGTCCTGGGTCGTCGTGTTGGCGTTGCCGGGATAGTTGGCGTGGAACACCACCTGGTAGGAATTCGGCTCCCATACGGCATAGAGGGCCACCGTGGCACCTTGCGTATCCCGCAGGTTGAGGACGGACTGCTGGTCTGTGTACTGGGCCTTCGTCGCCGTTGCCGACTCGGCCCAGCCGGCGAACGTGTAGCCCAGCCGCGTAAACGTGAAGTGCGAAAGTGGCGTGGACGTGCCGTAGGTTATGGTCTGCGCCTGCATGGTGCCATCGCCGTTGTTTGCATTGAACGTGACCTGATAAGTTATGGGGGTCCACTTGGCGTAGAGGGTGACCGTGCCGTTCGGCGTCGACGTGAGGTCCTTCGCGGAGGCGCCGTTGGCGTACTTGACGGCGCCCGTGGCGGATTCGGCCCAGCCGGCGAACGTGTGGCCGGTCTTGGTGAAGCCGTTCGAGGTGAGGTTCTTGGCCGTCCCGTAGGTCATGGACTGGTTCGACATGGAGCCGCCCGTGCTCCCGTTGCCGTTGAAGATGATGGAGTAGGGGTTGGGGGTCCACTTGGCGTAGAGGGTGACCGTGCCGTTCGGCGTCGACGTGAGGTCCTTCGCGGAGGCGCCGTTGGCGTACTTGACGGCGCCCGTGGCGGATTCGGCCCAGCCGGCGAACGTGTGGCCGGTCTTGGTGAAGCCGTTCGAGGTGAGGTTCTTGGCCGTCCCGTAGGTCATGGACTGGTTCGACATGGAGCCGCCCGTGTTCCCGTTGCCGTTGAAGATGATGGAGTAGTTCGCATTCCATCGGGCATAGAGCGTCATGCTGGCCGAGGGAGCGGTAGAGAAATTCCAGGCCGATCCTCCAGAAGCTGAAGTGTACCACCCCCCAAACGAATATCCTGACTTCGTCGGCGCAGAGGGTTCGGAGATTTTTGCAGTAGGCTCTACCTTTTGCTGGGGAGGCGCCGTGCTACCTCCTTGAGAATCGAACGTTATAGTTCGATAATCGGGATCAAAATGTCTGAACCCATAATTATACCATACGTTATATCTGTCAGTGAAGCTACTCCCTCCAATAGTACCTGTTGACAAATGAATCGTCCCGTTGGTGGCACCAAGAAAGTTATACGTGTCCAATAATTGCACCTTGCCATGAGCATAAATGTCAGTCATCTGACCTGAAGATACATAAAAAGCTTCGCCGCCAATAGTAAGCAAGTTGGTGTTTGAAAAGCGAACGCTCGTTAAGCCGGATTGATAGAAAGCGCTTTTTCCAATTTCTGAAACAGTGGAAGGGATTTCGATACTTTTAAGAGCTGCATTGGAACCGAATGCATACTTACCAATGTATTCGAGTCCGGACGGGAGGCTGACTTTCGAAAGCTTCGTACAGGAATTAAAAGTGCCATCCTCGATCCTCTTCACCGTAGAAGGAATTGAAACTGCTTCGATACCAGTACATTTTTCAAACGCATAAGAAGCGATGGACGTAACGCCAGACGGAATTGTCAACGTCCCACTTAGTCCCGCACACCCCTCAAAAGCAAATTGGCCTATGCTTTTGACTGAAGATGGGATCGACAACGTTCCTCGAAGCCCAGTGCAACCATCGAATGTTGCATCAGGTATAGTCGTTGCTCCATCGGGAATGGTGACGCTTGTGAAACCGGCACACATGTAAAACGCCCGAGAACCTTCCGTTAGACTTTTTGGCATTGTGATGTTGCCAGTGAATTTGCATTGTTGAAAAGCGAACGATCCAATATGGGAAAGATTCGAGGGGAGCGTAAGGGTTCCCGTCATACCCTTCAAACCCTTAAACGCATAATTGCCAATTTTAGTAACGTATTGAGGGATTACCAGATTTCCCGTGTAATTCTTATTGGCCGTTTCATCGCTAAAAGCGTAGTCTCTTACTTCAGTTATTCGGTAGGTTTTACCGCCATACGTTACCGTCGAAGGAATAATAAGACTGCCAGTCCCCCCTGATGATTGCGGACCGTAAAGTTGAACGCGACGCGTTGTGTCAGAAGCGCCATCTTCAATAATTTGATACTTCAACCCGTTGACAGAAAATTGAGTTCCCGTTGCGTCGGCTGCAGCAGTTACAACTCCGGATTCAAGGGAAAGAGTTTGATTGATAGTGGCGACAGTCTTTTTTGATCCCATCTGCGATTCACTAGCAATCCTTGGTTGCGACACCTCCAGCAAACGCGATGCGCGGGTCAGCACGATATCGCCCATCATGAGCGACACCGTCACCTCGGACGCACCCGCCATCTTGCCCGTAACGATCCCTGCTTGATCTACTGACAACGGTTTGGCGGCATACGAGTACGTCAGCTCGCAGCCGTCGGGCACATCGCGCACACCTCCCTCGAACAGGTCGGCTGTTTCGTCCACTTCGATGACGAGGGGATCGCTCGAAAAGGAGACGCCGTACGGCTGGATGCTGTTTCCGCTGGCAACGATGCCGACGTACCAGGGGTATTCGCCAGTTTCGTTGTAGGGGGCGTAGACGGAGACGCCCGCGCATCCGCTCATCGCGTCGCCGGCCACGGACAGGGCATTCGAGAACGTGATGATCTGGGAGAGGTTGGGGCAATCGGCGAAAGCGCGCGAGCCCACGGAGCTGACGCTGGCCGGGATCACGACGCTCTGCACGGCCGTGCCCGAGAACGCGCCGGCGCCAATGGCCGACACGCCTTCCGCAAGCTCGACGGACGCCAGGCCGGTGCAGCCTGCGAAGGCGTCGTCGCCGATCACCGTGATCGGCGCGCGGATCTGCACCGACGACAGCGACTGGCGGCCCTGGAAGCCGCCCGCCGCGATGGCCGACACGCGGTACTCCACGTCGTTCAGCTTCGCGGCGACGGGTATGACCAGATCCGCCTCGGGATCGGCCTCTCCCGCCCACCCGACGGAGAGCGTGTAGTCGTCCAGCAGCGTGAAGACGAAGCCCGAGGCGGGCTGGCCTTCGGGATCGGTCGGCCCCACCGCATCGCCCGGCGCCGCCGGTTCGACGAAGCTCTGGAAGCCCGTGGCCTCCCACACGACCTTGCGTGCGTCGTAGTCCTCGCCGGCGGGAAGCGCCACCTGCGCGTCCCGCTTCGCCGCCTCCGCGAAGGCGGTCTCGTGGATGTCGCGCACATACCCCAGTGCCACGATGGATGCGAGGCCCTCCGCTTGCGCGAAGGCTCCTTCGCCGATAGACTCCGTCTCGGCGGGCAGCACGACCGCATTGCCCGCGGCGGCCGGGAAGTACAGAAGGCTCGCGCCATCCTTGCTGTAAAGCACGCCCTCGCGCGCGGAGAAGGCGGCGCTGCCCTCTCCCGCGTGCACGGCCGACAGGCCCGAAACGCTCGAAAACGCCGAGGCCGGCGCCGAGGACGTTTCGTCGGGGATGCGCGCCGTGCCGCGCTTGCCTTCGGGCACGAACAGAAGCGCGCTCAGATCCTTCGAGAACAGCATGCCGTCGGACGAAGCGTACTTCTGGTTCTGCGGGCTCGCGAACACGCTTTCGAGCGACGAGCAGCCCGAGAGCGCCCCGTCGGCCACCGTTTCCACGGAGGCCGGAAGCGAGAGGGAGGTCGCCCCGCTTCCGGCCAGCACGCCGGACGCGGACCCGTCGGCGACGGTGTAGTCGATGTCGGGATCGCCGATGACGGTGACGGCGTAGGCGTCCTCGCCGCTCATCACCAGGTAGGGCACGGCCACGTCGCCCGCAAGAGACGCGCCGCGCCATCCCACGAGCGCGACGGATTCGCCATCGTCCAGGATGCGGTACACAAGGCCGTCCTGCACGACCTCGCCGACGACGGCCTTGGGCGCTTCGGGCACCAGCGGTACGGCCGCGGTGGCCTGGCCGGACGCGGGGCTTCGGTCGATCGGGGCCGAAGGGGCGGCATCGGCGCCGGCGGGCGCCTGGGAGCCGTCCTGCGGCGCGCCGGCGGGCGCATCCAGCGGCACGTCCTCGCTCAGCTGGCCCGAGGAGGAACCCCCGTCGCCCGCCGGGTCCTTCGCGGACTCGCCGGCGCCGTTCGCATTCGTGTCGGGCTGCGACGCCCCCTCGGATTCGGCCGTCGCTGCGGGCAACGGTTCGGCCGCATACGCGCGCGCGGCATCCAGAGGAGTGCCGGCGACGAGGGCGAGCGACAAGACGAGGGCGAGCGCGGCTGCGCCCGTCCGCGAGCGAACGTTTCTCTGTCCCATTTCTCTGTCCCTTTTCGATCCGTTCGCGTTGACGTCGAGCTAATGTCGGCGTCGGCATCCAGAAGCCCCTCTGGATGTATGCGAATACGCCTGTTCACACTCATAAAGAGTAATATATTCGACATATTAGACATAGGAGAGGAGTTTGTAAACCGCTGGGGACAGGTTTTGTTGAATATATTCACCTTTCGGGATATATTCACCAGTATAGTGGCTTCGGCGTTTTTTGGAAGAGGGGCGCGTGGATGCCGGCGAAACCTGCTGGCGAAACCGCGTCTCCATGTTAAAACCCATTGATATTGCGCAAGGGCAGCGACACGCCGTACTGCCCTCTCCCCATCCTCGCTAGAGGCCGAAGCGAACGCGCCACGCGCCGTCCGATCCTCGCCCGGCGCGGTATCCCAGGTTGCGGCACGTCTCCACCGTGGCGTCGATGCGCGCGCGGCAGCTGTCCAGCATGAGCCAGTCTTCTTCGGATAGCGCTTCCTCGACGCGCCTGCGAAAGCGCCGGTTCGGGTCTTCGGCGCACTTGGAAGAGCTCCGAACTGGGTTCTCGGCGCGTTCGAGATCGCTCGCACCCGCCGAAGGGCCGGCGCGTTCGAGATCGCGCGGGCCCGCCGAAGGATCGGCAGGCCCAATGCCGGCCGAATCCGTCGAAGGCTCGATGCGAGCCAGGACTTCGTCCAGCGCCTGCTGGTACTCGTCAAGCGCCTGCTCCACGCACGCGACCCCCTCGCGCAGGCCCCGCAATGCCAGCAGCACGCGGCCGGCCGTCAGCAGCACGTTCGCGCGGACCAGCCTGCGCGCGCAACGCTTCTCCATAGCTCAGCCCCCTAAACCGAACTCTTGTGTATTATCTACATTAATCATGTAGTTTCTTATATGATAGCACAGCTATATTGTAGGTCAACTATCCTTTACATATTTGCGGTCTCCTCATAATTTATGTACCATGGCTTCGAAAGGAGGAGGCCCCCTATGCAGCATAATCTGCAGCTGAAATCGCTCCGCAAGCGGGCGGGATTCAATACGCAGGCTGATTTGGCCCAGACGCTCGGAGTGAATCCCCGCACGTATGCGTCGTGGGAACGCGGGGAGGTGAAGCTGACGCTCGGCGATGCCCAGCGCATAGCCGACGTGCTCGGCTGCTCGCTCGACGAGCTGGCCGGGCGCGCGGAACCTGCCGACCGGTGCCCCTCCGCAGCAGCCCAGGATTCGAGGCGCAACGCGTCCCCCGCCGCGCCGCCGAAGAGCGAGCGCGCTCGCCCGGGTTCGGCCGATGCCGACAGGGATCAGATGGAAATCGTCAGGCTGTTCAACCAGCTCGACGAGCCGAGGAAGGGTTTTCTGCTGGAGGCCGCGCAAGGGCTGGCCGCGGCGTCCAAACCGGAAGCCGCGGTCGCGGTCACGTCTTTCTGACGATGGCGAGGTCTTCCACGCTTACGCGCAGCTCGTCTTCGTACTGCTCGCGGTCGAGCCTGTTCGCCGAGACGTCCACGACGGCGAAGGCGCTCGCGCCCGACGCCTCACCTTCTTTGAGGCTGGACCCGTAGTCCTGCTTCAGATCCGCCAGAAACGCCTGCGCGGCCTGCGCGTCGGCGAATTGCATCTCGAGGCTGGACGTTTCGCACAGTCCGTCGCGTCCGAAAGCCACCGTCTCGGTGACCGAGCGCTCGTCGCCCTCGCCGCCCATCGTGTAGCGATAGACGACGGTGCCCGACCGGTCACGGTCCTCCTCGGCCGGCACATCCGCAGGATCGTCACCGAAGCGCTGCTGCTGCCGTTGGCCCGAGTCGACCTGCGTCGCCTGGTCGGAGGGCCCTTCGCTCGACCCTTCGTCGAGGTGCGAGAGCTGAAACGCCCCGAAGCCCAGCAGGGTCGCGAGCAGCGCGCAGCCCACCGCGGTAGCGCCCGCCTTGAGGGCGAAGCTGCGACGGTGCAGCTCGTCCGCCTCGCGCATGCCCTCCGCGATACTGGACGGCAGCTCGTCGAACATGATGCTGGAGAGCTCGGCCGGGCCGCCATCTGCGGAGGGCGACGGGCGGTCAGGGGCCAAGGCGCTGGTCGATGCTGTCGGGCGATGGATACTCGCGTCGCCGGCTGAAGCCGATGGGCGGTCGGGGATCTCGCTGCACGCTTCGCACGCGGTCGCGCCAGGGGTCGGCGCGGCGGTATGCGCGGCAGGCGGACAGCCCGCATCCGACTCGTGCCGATCCGGCGGACGCTCTTCGAGGGCGCGCCGCGGGGAGGCGTCCGCGATAACGCCGGCGTCCCTCAGCTCTCGCAGGCGCTTCTGCACGAGCATCTCGAGCTGCCGGTCTATGGTCGAGTGCTTGTCGGGCTGCTTCGCCGCGGCGTCCTCGTCGCGCGGGACCACGCGCGCGACGAGAGCCTCCGGCTTACGCTCTCCTGCCGAGGCCGCGGGCACGACGCGACCCGCGGCAGTGGACGCGGGTGAGGGCGCGGGCGGGCGCCGGTTTGCAGCGGGGAACGCGGCTGCAGACGCCTGACGACTGGCGGCGGCGCGACGCGGGCGGGCGCTTTGGCCCTCCATCGCGTGCTTGCCCCGAAGCCCGATTATTTGCGAGGACGCATCGGCCTGCTCCGCGAGGGGCCTATCGGGCAACGCAGGCTCTGTAGCGGGTGCTTCGGCAGCACGGCCATGAGCCGATCCGAACGCGCGCGCCACCGGAGGGGCAACCGCAGGCGGTGCCGAGGCCTCAGGCGGGCGCTGCGCCTCCGGTGCGCGCGGCTGGACGGGCACCGACGGCTCGGAGGCGTTCGCAGGCGGCGACGAGCACGGCCGATCAGCCGCAGGCGCGTGATCCAGGACGGGCGACATGGGAGTCGCGCCCTTGTCCGCCCCGGCAGCAAGGTGCGCGGCCGGTTCCGCCCCGGCTTCCGATGCGGCAGCGAGGGATGCGGCCGGTTCCGATGCGGGTTCCTCCGACGCTTCGAACGACGGCGCGATCGGCTCAGGCGGCGCGGATGCGACCGTTTGGATCGAGCGGGACGCAGGCTCCGGCCCAGAACGGGCCGAAGGTTCGAGGGTGTACGGGAAGAAAGATCCCGTAGCGGCATCGGAGAGCGCTGCGGCTGCGCCTTCCGGTGCGGGCCCCGACGCCGCCCCGGATGCGGGAGCAGGCGCGGCTTCGGGCTCGTACGCCTGCGGAACGGACGGCATCGAGAAGCCGAGCGGGGTCCGGGCGATCATTTCCAGAAGCCGCAGGTTCGCCTCACCCGCATCCAAAGGCGAGCCGGCCACCGCTTCGGCATCGGCTATCGCCTGCGCCGCAGGCGCTGCTGCCGCGTCTGCGGCGCAGGACTGCGCTTCAGAGGCGGCAGGTCGCCCCTCCATAGCAGCCGGCGGCGAGTCGGCGGTTTCCGCCTTCGCATCGACGGCCTTCGACGCAGGAGCAGAACGATCCCCCGCGCTTTCCGATGCTTCGCCAGCAGCCGCCTCATGCGGATGCTCGGCAAGCCCGTCCACGAACGCGAACAGGCCCTCCAAAGACAACGAATCGTCGTCGTGCTGCAACATCCTCTAGCTTTCTCACGACCGCGCCGTTCGGCGCGTTGCTGTGCTGCCGACCGTTCCGAGGCCCGCTTATCCAACCGCGCCATCGGGCGCCACCAACCGCCTACTATAGCAAACAAACCCTAGCCACACGCCCAAATGTCGAATATATACATCTTTTCACCTTGAAGTCGCTTCGTCTGCATTTCATTCAAGAAGCGGCTCATGTTCGCTTAGCAACGCAGCACACCGCTACAACTGCTTTCCGTTTCGGTTTGTCTCAGTCCCACGCTGCAATCAACCTACATGCGCCTCGACAATGCTCTCTTCTTCCTCCTATGGCTTGCTACCCGATTGACAGCGCACACGCGTTCGCGTATTATAAGCGAACGGATATTCTCACGAACGTTTGATCGCGCGAACGGATGACCGCATGAAATTGATCGAAAAGCTCGAAATCCTCGCCGACGCTGCGAAGTACGACGTCGCCTGCACCTCGTCGGGCATCGACCGCGGCGCGCAAAAGGGCAAGCTCGGCAACACCCTGGCGGCCGGATGCTGCCACAGCTTCGCGGCCGACGGGCGCTGCATCACCCTGCTCAAGGTGCTCATGACCAACGTCTGCGTCTACGACTGCGCCTACTGCGCGAACCGCGCGTCCAATGAAGTTCCGCGCGCGGCGTTCAAGCCGCGCGAGCTGGCCGACCTCACTATCGCGTTCTATCGGCGCAACTACATCGAGGGCCTGTTCCTCAGCTCCGGCGTCATCCGTTCCCCCGACTGCACCACCGAGCTCATGATCCAGACGCTCTCCCTCCTGCGTGAAGAGCACGGCTTCCGCGGCTACATCCACGCGAAGGCCGTGCCCGGCACCTCGCCCGAGCTCGTGCAGCAGCTGGGGCACCTCGCCGACCGCATGAGCGTGAACATGGAGCTGCCCTCGCAGAGGAGCCTCGCACTGCTCGCCCCCGAGAAGGACAAGCAGCAGATCATCGCCCCCATGCAGCAGATCCGCGACAACATAGCCGTGGACAAGGACACGCGTGCGCTCGTGCGGCGCGGCACCACGTACATGAAACAGGTCGTGCCGAAGAAGAAGGAGCGCGCATTCGTGCCGGCCGGACAGTCCACGCAGATGATCGTAGGCGCCACTCCCGAAAGCGACTTCCAGATCCTCAACCTCTCCGCGGCCCTCTACCGCACGCTCTCGCTCAAGCGCGTGTTCTTCAGCGCCTACACGCCCGTGAACGACGACGCGCGGCTGCCCGGCACCGACGCCCTCCAGCTCAACCGCGAGCACCGCCTGTACCAGGCCGATTGGCTACTGCGCTTCTATCGTTTCGATGTCACCGAGATCATCGACGAGAAGCACCCCTTTCTCGACCCCGAGGTGGATCCGAAAGCGAACTGGGCGCTCAACCACTTGGACTTCTTTCCGGTGGAAGTGAACAAGGCCCCGCTCGATGCGCTGTTGCGCGTGCCCGGCATCGGCGTGAAGGGAGCGCGATCCATCGTGCGCGCCCGCCGCACCACATGCCTGCGCGAGCAGGAGTTGCGCAAGCTCGGCATCGCGTACAAGCGCGCGCGGTTCTTCATCACTTGCAACGGCAGCTACGCTGGCCAAGGCGCCGACTTCTCCCGCGAAGGATTGCGGGCGCAGCTGGTCGCGCCCATCGAAGGCGGCAAGCACGGACGGCGCGCAGACAAGACCATACCAGGGCAGATGAGCCTATTCGATAGCATCGAAACCCCTGAGAAGAAGCGCATCGCCGACGGCGCCGCCCGAGCGCGGGCGCTTGACAGCGGCCCGGCAGCCGGCGGGGCTGGCGCAGCCGACGCCGCCGACGGCGAGCGCTCCTCCGCAGCCGGTGAGACTGTCGACAAGCGCCCTTCCGCAGCTGACGTTGCTAACAGCAAGCGTTCCTCCGCAGCCGACGGCGTCTACGGCTGGCAGCGCGCCCTCGAGCATCCCGAGGCCGTGTGCGCATGAGCCGCAATCCCGATCCTTCCCCCGCGCCCAAGCCCATGCCCGCGCCCTCCCCCGTCCCTACGCCCGAGCAGCCGCTCGAAGACGTGGCCTACGTCTACGACGGCACGCCCGAAGGGCTGTTCACCGCCGTGTTCATGGCCTACGCCCACCGCGAGGACCCTCAGGACGTAGCCGTGCATGACACGTTCCAGCCGCGCCTCGGGCAGGCCGTGCGCTCCATCGAGACGGACGAGGAGCTTGCTCTGCGCGTGCGGCGCGGCATCAGGCGCGCGTGCGGGCATGCCTGCTACGACGCCGCGCTGCGCGCATCGCTCTCCGACGACCCGAGCTCCGGCATCGTCGTCTACCGCTTCGTCCGCTATGCGATGGCGGCGAACCGCCCGCACGACTGCACGGGCTGCCGCAAGCGCGGATCGTGCGGCGGCCCCCTAGGCTCCGGGGGCCCCACCGGCGCGGCCGGCTGCTCGGGCAAGGCGCGCGGCAGCGTCCTCAACGACCTCGCCCATCCCGCGGTGGAGCCGCTCATGCGCCTCGTGCGCGCCGTCGGCAACGAACGCCACCGCATGCTGCAGTTCCTGCGCTTCGAGCATCTGGAGAACGGCGTGTGGTTCGCGCGCTGCAACCCGAGCGCAGCGGTGGTGCCCCTGCTCATGGACTGGTTCAGCGGCCGCTTCAACACCCAGCCGTTCATCATTTTCGACGAGAACCACGGCATGGCCGGCGTCTACGAGGGCCGCGATTGGTACCTCGTGCGCACCGACGAAGTGAACCTGCCCGACAAGGCCTCCGACGAGAAGCTCATGCAGGCCGCATGGAAACGCTTCTACGACACCGTGGCCATCGAGGCGCGCTACAACCCCGAGCTGCGCCGCCAGTTCATGCCCAAGCGCCTCTGGAAGAACATCATCGAGATGCACGAGCACATCCCCGGCAAAGACCTCTCGCACCCGAGGCGCCATCCCGAAGGCTAACGGCGCCGCTCGTTCGCCCCGGCCCCAGTATGCCCGGCGGCGACGCTCCGGCACCAGCATGCTAGGCGGCGATGCTCCGGCACCAGCAGGCGGCGTCATTCCAGCGTCGGCATTCCCGGCGGCGACGCTCCCGACGTCAGCATTCCGACAGCATGCTCAATGCACCAGCAGGTGGACGACAGGCGAGGGATACGGGAGCACGTCAATGGCGGTTTGACGGCGCAAGACGGCTTTCTGGCAGAGATTTCGAGGTATGTGATTTAGAAACGTGCAGAAACGATTGCACGCAAGAATGCGACGTCGTTTTGCCTGTTCGGAAAATCTCTACGCACCCCGGAGCGGGCTCCCGCTCTATAAAAAATCACATACCTCGGAATCTCTGCCATTTTGAGCCATGCCGACGTTTCGTTCCGAGCGGCAATGCAGCAGGTCGACGTTTCGTTCCGGGCGGCAAGTCGTCGTTTCATCCTGGATGCCGATACGGCAGGTCGCTTCCTCGTTCATGCCACGGCGCGCTTGCCCGCGCTGACGCGGGCAGCACGGTCGGCCGTCCCCTTACACGCCGGCGAACTCGAAGGCAGGACAAAAACCTCGGCCATGCGCCCGAGCGTGCTCGTCTCGAACCTACACGCCGGTGAGATCAAAGGGCGGGATGAAGCTCTCCTCGGCGGCGCCGCCCTCCTGCCAGAAGTAGTCCTCCACGCCCAGCTCGTCGGCGAAGTCGAGCAGGCGCTCGTACTCCTCGTCCGGCACGCGCCGCGCCAACTCGGAACAGCGCCGCAGCGCCTCGGCCGCCCGCGCGTCCCCCGCAGCGGCGGCATCGGCCAGCACGGGCGTGTACTGGTTCATGAGCGACAGCAGAACGTCCGAGCCGAACCGCTCGTGCACGAGCCGCACGACGCGCTTCGAATCCTCCAACGCGCCCGGCAGCATGAGGTGGCGCACCACCGTGCCGCGCACGAGTCGAGGCCGACCGTCCACGTCGTCGAACGAAGGCGGACCCGTCTGCGCTACCATGGCCTCGAGCGCCGCCAGCGCGACATCCGGATAGTCGGACGCATGCGAATAGCGCGCCGCCAACGCCGCATCGGCGTACTTGAAATCGGTCAGGTAGGCGTCCACCGTGCCCGCATTCGCCCGCACGGCCGCAGCCGTCTCGTAGCCCGACGTGTTCCACAGCACCGGCAGCGCCAGCCCCCGACCACGCGCGATCGCGACGGCCGCGCGCGCCTGCGGCGCGTAGTGGGTAGGCGTCACAAAGTTCACGTTGAGCGCGCCCTGCGCCTCAAGCTCCAGGCACATCTCGGCCAGCCGCTCCACGCTCACAGGCGCGCCGGCCTCGCCGGCGGCGATGACCGCGTTCTGGCAGTAGACGCACCTGAGCGGGCAGTACGCGAAGAACACCGTGCCGCTTCCCGCGTCTCCGCTGATGGGGGGCTCCTCCCAGAAATGCAGCGCCGCGCGCGCCACCACGAGCGCGTCGCTCGCGCCGCACGTGCCGCGCGCGCCCGAAGCCCGATCGGCTCCGCAGGCCCGCGGGCACAGGTCGCACGACGCCGGCGCAAGCGGCTCAGGCATGCGGTCGCACGTCGCTTTCGCCGCGCGCCTGTCGCCCGCAATCGTCGCGAATCCATAGCGTGCATCCACCGAACGCTCGCGAGCGAGCCTTGCCGCCGCACCCTTCCCGCTCGCGTCCTCTGCATCCGCCATGGCGTCGCCCGCAGGCGCGCTCATCGCCGAAGCGCCGCCGGCAAACGCGCTCATCATCGTGACACCGCCCGCAGGCGCGCTCACCGCCGAAGCGTCCCGGATCAATTCGCCGAGAACGAGCCGAACGGTCCGGGATATCCTTGGTACGGATCACGGCCATGATCGTGATCGTGGTCGCAGTCGTCGCCGCACCCGTCAAGGCCATCGAGGTCCTCGTCATCGTAGTCTTCGACCCCCTCGCCATACGCCTGCTCGGCGCGCGTCCAATCGAGCCCCTGCTCTGCACAGGCGGCTTCCTCGCCATACACGAGAGCGAGCGCCGCGGGCGATTTGTCGGCCCCGCCGATGACCGCCAGCAGCTCCAGCAGATGCAGGCTCGCCTCGGCATGGGGCAGAATAAGATCCATATCGTCGGCTGCCATGAGCGCGGCCGAAAGCTCGCCCATGAGCATTTCCACCGTATAATCGCCGTCGAAGCGCATCGCCGACACCGCGTCCAGCACGTGCTCGGCAAGCGGAGTAGTCGCACCTGCTTGCCCTGTTTCGGCCGCAGCAGGCCCAGCCGAACGGCGATGCGCACGGTAGAGCGCATCCGCCTCCACGGCCGACACGATCTGGGACACGGTCTGCAGCGTGTACGCAGCGCGCCCGAGCTGGGCTGTTCCCGCTCCGCCTGTGTCTTGGACCGATCCGACAAGCATCTCCAGCAGCGGGCGCGCGGCCTCCACGCCGTCCTCGTCTCCGGCAACGAAGCAGGCGAGGTTGTCGCGGTCGGCGAACGCTTCCGGACGCGCAACGTCCAGTACCACAAGCGGAGCCTCAACGAGCACAAGGCTGCTCACCACGGCTACCGCGTTCAACTCGCGAGCGAAATCGGGCGTCGTCGGCGAAAGGTCGAGCAAGAGGGCGCCCGGGGCAGCCGTTTGCATGTAGCCCTCTTCGTCAAAGTAGGCATCCTCGAGCGCGGTCTGGGATGTGCAGTAGGTGATGATGACGCCCGCTTCGACAGGGTCGTCGGTCCGCACGTAGCCTGCGGCTTCAAGCCGCTGCGCCATCGCAGCGCCCACCGTCTCGTTGCCGGTGTATGCAAAAGCCTTCTTCATTGAAGCACCTTTCCCGAATTCGTCCGCTCGTGTTCTGCCCGTATCCGCCCGCTTGCGCGATCGATTCCAGCCCGCTCGCTCGCGCTTCGTCCGTCAGGCGCTCGAATCGCCCGTCGCTCGAACGTAGGACGGCGGGCGACATTCTCAGCCGAAGGCGCCTCCCGCTAGTCCTCTCCTTTGACCCGCTTTGCAATGCGGTCTGCCACGGACAGCTCCTCGCGCTTGTCCCCGCCCCAGAACACCACAGCTATCATGCCGGGGCCCACGTGACTGCCGATGACGGGCCCGATGCTGCTCTCCAAAAACAGTATGCTGCCGTCGTCCTTCTCAAGCTCGTCTTTAAGACGCTGGGCATCCTTCGGACAATCGGCGTTGCCTATCACCACGCACCGCCCAGGACGCGAATCGGCTTTGCGCTTGCGATAGTATTCGGCCAGCTGCTTGATGCCCTTCTTCCGTCCACGCGCCACGCCCGCTAGGGCCAGTTTGCCCTCGACCGTAATGGTGAGCAGCGGCTTCACATCCAACTTCGACCCCGCGTAGGCAACTGAGCCGGGAATGCGACCGCCGCGCCGCAGCGCCTCCAAGTCCTCCACCATAAACTCGGCATCGACAAAAAAACGCGCTTCTTCGGCCCATCGGGCCAGCTCGCACGCCGTCATGCCGTTGTCGCGCTGGCCGAGCGCCTCGTAAACCAAAAGCGCCTCTGCCACCGAGGCCAGACGGGTGTCCACCAGGTAGAGCTCGGCTTCGGGATGCTCGGCCTTCACCTGCTCGAGCACCATCGTGGCGGCGTCGAAGCTGCCCGTCAGCCCGCTCGAGAAGCTCAGGCACACCGTGGGCACGCCGCTAGCGACGGCGCGCTCGAAGGCCTCGCGGTACACCGGCATGGGCACCTGGGAGGTGGTGGGCTCCTCGCCGCTGCGCATGGCCTGGTAGAAATCGTGCGCCGACGAGGTCCGGTACAGATCGTCGGCGTGCTCGCCGTCGCTCATGATGTAGGGGTAGCGGATGAGCTCCACCCCGTCCCTGTCGATCACCTCGTAAGGCAGATCGCAGCAGGAATCGATGATCAGGTTGCACACTGGCTGCATGTCCGAGCCTTCCTTCGCTTTGTTTTCGTCCGGAACGCCCCCGGCACCCCGGCGCACCCGCCGGCGTTACCTCGCGCCCCTGCGCCCCGGCTCCGCCGACGTCTCCGGCCCGCCGACGCCCCCGGCACCGCGTCGCCTACGACGCGCTGACGCGCGCATGGACGGGACCGTTCAGCTTGCCCGCAAGCGCGCTTGCGCACTCGTAAGCAATCCCCACAGCCGGCCCTACGTGAAGACCGATGACCGGGCTGACGGGCAACACGCCTACCGAACGCCCGATGAGCGGTTCGACAACCTCGTGCGCCCATGCAACCGCCGGGGTGCGGTCGCCGATATAGTGCACGACAACGTGCTTGAGGCCGTGCTCCTCGACATCCTTCTTGAACGTCGCGACAATCTTATCGAGCGCCTTCTTGCGTGTGCGAACCTTCGCGAACGTCGTCGCCTTTCCATCGCTCACCGTGAGCACAGGGGCAAGTTGGATCAGATTGCCCAAAAGGGCGGCTGCGTTGCCGATACGCCCGCCTTTCTGCAAAAACGTGAGTGTCTCGGGCGTGAACAAAAAGCGGGTGGCCTGCATGCCCTCAAGCGCAGCGGCAGTGCAACCCGCCAGATCAGCCCCTTCACCACGCGCACGAACAGCATCGAATACCGGCCATGCCTCGTCATAGCCGCACGAGGAGGAATCGATGATGGCGTAGGAGAAGTCCAGGTTGCGCGCCTTCACGGCGCGCGCTGCGCGCACCGCACCTTCGTAGGCGCCCGACAACCCCGAGGAGATGAAGATGCCCAGCACCTCGTCGCCCGCCTCGGCTGCATCCTCGAACAGTTCTTCGAGCACGAGCTGAGAGGGTTGGCTTGACGTGGGGATATCGTCAACCATGTCATAGATGTCCGCATAAAACGCGTCCAGATCCATAGCCGCATCGGCATATTCCACGCCATCGCGGTTCACGTACAACGTGACTATCTCGATGCCGGCGTCGCGTGCCTCGTCGGCGGGTATGGAGGCAACCGAGTCGGTGATTATCTTGATCATGGCGTCCTTCCTTAACCGGAGCCCGCACTTGGGCGGCAAGTTCGCATGAATACGGCAGCGGCACCGATATGCGGCCCCACTGCCGTATCCGCTATTAAACTACGCGATGCCGCGCAACCGCGCCACCAAATCGCGACGGCGCTCAAAAAGACCATATTCGAGCCCCACCGGGTACGTATGCGGGTTGAGCATGCGCTTCTGGCTCTCGTCGAGGGTGGCAAGACCCGCCCGAGCACGGTCGCGGGCCGCCAATGCGTCGCGCAAATCGACATCGAGCACGGTAGCGCCGGCACGCGCAAGAGGTTTGAGCAACGTCTCGAAGCGCTTGCCCGCAAGCCGCTTCTGGCGCAGGTCGTCCAGCGGATCGACAATAATTTCGCGCTCGTCCGCACCCGCATGTATGTCGAACACCATATCGCCCGCCAAGCGGCCATCGTCGTGGAAGTAGCGTCGGACGTCCAGCACGCCCGGAGTGGTAAGCTTCGCCACCGATTCCGATATCTTCAAGCGATCGCACCAGGCATCCTCGCCCGGTGCGCGCGTGGCGGAAAGCTTGTACACACCGCCCAGCGTGGGCTGGTCGTAGGCGCAAGCCAGCTTCGTGCCCACGCCCCATGAGGTAACCTGGGCTCCTTCGTCGCGAATGGACTGGATGGCATATTCGTCCAGATCGTTGGACAGCACGATGCCGCAGTCATCAAGACCCGCTTCATCGAGCATGCTGCGAGCCATCTTCGCAAGCCAGGACAGATCGCCCGAATCGATGCGGACGCCGGACAGGCGATCCCCGCGCTCGCGCATCTCCAGCCCCACCGTGATGGCATTTCTCAATCCCTGCTCCACATCATAGGTGTCCACGAGCAGCACGCAGTTGTTCGGGAACGCCGCCGCGTAGGCGCGGAACGCCGTCAGCTCGTCAGAGAACGACATCACCCACGAATGCGCGTGCGTTCCCGAAACCGGCACGCCGAACATTTGACCGGCCAGCACATTGGAGGTGGAGGCGCAGCCACCCACCACCGCCGCGCGGCTGGCCCACACCCCGCCGGCCGGTCCCTGGGCGCGCCTCAGACCGAACTCGGCGACGGGCGCCTCGGCCGCCAAACACACCCGCGCCGCCTTCGTTGCCACAAGCGTCTCGAAGTTCACGCAGTTGAGAAGGGCCGTCTCGATAAGCTGGCAGTCCATAATGGGGCCCGTCACGCGCACAAGCGGTTCATGCGGGAACACGACGGTGCCCTCGGCAACGGCATCGATGTCCACGTCCAGCTTGAACGTACGGAGCCTCTCGAGAAACTCCGGCTTGAACAGCTTCCCGCCGCCCGGCGCATCGAGCGATGCCAAGTAGCTCGCATCGTCATCTGTGAAGGAGAACGAGTCCACGAGATCGGCCAGCTGCGCCATGCCGCTCGCCACAGCGAAGCCCCCTTTGAACGGATAGTCCCGAAAGTACATATGGAAGCAGGCCTGCATCTCGCCCTGCCCGCTCTCCCAGTACCCCTGCGCCATCGTGAGCTGGTACAGATCCGTGAGCATCTCGTAATCAATCTTCATGGTTCGCAAGCCTCCCCTTAAGCTAGCTCTCGTAGTCGCCTTGGCGCTCCTCTTTGCACGAAGCCGCCTTATTCCTTCGCGCCGCCCTTGCCGGCGCCGCCGTTTTCGCCCGCGCCTCCCGCTTTGTGACTGCGCCGCCGAGCCCGACGATGGCCGCCACCCTCCGCACGGGCTCCCTCGGTCTGGGCCGCGTCTGCCCCGCCGACACTACGAGGCTGCGCGCCCTGTCCGGCAGGAGCCGCCTTCTGAACCTGTCTGAGCCCCGAAGACCGCTGGCCCGGGCGAGGACCTTGCTTCGAGGAGCCTGAGGGCTTCTGACCTTGGCGTTTCTTCTGCTGCTCGCCAGTTGGAGCCGCGCTCTGCTTTTTTGCCGACTGGCCCGGACGCTTCTTCTGACCGCCCTGACCGCCCTTCTGCCCGGCGGCACCCTGGGCGCGCGCCGTGCTCTTCTGCTTTTGACTGGGCTTTTGCCCCTCGACGCCCTGCGCCGCCTCGCCACCCACCTTCGTGGAGCGCCGGCGCCGCGGCTTGCGACCGCTTGCCGCCTGTGCATCAGCCGCCTTGTCGGACGCAGCCCCGCCGCGCCCGCCGCGGCCGGAACCGCCGCCGTTGCCGGTACCGCCGCGCGCCTGCTTCTGACCGCTCTTGCCCGTCCTGCGCACGGCCTTCGGATCGGCCAACTTGTCCTGACCGGTCAGCTGCGAGGTAAGCAGCGTGCCGCCCTCTCCCACGATAGCAAGCGCGTTCGCGGCATTCGCCTCCTCCCACGCCTCTGCTCCCACGCGTTTCGGCCGGCTGCCCTCCTCGGGCGGATCGAAGTGTGCAAGCGGCACCTTCACCGGCTTCTCGCCCTCGATCTTGAGCGATACGATCTCGCGCGGCACATCCAGATCGACCACTTTCGCCGTGCCGGCGGGCGTTTCCACCTGAGTGTTCTGTTTCGGAGCGCGGCTTTTGAAGTCCTTGTACGCATCGAACTCGTAGCGCAAACAGCACATGAGTCGTCCGCACACGCCCGATATCTTCTGCGGGTTGAGCGAGAGATCCTGCTCTTTGGCCATGCGGATAGACACCGGGCAGAACTCGCCGCCCAAGCGCTTGCAGCACAGCTCCTGGCCGCAATGTCCCAAACCGCCCACCATGCGCGCCTCGTCGCGCACGCCGATCTGGCGCATATCCACACGCACGCGGAACTTCGACGCCAGCTTGCGCACAAGATCGCGGAAGTCGACGCGCTCCTCGGCCTCGAAGTAAAAGACAGCCTTGTCACCGTCGAACAGGTACTCGACGGACACCGGGTGCATGTCCGCATCGGCTTCTGCAGCCATCTGCTTGAATAACGGCAGCGCCTCAGCGGACAGACGCTCCATTTCGGCGGCCTGAGCCTCGTCTTCCTCCGTGGCAATGCGCATCACGGGCTTGAGCGGAGTCTTGAGCTTCTTGACCTGCGAGGCTTCGGCTTCGAATGCGTCATCCGCGGCGCGGCCGAACTCAACGCCCCGCGCGGTCGATACAATCACACCATCGCCGGCACGCACCTCAAACTCGCCGGCGTCGAACCAGAGCGTCTTCGGGTTGAAATACAGATTGACTGGTGCAATCCGGACCATAGGGCACCTCTCTTTATCGTCTCGCGGTTCGCTCGATGCGCGCGGAGCGCTCGCCGAACAGCGCGTACTTCACTTCGAACAACAACGCGTCGATGCATGTCTCAGGGGATACATTATACGAGATTGCCTCGTCACAGCGCAGCACGGCCTCAAGCGCAACAGCTACGCGGGCTTCGTCGGTGCGCTCGGCGGCTTCGGAGAGCGAGCCGCGCACGTCCACGTTGATCACCAGTTCGGACGCTCCGGAGCAGACCATCAGCACGTCGCGCAGCCATGAGCGCACGATGGAGGTGAGCTGACGCAGCGACTCGAAGCTCTTCGCGGTGAGTGCGCGCTTGTTGCGCGCCTCGATTTGGCGGATAGCCGACTTCGCCAGAAAGTCGGCGTTTTGGGCAAGATCCTGCTCCAGTTCGGCACGCACGACGTCGAGCGGCGCCTTCGCCTGCACAACCAGATCGGCGGCATAGCCAAGAAGATCCCAATCATCCGCCTCGCGCATGCGCCCCAGCACCTCGAGCACGCGCGTGCGGAACGCCAGGCGCTCGTTTGACTTTAAAAAATCAACGGCACGAGTGATGGAGCCCCCGCATGCCTCGAGCGCCATACGCGCCTGGTCATGGGCCGCCCCCGTGTTCTGCACGATGATGCCCGCGGCCTCGCTCGCCGGGATGGAGCGAAACGGCACTACCTGGCACCTCGAGACGATGGTGGGCAGAACGCTCTCGCGCGTGCGCCCCAAAAGGACGAGCACGACATCGGCCGGCGGCTCCTCGAGCGTTTTGAGAAAAGCATTGGCCGCTTGCACCCCGAGCAAGTCCACGCGATCGAGGATGTAGACCTTGCGAGCGCCCTGAATGGGGGCGAGCGCCGTGTCGGCCACGATATCGCGAATCTGATCGACCAGGTAGCCGCCTGCGCCCTCAGGCGCAAAATAGCGCACGTCGGGGTGTTTTCTGCGCATGATGCGCCGGCAGCAGTCGCAGGCACCGCAATTCCCTCCCCGCGGGCCGTTGGCGCCTTTCGGACACATGATCGCCTGCGCAAGCGCATAGGCCGCGAGCGTCTTGTTCGAACCGGCAGGGCCTGTGAACAGATACGCGTGGCTCACCCGGTCTTGGGCCACCGTGGCGCGCAGGAACTCGCGCACCTGGGGTTGGCCGAGTATGTTCTCGAACGCGTCGGCCACGTTTATCCCGCCTGCGAGCCGCCGCGTTGTGCGCGCGCATCCGACCGCCCCACACGAGAGCGATGGACGTCGAGCCGTTCGAAAAACGAGGGATCGCGCGCTTCGCTCTCGGCCATCCACGGGAACAGATCGGCGAGTTCGGCGAATACGGCCGCAGCCGTAGACGACTTCTTTCCGCTCGACTCCACTACGCGCACGCGCGCGGGTTCATCGTGGGCGATCTCCAGGAACGCCTTGTTAACACGGGCGTGAAAATCCTCGCCGGCGCGCTCGAGCCTATCCGCGCCCGTGCGCCGCGTGGCGCGCGCGAGCCCCGTGCCGGCCGAACCGCCCGTTACAAGCAGGATGGTACGGTCGGGACGCACGCCCTGGCAGGCAAAGCTGTTCGCACGATCCACGAACTCGCGTGATAACCCGCGGCCAGCAGCCTGATACGCCACCGTGGAATCCGTGAAGCGGTCGCACAGCACCACCGCCCCGCGCTCGAGCGCAGGCTTGATGACCTGTGCTACGATTTGGGCACGAGCGGCTTCGTAGACGAGCAGCTCCGTCTCATCGGACATGTCGTCGTTGGCCGGATCGAGCACTATGGCGCGCAATTGCTCGCCGATGCCCGTGCCGCCCGGTTCGCGCAGACACAGCACCTCGCGATCTCGGTCGCGCAAGGACTCGGCCAAAAAGCGGATATGGGTTGATTTGCCGGCACCCTCGCCGCCCTCGAACGTGATGAAGGCACCGCGTCGGGCTTCTCCGCCGGGTTCCGATGCGCGCCGGGCTTCGCCGTTCTCGCGAGCTTCAGTCGTCTTGCGACGGACGTCCGCTCCACGTCTCGCGCGTTGTGTTGCAGATGTGTTCTCGGCCATGGTTCCTATTCAATCCCGAACGCTCGCTCGCGCTCAGATAAGATCGTACACGTCGTTGCCGCGGACATCGATGCCCACGAACACGGGGAAGTCGACGACCTCGATGCGGCGCAGCGCCTCGGTCCCCAAATCCCCGTACGCCACCGTCTCCGATGATGCCACGCATTTCGCCAGATAGGCCGCAGCGCCGCCGCACGCCACGAAATAAACGGAACCGGTTTCGATGCAGGCGGCGCGCACCTCTGGGTTGCGGCGGCCTTTGCCGACGGTGGCGACCACCCCTGCACGATGCAGCGTGGGCGCAGCAAAGTCCATGCGGCTGGCCGTGGTGGGCCCTACCGCACCGAACGGACGGCCAGCCGCCGAGGGGGTGGGGCCCGCGTAGAAGATGGCCTGGCCGTCTAGGCCGTAGGGCAGCGTGCCGTCCGCGGCCTCGAGCTCGGTCATAAGACGCACGTGTCCCGCATCGCGCAGCGTGTAGAGCGGCCCGGTGAGCAGGCACGTATCGCCAGCGTGCAGACCGGCGAGCGCCGCGCGCTCAAGCGGGAGCGCAAGACGAATCGCACCGCTGTCGATCGCATTCATCGAGCGTCCCCCTCTATCGCACGATGCCCCTCCGCATACCCGGCCAGCGGGATCGTCATGCGACGCATTGCAGAGCACCCCATATTGATGGCGAGCGGCAGCGCGGCGATATGACATGGCGCCGTGGCCACGCGCACGGCGAGCGCCGTCGTGCGGCCGCCGAGCCCACCCGGTCCCACGCCCGTTGCGTTCACGGCTTCGAGCAACTCCTCCTCCACCGCACGCACGCGCGGATCGGCCGCAGGTTCATCCACAGGGCGCATGAGCGCCCGCTTCGCGAGGCCGGCCACCTTGTCAAACGTGCTCCCAATGCCGACACCCACCACGAGCGGCGGACAGGCGTTCGCGCCCTTCTCGCACACGCAGCGAACAAGCTCGTCGACAATACCCTGCATGCCCGCGCCCGGCACGAGCATGGCCACGCGACTCGCGTTGTCCGAGCCGCCGCCTTTAAGCATGACGTGCAGGCGCGCAACGCCCAATTCGTCAACGGGGTGGATGTCGCAGAACGCAGGTGTGTTGTCACCGGAGTTCACGCGGTCGAGGATGGCGTCGTGCACGACCGACTTGCGCAGCCGTGCTTCATTGTAGGCGCGCGCAACCGCATCGTCCACATCAGCGAACACGTCTGCCGGCACGAGCACGCCAGGACCCACCTCGAGGCTCACCCATACGATGCCGGTGTCCTGGCAGATGGGCACGTGATCCTCGTGCGCGATGCGCGCGTTCTCCACCAGTTGCTCCAACACGGCGCGTCCACGCGGATTGTCCTCGCGCTCGAGCGCCGCGATCAGACCCGCCTTGATATCTGCCGGGAGATCGCATGCGAGCTTCGGAATAGCCGTGTAGACGGCCCGCGCGACCTGTGATTTCGAAATGATGGTTTCCATAGGAAACGATTATAGCGCAAGCGGCGCAGGGCTGATGGCGAATGCGGCAAGCGCCGCAAGCGGAGCGGCCCGAGCTTCGGCGTAAGGGCTCCTAACGCGCACGTTCCGCTCCGCGCAGTACGATGAGCGCGACCCCGACGCAGACGGCGACGGCCGCAGCAACCGTGAGCCACGGCAATTCAAAAGTCGATGCGATGGCCGTCGCCGCCACAAGCATTGCAAGACCGCCCTCGCTCCAAGGGCGCAACCCCTTTGAGGACATGCGCACGGCGTCCAAGCCAGCGCAGAGCAGCGTGGCCGCATTCGTCACCACGCCGAGGGCGAGCGCCGCCGCAAGCGGGACGCCCGGGGGCACCGCGAACGGAACGACCGCACAGGTGAGCACGGCGACCAGCGCGAATGCGGGCAACGAATCCAACACGAGCAGTTCGAACACGCTGAAAGGAAGCTGGTCACGCACAAGCCTCACGCGCATGTCGTCGCGAAAGGCGCGCGAAGCCTCGCGAGGGCCCGACGGCCGCACGAGCACGAGCAGCATGAGCCAGAACAGAAACGTCACAGGAGCACCTGCCCCGAACAGCGCCGCCACGCCAAGCGGCGTCGTTGCCGCCCCCAGCACGACAAGTCCTGCGAGTCCTTCGAACTGGCGGACGAGCGAGAGAGCAGAACGAGCGATGAAGACGAATCGGCCTTGCGCTGCGGGCAATCGGAATACCGGACCGCGGCGCGCCACCTTGATGCGACGACGATAATCGCTCTGCACGTCGGGATCGAGCGCAGAGAAGACACCGAAGGGATCGAGCTCGACAGCCAGCGCACTTTCCTGTACGACGGCTACCATATCAACCCGAGGCGAGAGCACGGCAAGGACCGCCGCCTCAACAACCAGGCACGCGAGTGCCGCCGCACCGAGAATCGCAAAGCCTGCCGAGCCGGCGGCGGCAAGAATGGGCCCGCATACGAACGCGCCCGCCGTTCCGGCTAGGCCGAGCGCGCATGCCACGACGATCCCGACTATCTTCTCCGCGCGCTGCGGGCGACGCCGCGAGGCGAGTCGCACGACGCCGATCGCCCACGATCCGCCCGCCACGGCCGCGAACAGCGCGGAACAGGCTAACGCCGCCATCGCAGGCGATACCTCGCCGAGCTCGAACGCGAAGCTCGCAAGAGGCGACGAGCCCGGCGGACCAGCTGCAGCAGCAGCCGGATCCGGCACGGCGGCTCCAAAGCCCGCTGCTGCAGTCCCCGATGCAGCGAACCAATCCCACCCCGCGCCGCCGAGCGCAGCCTCAAGGCCGAAGCCCAGCAGATAGCCGGCCAGGGCCCCAATGACGGCGGCGGCAAGCAGCGACGCGCCCGCGGCTTCCATCACGAGAGAGCGCGCCGAAATCGGGCTCGAAGCCACATAGGCGATGTCGGGATGCGAAAGACGCAAAGGCGCGCTGCGCAGGGCGCGCACCGACCAGTGCACGAACACCGCAACCGCCATAGCAAGGAGCGCCGAAACCGCCACGATACCCAGCAGCGAACCTACGGCGACAAACGTTTTCTCCACGACATCCAGAAGCGCGAACCATAACAGCGCCGCGCATATGAGCAGCGCCCCCGCGACGTAGAGTTGGTATACCCGGTCGCTCGCGTCGCGATCCACCGACGGATCGGTTCCTGCAAGATACGCCAGGCGCAGCAAGAACGTGCGCGCGTGACGCACTCGCAAGCGCACCAGCAACTGGAAATCGCGCATCATGCGATCAGCGCTCCCGGCTGCGCAAGCGCGCCGCCAGGTGTCGCGCCATCGGGTGTCGAGCGTCCAGGCACCAGGCGGCCTCCGTCCAGACGCAGCTGCACATCGGGCTCCAAATCGGGCACATCGTGGTGGCAGCTCATGAGTACGGCAGCACCGTCGTCGCGCGCGTCGGCCAGCAGCGAGCTCAACGCAGCCGCCGCCTCCCGATCAAGCGGGCCATATGGCTCGTCGAGCAGCAGCAGGCGGGGCTTCGCCATGAGCGCCAGCACGAGAGCCAGCTTCAGACGCATACCGCGCGAATACGACGAAGGATACTGGTCACCATGCGCCGCCAAGCCAAGCCTGTCGAACAGGCGCAGCGCCTCGTCTTCGCCGGCGGGCACGCGGTTGGCCGCCAATACGAATCGGATGTGCTCGACGGCGGTCAGATCGTCATAGAAGGAGGGCACATCGGGCACGAAGGCCATCTGCCGACGCACCATGCGATCCGAACCATCGAAGGGCTTGCCGAACAGTTCGACCGTTCCTTGGCTCGGCGCGGCCCATCCGGCCAGGCAGCGGAACAGCGTCGACTTCCCCGAGCCGTTCGGTCCCGTAAGAAACGCAACTTTCCCAGAATCGATCGAGAACGAAACGTCGCTCCACACATCAGCGCGCGCATAGCAAAACGAGAGCTTCTCCACGCGCAGCACTGGAGGTTCCAGGAACGCTTGGGTCGGCGCCCCACCTGGGCCGGCCGCTGCGTCGACCGTCGCACCGTTGCGCTCAAGTCCGCCTGTCGTCCGGCAGTCCATAGAGCCCCCTTCGATCTCGCGCACCCTTCTCGTCGCCCGCTATTCGCTCCAATACATGCAGGCGTGTAGGCGCAGTTTTGCCCTTAACTATAGACGTTCTTTCGTCGCCACCGCCCCACGCGAAAACACACGGGCGCTTATTTCATCTCAAAGGAGAATGTAATGGTTGTTGACGCCTTCGAAGCGGGATAGCAGGATGCATGGCTTGACGAGAGGCGCATTGCCGAGCCGCGCGACACACATTGCAGCCGTCTATGGAGAATGGATCGGAATCAACAAATATATAGGCACCGAGAAGATAAGCGAACTCACCATACCCAAAGCGAGCATGGCTTATCCGAGATGCTTGAGGATGGATACTATCATAAGACGATGACTAAAAGCTTCATGCTTATTTCGGCAGGCATGGGTGTCGGCCGTGCCTACCTGAGTGGCCGCGTAGCCGCCAAACACGTCTGCGGCGTGACCAACTAGCGCACCCCGTTACCCTCCCTCCCTGGAAAGCGCGCGGATTTCTCGGGGTTCGCGCGCTTTTTTACTGCCTGGGGATCGACCGCAGTCCCCAGCAAAATGTGTTTCCTGTAATGGGGCAACAAGGATTTGCTCCAACCGCACCAGCAGGGTCAAGCTGAAAAGCAACCGCGCCGAGCCCGCCGAAACCCAAAACTCACAACACTTCCGCCACGCTTTTCCGCGACGTCGCAAAACCCGCCTGTCCGAGCGCAAGGGCTGCATAAGAACGCGTCGTTGCCGCACCCATACGAACACCTGACTCTCTCAAAACAGAGTAAACTCACCGCACACGACCCGTCCTCTTGCTCCCTACCATGATCCTCGCAAGCATCTGAATCGAGCGAGGAGGACCCCATGACCACCATGATGAAGGCAATGGGCATATCCCGTTACCACCAGAAGCAGCTGGAGGAGTTCATGCTGCCCATCCCCGCCATCGCGCCCGACGAGGTGCTGGTGAAGGTGCATGCCGCCAGCGTGAACCCCGTGGACTTCAAAATCCGCGACGGCGTGCTCAAGCTGCTTATTAACTACCGCATGCCGCTCGTACTGGGCTTCGACTTCGCAGGGACGGTTGCGAAGGCAGGCTCGCAGGTGACGCAGTTCAAGGTGGGCGATGAGGTATACGGCCTGCCGCGCCGCACCATGGTGGGCACGTTCGCCCAGTTCTTCGCCGTGAAGGCCGCCGACATCGCGCTCAAGCCGAAGAACCTCGATTTCGAGCAGGCGGCCTCCGTCCCGCTCGTGGGCCTGACCACCTACCAGGCGTTCAACGAGCTCATGGGCCTGCGATCCGGCGAGAGCATCCTCATCCAGGCAGGCGCGGGCGGCATCGGCACCTTCGCCATCCAGCTGGCCAAGATCATGGGCGCCTACGTGGCAACCACGGCGAGCGAGAAGGGCCGGGCGCTGGTGGAGCGGCTAGGTGCAGACGAGGTCATCGACTACCGGACCACCGACTTCTGGAAGGTGCTCCACGGTTACGACTGCCTTTACGACGTGTTCGGCGGCAAGAGCCTGGACGAGGGGTTCAAAATCCTGCGGCGCGGCGGGCGCGTCGTGTCGCTGAACGGCACGCCCAACGCACGCTTCGGCAAGACGCAGCGCCTGGGCTTCTGGAAGACCGAGGCCCTGCGCGTGGCGTCGCTTCCCCTCACCCTGCGCGAGAAACGCTACGACGTGACGTACAACATGATCTTCGTGCGGCCTGACGCCCGCCAGCTCGCCATCCTGGCGGGACTCTACGAGGAGGGGCGCCTCGTGCCCGTCGTGGACAAGGTGTTCCCCCTGGCCGAGGCGCAAGCAGCGCTCGACTACTCGCAGTCCGGCCGCGCCAAGGGCAAGATCGTGCTGAAGGTGGAATAGCGACAAGGGCTGGCACGATTGCCATGCAAGGCATCGTCTTGAGCAAGCAAAGCAGGCCGAAGAATTCTCCCAACTTCGGCAACCATACCATCTCCGCCCGAAACGATCATGAGTAGGGAAGCGTTCCTTGCTTCACCGCACAATCGCCGGGGAGGCGCAGAGCCGTTCGGGAGTACATCACGGCGGGACGGCCCAGTAGGAAGCATATCTGCAGTGGGTAATCCGAAGATCGCCCACTGCATTTCCATCTGAAGAAAAGCGTTTACTCCGGCAGGTTCGCGAGCCCCGCGCGGACGCTGTCGGCGCTGGCGCGCAGCGCCGCGAGCTCCTCGTCGTCGAGGTCGAACTCCACGACCTCCTCGACGCCGCCGCGGCCCAAGCGCACGGGCACGTTCATGTAAAGGTCGTCGATGCCGTACTGGCCGTCGATGTGCGCGCATACGCTCATGACCTCGTGCGAGTCGGTGAGGATGGCTTCCACCATCTTCGCGATGGACGCGCCGGGAGCGTAGTAGGCGCTGCCGGTCTTGAGGAAGGCCACCACTTCGGCGCCGCCCTTCACGCAGCGCTGCACCACGCTGGCCACCGCCGCCTCGTCCATGAGCTCGGTGATGGGCGTGCCGTCCACCGTGGTGAAGCGCGGCCAGCACACCATGCCCTCGCCGTGCGCGCCCACGGCCCAGGCCGTCACGGACGCCGGCGCGCAGCCCAGCTCTTCGCACACCGCGAACGCGAGGCGCGAGGAATCGAGCACGCCGCCCATGCCCATGAGGCGCTCCGCCGGCAGGCCCGACTGCCGGTACGCCAGCGTGGTCATGACGTCGAGCGGGTTCGTCACGCAGATGAACACGGCGTTCGGGGACGCCTCCATGGCGGCTCCGATCACCGACTTCATGATGCCGGCATTCACGCCGAGCAGGTCCTCGCGGGTCATGCCGGGCTTACGGGCGATGCCGGCGGTGATAACCACCACGTCGGAGTCGCGCGTGTCGGCGTAGTCGTTGGTGCCGGTCACGTGCACCGTGAACTGCTCGACGCTGCGCATGTGCATCATGTCGAGCGCCTTACCCTGGGGCAGGCCCTCGGCCACGTCGATGAGCACGACGTCAGCCAGGTTCTTGGACGCGATGATGTGGGCGGCGGTGGCACCGACGTTGCCGGCGCCGACGATGGTTACCTTGGGCATGTGATAGTTCTCCTTCGAAGTCAGGTTCTGCGACCCGCATTGTAGCGCCCCGCGTTTCCATCGGCAGCCGGAAGCCGCGCATCTCCAGCGAAACGGCACGTCATGGCAGGCTGCGCACATGAAGAAACGGCGCAGCCGCAGGGCTGCGCCGTCGAAAGCGAAACGCATGAGCGCGACGCTAGACTTTCTTCGCCGCGGGCTTCTTTACGGGGGCCTTCTTGGAGGCCGGCTTCTTCGCGGGGACCTTTTTCGCCGCGGGCTTCTTGGCGGCCGGTTTCCGCGCGGCAGCCTTCCCGCCCTTGGCGTCCTTGTCCTCGTCCTGTTCCTTGCCGGGGCAGTCGAAGTTGGGGCAGAGCTTCCACGGACCGCGCGCGGTGGTCACGACCACCAGGGGCGCGCCGCAGTGCTCACACACCTCGCCTGTGGCCGCCAGCGCACCGTACTGGGGCAGCGGGTAGCCCGTGCCGCATTCGTCGTAGTTCTCGCAGCGGATGAAGCGCTTCAGGGTACGCGGGTTCTTCTGCGCGATGAGCTTGGCCGTCTTGCCGTTGGCCTTGCAGGCGGCGCACTCGCCCACCTCCACGTCGGGCTCCTGGTTGGTGGCGCAGTTCGGGTCGATGCAGATGGTGCGCGGCTTGCTCCTGAACGCCGTCACCTTCACCTGCGGCATGCCGCAGGTGGGGCACGGCTCGGGCACGGCCTCCACCTTGCCCTTGGGCAGCGGGTAGGTGACGTCGCAGTCAGGCCAGCCGGCGCAGCCGATGAACATGCCGCGCGTCTTCTGGCTCGCGCGTAGCTGCAGGTCCTTCCCGCACTTGGGACACGGGCCCACGTAGGCGTCGGCGGCCACGGCGTCGGCGAGCGCGTCCTTCACCTCCTCGGAGTGCGGCAGGAGGCTGGCCAGCTGGTCGGCCAGAAGGTCGCGGCTCGTGTCCACCACCTTCACGCGCGTGGTGCGGCCCTCGGCGATGTTGTCCATCTCCTCTTCCAGCTCGGCCGTCATCTCGGGATGCGTGATGTGCGGCGCGAACTTGTCGAGCGCGTCGCACACGGCCATGCCCAGCTGCGAGGGCTCGATGGGGTCGTTCACGATGTACTTCACCGCGTAGAGGCGCTCGATGATGGAGTGGCGCGTGGACTTCGTGCCCAGGCCCAGCTTCTCCATCTCCTGGATGAGCTTGCCCTGGCTGTAGCGCGCGGGCGGCTCGGTCTGCTTCTTCGTGCAGGTGGCGCCGTTGAACGCGATCGTCTCGCCCTCCGCGAGCGCGGGCAGCTGCTCGTCTTTCTTCAGGCCGTAGGGGTAGATGGCGCGGAAGCCCGGACGCACCAGCACGTCGCCCTTGGCCACGAACGGCTCGCCGTTCACGTCGAGCGACACCTTCGTGCCCTCGACGACGGCCGCCTCGGAGAGCGTGGCCAGGAAGCGCCGCGCGATGAGGTTGTACAGCTTGTAGTCGGCCGGCGCGAGGTCGTCGGGCGTGGCCTTGGCCGTGGGGTAGATGGGCGGGTGGTCCGTCGTCTCCTTCTTGCCGCGCGTGGCCTTGAGCTCGCCCTTCGCCAGCAGCTCCTTGCAGTACGGCGCGTAGGCGGGGTTGCCGGAGATGGCCTTCACCGTGTCGGCGAGGTCGAGCGAGCTCGGGTACACGGTGTTGTCCACGCGGGGGTAGGAGATGTAGCCGTCCATGTAGAGGCTCTCGGCGATGCGCATGGTGCGCGCGGGCGAGAGGCCTTCGGCGGACGCGGCGGCCATGAGCGAGGTCGTGTTGAACGGCGCAGGCGGCTGCACCGTGCGCTTCTTCTTCTCGACGCCCGACACGCGGGCGGTGGTGGCGCCCTCCACGTGCGCCATGACGGCGCGCGCCTCGGCCTCCACCTTGAAGCGAGCCGTGGCGTGCGGGGCCTCGAACGCGTCCGGATCGGCGCCGAACGCGCCGCGGATCACCCAGTAGTCCTCGGGCACGAACGCCAGGCGCTCGCGCTCCTTCGCCACGATGAGGGCGAGCGTGGGCGTCTGCACGCGGCCCGACGAGCGCACGTTGCCGTAGCCGGCGAACTTCACTAGCGTCAGGTAGCGCGTGAGCACCGCACCCCAGATGAGGTCGATGTCCTGGCGCGACGCGCCGGCGGACGCCAGGTTCACGTCCAGCTCCACCAGGTTGTCGAACGCGTGCGTGATCTCCTCTTTCGTGAACGCCGAGTACCGCGCGCGCTGCACGGGCGCGTCGGGGTTCACTTCCTGGATGCAGGAGAGCGCGTCGCTTCCGATGAGCTCGCCCTCGCGGTCGAAGTCGGTGGCGATGATGATGGAGTCCGCCTTCTTCGCCAGGTTCTTCAGCGAGCGGATGATCTCCTTCTCCTTGGGGAGCTTCTTGATGGGCGCATACACCAGGTACGGCAGCGCGTCCATCTTCCAGGTCTTGAGCTCCACGCCGTCCTCGGTGAAGGGCTTCTTCTTTTTAAAGGGGGGCTTGGGCAGCGTCGCGGGCAGCTGCGCCGGGAAGGTCTCGCCTTCCTCCGTGACGCCCTGCCAGCCGCCGCGCTTCTTGTACACCATGGTCGGGGTGAAGTCGGGCTCCAGGATGTGGCCGCGCAGGCCGATGGTCACCCACTCCTCGCCATCCACGTCGAAGCGGTACACCGGCGTGGAATACACCTTGTCCGCCTTGGGTTTCTTGACGCCGAGCAAGTCGGCGATCTTCTGAGCCGCGTCGTTCTTCTCGGTTACCACCAGCTTCACGCGGTTCCTCCTCTTCTTCCGGCCGCCTCCCGCGGCCTGATCGCGTTCACACGATGCCCCATTCGTTTATTAACGTGTGCGGGGATTATCGCCTTTCGCGAATGCGGACCGCGAACGGCCGCGCACCCGCCTACGGGCACAGCAGACGCTAGCATACACGATTTTGCATGGAAGCGGCAAAGTTTATGGCTGTTGGTACATGTTGATGCGAATAGGGCCGCATCGCCGAACCCGAGAGGCACGCAACCGCTAGCGGCGGTGATACGCATCGAGCAAGCGCCGCGGCAAGCTGCTAATCGCACGAGAAAGGCCCACGTCGCATGCGGAATGCCACGCCAAGGCGGCGGCGAGCGCCCAGCGGCGGCACAAAGCGGAGGGCGCAGGAGTTCAGAAGATCGGATGGGGATTTCGTCCTCGCTCTTTGAAGATGGCGCGGGCGTTTCGTGAATCGCAGGATTCTCGGGTAGGCTGTTTTGCACGGGCCGGCCGCCGAACCGTCGAACAGTCGTCTTCAAACCGTTTCATCAACGCACCACCGGCGGCGCCCTGCGAAGGAATTGATTCAAAAGGATAGACGCCTATGAAGAAGGTCCTTTTCACACTTGTCGGACTTGTAGCCGTTGCAGCGATCGGCGCCATCATCGTGTTCGCGACGGCAAGCGACGAGTCGAGCCCCTTGAACGGCGCGGCATCCGAAGCGAAAGCCGCTGCCGCAAACGCAGCAATCGATGCGGCCGGACTGAAAGGCAAGGTGAAAGACGCGCTTTCCTCGCGTGTCGACGACATCGCAGCCGCCACCGGGCTCTCCTCGTCTCAGGTAGAGTCGGCGATCGACAACCTCGCCATCGACGACTGGACGGCTATCGCACTGCCCGCCGGTGCCATTGCGACCGGAACCTTCGATGGCTCCGCCGCCGGCGTCGATGGAGCCATCACGACCTACGAAGACCCTGGTTACGTGACCGTCGAAGCCTACGGGCAGAACGTCACGCTCGAAGTGCCGGCAAGCGCCCAGGAGTATCTTTCGCTTCTCGCCTCGCAGTAAACCCCGTTCGCCGCTCGCGTCCCCGTGGTTTTAAAACCGTTCGAACACGCCTACGCGCCGTGAGCCTCCTTGAGCCGACGCTGGTAGGCACGCACAACCTGCGAGAGAGCGAAGCACACGACGAAATAGATCAGCGCCATGATTCCGAAGATGGCGAAGATCTGCGCAGTCGAGTTGTAGCTGTTCATGAGTATCATGCCGCGTCCCATGAGCTCCTGCAGCGCCATGGCGCCCCAGAGATAGCTCGTGTCCTTGATGGTGGTGACGAACTGGGAAAGCAGCGCGGGTACCATGTTGCGCAGCGCCTGGGGCAAGATGATCAGCAGGTACGTCTGCACGGTGGAGAATCCCTGCGACTTCGCAGCCTCGTACTGGCCGAACGGCACGCTCGCCAGACCGCCGCGCACGATCTCGGCCACGCTCGCGCTGGTGAACAGCGTGAACGCCAACACGGCCGCACCGATCGGCGGCAGCTGCGCCACGAAGAACGTGAACATGATCCACAGGAGCAGCGGGGTGTTCTTGAATATCTCGATGTAGACCGTGGCCACACCACGCAGCACGCGGCTGTTCGACGTGCGCATGATGGAGATGACGGTACCCAATACGATCGAGCACACGATGGCAAGGGCAGAAATGAACAGGGTCATTCCTAGGCCCTGCAGAAGAAAGCGGATGTTCACCCAGGTGAAAAGCTCGAGTATCCCGTTCATCGGCCCTCCTCCTTTCCATCGAGATGCCCATGCGCGGTTTCATCGGCAATTCGCTTCGCCGTATCGGCCTCGTCTTCCAGAACCTCTTCCTCGCTCGGCTCAGGTCGAGGTCCACCGACATCCTCAAGGCGGTCGGCCTGCAGCTTCTCGCGGAGATCGGCGCGGCGTACCTCGCTCTCGGACTCGGCGTCGAAATCGCCCTCGTCATGCGCGGCGCGCTCATGCGCGATACGCTCGGCCGGCGCGTCCAATTCTCCGGGAACGTAGTCGTTATCAAGGAACGCTTCTTCGTCCAACAACGCCTCCGCCCGGGCCTCGGTTCGGCGATCATCCGCTTCCGGCGAGCGCCCATGGTTGCGACCGGCATCCACGGCCTTCCGGGCCGCATCATCTCGGGCCGCCTCGTCGGCGCGACGGCGCGTCTTCGCGGTAATACGATCGCTCGTCGCGGTCTCAGCGCGCGAAGCCAGGGCCTCGTCCGCTTCCGGCGTGCGCTTCGCGTCCAAATCGCGCACGCCTTCAGCTGCGGCATGGCGCGTCGCCGGTTGCGCAGCGCCGTCTTCTGCCGCATCCCGCGCGTCGCCTTCCAATCCTCGCCGTGCCGCAGCGCGGCGCTCAAGCCGGCGATGTGCCTTCACGCGTCCCGACTTCGTGTGCATAATCCGCGTAGCGCACGCAGGATCATCGCCGCAATCATCGGCGATCTCCTGGGCTATCTCGCGGCCTATCTCGTCAGCTATCTCAGCCGCCTGACGACCGGTGAACGCCTGTTCCATCGGCCCGCGCCCGCCTGCGGCTTCGGCGTCCTCGCCCAGTACGTGCAGCGGATGTCGTGGCGAAGGCGCCACGCGAGCCGGGGCTATATCCACCGTCTCCAGCATGGTGTTCACACCGCCTGCCAGGGTATCGGCCGCGGCTCGTCCGGTGATATCATGCGTGCCCGGCGTCACTTCCAGAGCATCCTCGCCCAGCTCTTCGGTGGCATCGCCCGTGGCTAGATGGCGATGCGAGCGCGTGCGCTGCTCCAGGTAGAGCGCAAGGCGCGACAGTGGAAAGCACATGATGAAGTACAGCAGCGCAGCCACCACGTACACCGGTCCGTAATAGCTGGTCGATCCTGCGAAGGAGTTCGAGAAGTACATAAGCTCGCCGCCCGCGATGAGCGCGAGCACCGAGGTGTTCTTCACCAGGTTCGCGGCCTGCACGGCCAGAGGGGGCATGATAATGCGAACAGCCTGAGGCAGAATGATCAGGAACATCGACTGCCAGTAGCTGAAGCCCTGGCTCTTGGCAGCCTCGAACTGCCCCCGATGGATGGAGCCTATGCCACTTCGCACGACCTCGGAGATATAGCCGCCGTGATAGATCCCGATGGCGAACACGCCGATCCAAAACGCCGCGATGGACAAGCCGAGCAGCGGGAAGATGGCGTAGAACACGAACACCTGCAGAAGCAACGGCACATTCTGCACCACTTCCACATACACCCGGGTGATGCCGCGCAACACGGGGATTCGCGACACGCTCAGCACGCCGAACACGACGCCGAGCGCAAGGGCAATGACCAGCGCGAGCACCGAGATACCTACCGTCGTGCCGAACGCCGCCAAGATGTCGGGCCAACGCTGAAAGAGCGCCTCCCACTTGTAGGGAGCGAAGATGTCAAGCATGCTGCGACCCGCCTTCCTGCGATGCCGCGCCACCTGAAACCGCATGCTCGGTCGAGGCGGAATCGCCTGCGGGAGCGTCGTCCACAAGGCCCCAGCGCTCCTCGAATCCGCGCAGCGTGCCATCGTCCTGCATGGCAGCGATGGCGGCGTCTATCCGATCGGCCAACGCGGTGTTCGACTTTTTCGTGGCCACGCCGTATTCCTGCGGTGCGAACTGCGTGTCCAACAGCATGGTCGAGCCGTCCACGTACCCGTTCAGGATCGAGCGATCCACCGAGAATGCATTTACACGACCGGTGACGAGCGCGATCTTGATCTCGGGATACGTTGAGTATTCGGCGAAATTCATATGGATGCCGAGCTCATCGCCTGCAGCGGCCAGCTTCTCGCGCGTTGTTGCCGAGAGCGCCACGCCCACCGTCTTGCCGTCGAGGTCGCGCAAATCGGTGATACCGGAGGACTTCTTCACGAGCACGCCGATGTGGTCGGTATAGTACGGGCGCGAGAAGTTGTAGCTCTTCTTGCGCGCCTCGGTGATGGTGAACGTGGCCAGCGTCGCATCGAGCGTGCCGTTGTCGAGCATCGCGCCGCGCGTGGTGACGTTCACGCCGGTCACCTGCAGCGCGTCGGGGCTGCCCTTGATGCGCTTCGCCAGCTCGCGCGCAATGTCGACTTCCATGCCCTCGATGTTGCCCGTTTCGGGATTCTGGAAGCCGAAACCGGGCACGTCGATCTTCGTCCCGACGCGCAGCACGTCTGTGTCGGCGGCGCAACCGGCGAGGGCGCCCGTCGCCCCGCCGATCGCAAGCGTCACCGCGGCCAGCGCCGACGTGCGGATAAACGTCCTTCTCGTGATCATGCGTCGCCTCACAGTATCTTCGACAGGAAGCTCTTGACGCGAGCGTTGTCGGTTTCGTCGAACAGGTAGTGCGGAGTGCCCTGATCGACCACCAAGCCGTTCTCCATGAATACGACCTTGTCTGCCGCCTCGCGAGCCAGGCCCATCTCATGGGTGACCATGACGATGGTCATGTTCGTTTCGGCCAGCGACTTGATGACATCGAGCACTTCCTGCACCATTTCGGGATCGAGCGCGCTCGTCGGCTCGTCGAGCAGCATGATCTTGGGATGCATGTTGAGGGCGCGGGCGATGGCCACGCGCTGCTGCTGGCCGCCGGAGAGCTGATCGGGGTACTTGTCCACCTTGTCGGAAAGCCCCACGCGCTCGAGATAGGCGCGTCCATCGCGCTCTGCCTGTTCATGAGGTACCTTGAGCACTTTTATGGGCGCAAGCGTCACGTTCTCCAGCACGGTCTTGTGCGGGTAGAGGTTGTAGCTTTGGAATACCATAGCCACGTCGCGCGCGAGTGCGCGGGCGTTCACCTTGCGATCGGACAAGTCCATGCCGTCAACCACGACGGTTCCCCGATCCGGCGTCTCGAGTCCGTTAACGCAGCGGATGAGCACGCTTTTGCCCGAGCCCGAAGGGCCGATGACGACCACCTTCTCGCCCTCTTCCACCTTGAGCGACACGCCCTTGAGCGCCTCAACGGCGCCGAAGTTCTTGTAGATGTCAGTAACCGTGATCGCGTCTGTCACGCCGCAACCCTCCCGTTCTTCGATGACGAAGTGCATCGGCCAGTCTAGCACGCGCCTCGTAGAACCAGATGGCAGGGGGGTTACGGAAGCTTGACGATAGCGAAAGCGGCCATGTAGGAAGCGAAAGCGGCCGAGGAGATCCTACCGCGAGAACATCAGACGCTCGCTATCGAACATGCGCTGCAACAAGGCAACGCCCACGGCAGTGTATGCGATGTTGCTCGCCACGCAGACAGCCACGTTAGCCGGCTGGAAATCGAATGAGAAGATGCCGATCATGCTCTGCACCGAGTTGTACAAAGGTATGGCGTAGAAGGCGATCCCTTCTTGCGCTTCGCCGAACATGCCCAGAATGCCCACGATCATGACCACAATCATGAGCGGCGTCAAGAACATGGTGGCTTCTTTCACCGATTTCGCCAGCGTGGACACGACCGTAATCAACATGACCATGAGCAGCGTCGTCGAAAAAATGACGAGCGCGATCAGCAGATAATCGGTCGGGCCGTACACGTTCATATCGACCGCGCCCTGCATGATGCTCGGCAGTCCCGCGAAGATGCCAAGCATGCTCGAGAGCGCGATCAGCAAGCCGATAACGGTGATGGCCAGCACTTTGCCCAATGCGATATCTCGGCGCTTGATAGGGGTGGCCAGAAGCGTCGCCATGGTTCCGCGCTCCTTCTCGCCCGCGACCGATTCAGCCGCGATGGACATAACGCTTGTGAACACGAGAATAAGCAGCAGAAGAGGCACGATGGAGACGACGAACGTGCCGGCGATATCGCGTTCCTCAGCAATATCGTATTCGCCTGCGCCTGCGTTCACGTCGAAGCGATTCGACAGCGACGACTCGTATGAGTCCAGCAACGAGGAGAGCATCGCGAACGCTTGGCTCGAATCGGGATTGGCGGAGTTGAAGTAAATCTCCACCTGAGGAGCCGCCGCGCCCGAGGCCGGATCGTAGGCCGCCACCGCCTCGTCGAAGTCCTGAGGGAACACGGCGTACGCCTGCACGTCCCCCCGATCAATACGCTCGCGCATCTCGCCTTCGCTCGGCAGCGACGCCTCATCTTCCACCTTGACGACCGAATCCGATGCAATCGCTTTCACGCTCTCGGGCGCGTTCACTGTAGCCACCACGGGCGTCTTGCCCATATCGGGTGCGAACATACTGCCCATCGCGTCGCCCATGAACGTCCACATGAAGAAGATCAGCAGGCCCGGCAGCGCGATGGACACAAACGCCGACGTCTTGTTGCTGAAGAATCGCGCAAGCTCCTTGCGCGTAATCGTTATAACATTGCCCTTCATGAGGCCTCACCCACCGTCTGCGCATACAAGTCGAAGAATGCATCCTCGAGCGAACACTCCCCTGCCACTTCGGAAAGCGTGCCGCAAGCAACCATACGTCCGTCAATGACAACGCCCACTCGATCGCACACTTTCTCAACCAGGCTGAAGATATGGGTGGACAGCAGCACCGTTCTGCCCTCCGCCGCAAGCTCGAGCAGAAAATCGGTCACGGTCCTCGCCGTGAGCACGTCGAGGCCATTCGTAGGCTCATCGAATATGATGACGCGCGGATCATGCGCCACCGACACGGCCAACGACGTTTTCTGCTTCATGCCGGTGGACAGATCGGCCACCTTCGTCTGGGCGAAGCGGTCGATGCCGAAACGCTCGAACAGCACACGCTTGCGCTCGTCGCGAACAGTGGGCTCGATATGATGCAGCTCGGAGAAGAAATCGAAGAGATAGTCGGGTGAGAACACATCCTCCAGCTTGAGCTCGCTTGTCAGAAAGCCAATGCGTGCGCGCACGGACGCAGGATCGGACACGATGGACGCACCCCCCACGAACGCGTCGCCTTCATCGGGCTTAATGAGGGCTGCCAGCATGCGCAAGGTCGTCGTTTTCCCGGCGCCATTCGGTCCAAGCAAGCCGAATATCTCTCCGGGCGCCACGTCGAACGAAAGCCCGTCGACTGCGGTCTTCACCCGTACATTAGCTCGCTCAATCTTTCGCTGTTTCGCCGAGAGCTTGAACGTCTTGCGCAGCTCTCTCACGGAAATAGCTGGCTCCATATGCCCGCCTCTCTCGATTGACCCCATGGGCCGTAAGCACGAATACCGCCGAGGAGCGCGCGCTCCTCGCCCGGTTAGGCCGTCGCCGGCGCAGCCTCTTCGGATTCGTCGGATGCGCCGGAGGATACCGTCGCCTCGGCCTCCTCACGGGCGAGCACGCGCTGCATAGCCGCGATGGCGCATTCGATCATGCCGTCGTCGGGTTCGTTGGTGGTCAGGTACTGCATCTGCATGCCCGGCCATAGCACCACCTTCACAAGCGGATTGTCCGGATGGCTGCCAGCCCACTTCACGGTTATCTCGTAGGAGACGCCTGCGATAACCGGCATGAGCAGAATGCGCACGACGATAACGAGCGCGAGCTTCGGTGCGCCGTCCGGCACGCCCCACGCTTCGATAAGGGCGTTCAACGGCGTCACCGTGTATACGAAGATCGCGATGATCATGACCATGATGAGAAACGCCGTTCCACAGCGCACGTGCAGCCGCGGGAAGCTGCGCGCGTTCTCGGGCGTAAGCGGGAGACCGTGCTCGTAGCAATGGATGGCCTTATGCTCCGCTCCGTGGTAGCCGAACATTCGCTTGATATCCGCCATGCGCCCGATGAGCCAAAGATAGAGCACGAACACGGCTACGCGCAACAAACCGTCGACGATATTCCAGAGCACCGTATTCGAATCGTATTCGCCCACGACGAGGTTCGTGAGGAACGCCGGCGCCACGATGAACAACACGACGCCCAGCACAAGCCCCATCACCATGGACGCCACCATGGCGCCTCTCCCGAATTCGACCTCTTCGTCGAGGAACGACTTCTTAGCGGGCTCGGGATCCTCCACCACCTCAAGCGTCCGCTGTGCCCCGAGTGCATCGATCATGGTATCCGGTCGCCCGAAGTCATCCTTCCACGAAAAGCCCTTCCCCTCTTCGGCAAGAGAGCCGCTCACACGCCCCTCGGCGCGAACCTCTTCGTGCGAGCGAGGCTGTTCGAATGGCTGGTCGATACCTGCCCCCTCAGCGGACTCGCCGATCGCAGACGCGTCGGCGTCGTCCGACTCTTCCGCAAACGCATGCTCGGCCGCAATCTCCAGCGCTTTGAAGCCCAGCACGAGCGACTCTACGAGAGCCCGGCAGCCTCGCACTCCCGGCCAGTACATCCACGTATTCTTCTTACGTCCCGAAGCCAGATCATGCTCTTCCACATACACAGATCCTGACGGTTCGCGCACCGCCACCGACCAATTGTAGGTGCCGCGCATCATGATGCCCTCGATGAGCGCTTGACCGCCTACGTGGGTCTTGAGCGCGCCGTCTTCGGAAAACGCGCGGGCGAGATCGCTTTTCTGCTGCTCGCCCGATGAAGACGCCGCGTCAACCTGAGAGCAACCGGAGGCTTGGGCCGTCGCAGCTGCGACAGACGGCGTTCCCTTGTCGCAGGACACCTCCGCTTGTACCGCCTCCGTCGTCTCGCGAGTTGCAGCAGCGGTAGAAGCCGATCCCCAGCCGCTCATGCCTGCTCCCTTATCACGCGCGGATACGGGTTTCCGCATGTCATCGAGCCCTCGGGGCACGTGCTGCCGACACATGGCGCGCCCGCATCCATGAAGATGTACGGCGCCGTAGGCTTCGCCAATTCAAGCATGCGATGAGCCATATCGCGAATCTCCCATTGCGCGCGGTTGCAGCAGCGCAGGGAGAAGAAGTGCAGAAGCTCGCGTACGTTCATCGTGATGACGATCTTCGTCTCTGCCGCGTTCGGCAACAGATAACGCGCATCCTCGGCGGGAACCCCGGCGGCCAGCAGCTTCTCATACGCCTCGATAGCGACTGCGATAGCCTCATCGAACACCGCGCCGGCATCCTCGTTTGCTGCAATGCTTGCAGGCTTTACCGTAGCCAGGCCATCCGCGAATTTCACGTAGCGCTGGCTTTGCTGGTTGAAGCTGGCGATGCGATGGCGCACGAGCTGGTGCGTCAGCGCACGCGACACCCCGTCGACCGCGAAGGTGTAGCTAGCATGCTCGAGCGTCGAGAAATGCCCGCTGCCCATGATGGTCGAGAGCACGCTTCTCACCCGTTGCTCGGACATGGTCTCCATCAGCTCGGAGGCTCCCACGGGCGCATAGCACAAACGCGCCGCCGTAGCGATGGCGCGCTCAGGATCAGGTGTGTGGTACAGCAGTTCGACTTGCATGGAATCCGATGCTCCTCTATCGATACTATCGCGCGGAGTCCTCTCTCGGTGCACGCCGCGCCGTCGTCGGTTACTATGGTACCCGAAACCGAGGGTTGGAAAGCACGCGAGCGGCCGACCCTCAACGACCCTTCACGCGAAAGGCATGCCATGCCCGAGAACGCTGCGCCGCAATCGGCCGAACGCGACTGGAACGAGGAATGGAAGCGGCTCCAACAGCATCGTCGGCGCCCCGACGATGCCGCGTATTGGGACAAGCGAGCACGTACATTCTCCACGAAGGACGCGCCGAACACCTATGTCAAGCGGTTCCTGGAGCTGGCAGCCATCCGCCCCGGCGAGACGGTGCTCGACATGGGCTGCGGCACCGGAGCGCTCGCCGTCCCGCTCGGCGAGGCCGGCTGCCGAGTGATGGCGGCGGACTTCTCGCAGGGAATGCTCGACGTCATGACCGGCGAACTTGCCGCGCGCGGCATAGACTCCGTCGAGCCCAAGCTTCTCAGCTGGGGCGACGATTGGGCGGCGGCCGGCATCCCTGAAGATTCCGTCGATGTCGCTATCGCTTCGCGCTCCCTTGCCGTCGATGATCTGCGCGAGGCACTCCTGCGGCTTACCAAAATAGCCCGCAGACGCGTATGCATCACGCTGTCCACTGGCTCCTCGCCACGTACCGATGAGCGCATCCTGCACGCCATCGGGCTTCGTCCTTTTCTTGGCAACGATCACGTCTTCGCGTTCAATATCCTGTCTGGCGAAGGGTTCCGCCCCGAGGTGGCCTACATCGACAGCGAGAAAAAAGACACCTTCGATAATTTCGATGAGGCGTTCGAAGCCCTCGCGCGCATGGCCAACGACGCCACGAATGCAACGGCCGAGGAGCGCCGTACGGCGCTCGCACGCTTGCGCGCATGGCTGGACGCAAACCTCGTCGAAAACGAGCGCGCCGGCGAGCCCGATAAGAAGGGCGTGCCCGAGAAACGCTTGCGTCTGCGCGAAACGCGCACTTTCACCTGGGCATTTCTCGCCTGGAACGCATAGCAGAAAAGAATCGGGTCAGCAAGAAGCGCCCTGTGTCGACATTCCACCCACCATGCAGCCGCGCTCGGCTTACACCAAGGAGATCATGCATCGACACGCGGCGCTTCAAGTGACCGGCGTATTTCGACGTGTCAGGAGAGTTCGATCTTCTCGAACATGTCCTTGCCCACGCCGCACACCGGACAGACGAAGTCGTCGGGCAGCTCGTCGACGTACTCGATATGACCGCATACCGTGCAACGCCACGCGAACTTCGGAGTTGCGGCCTCCGGCCCGCCCTTCGATGCGGACGCCGTCTGTAAGTCGTCGGGCAAAAAGCTCGAAGCCTTCGGCGGGGTCTTGCCGCCTTTAACCTGATGGTAGTAGGCGTAGGTCATGGGATCGCCCGAACATGTCCGCTCGGCTTCCTCCACTTCGCCGACGAACATGATGTGCGTCCCCACATCGAGCGTCTGCACCACGCGCGCCGAGAATCGGGCGACGCACTGTTCGGCGACATAGGGCACACCCGCTGCGTCCTCAGCAGCCTCCCACTCGGCGAACTTGTCACGATCATCGCTACAATGGAATCCGAACGTTCCGATGAGCTCCATTGCGGCGTCCTGCGAAAGGCATGAAGCCGTGAAACGACCGGCTTCCTGCACGACACGAGTCGTGGCGTTCTCCTTGTTCAACGTCACGCTCACCTGCAACGGCGACGATGTCACCTGCTGAAATGTGTTCGCCACGCATGCCGCTCGCGTCTCGCCCGCCCTCGAGGCGATAATATAGAGTCCGTAGCTCAAACTGTGGAACGCGGTCTGATCGATCATGGCGGCGCCTTTCCTCGTCTCGTCTTCTCCAAAATAATGATAATCATTATCAATAAGGAAAGCAAGCATCTGCACAAATCACCTGGTAGAGCGGAACCGCCCACAAACCTGCGAATCGCCGGCCGAATGGAAGCAACCGCTCGCGCATGATCGGGCGTCACGGCAATTCGGACATCACCGGTCGAACGGCACCAGCTTGCGCGCAACTCGCCAAAACGACGCACCGGGGCAAGAATCGCCCTCCGGGTGATGCAAAGCGTGCGCCGCATTTGCGCACAAAAAAACGCCCGGCGCGACAGCCGGGCGTTTTTTGCAGCGAAGTATCGTGTGGACTACTCGGCAGCCTGCTCCTCAGCAGGAGCTTCGGCAGACGGAGTCTCCTCGACGAGAGCGTCGACGGCAGCCACATCCTCGGCAGACGCCTCGGTGCCAGCCTCTTCGGCAGCAGCCTTGCGCTCGGCCGCCTTCTTGGCCTCGGCTTCAGCCTTCTTGGCAAACTCCTCGGCGCGCTTGGCCTTCTCAGCGGCCTTCGCCTCGCGCTCGGCCTTGCGCTTCGCCTCGGCCTCGGCGACCGCGGCGGCCTTCGCAGCCTTCTTCGCCGCCTCGCGCTCGGCCACCGTCTCCTTCGCGCTGCCGAACTTGTCAGCGAAGCGCTGGACGCGTCCACCGGTGTCGACGAAGCGCTGCTGGCCCGTGTAGAACGGATGGCACACGTTGCAGATGTCGATCTTCAGCTCGGGCTTCGTCGACTTGGTGGTGAAGGTGTTGCCGCAGCTGCACTTCACCGTGCATTCCATGTACTCCGGATGAATTCCCTGTTTCATGATGTAGTTCTCCTTTTCGAGCCTTGGTTTCCGACCAAGGCGAAGACAAGCTTTCACATGATAGCATACGCACAAAGTAGTTGATCGGGAATTTTGAAAAACGCACGCGAAGCGCTCGGGCGGCGCCAACGCCCCCCCCCGGCAGGCTCCGTGGGCTCGGCGTCTCCGGACTCCGACAGTGGGCCCTAATCCAGAAACGCCTCGTTCACCGGCAGTCCATAGGCCTCAGCGATGGCACGCAGCCCGCCATCGGGTATGGCGTTCGGAAATGCGCCGTTACCGCCATTCATGGCACGGGCGCCCGCGTATATGCCCGCCGCTTTCTCGATGGCATGCATGAGACCGAACGCGGCATCAAAGCTCGCCCCCGACGCGAAGACACCGTGATGAGCCCACACGCATGCCTCGTACCGGCTCATCCGGTCGGCAGCGGCGCGAGCAACGTCGGCCCCTCCCGGTACCGTCCACGGCACCACGCCGATACCCTGTGGAAACGCAACCATGCTTTCGGAGAACGACGTCCACAGCGCCCGCGTGAACGTGCGGTCATCGAGAGGCAGCACCTGCGTGAGCGCAACAATGTTCGTAGGATGGGCATGGTAGAGCGCCCTACTCGCACCGTTCGTGGCCGACATGCGGACGGACTGGATGGAAAAGTGGCTTGGAAACTCGCTCGTGGGCACAGCCCCGTCCTTGAAGCCCCATACGATGCGCCAAGCGTCGCCTACGGCGTTGATCTCCACAATACCCGTCGTCGCGTCCGGATCGAGCGGCACGTTGCGCACATGCGCACCAGCCGCCGTCACCATGAAAAACTCGCCGCCCAGATTCTCGCATCGAATGCCGATGGGAACCCACGAGCTGGGATTGTCGTAGAAAAACGATCGGCACGATGCCAGATCCTCGGGGGCCAGACGATACGATAGATTCCCGCCGTTGCGCTCATGCCACCCCTGAAGCCAGCCATCGCTGCAAAGGCGGACGAACGCCTTTGCGAACGCCTGCTGCTCCACAGCCACGCCCGACACAGCACCTTTCGCCACCGAGACGCCCTTATCCAGCACTTCCTGAGCGTTGTCGAAAAATCCCATTCAAGCTCCTGACCTCGTAAAAAACGATGTCCGTCCGAAGCGCTTCGGACGGACATCCATCATACCACGGGAGTGCGGTTTCCTAGAGCCGTACTGACCACAGTCCATGCAGGTTGCAGTACTCGTACACCTTGACCGGCGCATCGCCCTCGGCCACGCGGAAATCCGCGACGGGAGCTCCATCGACAGCCAGCTGGGCCGTCTGGTATCCCTTCTCCGTGACCAGGCACACGAAAGCGATGTGATGCTCCGGCAGCATCGGGTGCTCAACCTCGCCCACTTGCACATGCACATCCGCACCGTTCACGGTAACGGCGGGCACATGCTTCTCGGTTGCGGCATCGACGGTATTCGCTTGAAGCTCCGCCATCGTTTCGCCACAGCACACGAGCGGCACGCCGGCATCGTAGGGCTTGACAGCAACGTTGCCGCAATGGCTGCAGCGGTAGAATCGGACGTCCATGGGAGATCCCCCTTCATCGTTCGTGATCGTATACCTTATATGTTACTCTGTATGTACCATATCGGATAGACCCTGCTGCGGCTTCTTCATTACAAGCGCATAAACAAGTACGCCTATGCCCACGAGTATAAGCGGAACCGATAGCAGCTGCCCCATGGTGAGCCAGCCCCCCCACAAGTAGCCCAGCTGGACGTCGGGTTCGCGCACGAACTCCATGATAAAGCGGAAGCATCCGTACATGATGAGGAACAAACCGAGGAACGTACCGCGCGACCGTGGCGGTCGGGCGCGGGAGAGCAGGTAGAGCACCGCGAACAAGACGATGCCCTCGAGGAACGCCTCGTAGAGCTGCGAAGGATGGCGTGGCATCATGCCGGCCGCACCGCCGAACACCACTCCCCAAGGTGCGTCGGTAGGCGCGCCCCACAGCTCTCCATTGATGAAGTTCGCGCAGCGTCCGAACAACAAGCCGAGCGGCGCACCGATACAGCCTAGATCCGCCAGCGTCAGATACGGGATGCCTGTCAATTTCGCCGCCACGATGCCGGCCAGAAGCGCGCCGACGAGCCCGCCGTGAAAGCTCATGCCCCCGTGGTTGAACGCGAGAATCTCAAGCGGGTTTTGAAGGTACATGCCGTTGCCGTAGAACAGCACGTATCCCAACCGCCCGCCCACGATCACGCCGATAATGACGCAGAACATGATGGTGAGCAGCGAATCTACATCTACGCGCACACGCCAGCGACGCGCTACGCGCCAGATGACGAGCGCTGCGCAGACGAATCCCAGCACGTAGGCCAATCCGTACCAGCGCACGGTAAACGGACCCGCCGAAAACAGAACGGGGTCGATGTTCTGATAGATGTCATTGAGCATGAGAATCCTTCATCTTGCCGCTCGTCGGCTCCATTACGGTCGACGGTACGACGTGGTCAGTCCCTGCCCATTCCGGCGCCCACCTCGATGGCGGCAAAACGCACCTCGTCGCACAACTGCTGCGGTATGGGCCGAATATCCGATACCGCAGCTCCGCAGTGGGGGCAGCGCAGGGTGAACAGGGCGAGGTCTTCACGAACGACCATCATGGCCTCGTAGCAGCACAGATCCAAGTCGGCCGCTTTGCAGGCAGGGCAGATCATGTTCCGACTCATCTCTCCACGCTCCTCTCCCACCGTCGATCTTTCTTCGTCCTTCATTGTAGCAGAACGAAACGGGCGGCTCCCCTCGGGGAAGCCGCCCGTCCAGCATTATAGGCTACAGCAAGAACCTGTTCGGATTGCCCGGCCTTGAACCGTCATCATCACGCTCCCCCACACGGGGGCCTTCCTTCAAGAAGTGCTCGCAGAACCGGCATACGTCTTTCACGGCGGCGCCGTAGTCCCGATCAGGGTTCAGCAGCAGATCGAAATCGCCGGTCACGACATGCGTCGAGCGCATGCATGCAGCAAAATGGCAATCGGCGGGACAGGGCTCGCCGGGCGTGTTGTGCGGACAGCGCGACATCATCTCATCGTCGCAGCCGCGCCGCTCCCAGCAGTGCGCCATATCCGCCTCCTTTCTGTTACGTCAGACGCGATTTAGACGCCTTGCGCAGGGATGACCTTGGTCACGCCTGGCACGCGCTCCTTGAGGATGCGCTCAACACCGTTGGCCAGCGTCATCTGCGACATCGGGCAGCCCTTGCAGGCGCCTTGCAGCTCCACCGACACCACGCCGTCCGCATCGACATCGACGAGCTTCACGTCGCCGCCGTCGGCCTGCAGGCTCGGGCGGATCAGCTCGAGGACGGCCGCAACATCGTTCTTGTCAACCATGGGAAAGCTCCTTCGTCTCACGCTTACGGTAGGTGCCGATTCTACCACAGCGCGCCAAGGACGGAGGGTGCGCGCAGCGAGCGGCGCGCGGCAGACACCGACCGCTACGCGGCAGGCCTCCAGTCTTCACCGAGCACCACGAGCACATCGGTATCGAACGTGTAGAAGTCGCCTCCGTTCACAGCTCGCCCTGCGGAGAGCGCCGTGATGATCGTCTGCGCTGCCGGAAGAAACGTCTCGTCCTTGTACACGATGAGCGTCTCATGGTAGGCGAACGAATCAGTATTGCCCGTTTCGACCACGTTGAACCCCTTCTCGGCCAGCACGTTCGCAATCTGCGAGGCACCTCCGGTGACGCCCGAGCCGTTGCGCACGGTGATCGTGAAACTAGCAGGATCAACCTGGGCGACAGCCTCATGCGCAGCAGGGTCTTCCCCCGCCGAAACGATCTCCATCATGGCATCGCGGTCTTCCGATCCGACTGCATAATAGGTTGCTTCGTCGCGCTCCAGCTCGTAGCCCGGCAGAAGCGCTCCAAACACCGCCTCCTTCTGCATACCGCGCAGCGTATCCGCTAGGGAGAGCGCATCGGCGGCGCTCATATCCGTCTGGAACGTCTCGTCTGCCGCGTCGAGCAGCTCAAGGAACCCGAACGTCCCTTCGTCGAGAAGCCGCAACGAGAGCGCTGCCAAGAACATGCGCTGGTTCGCCGTCTGAGCCTTGAGGCCGTCGGTAAAGTTGTTGGCGCGCAAGAACGTCAGCGCTGCCTGACCGTCGAGCGTCTGGGTCCCCGGCCGCAAATACACGTCTCCGGCCGTCGGATCATCCACTTCTTCGCCCACGTTTACTTCGATGCCGCCAAGCGCGTCGACCAACCCGACGATGCCCGCCGCATCGATCTTGACATAGTGAGACACCCGCACGCCTGTCAGTTTCGCGACTGCGTCCACCAGCGCGCCGTCGCCGACTGATGCCGCATCGCGAAGTTGATGGGTCTTGCCATCTTTGAGCGTGATCTGCGTGTTCGCAGGCACCGACACAAGAGTCGCCGACTTCGTACTCGCATCGATGCGTACAAGCGCAACCGCATCGGGTCCTTCTAGGGCTCCCGGCGAACCAGCAGCATCCAGATCGGCGGCGACAACGGCATAGAACGCTCCCGATTCATCCGGAGCTGCCAACGCCGAGGTGACATCGGAGCCCTTCAAAGCCAGCTTCGCGTCTATCGAACCGAAGAACGTCGCAACGCCTACGCCAGCCGCCACACCAACCACCACGAAGCAGCAGACAAGCGCGATGGCGATGCGACGAATGCGCGCGCGGCGTTGGATCTCTTGAGCGAACTCGCGTCGGCTCACCCGCTTTGCGTACTGCGAGCCGCTTTCGCGCGACGCGGTCTCCGGGATGATGGTTTCCACATAGCCCCTCGTCGCGCGGCGCTGCTTTCGTGCGCTCGAAAAGCTTACGGAGTCGCCGTTCATGCGACGCGAGGGACGCCCGCCCGCTGCGTGCGTGCCGATAGTCGCCGTGCGCAGACGACGCGACGTCGATTTTGAGCGGGATGCCGTGATCCCCTTTTTGCGCTTGTTGACCATGCAACCGTCCGTTAGCGAAGCTCGGACGAGCCATCGACCGCCATGCGCACGATGTCGGCGCCCAGCGAGGCGAGCTTGCCGACATAGTCCTCGTAGCCGCGATCGATATGGCGAATATCGTGAACGCGCGTCTCGCCTTCCGCAGCGATGCCCGCAAGGACAAGGGCGGCGCCCGCGCGCAGATCAGTGGCCGACACATCAGCACCCTGCAGTACCTCGACCCCCTTGATAAGCGCATGATGATCTTCGATGGCGATATCGGCGCCCATGCGCATGAGTTCGGCAGCGAACATGAAGCGGTTCTCGAACACATTCTCAGTCACGACCGACATGCCTTCGGCGCGCGCTGCGAGCAGCATGAACTGCGCTTGCAGATCGGTTGGGAAGCCAGGATGAGGTAACGTTTGGATGTCGATGGGCTCAAGCGGCTGCGTGCGACGCACGGTGATCCAGTCGGCGCCCGTCTCAACATCGCAGCCCATCGCGCTGAGCTTCATGAGCGCCACCCGCAAATAGGACGGGTCAACCCCATGCACCGTCAACGGTCCTCCCGTGAGCGCCCCGCCGGCCAGGAAGGTGCCGGCCTCGATACGGTCGCCCACCGTCGTATGCTCGCAGGGGTGTAGGTCGTCCAGCGAGACGCCCTCGACCTCGATGATAGCCGAACCTGCGCCGCTCACCCGCGCTCCCATGGCAACCAGCATGCTCACCAGATCGACGATCTCCGGCTCGCAAGCCGCGTTCTCGATCACGGTCGTGCCCTCGGCCACGATGGAAGCCATGAGCAGGTTCTCCGTCGCGCCCACGCTCGGAAAATCGAGCACGACGTGCGTGCCGACCAGCCCGTTGGGCGTCGAAGCTTCCAGAAAGCCATGGTCGATGCCCAACTTCACTCCGAGAGCCTCAAGCCCCACCAGGTGAATATCAATCTTGCGCGCCCCGATCTGGCACCCGCCTGGCATGGCCACGCGAGCGCGTCCGAAACGCGCGATGAGCGGCCCGAGCACCGAGATGCTCGCGCGCATCTTTGACACCAGCTCGTAGGGCGTTTCACACTCGTCAACCGAGGTCGTGTCCACCACGAGGGTGTGCCCCCTGCGCTCCACCGTCGCTCCAAGACGACGCATGACCTCGGACATGATGTCGATGTCTGAAATGAGCGGAACGTTGCGGATAACCGAGGCGCCTTTACCAAGTAGCGACGCAGCCATGAGCTTGAGCGCCGAGTTCTTGGCCCCCGACACCGAGACGTCGCCGCTCAGCGTGTTGTTTCCTTGCACGATGATGATTTCTTCAGCCATGAAAGCAAGCCCTTCATGCCCGGGCCGGTCCGGGCTGTCGCTCGTCTATCGTTCGCGCGCCGATTCAGACGCGCTGCTTCGCACCTTGCCATTATAGAAAGTGGAGGCCCGCACGAAGCGGGCCTCCACAGCGAAAGCAGAAGAGCAGGCGGGGGTTTGATCCTTACGCTTCTTCCCCGAGCACGAAGCGCTTGAAGTCGACGATCGCAATCTCGCCACCCAGATTCTTCGCGACCTCAGCCGTGTACTCGCTCACGGACTGGTCGGGATTCTTGACGAAGGCCTGCTCGGTCAGCGTGCTCTCCTTGAAGAACTTCTCCAGGCGGCCGGTTGCCATCTTCTCCTGGATGGCCTCGGGCTTGCCCGACTCGGCAGCCTGCGCCATGTAGATGGCCTTCTCATGCTCGACGATGGCCGGGTCGACGGCCTCACGCGTCGCGGCGACCGGAGCCGCAGCGGCAACCTGCATGGCCACGTCGCGGCCGAACTGCTTGAAGCCGTCGGAGGAGGGATCGATGCCATCGACGTCGAACTGCACGAGCACGCCGATCTTGCCGCCGCCGTGGATGTAGGACGATACGGCGCCGCCCTCCACCACTGCGAAGCGGGCGAGCTGAATGTTCTCGCCAAGCGTGTGGATGGCGTCGGTCACGACGGCCTCGACCGTCTCGCCGTCGGCGTCGGCAGCCTTGAGCGCGTCAAGGTCGGCCGGCTTGGCGGCAAGCGCGGCGCGAGCGATCTTGTCGGCGTAGGCTTTGAACTTGTCGTTCATGCCCACAAAGTCGGTCTCGCAGTTGAGCTCGACGACGGCACCGGATCGAGCGTCGTCGGAAACGATGGCCATGACGGTGCCCTCGTTGGTGGCGCGGCCGGCCTTCTTGGCGACGGCGGCGAGACCACGCGTACGCAGCACGTCGACGGCGGCATCCACGTTGCCCTCGGCCTCGACGAGGGCCTTCTTGCACTCCATCATACCAGCGCCGGTCATCTCGCGGAGCTCTTTGACCATGGAAGCGGTGATGTCTGCCACGTTGTTCCTTTCTCTCTCAAAGCCACAGCCTTTCGGCGTGGCGCAGGGGGGGTTCGAGCGCCGTCTCGCGCATCGGCAAGACGGCGCATTCAATGCATCGGTGCGGACTGCTGCTATTCGGCGGCCGGAGCAGCGGCCTCTTCGGCAGGAGCAGCAGCGGCCTCGGCGGCAGGAGTCTCAGCAACAACAGGCGACGCGGGCGCGGCCTCGGGGGCAGCGGAGCCTTCCGGCGCGGCCTCGGCGGCACCGGCACCGGCCATCTCAGCCACCGTCACGGGCGCACCCACCCCGGCGATCACCGCATCGGCGATGAAGTCGGCCAGCAGGCGCACCGAACGGATGGCATCGTCGTTGGCGGGAATGCCGTAATCCACATCGTCCGGATCGCAGTTCGTATCAAGCGTGCCCACCACGGGGATGTCGAGGCGGCGCGCCTCGTGGATGGCGATAGCCTCACGGTTCGTGTCAATGACGAACACGGCCTCAGGGGCTCGCTTCATGTTGCGGATACCGTTGAGGTTGGTCTGCAGCTTGGACAGCTCCTTGCGCAGCAGGATCTGCTCCTTCTTGGGCAGCACGGCCATGCGGCCGTCGGCCTCCATGGCCTCCAGCTCCTCCATGCGGGTCACGCGCGAACGGATGGTGACAAAGTTCGTCAGCATACCGCCGAGCCAGCGAGCGTTCACGTAGGGCATGCCGCAGCGGTTCGCAGCGTCGGCGACGGCCTCCTGAGCCTGCTTCTTCGTGCCGACGAACAGTACGGTGCCGCCCTTCTTGGCAAGCTCGGACACAAAGGTGTACGCCTGATCCAGGCCCACGAGCGTCTGCTTGAGATCGATGATGTAGATATCCCCGCGACTACCGAAGATGTACGGCTTCATCTTGGGATTCCAGCGGCGCGTCTGATGGCCGAAGTGGCTGCCCGCATCGAGCAGCGTCTTAATGCCGACTTTCGTCATGACTCTCTCCATTCGTTAGTCCTCTGCTCGCGGTCATCCCCAGCATCCGCAGCCTTTTTCGGTTGGCCACTGGCGGAGCGGGTCGCACGAGCATGTGTAATAAGAAACTGCAAAATCTTACCACAGCGCTGGAGAATTACAAGAGGTTCGTGAATATCCCACAGAGGAGCAAGGCGGGATCCTGGAGCTCCCGGCAACGCAAAACTCGGCGACACTGCAAATTCACCGCCGTTTCGCAGCGCAGAGATGCAGAACTCGCGGACTATGCGATGCGACGGTCCTTGCCGAATGCGCGAGAAAGCGACCGAATGCGCTGGAAGGTTCTCCTCCGTGATGCAGGGCTTTTCAGGTACCATGGGTTTTGCATAGACCCGCCCCGCTAAGGAGCTTTGCCATGAACATCAACAACGTCGCCTTCGAGCGGTCGTTCGGTATCTCGTCGCAGCTGCCGCCTTCCTCTTTGCCTGAAATCGCGTTCGCGGGGCGCTCGAACGTGGGCAAGTCATCGCTGCTGAACAAGCTGTTCAACCGCAAGAGCCTGGCGAAGGTGTCCCAGACCCCAGGCAAGACCGCCACCATCAACTTCTTCTCCTGCGACGGCGTGCGCTTCGTCGACCTGCCCGGATACGGCTACGCCAAGGTATCGAAGGCGGAAAAGGGCCGTTGGGCAGAACTCATCGAGGGGTACTTCAACCAGGAGCGCAACCTGGCCCTAGTCGTATCGCTCGTGGATATTCGTCACGCCGCATCGGACCTTGACGAGAACATGATCGCCTTCCTTCAGGACGCGCAGCTGCCTTACGCCGTAGCGCTCACGAAAGCCGACAAGCTGAGCCGCCAGCAGCAGAAAAAGCAGAAGGCCGCGCTCAAGCGGCAGCTCGCGCTCGACGAAGACGTGCCGCTTGTCGTGTGCTCGTCGGAAAAGGGCGACGGCATCGACGAGCTTCGCGCGCTCATCGGCGCCGCCGCGCGCGGCGGCGCGGTCTAGCGCTCATCGGCCCATACGGACGGGCCGATGAGCGCGTCTCTGCCCTCGATCGGAACCGCCGGCGTCTTTCGCACCTGCGGACTTCCCGCACGGGCGCGGGAGAGCGAGTACCGGTCGCCACCGAGCGCGGTCTTTCCTAGAAGAACACCCGCGATGCCTGGGCGTAGAAACTTTCCTGTTGATAGCGTAGAAGCGTAGTGGGTCGATCGCCCTTGCGCACAATCACGCGTGCAACAGGCCGGTCGAATGCGAGCGCTTCGCCGTCTGCGAACAGCGCAGCCTCGCACCGACTCGCCTCGCCTGCCAGCACGATCTCGACGACGTCGTGCTGTTCGGTTACGATCGCGCGAGAACGCAATGTGTGAGGTGCGAGCGGAACCACCACGAGACCGCGATATCCCGGAGCCACCAAAGGCCCCCCTGCCGAGAGCGCATAGGCCGTCGATCCCGTAGCCGTCGACACCACCACGCCATCGCCGCGCATGGACGCCACATGATCGCCCGACAGCTCGACTGAGAAGTCGACGATGCGTCCGGACGCCCCCCGAGCGACAGCGAGCTCGTTGAGTGCGAAGTAGGATCGAAACTCGCCGTCCACGGGTTGCGCCAGCCTATCCCCGTCGAGCAAGTTTTCCTCCTCGTCCCCTTCGCACACCACATCGATACGCAGATTCGCACGACGCTCGGCAACCACGTCGCCGGAAAGCGCCGCCGCAACCACCGCAATCACACCCGGCTCGCTCGAGTTGGCAAGAAAACCCAGATGTCCGAAGTTGATGCCCATGATCGGCACGTCGATGCCCGACACGAAACGAGCCGTCCTGAGAATGGTGCCGTCGCCGCCCAGCACGATAGCCAGATCGATCGGGTTCGCCAGACGCTCGTCGAGCGGCGCGCCGCCATCGAGACTGGCGTAGGCAGGCAGCTCCATGGAATCCAGCATCAAACAATCGATGCCTTGCGATGACAGGTAGGTCGACAACAGCAGCGACGCATCGAGCGTGTTCGCGTTCGCCTTGTTCACTACCACGAGCACCCTCATGCCTGCCTCCTCGTCGCGACGCGCACGAATCGCCCGTCGGCGCTTCGCGCGGATTCGTTTTCGTTCTTTACATGAATTTCGATCATCGGAAAGTCCGATTCTCTCATTATAGGCACGTTGGCCTAACCGGCTTAGGGCGCTCCTCTCATGTTCGCCAAAGCTTCACGGGTCGTCACGCTCGGGTTGAGCACAAGCACAGGAAGGGGTTCGATGAGCGCACGGAACGGCCACATGCGCATGGACGGCATGCGGAGCCCAACCGGCTCGTCTGCCGAGTCCACGTCGGCATCTTCCGAAGCAGAGGCTCCGCACGCCTCCGTGGCGCGCTCCACCGCGCTCATGTCCATAGCGACGCTCGGATCGCGCGTCACCGGGCTCGTGCGTACGTGGGCGATGGCCTTTGCCCTCGGCAACACGTTCGTAACCTCGGCCTATCAGATAGCAAATACGCTGCCCAACGCCATCTATGACCTTGTCGCCGGCGGCCTGCTGGGCGCCGCGTTCATCCCGGTGTTCCTTTTGCAGAAGGAGAAGTTTGGCCAGGAAGGCGGCAACCGCTTCGCCGGCAATATCCTCAACCTGACCATTGTCGTGATGGGACTCCTCTCTATCCTCGCCACCGTCTTCGCGCCCCAGGTGGTCGCAACGCAGACGTTTACCGTGGGCAGCGAGGCGGAAGTCACCGAGTACGCTGTGCTGTTCTTCCAAATCTTCGCCGCGCAGATCGTGTTCTACGGCATCGGCGGCGTGGTGAGCGGCGTGCTCAACGCTAATCGCATCTACTTTTTGCCTGCGCTTGCGCCGGCGCTCAACAACATTGCGGTCATCGTGTCGCTGTTCGCCTACGTGCCCCTGTCCTCCTTCGATCCCATGCTCGCCATCATCGTGCTCGCCGTCGGAACGACGCTTGGCGTTGTGGTCCAGTTCGTCATACAGATACCGGCGCTTCTGAAGACCGGATTCAGGTTTTCGCTCCGCATCGATTTGCGGGATCCGGCGCTCGTCGACGCCCTCAAGATTGCGGGCCCCACGTTCATCTACGTCGTAGGCACCCTCGTGTCGTTCTCATTTCGCAACGCCTTCTCGCTTCAGGCGGGCGCGGATGGCCCGGCCACCCTCGCCTACGCATGGATCTGGTACCAGCTTCCCTATGGAGTGCTGGCTGTATCGCTATCGCGCACCATGTTCACCGAGATGAGCGAGGCTGTGGCGCGCGAGGACTGGAAGGGCCTGCGCCGGCACGTAGGAACGGGGATTTCCGGCACCCTCTTGCTCATTATCCCGCTCGCAGGACTCATGGCCGCGTTGGCCACCCCGCTCATGCAGCTGTTCCAAGCGGGCGCCTTCGGAGCCGAGGATGCGGCCCACGTTGCCTCCATTCTCGCGCTCTGGGTGCTTTCCCTGCCCTTCTATTCAGTGCTCAAGTACCTCTATAACGTGTTCGCGAGCATGCGCAAATTCGTGGCATACACCGTGGTGAACCTGCTCATGATCGTCGTACAATGCGCCTTGTACGCGCTGCTCTGCTCGCCTGAAATCCTCGGCCTGGCAGGCGTCCCCATCGCAGATCTCGCGTACTACGCAGGATGCTGCATCATCATGCTCGCAATCCTGTACCGCCGCATTGGGTCATTTGGAATGAGATCGATCCTCTGGTCAAGTGCCCGAGTGCTCGTCGCTGCCGGTATCGGCGTCGTCGTAACGCTCGGCATTTCGATGCTCCTTCCCGCCGGCTCCGGCATGGCCTTGGGCCTTCTGCACCTTGTCGTCTGCGGCAGCATCGGCCTCGTAACCGTGTTCGGGCTGTGCGCGCTCCTCCGCGTTCCTGAAATGAGCGTCGTCACCGACCTGCTGCACAAAGTCGGCAGCCGCTTGCGCAAACAGCGCAGAACTGCTCCCGCGGGCGGCAAGCCCGCAGAAGCGCAGGCCCGCGAGGCCGCCCAGACTCGGGAGCATCGGCGCGGGCGCGCAGGAGCGGCCGATTACCGACACGAGCACCCGGCGCTGCCGCGCGGCAAGCACGCGCGCCCTGATCACGCGCTCGGAGCCGGGGACGACGCCGATGATGGGACGCTCGAAAGCATCGGATTAGCCGAGACGGCCGAGGTACGGCTCTCGCCTGCGGAAAAACACGCTCAACATGCGGCTGCCCCAGCCTCTGGCCCCGAACCGCTTCCACCTGATGCGACCGGCGCCATCATGAAGCGTGCACGGCACGCCAAGAAGTAATCTCCCTGCACTCGATTGGCTGCGCGCGGCGGATGCAAAGCCGCGAAACCGGTAGGAACGCGGCTGGATTCGAACCCCCTCGAACCGGCTCATCGCCGCGCTGTATACCGAAAGGCCAGCCTACAGCGCGGCGACTCAGGGCAACGAGCGCCTAGAGCGGACGACGATACCCCTCCTCGGTTGTCAGTATCATCGGGCCATGCTCAGTGACAGCCACCGTCTTCTCGAAGTGGGCCGAAGGAAGCCCGTCGCGCGTGCACACAAGCCAGCCGTCAGGCATCGAACGCGTCTTGTGCGTGCCCAGATTGATCATGGGCTCGATCGCCAGCACCATGCCCGGCTCAAGCTTTATCCCGGTATGCTTATGACCGTAATTGGGAACGTTGGGGTCTTCGTGCATATCGCGGCCGATACCATGACCCACGTACTCGCGCACGACGCCGAAGCCTTCCGCTTCAGCGATAGATTGCACGGCATGTCCGATGTCGCCCAACCGATTGCCGGGCCTCGCGGCGTCGAGACCCGCCCACATGCACTGCTCGGTCACCTCCAAAAGGCGCTTTTTCTCCGGCGAAACCTTCCCCACCGCATACGTCCAGGCGTTGTCACCCACCCATCCGTCCACGATGGCGCCCGTGTCGATAGAGATGATATCGCCCTCCTTGAGCACGACGTTTGCCGATGGGATACCGTGCACAATTTGCTCATTCACCGAGGCGCAAATGGAGCCGGGAAAGCCACCGTAGCCCTTGAACGCAGGGATGCCGCCCTCCGCTCGAATGAGAGTCTCGGCCAGCTCATCCAGCTCGAGCGTCGACACGCCCGGCCGCACATGCGCGCCTACTTCGCGAAGAACCCGAGCCGACACGCGTCCCGCTTCCTTCATGGCCTCGATCTCGGCCGGTGTCTTCCTGATGATCATGCCTGCCAACACCTTCCCACATGCTCTGTTCGTTTGCCGCCGCCCAGTATAGCGCCCCGTCGCGCCGAATGCCATGCCGAGACATGGCACCACGCCGAGCCCGAAGGGGCCGAATCCATACCGTAACGTCCCGCGAACGCTCCGGAAACGCCCGTTCGCACGCCCCCTGCATTCCACGTGTGCGTCTCTAGGATGAAGCAGAATCCGCGTCCGCGCCAAAGAGCCGGAGCACATGCACTGAGCAAAGAAGGAGGCTCTATGAACCCGTTTGAGCAGAAGCCCAAGAAGTCGTTGATGGAGATGATTCCCACCTGGAAGCAACTCGCCGTCAAACCATACAACAAGCTCGAAGCCGACCCTTATACGAAGGCCCGTATCATCCTCATGAACGGCATCGAGGTCGAGGCCGCGCTGTTCGGGCATAACTTCCAGCGCCACTGCGAAAACAATGACCTACGCCGCGATCTTGCCTTGTGCCGCCGCATGGAGCAGGAGCAGCAGAAGCGCATCAACTGGATGAGCCCCTCGGACGAGTCTACGCTCGAGCTCACCATCGGCTACGAGCACCTCGCCGTCGACCTCACGGCGTGGCTTGCCATGCACGAACCCGACGAGTACGCCAAGGCCTGCATGGACTTCGCGCTACTCGAGGACTTCGACCACCTGTACCGCTATGCTGATCAGCTCAAGTTCGACGAGGATATCCCAGCGCACAAGCTTGTGCGCGACTACGTGGAGATCACGCCGGGCCGCCCAACCATTGCGCATCACCGCCATCCGGCAGACTCCGTCCGCATGCCCCGCAACTCCAAGACAGGCGACATGCGCACGACGCTTGGAGCGCTCATCTTGACCGCCGGCGAACAGCAGACGATGAACTTCTATATGAATCTGGGCAACACCGTGCCAGAAGGCCCCGGCCGCGACCTGTACCAGGAGATCGGCATGGTCGAAGAACAGCACGTGACACACTACGGCTCGCTCATCGATCCGTCCATGACGTGGCTCGAGATGATGCTGTGGCATGAGTATCAGGAATGCTACCTGTACTACTCGTTCTACGAGACCGAAGTGGACAACTACGTCAAGAAGATGTGGGAGATGCACTTCGAGCAGGAATGCATGCATCTTGCCATGGTAAGCGACCTTCTGCAGAAGTACGACGGCACCGAGTATCAGCAGATCATCCCCGACGGCGAGTTCCCCGAACTTCTGGACTTCCATCCCACGAAGGACTACGTGCGTCAAGTGCTGGCCGAACAGGTCACGCTCACGGCTCAGGACGAAGAGTTCGCGGACATTGACGACGTCCCGAGCGACTTCCGCTACTTCGAATGGAACGACGCGGTGAACGGCCGTACCCAGGACGTCCCGAGCCACAAAGCTATCCGCCAGCTCATCGAGAAGGATGGCGAGGACTATCGTTCCGAGGACGCCAAGAGCCCCATCCCCGAGCTGCGCAACCGAAAGCAGGACGATACAAAGCTCGCTCGCGTGCAGGGCTACGGGAAAAAGGCCCACGAGGTCGAACAGCAGGCTAAAGAAGAGCGCGAAGCTGTGCTCGCTTAATACGCACTCGGCATGCATGCGCTGCCGGCTCATTCGGCCCGAACGCCCAAGCGCCCGCGGGATCCGCGGGCGCTTTTATTGTTCTTCTTCGAGCCCAAGCAAACGCGCGGAGCGTCCGCCCTTCCCTCCTGGCACGGCGTGCCCATGTTCAGCACGGACCGAGCATCGGATTCGTCGCACAGCACTCTTGAGATTCGGCACCATGGCGGCCTTGTGGTCGTTGTCCAGTCCACCATGTTCTTCACAGACGGCTCGACCAGCCCCTCCTTCAGCGCGGCCGACGCTTCCTTGCAGTGCGCGCGTCAACGGTGGTGCCCAACGCTCACCTGCGCAGAGCGCCTCGTGTCCATCACAAATGTTTCACGTGAAACATTTGTTCTACTGCTCGCACAAAAAGAGAGGAGCCCGGAGGCTCCTCTCTTTTTGTGCGTATCAGCCAAAACGCTATTCAGCGGCCGCTTCCGTGTAGCCGCGGGTCACGCCGGAGTCCACCTTCACGCCGGGGCTCATCGTGGAGGAAACCGTGACGGATTTCACGTACTTACCCTTGGCAGCGGCCGGCTTCATGCGCAGAATCTCATCGTACACGGCGCCGTAGTTCTCTGCCAGCTGCTCGGCAGTGAAGCTCGCCTTGCCGAGAATCACATGCGCGATGCCGTAGCGGTCGGCGCGATATTCCACGCGGCCGCCCTTAAGCTCGTTGATAGCCTTCGCCACGTCGTTCGTAACGGTGCCGAGCTTGGGGTTCGGCATAAGGCCGCGGGGGCCGAGAATCTTGCCAAGACGGCCGACCTTGCCCATCTGATCGGGCGTGGCAACGGCGGCGTCGAAGTTGAATTCGCCGGCCTGAATCTGCTGCACAAGCTCGTCGGTACCCACGATGTCGGCACCGGCTTCCTCGGCGGCACGGGCAGCCTCGCCCTCGGCGAACACGGCCACGCGCACGGTCTTGCCCGAGCCGTTCGGCAGACTCACCGTACCACGGAGCTGCTGGTCAGCCTGACGCGTGTCAATACCCAGGCGGAAGTCGGCGGAAACGGTCTCGTCGAATTTCGCCGTAGCGATCTCCTTCACGAGCTTCATGGCCTCAAGAGGCGCATACGGGGTGTCCGCAACCTTCTCGACGGCGGCGCGATAGTTCTTGGACAACTTGGTCATGGTGCTTCCTTTCGTGGTTCGTAGCGGACGCGCAAGCGCCCTTCCACTTGTACGTTCAGGGTCGAAACCCTTTTACAACCTGCGTAACTAGTCTTCGTCGAGCGTCTTGCCCTGGAGCATTGCCGCCACCTTTTTGGACGGCACGTACTTCTTCTTCATCTCACGGCCTTCGATGCGCACTCCCATGCTGCGCGCAGTGCCGGCGATGATCTCCATGGCGGCTTCAACGGTGTTGGCGTTGAGATCGGGAAGCTTGAGCTCGGCAATCTCGCGAAGCTGGTCCTCGGTGAGGATTCCCACGGGCTGCAGCTGCGGAAGGCCCGATCCGCTCTGGATGCCAAGCTTTTCCTTGATAAGCACGGCCGCCGGAGGGGTCTTGCAAATGAAGGTGAACGACTTATCCTCATACACCGTGATCTCGACCGGGATGATAGTGCCGGACTGATCTTGCGTCTGGGCGTTGAACGCCTGGCAGAACTGCATAATGTTGACGCCCTGGGCGCCAAGCGCAGGGCCGACCGGAGGAGCCGGGTTTGCGGCACCGGCCGGAATCTGCAGCTTGATAAAGCCGGTTGCTTTCTTTTCAGCCATTGAACTATCCTTTCAGCTGAGCACAATTCTCAAACCTATATCAACAAAGCGGATGCTGTCGAATGAGAAGCCCCGGTCCACGCGGGCACGCGACACCGCTTGTGTTCGCGCTAGATCTTGGCCACCTGATCGAACGAAAGTTCGACGGGCGTTTCGCGTCCGAAGATGGAAACCATGACGCGCACTTTGCCGGCGTCGGGAGACACCTCGGACACCACCCCGTCGAACTCGGCAAGCGGCCCGGAAACCACCTTCACGGACTGGCCCACTTCGAGGCTCGAAGACACAGCCGGCTTCTTCTTGACATCCGTGCGCTTCATGATCTTGTTGTACTCGTCGCGCGTGAGCGGCGCGGGATTGCCGTCGGCCCCCACGAACCCGGTCACGCCGGGAGTGTTGCGAACCGCAGCCCAGCTGCGGTCGTCCAGCTCCATGCGGACGAGCACGTAGCCCGGAAACACCTTCTTCTCGCTCTCGACGCGACGGCCACCCTCTTTGATCTCGGTGACCATCTCCGTCGGGATCTCGATGCCGAAGACGTTGTTCTCGAGGCCCATCGTTTCGATACGCGTCTCAAGGTTTTTCTTGACCTTGTTCTCGTATCCTGAGTACGTATGCAGAACGTACCATTTTTTAGACACTGCGCGTCACATCCTTAGAACGGCGACGGTATGGCGGAAATGCCCATGAGGATGAGCGTGGAGATGTTGTCGAACGCGTACGTGAACACTCCGAAGAACACGAGGGCGACGGTCACGACGATGCTCCAGCGCAAAACATCCTGTTTTGTCGGCCACGTCACGCGCTTCAGTTCAGCACGCACATCTTTAAGGAACCCGAAACGCCGCTTTTTCGGAGCCGGCTTCTTTTCGCTCTTTTTTTCGACGCTCTTGCTCGGGGCCTTCTCCTGCTTGTTGCCGTCTGCTGCGGATTCCGCGCTCTTTTCCGACTTCTTAAAAAGCCGCTTCTTGGGCGCCTCGGTTGCGGCGGCACGGGCCTCGGCGTCCTTCTTCGCCTCGGCAGCGGCGACTTCTGCGGCGCGCGCTTGCTCCTTGCGGGCAGCACGGGCAGCGGATGCCTTCGCTCGCTGTGTCTTTGATTTCTTCGCCATCTGCTTCCTTAACCGGGGGATTGTGTATCCGTCTAAACGCCAAACAAGCAGCCTGTTTTCAAGCTGCTCATCGAAGCAACCTGAACGCAAGCTGCTCATAGCAATCGAGCTGGCAGGCCAGGAGGGACTCGAACCCCCAACATGCGGTTTTGGAGACCGCCGCTCTACCAATTGGAGCTACTGGCCTATTGCTCGTGCAAACCTCTGATGCGCTATCGAGTCTCTTTGTGCACGGTATGGCACCGGCACCACTTGCAGTATTTCTTCAACTCGAGGCGATCAGGATTGTTCTGCTTGTTCTTCTTGGTCGTGTAATTACGGCGCTTGCACTCCGTACACGCCAAGGTGACCAACGTACGCATGAATTCTCCTTCTGCCTTGTCTCGAAAACGAGCTCGATCGCATACACATGAATCTCATGAGCGGGGCCCGCGCAAGCGGGCCCCGCAGAATGCCGAACCGTGTTACTTGATGATCTTCGTCACGCGACCGGAGCCGACCGTACGGCCGCCCTCACGGATAGCGAAGCGCAGGCCCTCTTCCATGGCGATCGGGTGAATGAGCTCGCCCTTGATCTCCACGTTGTCGCCCGGCATGACCATCTCGGTGCCCTCGGGAAGGTGGGCAACGCCCGTCACGTCCGTCGTGCGGAAGTAGAACTGCGGACGGTAGCCGTCGAAGAACGGCGTGTGGCGGCCGCCCTCTTCCTTCGTCAGGATGTAGACCTGGCCCTCGAACTCGGTGTGTGGGGTCACGCTACCGGGCTTGCAGAGCACCTGGCCGCGCACAATCTCTTCGCGCTTGATGCCGCGGAGCAGGCAGCCGATGTTGTCGCCGGCCTGGGCTTCGTCGAGCAACTTGCGGAACATCTCGATGCCGGTGCAGACCGTGTTCTGGGTCTCCTTGATGCCGATGATCTCCAGCGGGTCGTTCACGTGCAGCGTGCCGCGCTCCACACGGCCGGTGGCAACGGTGCCGCGGCCGGTGATGGTCATGGTGTCCTCGACGGCCATCAGGAACGGCTTGTCGATCATGCGCTCCGGCGTCGGGATGTAGGAGTCGACAGCCGCCATGAGCTCCCAAACCTTCTCCTGCCACGCTTTGTCGCCCTCGAGGGCCTTCAGAGCGGAGCCGCGGATGATCGGGGTGTCGTCGCCCGGGAACTCGTAGCTGTCGAGCAGCTCGCGAACTTCCATCTCGACGAGCTCGAGGAGCTCTTCGTCGTCGACCATGTCGCACTTGTTGAGGAAGACCACGATGTAGGGGACGCCGACCTGACGGGCGAGCAGGATGTGCTCGCGGGTCTGAGCCATCGGGCCGTCGGTGGCGGCGATAACGAGGATGGCGCCGTCCATCTGAGCCGCGCCCGTGATCATGTTCTTCACGTAGTCGGCGTGGCCGGGGCAGTCGACGTGCGCGTAGTGGCGCGTGTCCGTCTCGTACTCGATGTGGGCGATGGAGATCGTGATGCCGCGCTCACGCTCTTCGGGAGCCTTGTCGATGTTCTCGAAGGCCGTGAAGTCGGCATGCGCGGAGCCGTGGCTGCCGTCGTTCTCGGACAGCGTCTTGGAAATGGCGGCCGTCAGGGTCGTCTTGCCATGGTCGACGTGGCCGATGGTGCCGATGTTAACATGCGGCTTGGAACGCTCGAACTTCTCCTTAGCCATGTGTCATCCTCCTTATAGGGATTTGCTCTCGTGAAAGAAAAACAAAAAATAGCGACGCGCCCGCACAAGCGGACGCGATGAATACAATGGTAGCGGTGACTGGATTTGAACCAGTGACGCCACGGGTATGAACCGTGTGCTCTGACCAACTGAGCTACACCGCCAGGTAAACGTGGAGCCTGCGATCGGACTTGAACCGACGACCTCTTCCTTACCAAGGAAGTGCTCTACCGACTGAGCTACACAGGCGAAAATGGTGGGCGCGCTAGGATTCGAACCTAGGTAGGCATAGCCAACGGGTTTACAGCCCGTCCCCTTTAGCCACTCGGGCACACGCCCCTGTTTCGCTGCTTCAATTCATGTGTATTTTCAAGCTGCCTGCCGCGCTTCGAAATGCTTTCCGAACACGCGAGCAGGAGAATGATACGCTACGATCTTCGGCGTGTCAACCGCTTACACGCCCCCGGGCGTCTCTCCACTATTCCTCCTTTTCTCGACCTCGCAGCCCAGAGAACCGAGCGTCTTCCGCTCACGCGCGGCTCGGCAGATCGAGAGATGCTTCAGCCAGCACGTGACCGCGAATCGCCCGGCGAAACTCGTTCAGGTAATACCCGTCCGCAAGGTCGAGCTTGCAGTCGAGCGCATACAGGGTGAGCGTGTAATCATGCGTCTTGTCGGGCGGCTGCGGGCCCACGTAGCGATGGATAAGGGCAGGATTGGTGTGGCCTCCTGCGAACGGCGAGAAATCGCTGTTCGAGCCCTGCACGCACGGAATGGCACCCGCAGCGCTCGCGTTCTCAGGAATGAGCCTCGTCTCGGGCGGGAAATTGCAGGCAATCCAGTGTATCCAGCAGAAGCCGCCGACCGGGATAGCGTCCCAATCCAAGAACGTGAGCGCGAGAGACCGTGCGCCGGCAGGCACGCCCTCGATACCAATGGGAAACGAGCGGATGGGATGGCCTTCCAGTTGGTATTCAATCGGCGCGTACTTGCCGTAACGGTCGGGCAGGAGCCCGTTCTCCAGATCAACCGATATGCGCATTGCGATCCCCTTTCCGAAAAGCCCATATGCAAAGCCGCAGAGGGCGGCGCGCACGTTCGCCAGGCTCGACCGCCGGCGGCCAGGCTCGACCGCCGACACCGCATCTCTGCGAGCGCCTTCAAGACGCGTATATATAGTATAGGCGAACCGTGGGCGCGAAACATGCCGGCATGCATCTGTTACGATCGTGCTTCGCTTATCGCCATCGCCCTTTGGGCACACGGCTCACCGACCGAAAGGAAGCCTCCATGGGCGGACCGAATCGCATCACGCACCCGCTCAAACCTATCTTCGACGAGCGTTCGCGAGCGCTCGTCTTGGGGACCATACCCTCCCCCGCCTCGCGAACGGCCGGCTTCTACTACGGGCATCCGCAGAATCGCTTTTGGAAGGTGCTCGCAGCCCTGTTCGCCGAGCCGGAGCCTCGCACGATCGAGGAGCGCACGGCGTTTCTTGTGACGCACGGCATTGCGCTCTGGGATGTTCTTGCCTCGTGCACCATCGAAGGCGCCTCAGACGCGAGCATCGCCAACCCGGTGCCCAATGATCTGTCCGTCATCATCAACGCTGCTCCCGTAAGGACCGTATTCACCACCGGCGCAAAGGCGTCGGCGCTCTACCGCAGGTTCAACGCCCCGCTGCTCGAACAGCTACCGCATATCGCTCTGCCGTCGACAAGTCCCGCGAACGCCCGCATGCGCCTGGCCGACCTTGTCGAGGCGTACCGTCCTCTACAGAACGCGCTCCGCCCGTAGGGGACGGAGCGCGTCGTGCGCAGGTCGCCCAACGCACGCAACGTCGGAAACCGAGAATGTTACACGTCGAGTTCCATATACGTGTCGAACTCCTCTTGGACCTCCTTGGAGGGCTCCTTTGTGAGCAGAGACACCACGACGATGACGACAAGCGCCACCAAAAAGCCCGGGAGCAGCTCGTACACGCCAAACCAACCGCCGAGCGGGCTCACGAAGTTGTTCCAGACGATGACCGTAGCAGCACCGGACACCATGCCGGCAATCGCACCGGGAAGCGTCGTGCGCCGCCAATAGAGCGACAGCAGCATGAGCGGTCCGAACGAAGCACCGAAGCCGGCCCAGGCATAGGACACGATGGTGAAGATGGACGAATTCTGATCGAGCGAGATGAAGATGCCGAAAAGGAGCACAGCCACCAACGTCAAGCGCGCCACGATCATGACCTGGCGATCGGTTGCGTCGCGTTTGATGAGCCCCTTGAAGATATTCGTCGCCACGGCCGAGCCGGAGATGAGAAGGTACGACGAGGACGAACTCATAGCGGCCGCGAAGATGCCCGACACGACCAATCCGCAGAAGAACGAGGGCAGCAGCATGTGGGAGAGCACGATGAACACGCTTTCGGCAGCCGACTGAGTAAGGAACTCCGTCGGGATGACCGCGCGGCCGATGAGGCCGATACACACGGCCGACGCGAGCGAAACCACGAGCCAGATCATGGCGATCATACGAGACTTCTTGATCTCATTCGAATGGCGCACGCTCATGAAGCGCACGAGCACCTGCGGCATGCCGAAGTAACCAAGGCCCCAGGCCAATCCCGACACGATGGTGATAACGCCATAGGTGCCGGCGTCGGCGAACAACGGAGCTCCGTTCTCCACGATCTGATTGCCGGCCTCGTCCAAAACGGGCGTGGCTATTTCGGTGCCCGACAGGAAGCCGGGGATGGCCTGCAAAAACGCCACGGTGTTGTCGACGCCGCCCGCCGCGGCCACCGAGCCGATGAACACGGTCGCCAGCGCGAAGAACATGAGCGTTCCCTGAATGAGGTCGGTCGTGCATACCGAAAGGTACCCGCCCATGAACGTGTACAAAAATACGATGAGCGCGCCGATAACCATCATGGTCGCGTAATCCCAGCCGAAGAGCGTGGAGAACAGTTTTCCGCAGGTGACAAAGCACGAACCGGTATAAATACTGAAGAACAAGAGGATGATGATGGCGGCAATGGTCATGAGGATATGCTTGTCATCGTGAAAGCGATTTGAGAAGAAGTCCGGCACCGTGATGGAGTTGTTCGCCTTCTCGGAGTACTTGCGCAGGCGCTTGGCCACGAATTTCCAGTTCAGGTACGTACCGATGGCCAAACCGATAGCCGTCCACATGGCATCCGATGCGCCGGTGAAGTACGCGACGCCCGGCAAGCCCATGAGCAGCCATCCCGACATGTCAGACGCTTCCGCCGAGAGCGCGGTAAGCCACGGTCCCAAGCCGCGTCCGCCGAGAAAGTACTCCTCGCTCGACGAGTTCGATCGCTTCGCGTAGATGAAGCCGATGACCACCACCACGATAAAATAGATGAGCATCGCGAAAACGACCCAGAAATCATTGGAAACCATGGGCGGTTCCTTCCCCTCTCCTCGGACATGTCGACCGCAACGGGCAGATTATACGGCAAGGCGCGCCCGAGGATCGCGACGTTTCGACAGCGTGCAGGCAAAACGGCCGATACAGGCAATTCGCTGTCGGGAAAAGGAGGTGACGCGGCGGACGGATCAGGCCACCGCGTCGTCAACACCTGTCTAGTGTTCCGCCTTCTCGGGATGGCCGTGCTCGTTCTGCCAGCGATCCCAGGTGGAGTAGCAGATGGCAGCCCGTTGCTTCTGGTCGGGATACTCATCCTTCTCGTAACGGGTAATGTGCTCCATGCATCTCGAAATGTACGTCTCTTTCTTCTCGTTCGCACGCGGGTCAGGAATGGGCATGGTAGCCTCCTTTCATCGGGTGGCCTCCATCCTACGCACACCGGTCGGAGACGGAACAGCCGAGCGTCGGTTGGTTGCAGCGGTTAGCAGAGCTGTCACGAAGCCGTGGCGCGCCCATGCGTCGCGGTCATCCGAGCGAACGCCGACCGAGTCCGCGCATAATCAGAAGCCGCTTTGGCCAAAGGCGCCGAAGGATGCGCTTCCGATGTTCCCTATCGCGGTTACGGACGACCGTTAAAACCCAAAATTTGAGTAGTTTTCATCAAGGTGAAAACGCTAAATTTTACGTTTTCAAATAATGCATCCCATTGTTAAAAAGAATCGATGTTCTTCCGCTTTGAATGGGTTTACCTTGTCTGGAAGCGGGTATCCCAAAGCCCGATCAGCCGCGAACCCGCAGTCGCTCTTTGACAAAGCGAAAGAGACAGAACATGCAGGTTCACAGTTCGCCTGCACAGTATGCAACCGCGAGATCGATGAACGTATCGACGACGAGAGGCCGCACGATGTTCGTTTTGGAGCAGATATAGAGCTGTCTGAACGCTTTGGGCGCCTCGGCTATCTGCACGAGGTTGACTTCGTTGCAGTACGAATCGAGCAGCCACGATCGGCACGCGATCGCCATGATGTCGGGGTTTCCCGCCACGATGGACGCGAGCGTTATCTCGTCGGCGTACAGATAGTCGATCGAAAGGTCGTGCCCTTCGACGAGCTTGACGAGCTCGGGGCCGATAGGTCCTTTGAGGTTATACGATATTAGATAGTGATCGCGCAGCTCTTCAAGGGAAACCTTCGAACGCGAGCTGAAGGGATGAAGGCGGTTGACCACCAGCGCAGCCTCCTGAGTCCAGCACGGATCGAACCTGATCTCGGGATCGGGTCCCATCGTTCCGGCGAAAGCGACATCCACCACACCGTTTTTGAGGTTTTTAAGCAGAGCAGGCGTAGTTGACTGCTTTACGTTGATACGGATAGCGCCATGCGTCCGCTGGCGAAATTCGTAGATGATCCGCGACCAGTCCTCATCCTGCACGGAGTAAATGGCACCGATGTTGATTTCGGTTCGATTGAATTTGCCCTGCTTCTCGCGCAGAAGGGCCACGCCGTTGTCGAGGAAGTGCAGCGACGTGGCGACGTACTCGTAGAATGCGCGCCCGTCCTTGGTCAGCTCGACCGCGCCTTTCTTTTTCTCAAATAGCGACACGCCGAGCTCTTTCTCAAGCTTACTGATGGCAAGAGAGAGTGTCGGCTGGGTGATTGACATGATGCGGGCCGTGTCGTTTCGGCTCCCCGTTTCGACGAGCGACTTGAAGTAGTAAAGATGATCGAGGTTCATAACACCCCCTTATCGTTAGGGGCATGATACCACCCCCCGTCAAGAAAACGGGGGCACGGCGGAAGAAGGAGGAAGCATGGCAGGACCCGAATTCGACTTCGACAACATCAAGACAACCGAGGACGATGGAGTGTACGTCATCACCCTGGATCGCCCGGAAGCGCGCAACGCCATCAACTCCGCGATGTGGGCGGAACTCTGCGATGCGTTCGCCTACTTCGACCGCTCCGCCGATTTGGCGGTGGCCGTGCTGACGAACACGGGAAAGGTGTTTTGCGCCGGCGCGGACCTCAAGGAATACAATGCCAAAACGCTCGCTCCGCCCGCAGGGCGCGAAACCTGGGGAACAGGAGGCATGACGCGGCGCTACTGGAGCAAGCCCATCATCATCGCTGCAAACGGCAAAGTGGTCGGAGGCGGCGCCGAGATGCTGCTTGCAAGCGACCTCGCCGTCATCAGCGATGACGCGACGATATCGTTTCCAGAGGTCAAAAATGCACTTTTTCCCGGAGGAGGAGGCGCGCCGCTCAGGATCGGCCGCTCAATCCACCTTAAGCACGCCGTAGAGCTGCTGTTGACTGGACGTCCCATCGACGCGCAAACGGCGGTGCAGTGGGGTCTTGCAAACCGCGCCGTACCGGAAGACAAGCTCATGGATACAGCCCTCGACCTGGCTCAGGCCATCATGGCGAACGGACCTTTGGCGGTGCGCATGACCAAGCGCGCCGTCTACGACTGCATGGACAAGAGCTTCATCTCTGAATCGGACGGATGGCGCATGATGGAGGAGCTGAACGAGCAGGCGAAAAACTCCGAAGATGCGCATGAGGGCACCTCGGCGTTCATGGAAAAGCGCCCACCCGCTTGGAAAGGGCGCTGACAAGTCTATGGCGCGCAGTTTTCTCGACATGAAAGACGAGCTTCAGAAAAGAGAGGGATGAGCTTATGCGAGGGCTGGAAGGAATCAAAGTGGTCGAACTCACCGGATACGTCGCCGCGCCGGCGTGCCCGCGAATACTCGGCGAGATGGGGGCGACCGTCTACAAGATCGAGCCGGCCTCGGGCGACGAGTACCGGACGAACGGCCCTGCCTTCGGAATGCAAAAAACCGACATCGACGATCCGGCGTTCGACTTTGCCTCGCTGAACAAGAACTTCCTGAGCGTCAACCTGAAAACCGAGGAGGGCATGGCGTTTCTGCACACCCTTTTGGCCGACGCCGACATCATGCTCACGAGCTTCCGCGACAAGGCGCTCAAGAAGCTCCACCTCGACTGGGAGAGCGTTCATGCACGCCACCCCCATCTCGTATGGGGGCAGGTACGCGGCTACGGCGAATACGGACCCGAAAAGGATACGAAGGGATTCGACGCGACCGCCTACGGCGCGCGCGGCGGCTACCTGGCCAGCTTGTCGCAAGCCGGCGATCAGCCTATCAATTGGCCCGCGGCGATGGGCGACTGGAACACGTCGTTGGCTATCACCGCTGGTCTTCTGGGCGCGCTCGTGCGCAAAGACCGGACGGGCGTCGGCGACAAAGTGACGGTCAACCTGTACCATTGCGCGCTCTGGTCGCTGCAGATGATGCTTGGCGGCACACAGTTCGGCGATACATGGCCCAAGTCCCGTTACGACGCCACGTGCCCGACGAACAACACCTACTGCTCCAAGGATGGGATCTGGTTTCTCATCTGCTTCGGCAGCTACGACCTGTTCTACGAGCACACGATGCGAGCCATCGGGCTCGATCGTATGGTGGGCGATAAACGCTACGATACCGCAGAGGCCATCAACGATGGGAGCGGTCGCAACGCCGAGGTGGTCAGGATCATGGAGGAGCAGTTTCTCACCCGGGACTGGGAGTATTGGGAGCCGGTGTTCAAGGAGAAGGAAATCCCTTATCAACGTCTGTTCCGGCCCGAGGACGTGCTCAAAGACGAGGAGGCCTACGCCAATGACATCCTCCGTCCTTTGGAATACGATGCATTCGGCACAAAGGTGCTGCCCACCTCCCCCATCCGCTTCGACAGCCTGGGAGACCCCGTTCTGCGCAAGAGCCGACCGATCGGCTACGATACGGCCCGCATCATGCGAGCGTACGGCTATACCGACGAGGATATCGAGCGCCTCGACGGAAGCGCCGTGATCTGCTACGACGGCCCCGAGCTACCCGCGTCGGCACTCGAGCCAAGCTTTGGTCCCCGCTCCAAAGATCGGTAGCGAGAGATGCTACGCCGATCGCGCGCATCGCCGAGAAATGGGGCTGTTAAGCAGAGGGGATGCGGCGATCTTCGCAACCGCAACACGATAAGGAGGAGTCATGTCAGCTGAGAAAATAGCCAGGCAGGGCCTCACCGCCCGCCACATCGGCGTCGTGGTCACCATGGCGCTCACGCTCCTGACCGCCGTGGGCATCATCTTCACGGCGGCGGGCCTGTGCTACCGGCCGGTCTCCGAGCACTTCGGCGTACCGGTCTCGCAGGTCTCGCTCTACATCACGTTCGTCTACCTCGGCCAGATGGCGGGCGCGGCGCCCATGGGCTACCTGTTCGACAGGTTCAGCGCCAAGTCGGTGTGCGTCGCGGCGGCCCTCATGGTCGTCGTGCCCTACATGGGCTTCGCATTCTACCCGGCCATCTGGTGCTACTGGGTGGCGGGTTTCGTCATCGGGCTGGGACTGGTGTGCATCGAGTTCACGATGACCGCCGGCATCCTCTCCCGGTGGTTCCACACCAACTACGGCACCGTCACCGGCATCGTGTTCGCGATGACGGGCGTGGGCGGGGTCGTCTGGAACATCGTCGGGCAGTTCGTGCTCGGCCCGGAGCTTGCGGGCTGGCACACGCTCTACCTCATCTTCGGCGTGGCGATGGCGATCGGCACTGTGCCGTTCATCGCGATCTTCGTCAAGCGCACCCCGCAGGAGTGCGGAACGCTGCCCTATGGCATGCCGCTTGACGCCGCGGCGCAGGCCGCCGAGCTCGAGGCGGCGGGCGAGCAGGCCGCCGAGGAGCCGGGGTTCCGCGCCAAGGAGGTCCTCAAGATGCCCTTCTTCTGGACGCTGCTTCTGGGCGCGGGCCTTCTGAACACCATCACCACCATGTCGCAGCTCTTTGCCACCTACGTGCAGTTCCTTGGCCACGACGGCTGGGGCGGACAGGCGCTCGTGGCACTGCTTTTGCTCTCGGGCACCCTTGAGGCCTTCGCGAGCGCCGGGCAGGGTGGCGGCAAGGTGCTCATCGGGTTTGTCGAGTCGCGCTCCATCGTGGCCGCCCAGGCTATCGGCTACATCGGCGGCGTGATCGGGCTTGTGCTCATGTGGTGGCTGCCCCAACTCATGGGCGAGGCGGGCATCTGGCCCATGTTCTGCAGCGGACTGTTCTACGGCCTGGCCTACGCCTGCTCGACTGCGATGCTGCCCTTCCTCGTGCGCGAGGTGTTCGGCGGGCGGGACTTCGACAAGATCTACTCGTGGATGATCACCGTCTTCAACGGCATCGGGGCGCTCGGGGCCACCGGCTGGGCGCTCGTGGCCGAGGGCTTTGGCTGGCACGGCTTCTTCATCGGAGGGCTGATCGTGCTCACGGTGACCTTCGGGCTTTTGCTCTACACCTGGAAGGCGGGGGACAAGGCGCGCCGAAGGGCCTGGTACAAAGACGACGCCCAGCTCGCCGCGGAGGCGGCGGCCGAGGCCGAGGCTGCGGCCGAGGGCGCCTAGGGCCTGCAGGGCTTGCCGGGCGCGGGGAGGGTCGCCCCTTCCCGCCCCGCGCCCGGAGCCCCGTCTCGCCCCCTGCCGCCCCGCGCGCCGGCGGAAACGGTATCGACGCCCGCCGGGCGAATCCCTATACTGGAACGGTATGTTCGACAGCGGGCCGCATGAGGCCGGCCTGCAGCGGAGGCGACGAGGGAAGGAAGCACGATGCCCACCTATGTGGAATTGGGAAACGACGAGCTTGCAGCTCTGAAAGATCGACTGGAGCGCGAGCATGCGGAGATCAAGGCGCGGGGCCTGTCCCTCAACATGGCGCGCGGCAAGCCGGCCAAGGCGCAGCTCGACCTCAGCATGCCGCTGCTCGAAACGATAACCACGCTCGAAGATTGCGTGTCGACCGACGGCACCGACTGCCGCAACTACGGTGTGGTAGACGGTCTTCCCGAAGCGAAGGCGCTCATGGCCTCCATGCTCGACGATGATCCGGAAAACGTCATCGTGTGCGGCAATGCCAGCCTCAACATCATGTACGACGCCCTGGCTCGCTGCTGGTCGTTCGGAACGCTCGGCAGCACCCCGTGGAGCAAGCTCGAAACCGTGCGCTGGATCTGCCCCGTCCCCGGCTACGACCGCCACTTCGGGGTGACCGAGGCCTTCGGCATTGAGATGATCCCGGTTCCCATGACCGACGAAGGTCCCGACATGGGCGAGGTCGAGAGTATCGCAGCGTTCGACGAGAACGTCAAGGGCATCTGGTGCGTGCCCAAGTACTCGAACCCCGGCGGCATCACCTATTCCGACGAGGTGGTGCGCCGTCTGGCTTCCATGGTCTGCGCCGCCGACGACTTCCGCATCTTCTGGGACAACGCCTATTGCGTACACCACCTCTTCGACGATGCGGCCGAACAGGACCAGCTGCTCGACATCGGCCACGCCTGCGTCGAAGCCGGCAACCCCGATCGCTATTTCAAGTTCGCCTCCACGTCGAAGGTGACCTTCCCGGGCGCCGGCATCTCCGCGCTCGCGGCCAGCCCCGCCAACGTCGTTGAGATCAAAAAGCGCATGGGAGTGCAGACCATCGGCCACGACAAGCTCAACCAGCTGCGCCACGTGAGGTTCCTGAAGGATGCAGAGGGTCTGGCGGCGCACATGGCAAAGCACGCAGCCATCCTGCGCCCGAAATTCGAACTAGTGAACCGTAAACTGGAGGAGAGCCTGGCTGACGTGGGCGGTTGCTCGTGGAGCAAGCCGCGCGGCGGCTACTTCGTGTCGTTCGACGCTCCAGAGGGTACCGCGAAGCGCATCGTCGCGCTCGCCAAGGAGGCAGGCGTCACGATGACCGGCGCGGGTGCCACGTTTCCACTCAAGCAGGATCCGCGCGACTCGAACATCCGCATCGCCCCCACCCTGCCCCCACTCGAGGAACTCGACGAGGCGATGGACGTATTTGCCTGCTGTGTGAAGCTGGCCTACGCCGAGCATCTGCTGGCGCGTCGCCAGGCCTAACTGCGCGCAGATGCGCATCGCAGCGGCAAGAAAGCCGCCCCGTGCGGCTTTCTTGCCGGTTTAGCTCAGACATCCTCGTCGTCGTAGCGCTCGATCATGCTGTCTTCGCCCAGCCGGTACCCCTCCCTCCATACCGTCTGCAAGTAGCGGGGCTTGGACGGATCATCTTCGATCTTGCTGCGAATCTTGCGCACGAATACGGCGATGCTGGCCGATTCGGGCATATAAGCCTGCCCCCAGACGTTCTCGATGATGCTCTGCGCCGTGAACACCTCCCCCAGATGATTTGCAAGAAATGCGATAATCTGGAACTCCTTGGGAGTAAGGTTCGCGTACTCGCCGTGTACGAGCACCTCGTTTTTCTTGAGACGTATCTCCATGTCGCCCACGCGCACCACCGAGCGACTGCCGCGTCTTGGGATGCCGTCCTCGTTGAGCCTCGCGCGCCGCAGCCCCGCCTCGATACGCATGAGCAGCTCCTGGCCGTTGAAGGGCTTCGCAACGTAATCGTCGCAACCAGCGGCGAACCCGATGCTTTTGTCCACGATATCGCTCTTCGCCGAAAGCATGATGATGGGCACCTTCGGATCGAGTCCGCGAATATCTCGACACAAGTCGAACCCGTTCACCTCCGGCATCATCACATCGAGGATCACAAGATCGGGCCGTTCTCGTTCGAACATCCCCACAGCCCGAGCGCCGTCGAGCACCGAGATGCACGTATGCCCGCGCCGCTCGACGATCTTGCAGACGGCGTCACACAGATCGCGTTCGTCATCGACGATCAGTATCTTCATCCAGTTCGTCCTCCTCCACCGTTTCGACGGGAAGCGTCACGGTGAACGTGCTTCCCACCCCCAGCTCGCTTTCGACGCTCACCGTCCCGCCCAGCACCTCGACCGTCTTCTTCACAAGCGAAAGCCCCAGGCCGCTGCCGCGGTATTTACGCGATATCGATGCATCCGCCTGCACGAACCGATCGAAAATCCCCTCCAGGCTATCATGCTCGATGCCGATGCCGTCGTCCTCGACGGCGAACGACACGGTTGCGCTGCGCGCGTCGAACGTCGTAAGCAACCGTACGTGACCGCCCTCCCCGGTGAACTTCACGGCATTGCTCATGAGGTTGCCCAGGATCTTCTCGATCTGCACCCAATCCCCCTTGATGAGCGGAACATCGCCGGGCACCTCGGATGTCACGGTTATGCCTTTGCCACGTGCGATAGGATCGGCAAGCGCGGTCACAGCGCACACCAGATCCACGAGATCGATGGTTTCGCGCGCAATCTCAAGCGCGCCGGACTCCACGCGCACCATGTCGAGCGCGTTATTGACCATCTCCAGAAGCGTCAAACTGTGCGCCTTCACCTTCTCGATACAATCGCGGCTTTCCTCGCTATGCTTTTCGCCCGAAATCTCCCATAAATCAACGAAGGCCAGGATAGCTGTGAGCGGTGTGCGCAACTCGTGGCTCAGGATGGCGACGATGTTTGTCCGGTACTCGTTCTCCTCCTTGAGCTTCTCGTTCGTCTCCGCCAGCATCTGGTTCGCCCGAGCGATACGCTCCCGTTGCTCCTCCAGCAGTGCGTTCGCTTCACGGTAGAGCTTCGTCCTGCTGTCGACCTTCTCCTCGAGCGTGGTGTAGAGCACATCGAGCTCCCGCGCCATGGCCTCCACGCCCGTGGCAAGGTCGTTCAGCTCGCGAGAATGACCCATACCCTTGAGATCCACTTCTAGGTTTCCACGTCCCACCTCCACCGTCGCGTCCTCGATGCGCGCGATGGGCGCCGTCACGTTGCGCCGGAAGAAGAGCACGCTCGCGCCGAACGCCACCGAGAGGAACAGCACGAAAAACACGGCCGTACGGCCCGTATTGAGATCGATGCCGGCCTGATACAGTTCGGCCGGCGCCGTGATACTCACCGCTCCGCCGATATCTCCGATCCGAAGGCCTTCCTTCTCGAAGCCGGTCACATCGAGTTCGCCCTTCGGACCTCCGTGGCAGTCCATGCAGCTCTGGGTCAAATAGATCGCGCCCACGTAGCGGAAGTTTCTACCGCCCTGCTCGTCGTCGACAAAATCGTAGTATTCGTCGGAACCTTCGTTGTAGAAGCTTTCGAAAGCCGCCTGCTCGAACATGTCCGGCTCGTCGAGAGCGTTGCGCGGATCGATGCGCGTGTAGCGCAGCGTGTACTGGTAATCGGTGCTCATGGAGAACAACTTGCCTACGCTTTTGCCCACAAGCGAGCAGTACAATCCTTTGAAGTCATACGTGCCGTCGCTGTCGTAGTTGATGTTCGGCTGCTCATAATCAATGAAATCCCACGTGGCTCTCACAGACTTCTCCAACACGCGAGCTTCCGAGAGCATCTGCTGCTCCATCTGACGCGCTTGCTCGCTATACGACCACGCGGTGTACGTCGCCACCAGAACCGTCGCGATGCATGTCATCAGTACGACGTACTGCACAATCAGCGGCCGCCTTCCACGCGACGCCGCCCGCTCGTCCCGCTTCATCCCCATCCACCCCCTACCTTTGCAGACCGCCGCGCAAACGGACTGCATGTGCCATGCGAAAACCGCGCGGCACATGGTGCACCATACCCAAAACGCAATTACGCCGCAAGCCGTTCCTCGCGGCTTGCGGCGCTAATCGTCGTGTCGAAACGGCGGTTTAGATCATGATGGGCTCGCCCAGACTCTCAGCCGCCACCGAGCGGGGCTTGATCAGCGTGTTCGGACCGGTCTTGCCCTCACCCATAGCCGGAAGCTCACTAACCAGGCCTTCGCCGTGCTTCTCTTTCAACTCCTCAACATCGCCGAAATCGAGGGCGCGGTATGGACACGCCTCGACGCATGCCGGCTGATATCCTTGGGCGCGCAGCTCGATGCACCCGTCGCACTTGTACGCGAGACCGGATGTCTTGTCGATGCGAGGCACGCCGAACGGGCACGCATTCTCGCACGACGAGCATCCGATGCATTTCTCGTGATCGATGGTCACTGTTCCGTCGTTCTCGTCTTTGACGATGGCGCCAACGGGGCACACATCCTTGCAGGCCGGCACTTGGCAGTGGTTGCAGGTCGCTGCAAAATGGTACATTTTTACGCTCGGGAATGCTCCGACCTGGTAGGTGCGCACCTCGCGCAGCACCGTGCCTACTTCGAGGCGGTTCTTGTCCTTGCACGCCACCTGACAGGTCTTGCATCCGGCGCATCTCGTCTGATCGTAGAAGAAGCCGACTTGGTTCATAGCCATCCCCCTTTAGTCCAGCGAGACGATGCGCTGCGGCAGCGTGCAGTCGGCGGGCAGCGCCTCGCCCTCGTAGCGCTCGAAATCGCAGTTGTAGTTGTTGTATCCCGACGTTCCCATGCCGCTTGTCACCGATCCGCACAGAACGTTGTCTGTACCCGCGCGATCGACCCCGGCCTCTTCGTCGTAGTCGAGCCAGGCGCCATGCGGCAGACCAACGCAACCAGGCATAATGATCTCGGTCACCGAGGCTGTGCGCAACGTCGCACCGTGCGCATTGAACACCCGCACGGTATCGCCGTCGGCAACGCCCTTGGCCGCCGCATCCGACGCGTTAACGAACACCGGATTCGGCCACGCCTCGCGCAGCCACGGGGCGTTGTCGAGCACCGGATGCGCTCGCCTCAGGTAGTGCGGGTTGTACACCACGAAGGGATACGCGCTCGGCTCGCCGCCGACCACTCCGTCCGCAAAGGTGCCCTCGCGGCCTTCGGGAGCGGGCACGTAGTTCGGATACGGCTTGAAGGTGCCATCGGGGCTGTATCCCATGCTGTTGAGCATATCGGACTTGTACTGGCAATAGATCTCAAACTTGCCGGAATCGCTCGGGCGAGGATTCGCCTGGGGATCCTCGATAAAGTCCTGGTACCCAATGCGCACGTACGAGTCGCCTTCGGCGCGTTTAATGGTGTAGCACCCGTTCTTCAGGAACTCGGCAAGACCTACGACGCCTTCCTGCGGCTCGCCGTCGCAGCCCCATGCATCAATGTCTTCTTGCGTCACCGTCACAAGCGTTTTATTCTCGCCCGCCTCGTCGACGAACGTGCAGCCGAGAATCTGATTGAAAAACTGCTGCTTCTCATTGATGGGCCAGATGTCTGTCGGATCCATGCCCAGCCTCTCGGCCAGCATCGTCCCGATCTCCTGGTCGGTCTTCGCCTCGAACAACGGCTCCGTGACCTGCGTGTACACTATCACGGTCTCGCGACTGCGCTGGTGTCCGGGGAAGCCGCCCACGCGCTCCCATTCGGTGGTGATGGGCAGCACGATATCGGCGTACTTCGCCTGCGCGTTGAAGAAGTGCGACGAGCACGTGACGAATTCAAGCGAGCGGATCGCCTCGACGGCCTTCACAGCGGACGGCGTGTTCTGTATGCGCGCTGCGCCCTCAAGCGACAGATACCTGATATCTGCCTGCTTGATGTCCTGCGCGTTGAACTCATCCGAATAAGCCATACCGGTGCTATTGAACGAGCCATCGAGCATGCTCTGCCAGAGAAGTGGCGCCGAGATGCATTCCGTAATGGGGTTCTCGACAACGGGAAGTCCCGTTTCGCCGAACGCGGCCAACGTCGGGCCATGCGTACCGGCGAACGTCTTGTAGGCGCCGCCGCATGCATGTCCCGATTTGCCCATATGACCGCCCATGGCGCCCACTGTCATGAACAGCTGGGGCACGTTGTCTGCGCTCGCACAGCGTGCAAGAGCGTAGTTGTGCAGCAGCATGACTTTGCGATCCTTGCCGATGGTGCCCGCAAACCACGCGATATCCTCTTCGGTCGCTCCGCAGATGGCGCTCGCCCATGCCGCGGTCTTGGGGACGCCGTCGTAGTCGCCCATGAGATAGCCTTGGAAGTTCTCGTCAAGCTTCGCATCGGACGGCATGTGGTCCCCGTCGAAGCCCACACAGTAGGTGTTCAGGAAGTCGCGATCCACCACGTCCTGCTGGATCATCTCATAGGCTACGCCCAGCAGAAACGCCGTGTCGGTGCCTGGATAGATGGGAATCCAACGCGCATCAAAGTACGCGGCCGTAGCATTGTACGACGGGCCCACGTACACGAATTGGACGCCGGCCGCGATGGCCTGGTCGAAGTTGTTCATCGTGGTGCCGCCCGATGACCACACCGGGTTGCCGCCCATGAGCGCGATGGTCTCGGCGTTCTTCAAATCGAATCGGTCGTTCGTCTCCCCAAGGTCGGCGCCCGGCAGCCCGAGCTTCGACACGTTGAACGAATACGTGCCGCACGAGCTGGTGTCCGTGACCTGAATATAGCCGCCCAACTTCGCGAGCACCTGCTCGATACCCGGACCGCCGTTGCCCACCACCGAACGCGGACCGTAGGCATCGTAGATGCGCTTGACCTCGTCGGCGATATAGCCGATAGCCTCATCCCAGGTGATGCGCTCCCACTCGTCTTTGCCGCGCAGTTCGCCATGGGCGTTTTCGCCGCCGCCCGGCTGCCAGCTCGCCCGCTTCATGGGGTACTTCAGACGATCGGCACCAAAGCACTGCTGTTGTTGCGAGCGGCCGCGGGGACATCCGCGCTGCTGCAGCCATTCGAAGCTGTCCTCGTGGGACGTGTCGCTGCCCTGCCGGACGACGACGCCATCCTTCATGAGCACGCGATTGACGCAGCGCCCGCCGCAGTTGTGCCAGCACGCCGCCGATATCCACTCGCCCTCGTCAGCGGCTGGCGTAGACGCCCCCTGCTGCCCCTGCCCGTCAGCCTGGCAGGCGACGAGCGACGAAGATGCCGCGAGCGATGCCGCGAGCACTGCGCTGCCCGCTACGAAGCGGCGACGGCTCAGCGCACGCTCAGAGATCTCCGCAATGAGATTCCCCATGGGTTCCCCCCTACTCCTCGATCCTTGCTTTCCGATGATCGCGCCTGCGGTACGAGTGTGGGGGGCATGAAGAAGTTCGAAGCTCTGCAGCACATATCGCCGCTCAGCCGTTCGGCCCGGCCCCGAGCGCCCCTTTCGACATCGATGATCCCAGGTCTTGAACATCGGTTCCGACACGCTATAATATAGCCGCTCAATCGGGAGGTAACAAGCATTTCACCTGGTAAGAGCGATAGTTTTTGAGTAATGAAGCTTAACGCCCGGTAAGGAACACGGAGAGGAATCAGCCATGGAAAACTCTCGGGATGCAACCGAAGCGATCCTCCGCCAACGTCACCTCGCGCTTCTGCTCTTTCGTCGAGCATTCGCCGAAGAGCCGGATGCCGCATTCATGGAGTCGATGGCAAGCGCAACCGCCATCGAGGCTATCGAGGTGTTCGCTGCGGCTGATCCCCGGTTAGCGGCCATGGCAAGCACCATGCGCGAACTTCCGCAGGCAAGCGAAGCTGCCCGCTTCCTCGATGAAGCCCGGGCGGAATACACGGCGCTGTTCATAGGGCCGGCGAAGGCTATCGCGCCGTTCTGGGAGTCCGTGTATCTTGATCCTCGCGAGCTACTGTTCCTCGAAAGCACTGCCGATGTGCGCAATCGATACGAAGCCGAAGGCTATCGTGTCGGCACGACAACGCGCGAAGCGGAAGACAGCATCGCGTTCGAGCTCGATTTCATGGCCTGTCTCGCTGAGCGTACGATTGCGGCGTTTCGTGACGGAGATGGCCAGGAGTTCGCGCGCCTCGTACGCGTGCAGCAGGCGTTCGAGCAAGACCATATGCTCGACTGGCTTCCCCAGTTCGCAGAGCGCGCGAAGGGCGTTCCCTCCGCTTGCCTGTATCCGATGCTATGCGCCGCCGTCGCCGCATTCGTAGCCGTCGATACCCACATCCTCGAAGAGTTCGCCGAAGAAGCAGCCTGACAACCTGCGGCATGTCTACCTCGCTTCGGCAGCTGGATTAGCGAATTCTGCGAGAAAAACGAGGTATGGGAAGGCTAGCAAGACTTCGGATCCAAACCGTCATCGCGTGACCTGCGCAAACGCGGCTAAGGACTCGCACGCCCCCTTCGCAAGGGGCCCGAAAACCGGCTCCGGGGTTCCCATACCTCGTTTTCTTGACGGAATTTGGCTTTTCAGCTGCCGAACCAAAATCGACATGCCGTCGGATGTCGATTTTGGTTCGGCAGCTGAAGCCTCGTTTTTTTGGCAATAAAACACCGAATAGGGAAACCTCAACCGCCTGGAGGCAGGACCGATCGGCTTCTTGCAGTAAAAGGCCAGTTCGCGAAAAAGGTCTCTTTCTTTTCGGGGTGCGATACTTCCGAATTGGTTTTTTGCCATCGGAGGCCCATCGCGCGCATGGCGGCCGCACGATGGGAACGCACGCGCGACCTTTCGTTCCAAGCGCGCTTGTCCATGAGCAAACGCTCCCTAAGCACACCATGACCAGCACACTAAAGCCTCGACTCTTGCGGGGGCTCCAACCGCGTCCTGTACAGCACTGAAAAGCCCCCGGCGAATTGCCAGGGGCTCTGATGTGCAGCAGGCCTATGAAAGCCAAAACCGATGAAGGCTGCTTCTACGCTTCCGCGTAGACGTCCTTGAGCTTGAGCAGGTGCTCGTAGCGCTCCATAGCCGCTTTCTCATTGCGCAGGAACAGTTCGGTAGCACGCTCGGGGAACTCGCGGGTCAGGCGGCTGTAGCGCGCTTCGTTCATGAGGAACTCCTGATAGCCGCCCGCAGGCTCCTTGGAATCGAGTACGAACTTCTTGCCGGCCGGAGCAGCGGGGTTGAAGCGGAACAGGTTCCAGTAGCCGCAGTCGACGGCCTTCTTCATCTCGTCCTGGCAGTTCGCCATGCCGCCCTTGATGGAGTGCATCTCGCACGGCGAGTAGCCGATGATGAGCGACGGTCCGTGATACGCCTCGGCCTCGGCGATGGCCTTGATGGTCTGGGCCGGCTTGGCGCCCATGGCGACCTGCGCCACGTACACGTAGCCATAGGCCATGGCAATCTCGGTGAGACTCTTCTTTTTGACCTCTTTGCCCGCAGCGGCGAACTCGGCCACCTGACCAATGTTGGTCGCCTTCGAAGCCTGGCCACCGGTGTTCGAGTACACCTCGGTGTCGAATACGAACACGTTCACGTCCTCGCCTGAAGCCAATACGTGGTCAAGACCGCCGTACCCGATATCGTAGGCCCAGCCGTCGCCGCCGAAGATCCAGACAGACTTCTTGGACAGATACTCCTTGTTCTCGAGTATGTCGATAGCGTAGGGGCACCCCTTGGTCGCCGACTCCTCGGCCACGGCGATAAGCTTCTCGGCCGCCACGGTGTTGGCTGCGCCGTCATCCTTGGTCTCTAGGTACGCAGCGATAGCTTCTTTTACCTGATCCGGAGCCTTTTCATTCGCAGCCCACTCCTCGAGGATGCCCTCGAGGCGGCCGCGCACGGCCTCATGACCAAGCAGCATACCCAAACCGTGCTCGGCGTTATCCTCGAACAACGAGTTCGACCACGCCGGGCCGCGCCCATGTTCGTTCACCGTATAGGGCGAGGTAGCCGCCGGACCGCCCCAGATAGAGGAGCAGCCGGTTGCGTTCGTGATAAACATGCGGTCGCCGAACATCTGCGTAACGAGCTTGGCATATGCCGTCTCGGCGCAGCCCGCGCAGGCGCCCGAGAACTCGAGCAACGGCTGCTTGAACTGGCTGCCTTTTACCGTCGCGTCGGCCAGTTCGGGCTTTTCGGCCACGTTGTCCACGCACCAGTCGAAGACTTCTTGCTGTGCGAGCTGCGTATCGGTGTCCACCATGGCAAGGGAATCGGACGGGCACACGTTTACGCACACGCCGCAGCCCATGCAGTCGAGCGGCGAGATGGCCAGCGTGTACTGCATGCCAGCAGCAGCCTTGCCCTTCGCCGGCACCATGACCGTAGCAGCGGGCGCATCGGCAGCTTCGGCCTCAGTGAGCGCGAACGGGCGGATGGTGGCGTGCGGACACGCAAACGCACACTGATTGCACTGAATGCAGCTCGCGGCATCCCACACCGGCACGCTTACGGCCACACCGCGCTTCTCGTAGGCGGCCGCGCCCTGCTCGAATTGGCCATCCACGTGGTCGATAAACGCGGACACCGGCAAGCGGTCGCCGTCCATGCGGCCAACCGGCTCCATGATGCTCGTGACCTGCTTCACCAGCTCCGCGCGACCCTCGAGCTCAAGAGTTTCACTCTCGTCAACCGCGTCGGCCCAGCTGGCCGGAACATCCACCTGAACGAAAGCGGTTGCGCCCGCATCGATGGCCCGGTGATTCATGTCGACGACATCCTGGCCTTTTTTCAGATAGGACTTCGTAGCCGCGTCCTTCATGTACTGGATGGCCTCTTCCTGCGGCATGACGTTCGCCAAGGTGAAGAACGCCGACTGCAGGATGGTGTTCGTGCGCTTGCCCATACCGATTTCACGTGCGAGATCGATGGCGTTAATAGTGTAAAGCTTAATGCCGTTCTGCGCGATGTAGCGCTTCGCCTCCGCGCTCAGGTGATGCTCAAGCTCCTCAGGTGTCCACTGGCAGTTGATCAGGTACGATCCGCCCGGCTTCACGTCGTTTACCATACGGAAGCCCTTGGTGACGTAGGAGGGATTGTGGCAGGCGACGAAGTCGGCCTTGTTCACATAGTAGGGGCTCTTGATGGGCGAATCGCCGAAGCGCAGATGGCTGATGGTCACGCCGCCGGTCTTCTTGGAGTCGTACTGGAAGTAGGCCTGCACATACTTGTCGGTGTTGTCGCCGATGATCTTGATGGAGTTCTTGTTCGCACCCACGGTGCCGTCGCCGCCCAGGCCCCAGAACTTGCATTCGATTGTGCCTGCAGCCGCGGTGTTCGGGCTTGTCGGATCTTCGGGCAGCGACAGGTTCGTCACGTCGTCGACGATGCCCACGGTGAACTCGCGCGCCGGCGCGTCCTTCTCGAGCTCCTTGTAGACGGCAAACACCGACGAGGGCGGCGTGTCCTTCGAAGCTAGGCCGTAGCGTCCGCCCACGACAACAAGGTCGGAGCGTCCTTCGTGCGACAGCGCGTTGATGACATCCATATACAAAGGCTCGCCGAGCGCACCCGGCTCCTTCGTGCGGTCCATGACGGCGATCTTCTTGACCGTGGTCGGCAACGCCGCCACGAACTTCTCGGATACGAACGGACGGTACAGGCGCACTTTCACGAGGCCCACCTTCTCGCCCTGTGCGTTGAGGTAGTCGATAACCTCCTCTACCACGTCACAGAACGAGCCCATGGCCACGATCACACGGTCGGCATCGGGCGCGCCGTAGTAGTTGAACAGCTCGTAGTTCGTGCCGAGCTTTGCGTTCACCTGATGCATGTAGCTCTCAACGATGGCCGGCAGCGCATCGTAGGCGCCGTTGCAGGCCTCGCGGTGCTGGAAGAAGATATCGCCGTTTTCGTGGCTGCCGCGCATGGCCGGGCGCTCCGGGTTGAGCGCATGGTCGCGGAATTCGCGCACGGCGTCCATGTCGCAGAGCTCGGCGAGATCGTCGTAATCCCAGACGGCGATCTTCTGAACCTCGTGCGATGTGCGGAAGCCGTCGAAAAAGTTGATGAAGGGGATGCGGCCCTTGATGGCAGCCAAGTGCGCCACGGCGGAGAGGTCCATAACTTCTTGCACGTTGCCTTCTGCAAGCATCGCGAAGCCCGTCTGACGACACGCCATAACGTCGGAATGGTCGCCGAAAATGGAAAGTGCTTGCGTGGCCACCGTGCGGGCGCTCACGTGGAACACGCTTGGCAGTTGCTCGGCGGCGATCTTGTACATGTTGGGGATCATGAGGAGCAGGCCCTGTGACGCGGTATAGGTAGTGGTCAGCGCGCCGGCAGCCAGCGAACCGTGCACGGCTCCCGCAGCACCGCCTTCGGACTGCATCTCACACACCTTTACCTCGGTACCGAAGATGTTCTTCTTGCCCGCGGCGGACCACTGGTCCACCAGATCGGCCATAGGGCTCGACGGGGTGATGGGGTAGATGCCCGCCACCTCGGTGAACGCATAGGAGACGTACGCCGCGGCGTTATTGCCGTCCATCGATTTGAATTCTCTCGTCATATTCCTCTCCTTTGAAGGGGGTTCCGCGTTTACCGGTCGACCACCTTCGAGCGCATGGCGCCCGAACGAAGCGCATCGGCGGACCGCAGCCGCTCCTCCTGCTCAGAACTCTTCGTCTGCTTGGACATACCGCCCATCATACCAGCACGCACTCGTATGGCGCAGGGGCAAGCGGCGGGCGGAGCAAACGGGGGCGTGTCGAATCGGCAAGCGGCTGCAAATGTGATGAGGGCGTGAAGGCGTTGCCTTCTTGCCCGACTCAACGATGCAAGGCTGCCGGACGCGAGCAGGTCGAGGGCACGTTTGCCATCCACCCGGCGCAACGCACTCGCGTTCGACCCTTCCGGCGCGTACGTTCGCAGCCTTGAACTCGTCAGCCTCAACAGCACCTCACGCTATCCACCCCATCGCGTTCATGTCCCCGATGATACCACGCACCTGCGGGAAATCGACATGCTGGGAGGCTCCGCGAGCCGACGATAACGCCGCAGCTCGGAAGCCCATCGACCCTGTTCGGAGAGGCGCAAGAGGTCCTAACCGCATCGAAACGCCGCCGAGAGCCGGTTCGAGGACACCGCCCTTCGCCGCAATCGCGATGAAGATACTTTCTTTTCCTACCGATTTCGCCGATAATAGGGCCCGCTGTTGTGCACGTGCTCAAACGCATGCGCACATGTACGATCCGGGACCGCAGGTCCCGGCACCGAAACGGAGGGAAACCTATGGAACAGCATATGAAAGCATCGTTGACTCGCCGCACGTTCCTGGCGGGAAGCGCAGTGGCTGCGGCGACGGCCGGCCTCGCGCTCAGCGGCTGCGGCAGCAACGACACGAGCTCCAGCTCCGGCTCCACCGACTCGGGCACGGCGGCTTCGGGCGGCGCCTTGACGGTCGCCAGCATGAACACGACCGACACGTACATGCCGTTCAACTGCTCGAAGGCATTGGCGCTCGGCGCGAACTGGCATGTCATGGAGGGCCTATACGAGCTCGACATGGCCACCTACAAGCCCTACGCCGCCCTGGCCGCAGGCGACCCGGTGGAGGTGTCCGAGACCGAGTACGAGGTGGCGCTGCGCGACGGCGCCGCATTCTCCGACGGCACGCCCGTCACCGCCGAGGATGTGGTGAAGTCTTATGAGCGCACCATTGGCGAAAAGGGCGCGCTGTACCTGTCCATGCTGAACTTCATCGACAGCATTTCCGCAAAGGATGACTCCACTGTCACCATCAAGCTGGCCTACCCGTTCAGCCTGCTCAAGGAGCGTCTGCCGCTCATTAAGGTGGCTCCAGCTTCGGCCTCCGACGACGTGCTGACCTCCCAGCCGGTTGGCACCGGCCCCTGGATGTACGCCTCTGCCCCGACGGAGCAGGCAATCGAGTTCGCGCCGAACCCGAACTACAACGGTTCGCACCCGGCTAAGGCCGACACCATGCACTGGGATATCATCGCCGACGACACGGCGCGCACCACGGCTTTGCAGGAGGGCACCGTGCAGGTCATGGAGAGCGTGCCGGCCGATGTCGCCGACCAGCTCAACGCCGCCGGCGCCACGGTCGACGACGTGCAGTCCTTCGGCTTGGCCTTCATAATGTTCAACACGAAGAAAAAGCCCTTCGACGACTACCGCGTACGCCAGGCGTTCCTGTACGCCATCGACATGGAGAAGCTCATCAACAACGCGCTGTCCGGCAAGGCCACACCGCTCAAAAGCTTCTTGCCCGAGAACCACGCGAACTTCCACGAGGCATCCACGGTGTACGCTTACGACCCCGAGAAGGCCAAGAGCCTGCTCGCCGAGGCCGGTGTGAGCGATCTGTCCATCGTACTCAATACTACCGACACCGGCTTTATCGTGGCACTCGCACCGCAGATCCAGAACGACCTCAAGGAGATCGGCGTGACGGTGACCGAGATCAAGTCCGAGCCGTCCAAGACGATGTATCCGAACTACACCGACACCGACGACCCGCAATTCGACGTGGTGTTGGCCCCGGGCGATCCGAGCTGCTTCGGCCTCGATCCCGACCTGCTCATGAACTGGTGGTATGGCGACAACACTTGGACGCAGAAGCGCACCCAGTGGAAGGGATCGGACGAGTTCGCACAGCTGCAGGATCTGCTTTCCCAGGCTGCTCAGGCCGCAGATGGTTCCGCGCAGCAGGAGCTGTGGAACCAGTGCTTCGACCTCATCGCCGAGCAGGTTCCGCTGTATCCGCTGTTCCACCGCACGGTTTCCACTGGCTACTGGGCCGATCAGCTCGACGGCTTCAAGGCCATCGGCACGACGTCGGTCAGCATGATCGACGTGGCTCCCAAGGCGTAAGTTGCCACATACGGTGAATTCGCGAACTTGAGAACCGGCCCTTCGCGGGCCGGTTCTTTTTTCGCCTGGAAACCGAATGCCCGCTGCTGCCGCTGCATCCAGGCAAACTCGGATCGATCGCCGCCTCAACGTTGCCGAAGCGATCGCCTTCGTGCTGCGCAGAGGCGCGGACCTTCGCCCGCCCGCACCCGAAGCGACCATGCGTTTCCAAGGTCTAACCTGCGCGCATTCGATCTTCGAAACCCTGCCAACTTGTATATAATGGAAGCGTCTGCGCACGGTCTATGCAGATGCCCACCCGACATGCGGGCACAGCCCGCCGACACGCGAAAGGAGGATGCGGTGAACAATCTTCTGCGGCTGATCGGCAACCGACTGATCGCCCTGCCGATCATGATATTCGGCGTCACAATCCTCACCTTCTTCCTCATGTCGTTTTCCCCCGTGGATCCAGCCTACTCGGCCCTGGGAGAAAGCGCATCCCCGGAGGCCATCAGCGCCTACCGTGAAGATCATGGCTTGAACGATCCGTGGATCGTCCAATACGGGAACTTCATGGCGGGGCTCGTGCAGGGCGACATGGGCACCTACGGCGCTAGCCAAGCCTCCGTGGGAGACCGCATCGCCGCCGCTCTCCCCATCACGCTGCAACTCACTTTCATCGGCCTCATCATCGCTGTCGCGCTGGCCGTGCTGCTGGGGGTGATCTCGGCCGTGTTCCGCGACAAATGGCCCGATCAGATCATCCGCGTGTTTTCCATCGCCTGCATCGCCACGCCGTCGTTCTGGCTCGCCGTGCTCATGATTCTACTGTTCTCGTCGATGCTGCACATCCTGCCGGCCGCAGGCGCCCTTCCCAGCTTCTCCAGCGATCCGGGCGGATACCTGGCGCGCATGGCCATGCCTGCCATAGCCTTGGCCGTGCCCGTCGCAGGCCAACTCACGCGCGTGATCCGCACATCCATGGTCGAGGAGCTCGACAAGGACTACGTGCGCACCGCCATCGGCGCAGGCATTCCCCGGCGAACGGTCATCGCGCGCAACGTGCTGCGCAACGCGCTTATCACGCCCGTCACCGTCATCGGTCTCAAGATCGGCTATCTGATCGGCGGTGCAGTGGTGATCGAAGTCATCTTCAACCTTCCTGGCATGGGCATGGCCATCATCGAAGGCGTGCAGGGCAACTATCCGGCGCTCGTACAAGGCGTTACCTTGACCGTAGCCATCACCTTCATCGTCATCAACATCATCGTCGACATGCTGTACATCCTTATCAACCCCCGAATCAGGACGGTGTAGCATGGTGAAGCTCAGAGGAAATCTCACTGCAACCATGGAAGCTAACGCGGGCACCGTTCGCTTCCGTCACTGGCGCGCGATGACGCTGGGAGCGCGCATCTCGCTCATCGTGCTCGTGCTCATCGCGCTCACGGCTATCTTCGCCCAATGGATCGCGCCCCACGACCCGCTCGAAATCTTCGTCGCTCGCCAAGCACCCGATGCACAGTTTCTGTTCGGCACCGATGACAAGGGCCGCGACGTGCTCTCCCGCATGATGTACGGCGCGCGCTATTCGCTTGTCATCGGTCTGGGCGCAACGGCCTTCGCGCTCGTGTGCGGATCCATCATCGGCTCCATCGCCGCCGTCGCGCGCAAGTGGGTGTCCGAAGTCATCATGCGCTGCCTCGACGTCATCATGTCGTTCCCGGGCATCGCGCTGGCCGCCACGTTTGTCATCGTGTTCGGCAACTCGGTTCCTTCGCTCATCTTCGCCATCGGCTTTCTCTACATCCCGCAAATCGCCCGCATTGTACGCGCGAACGTGGTAAGCGAGTACAACCAGGACTACGTGCGCGCTGTGGTCGTAGCGGGCGCACGCGCTCCGTGGATCCTCGTCAAGCACGTGATCCGCAACTGCCTCGCGCCGGTCATGGTGTTCACCATCGTGCTCGTAGCCGACGCCATCGTGTTCGAAGCGTCGCTCGCCTTCATTTCCGCCGGCATCCCCGAACCTACACCCACCTGGGGCAACATCTTGGCCGACGCGCGCAACGGCGTGCTGGCCGGTCGGTGGTGGCAGGCGCTGTTCCCCGGTCTGGCCATCATGATCACCGTGTTGTGCCTGAACATCCTGTCCGAGGGCATTACCGACGCCATGGCCGCAGCGCCGAAGGCTCCCGTCAAAGCCGCCGACGATGCGCTCGCCGCCAACCGCGAAGCCGACAAGCTCGTCGCCGACCCGACGCTCGCCTACGCAGCGCAGTCCGAAATGCTCGAACAGCGCCTCGCCGAGCTGCAAGCCGTCGAGAAAACGCGCGGCGACCGCTTCCCTGCGCGCACAGACGTGCCGCCGATCCTAGAAGTCAAAGACCTCTGCATCAAGTTCCCCCGCCATGGCGATGTGAATGTGGTCGACCATGTGAGCTTCGTCGTGCGTCCACGCCAGACCATGGGTCTTGTAGGCGAATCCGGCTGCGGCAAGTCCATCACGTCACTGGCCATTATGGGGCTGCTCGATCCGAAAGCCCACATAACCGGCGAAGTGCTCTACGATGGGCAGAACCTACTCGCCATGGACGCGAAGCAGATGAACGCCCTCCGCGGCCGCGAGATCGCCATGATCTACCAGGACGCCCTTTCTTCGCTGAACCCCTCCATGCTCATCAAGTCGCAGATGAAGCAGCTCACCTCACGCGGCGGTACACGCTCTGCCGAGGAACTCTTGGAGTTGGTGGGCCTCGATCCGAAGCGCACGCTGGATTCCTATCCCCACGAGCTTTCCGGCGGCCAGCGCCAGCGCGTGCTCATCGCCATGGCGCTCACGCGCGATCCGAAGGTCATCATCGCCGACGAGCCCACCACGGCCCTTGACGTGACCGTCCAGAAGCAGGTCATCGAGCTCCTCAACAAGCTGCAGAAGGAACTGGGCTTCGCGATGGTGTTCGTGAGCCACGATCTGGCGCTTGTGGCCGAGGTGGCCAACTCCATCACGGTCATGTACGCCGGCCAGGTGGTGGAGCAAGGTCCGGTCACGGATATCCTGTGCCACCCGGTACACGAGTACACGCGCGGGCTTTTGGGCTCGGTGCTGTCCATCGAAGCCGGCGGCGACCGCCTGCACCAGGTGCCGGGCAGCGTGCCCAGCCCTCGCGACTTCCCAACAGGAGACCGCTTCACTCCTCGTTCGAGCCACCCCGACAAGGTCTCGCAGCTGCGTCCTGTGCTCAAGCGTGTGCCCGATACCGACCACTACTTCGCCGAGCTGCCCGACAGCGAGCTCAAGCGACTGGGCATCAAGCCCTACGTTCCAGGAGGTGCGATCATATGAGCGATCAGCAACGCGTGATCGACGGCACTGCCGCTCCTGCAGCCGCCGATGCGGGCGGAACGAGCGAGCCTGCCCCCATCATCTTTCTCGACGACATCAGCGTGACGTTCAAGACGCGCACCGGATCGATACTGCACCCGAACAAAGTGCAGGCCGTGCGCGGACTCACGCTCAAGCTCATGCCGGGCGAGACGCTCGGCATCGTGGGCGAGTCGGGCTGCGGCAAGTCGACGACGGCGAACGTCATGTGTGGTTTACAGGCTCCCACGACGGGTAAGGTGTTTTTCAAGGGCCAGGACGTGACGAAGCGCACGGCCGAGATGCGACGCGTCATCGGGCGCGTGATCTCGGTGGTGTTCCAAGACCCGGCGACAGCCCTCAACGCGCGTATGAGCGTGCACGACCAGCTGCTTGACCCGCTCAAGGTACACAGGATCGGCGACAAGGACTCGCGCGAGGCGCGCGTGCAGGAGCTCATCGAGATGGTCGGTTTGCCGGGGTCGGTGCTCGACGCGCTGCCAGGGCAGCTCTCGGGCGGTCAGCGCCAGCGCGTTGCCATCGCCCGTGCGCTCTCGCTCAAACCCGACGCCATCATCGCCGACGAGCCCACGAGCGCCCTCGATGTGTCGGTACGCGCGCAGATCCTCAACCTGCTCATGGACCTGAAGCGCGATTTAGGCCTGTCGATGGTATTCATCAGCCACGATATACAGACGGTGCGCTACATTTCCGATCGCATCATCGTCATGAACGCCGGTCGAGCCGTTGAGCGCGGTACGTCCGAAGAGGTGTTCGCGCGTCCGAAGGACGACTACACGAAGCTGCTTCTGGGCGCCGCGCCTTCGCTTCTGCATCCCGAACTGGGCAAGTAATACAGGAAGGACGGTTTGGCGCGCTCTTCTTGCCATGCTGGGCGAGACGCGTTCGTCGGATCCCGAGCGCCCCGGTTCGCCGGGGCGCTTTTTATGTGATGGACAACCGAATACGTTGACGCTCTCCCTTGGTGGCCTTTACCCTTTTACCGTTTGCAACGAGACCTGGAAAAGAGGATTATCCCCTATGACCGATTCACCGTTTCGCGGCGTCATCCCCCCGGTCGTCATCCCGCTGACCGAGAAGCGCCAGCTCGACCTCGAGGCGCTCGAACGCTCCATCAACCGCATGATCGAGGCCGGCGTCGATGGCCTGTTCTTCTTGGGCTCTTCGGGCGAGGTGGCCTTCCTCACCGATGCGCAGCGCTATCACGTGCTGCAAGAGGCCATCGCCATGGTGCACGGCCGCGTGCCGGTGCTCACGGGCATCATCGACATGGAGACCATGCGCGTGGTCGACCAGGCCAAGCGCGCTACGGGATACGGCGTCGACGCCCTCGTGGCCACCGCTCCCTTCTACGCGCTCGGCGGCCCCAAAGAGGTGGAGCGCCACTTCCGCGCTATCCGCGAGTACACCGACCTGCCGTTGTTCGCCTACGACCTGCCCGCCTGCGTGCACACGAAGCTCGATCCCACGATGCTCGTGCGCCTCGGCGAGGACGGCGTGCTACAGGGCGTGAAGGACTCCTCGGGCGATGACGTGTCGTTCCGCTGGCTGTGCCTGCAGAACGAGGACGCCGGCCACCCGCTGCAGCTGCTGACCGGCCACGAGGTGGTCGTCGACGGCGCGTACCTGGGCGGCGCCGACGGTTCGGTGCCAGGCCTCGCGAACATCGATCCGGCCAGCTACGTGGAGCAGTGGCGCGCTGCACAAGCCGGCGACTGGGAGCGCGTGCGCGAGATCCAGAACCACCTCGCCCGCCTCATGTTCGTCACGCGCGAAGTGAAGGCCACCGTGGGCTTCGGCGCCGGCGTGGGCGCGTTCAAGACGGCGCTGTGGCAGATGGGCGTGTTCAACACGAACCAGATGCGCGAGCCCGTGTGCGCGCTGGAGGGCGAGGACGTGGAGCATATCGTGAGCGTGCTGAAGAAGGCCGGCCTCATGGACGCCGACGCGCCGACGCGCGTCGCGCATTGGAACGCCTGCCCTACCGAATGACGAGACAAGGAGAGCCCCATGACCGCCCAACACAACCAGAAGCTTTTGGATGCGCGCGACTGGTGCCGCCAGGAACTGGACAAGAGCATCGCATTTTGGCTCGAGCACGGCCTGGATCGAGAGCACGGCGGAGTGTACACCTGCCTCGACCGGATTGGCGAAGTCTACTCCACCGATAAAAGCGTGTGGATGCAAGGGCGCTGCGCCTGGATGTTCTCGTACCTGTGCCACCTCTATGGCAAACGGCCGGAGTGGATGGAAGCCGCGAAGAGCTGCCTCGACTTTTTAGAGAACTACTGCATCAATCAGGAAGCGGGCGGTCGCCTGTACTTCACGGTGACGGCCGAAGGCAAGCCGCTGCGCCAGCGGCGCTACTGCTTCTCCGAGGGCTTCTACGCCATCGCGAACGCCGAGTACTACGGACTCACTGGCGAAGCAAAGCACCTCGAGCGTGCGCGGTGGGCCTACCATATGATCTACGACCTGAACAACAGCCTGATAGACGATCCCACCGGACTCGGCCCCAAGACACTGCCCGAAACGCGCTCCGGACATACGCTGGGCGATCCGATGATCTTTCTCAATATCATCAGCATCATGCGACGCGTCGATCCCGCGAGCATCGAGGAATACGATCGCCACGCACGCGAGTGCACCGATCGCATCGTAAACGATCACTATCGGCCGGAACTCGGTTGCACGCTGGAGAATGTCAGCCTCGCCGGCGAGCCGGAGCTGTGGTACACGGCCGGGCGCGTGGTGAACCCGGGCCACGACATCGAGTGCAGTTGGTTCATGATGGACGAGGCCAACTACCGCGGCGACGAGGAGCTGCATCGCACGGCCGAGCAGATTTTCCGCCTGGCCATCGAGGCAGGATGGGACGAGGAATTCGGCGGCCTGCTCTACTTCATCGACTGCAAGGGCCTGCCCACCGAAGCCTACGAACACGATATGAAGCTGTGGTGGCCCCACAACGAGATCATGATCGCCGCCTCGAAGGCGTACCGCGACACCGGCGACGAGTACTACCTGGACTGGCTTTTGAAGACGATGGACTACTGCAAGCAGCATTTCGCCGATCCCGAGTACGGCGAATGGTACGGCTACCTGCGCCGCGACGGCCTGCCCACCATGCCCCCCACCAAGGGATCCACGTTCAAGGGCCCCTTCCATGTGCCCCGCGCGCTGTCCATGACCGAGCGCGTGCTGACCGAACTGATAGGAGACTAGACGTTCCGTCGGCCTGCCGGCCGACGGAACCGCCCGACGCTGCGGCGCTCCGCAGCACCCTGCGCTTTCCCTCGCGTGCAGAAGCACGCTCGGCCGCGCAACACGGCAATTCGAGGCACCGCGGAGCGCCTCGCCAACTTGTTTACCAACTTGCGAGAAAGGTTATGCATGAACTACCTGGGTATCGATTACGACGTCAAGAACATGCCCGTGCTGGACGAGGGCTTCGTGCCGTTCGGCGTGTGGATGAAGGCGTACCTCGAGGGCGCCACCCAGCCCATCGCCGTGGCCGTGGAGCGCGAGGACGGGCTCATCTCGGTTCGCGAGAGCGCGATCCGCGGCGGCGAGTTCGCCGAGGCCGACTTCCGCTACGTGGAGCGCCTGGTGAAGTTCGAGCTGTGGAGCATCGGCGGCTTCCGGGTGTACCTGCGCGGCTGCGACGACATCGCGGCGAAGCTGGCCGAGGCGTACTCGCCGGAAGGCGCGCGCGCGTTCGACTACGGGTTCGTGGGCGACGTGTACGAGAAGCCGCTCGAGGTTGTGGCGTGCACGGAGGCCGACTTCCCCGCCGCCAACGAGGCCGCGAAGAAGATCGGCGGCCACATGGAGGGCTGCCGCATCGGCTTCGACGCCGGCGGGTCGGACCGCAAGGTGTCGGCCGTCATCGACGGCGAGTCGGTGTACTCCGAGGAGGTCGTGTGGTTCCCGAAGGTCACGGAAGACCCGGAGTACCACTTCAACGAGATCGTGACCGCGTTCAAGACCGCCGCCTCCAAGATGCCGCGCGTCGACGCCATCGGTGTGTCGTCGGCCGGCACGTTCGTGGGCAACAGCCCCATGGTGGCCTCCCTGTTCATCAAGGTGCCGCGCGATCGCCGCGACGAAGTCAAGAGCATCTACGACCGGGCCGGCAAGGAGATCGGCGACGTGCCGCTCGTGGTGGCCAACGACGGCGACGTGACCGCACTCGCCGGCTTCATGAGCACGGGTTCGGGCGACATCTTAGGGATAGCCATGGGCACGTCCGAGGCCGTGGGCTACGTGAACGACGAGGGCAACGTGCTGGGCTGGATTAACGAGCTGGCGTTCGCGCCGGTGGACCTGTCACCTGAGGCCATGCAGGACGAGTGGTCCGGCGACTTCGGCGTAGGCTGCAAGTACTTCAGCCAGGACGCCGTCATCAAGCTGGCGCCGGTCGCCGGCATCGAGCTGGACCCCGCGCTCTCCCCCGCCGAGAAGCTCAAGGTGGTGCAGGGCCTAGCCAACGAGGGCCACGAGGGCGCGCTCGACATCTTCCGCTCCATAGGCGTGTACCTGGCGCACACGCTGGTGCTGTACAGCTCGTTCTACGAGATCAAGACGCTCCTGGTGCTGGGCCGCGTGGCCTCCGGCGTGGGCGGCGACCTCGTGATCAGCGAGTGCAACCGCGTGCTGGCCGAGGAGCACCCCGAGCTGGACGCGCAGATCAACGTGACGCTACCCGACGAGATGATGCGCCGCGTGGGCCAGTCCGTGGCCGCCGCCTCGCTGCCGGCAACGAAGTAGGGCTCATCATCGCACAACCTGAAGGCCGCTGCTATGCTAAGCGGCCTTTTTTCGAGCCGGACAACAAGAAAAGCCGTACGTCCGACGCGCAGACGCAGCCCCCTTCCAAAACCGAACGAAAGCGCTATACTTTATCTTTACGCTTACGGAATACCGTGCGGGATGGCGGCAAGAGGTGATCGTGCAATCACTGCTCTACATTGAAGTGAACCTGCTGTGCCTGCTCATCTTGGCGCTCGTCCTGATGAAGGTGCTTCGTGGCAACGACGTGCGCAGCCGGCAGTTCTGGTTCTCAGGCGTGCTGCTGGCAAGCATCCTCGCGTCGGCGCTCGACATGCTGTGGATTCTCGTGAGTACAGGCTCTATGAGCGTCTCCCCCGTCGGAAGCTTCGGTATAAACGCGACGTACTATCTCATGGCCTCGCTCGGCAGCTTCTGCTGGTTCGTCTACTCCGAGCGCGTGCAAACGTCGCGCCTCGTGGCCTCCCCCGCGCGGATCGTCGTATGCTCTGCACCGCTCATGGTTTCATTCGTGCTCGTGCTGTCTTCCTACTGGACGGGATGGGCGCTTTCCATTGACGCAGAGGGCGGCTACCACCGCGGCAGCCTGTATGCCGTACAGTTCTTCATAGTGTACAGTTATGGACTGGTCACAGCCGCACATGCGCTTGTGGGCGCGTTCAAGAAGGAGAACTTCGCCGTCAGGTCGCAGTACCTGTCGCTCACGTACTTCGCCGTGCTGCCGCTCGCGTTCATCACGTTGCAGGCCTTCGCCCCTAATGTGCCGCTTACCTGTGTGGGCGTGACCGTGGCGCTTCTCTGGGTGTATTTGGACATGCAGGAGCAGAAGATTTCGCTCGACCCGCTCACGCAACTGAATAATCGCACCCAACTGGCGAAGCACGTAGCGCAGCGCATGAGGCATCGCGATGCAGGGCAGACGCTGTGCCTGTTCATCGTGGATGTCGATCGTTTCAAGGGCATCAACGACATCTACGGCCACGTGGAGGGAGACCGTGCGCTCGTGCGCGTCGCCGACGCTCTGCGTCGCTGTTGCGCAGGCGGCTCCGCCTTCATCGCGCGCTATGGCGGCGACGAGTTCATCGTGGTGCGCGATTCCGCACGGACCTGCGACGCGACGGAGATGGGCGCGCGCCTAAACGCCGAGCTCGCACGGCTCGACGAGGCGGCCGGGGCGCCCTACGCCCTGCACGTCAGCGTGGGCGCCGCGGCCTACCGGGAGGGCATCGAGACGCTGCAGGACTTCATCCGCGAGGCCGACCGGGAGCTGTACGAGGCGAAGGCCGCCCGCGCCGCGTAGGGAATAGCCCCGTTCATGTCGCTTGGCGAGCATGGACTGTCTCCCCACCTGGCAGCAAGGGCACGTACGTAACGTTCTTCGTCCCGTTTGCGGCCCGTTCTACGCCAGCAGTCGCCCCCTCAACACCACGTGCCTCACGTCCAACGTTTCAGCGTCCAGCAGCACGGCGTCGGCCACCTTGCCGGGCTCGATGGCGCCGCGCTCGGCGTCCACGCCGATGGCGCGAGCCGGATTCGCGGTAGCGGCCTTCACGGCGCTTTCCAGCGGGATGTCAGCCTCGCGCACAGCCCAGCGCAGGCAGGCGGCCAAGTCGGTGGCCGATCCGGCAATGGTGCCGTCAGCCAGCGTGGCCAGGTTGCCGCGCACGGTGACGTCCTGCCCGCCCAGGTCGTACACGCCGTCCTCCAGGCCGGTAGCCCGCATGGAATCGCTGATGAGGACCATGCGATCGTCGCCGAACAGCCTGAACGCCATCCGCACCATGGCGGGATGGATATGCACGCCGTCGGCGATGAGCTCGGCTGTCACGTCGTCGCGCTCGAACGCCGCGGGAATAGGGCCCGGTTTGCGGTGGTGCAGCGGCGGCATGGCGTTGTACAGGTGCGTGAGCTGGCGCGCGCCGTGCTCGAACGCGGCGCGGGTGCAATCGTAGTCGGCTGTGGTGTGCGCGAGCGAGATGCGCACCTCGTCCGCCATCTCGTCGATGAAGGCGAGCGCGCCCTCTTCCTCCGGCGCGATGTCCACCAGCTTCACTAGGCCGCCCGCCGCCTCCTGCAAGCGGCGCAGCATGGCCGCGTCGGGCACCTGCACGTAGGCCGGGTTCTGCGCGCCTATCTTGTCGGGCGAAATGAACGGCCCCTCCATGTTCACGCCCACAAGCGCCGCTTCGTTGTCGGTCGGGGCGAACGCGGCCGCAGCCCGCATGATGCCGGCCAGCTTCTCCTCGGGATACGTCATGGTTGCCGGGCAGATGGCCGTCACGCCGCGGCTCGCCTCGTGACGCGCAATGGTGGACAGCGCCTCGCCCGTGCCGTCGCACAGGTCGGCCCCCAAACAACCGTGGAAGTGCACATCCACCAGCCCGGGGATCACGTAGCAGCCCGCGGCGTCCAGCACGTCACCGTCGCCCACATCGGCCGCCTCGACGAACCGGCCGTCGGCCACCGCCACGTCGCGCGTAGCGAAGCCCCGGCCGTCGAACACGTTTCCATTCGTTATGAGCATGGACGCTCCCCTCCTATCGGCAGAGCGCGCCCGCCGCCGGGTCGACGATGACGGTGGCGTTGGGGTGGAACTGTAGGATGGAGGCCGGCACCTGGGGCGTCACGGGGCCGAAGAACGCCTGCTTCACGATCTCGGCCTTGTGGGCGCCCTCCACCACCACGAGCACGCTGCGCGCGGCCATGATGGTGCCGATGCCCATGGTGTAGGCCTGGCGCGGCACGTCGTCGATGCTGTCGAACAGGCGGCTGTTGGCCTGGATGGTGCTCTCCGTGAGGTCGACGCAGTGGGTGGCCTTGGGGAACGTGTCCTCCGGCTCGTTGAAGCCGATGTGGCCGTTCGGGCCGAGGCCGAGCAGCTGCAAGTCGATGCCGCCCGCGGCCTCGATGGCCTCCTCATAGGCTGCGCATACGGCGTCAGCGTCCGGGTTGAATCCTTCCGGCACGTGCGTGCGCACCTGATCGATGTCCACGTGGTCGAACAGGTGCTGCTTCATGAAGTAGCGGTAGCTTTGGTCGTGCTCGGGGGCTAGTCCACGGTACTCGTCCAGGTTGAACGTGGTCACGTCGGCGAAGCTGATCTTGCCGGACGCGCAGTCCTCCACGAGGCAGGCGTACAGACCGATGGGCGTCGTGCCCGTGGCCAAACCCAGCACGCAGGCGGGATCGGCCTCGATGTACGAGGCGATGCGATCGGCAGCTTGACGGCTCATATCCTCCGCGCTGTCAGCAATGATGAATTCCATGCTCGGCTCCTCTCTGTTCGTTGTCGTTTGCCGGTGAAAGCGACGGCACCGCCTTCACCTCGCTCCCTTCCACCTGCACACTCCGCCTTCGGCATCCTTTGTCCGCAGACGCCGCGGCACGGCGTGCCACCGTCTGTCGTTAGAGCGTGCATCTTGTTAACCTGGTACTATGTCCAGAATTGCACGGTCTCGATGATATTCTGGTACGCCCAGGGGTACACATCGGAGTACCACCCGGTCTCCGGGACAAAGCACAAAAGCGCGCTGTACAGAACCGATAACGTCACGAGAACGAGCAGCACCTTCATGAGCAGGTTCTGTGTCGTCGTTCGCGGTGCAAGGTTCTCGTTCACCACGAACGCCAACAGCACGACGGCGGCCAGGAACATGAAACTGAAGTCTGCAAAGTACCGCTGCAGTATTCCGGCCATCTGCGCATCTAGCAGGGCTACGAGCACACCGCCTATCAACAGCACGATGATGACCCCGGCGATGGTGCGCGTGGCACGCTGCCGGAAGCGCAATTGCAGAATACGCTTGGCAAACGGAAGGATCCACAGTACGGGCAGGCACGCGAGGATGCCGCCGAACGTGGCCTCTTTGATGGTCTGTCCCATATAGGTCGTATCGAACGGTGCTGCTTGAAGGAAGGGGAATACCCCTGTTGCCGTCGGGGGCTGCACGAAGTACGCGAAAAATGCAGGTGCCAGCCGGCCGACGTTCCAGCCACGTTTCGTCATATCATTGACCGTGAGGTTGTAGTTCGCTCCAAAATCCGTAAACGACCCGAAGCGCGCGTAATTGTACCCCATGAGCCCGGCGGCCACCACGAGATACGGCAGGACAAGGCAGGCAAACTCGCGCGCACCGCGCGGCGTAAACAGGCGACGCTTCGTGATATAGACGCGCCAAAACAGCGGAAACGCCAAAAGCGACAGAACGAGTAGCTGCGGGCGGCAGCCGGCGACGAGAGCCATGCAGAGCGATCCGACCAGATACCAACCTTCAGGTCGCCCGGCAGCGCGCCCGCGCATCCAGAAGTAGAGACCCCATACCGAAAACGCCAAGCCGAGCGCAATGGGAAGCGAGTAGAACGTCGGGAACTTCAGCAGATATAGAATGCCGCAACACATGACAAGGGGTATCTGCAGCAACAGGTAAAGCCCGAGGCTCACCCGTTTGAAGTGGTAGCGCGCAAAGCGGTCGAGCAGGGCAGAACACCCCAGCACGAAGGCGATCACCGCAACAAGGACGCCGATAGCTGTGGGGAAATTCGCTCCCGTCAGCACATAGAACGGCAGATAGAACAGGAGTACCGGCACCACGCCGAAGTACACGTAGTAATGCCCGTCATGGAAGGCCACATCGAAGAGATAGGGCTCCCCCGTCGCTTTCTGCGCCTCGTCGCGCGCACCCTTATCATAGGGATCGCTCATGTCTTGCAACCAGTCCGGAGGTTCCTCTTCAAGGTAGAGCTGGCCCTTCGTCATAGCCTTTGCAAGCTCGGCATACTGCTGGGCGTTGTCGCCCCCTACCTCGAAGGCGTTCACCATGCTCGAACCATCCCAGGACCCGTTGTTGTAGTCCTTCGTTGCCACGCCCACAAGATTCGACCCCAGGAACAGATACGAACTCAGCAGGCAAACCTCGATGGCGACGGTCGCGATGATGATCGCCTTTGACTTTCGAGGCTGATCTACGATGCCGATACGATAGATGACTGAGCGCGGTCGAAACGCAAACACGAGACCCAGAAGCCCCGCCGTCGCCAGAAAGCGGGTCGTATTGAAATCGAACGGATGATGGGCGTTCAGGGTGATGCTCTTGAGCTTGATCGGATAGTTCGTATCGTCGCCGACAATTTCGATTCGCAGATTATCGACAATGCCGGTAGTATTCAGATTGATGTACTCGCTCTGATCAACGAACGTGGACACGTCCACATCAGGGACGCCCACCGTATACTCGGTGGAGTCGAAATACGTGAGATGCGCCTCATCGGTAAAGTGTATGCGCACCGTCAGCTCTTGGGCTGGTTGGTCGAAATCGAAATCGAGGCGCACATTGTGCACCTCGGTGTTCAGATCGGAGAACTCAAGCGTATGGTTCACCGTGGTGAGTTTATACGAGCCGTCGGTCGTCTCCTGCAGGTTCAGTCGATCGTCCAGATTGATGGTGTTGTAACCTGCCGAGAGAAAATAGTTCACGTTGAACACGAATGTCTCGAGCAAAAGCGCACAGGCCAATATGACGACGACGCTCTTCGCGATATGGAGCACCGACGCCCGATGGGAACGCATGAAGCCTTCGTAGGCGTAGGCTATGTTTTGACGAACAGTAGGCATCAGGAATTCCACCGTTCTGCCGCCGGCAGAACGGCCCAGTACAGCGAACAAGCCCCGCAGCACCCATTCCTGTTTCCGGTACGCTTGCTCGCGTGTACCGAACGGTTCGCTCGGCCGCGCGACAGAGCAATCTGGGATACCTCGAGGCTTCTCGCTGACATTATTGGTTCTACCAGAGAGGCGCTACAGGCTCAAGGCCTGCTTCACGTCCTCGTACACGACGTTCGGATCGCGGTCGCCATCGATGGAGACAAGCAGATCGCAGCCGCGATAGTAATCAATGAGCGGCGCCGTGGACTTTTCGTACACGTCGAGACGGTTGCGCACCGTGGCTTCGTTGTCGTCGTCGCGCTGGTACATCTCGCCGCCGCACTTCGGACACGTTTTATCGGCAGCCGTTCCAATGTAGCCACAATCCTTGCACATACGCCGCGACGTAAGGCGCTTGACTATAACCTCGGGATCGACGTCGATAAGAAGCGCTGCATCAAGCGGGCGCTCCAGCTTCGAGAGTTCTGCATCAAGCGCGACGGCCTGAGCGGATGTGCGCGGGAATCCGTCGAGGATGAAGCCTTTCTCCGTATCGGGATCCTGAAGGCGCTCCTCCACCAGACCGATGATCACATCGTCGGGCACCAGATCGCCCGCATCCATATACGACTTAGCCTTCTTGCCGAGCGGCGTGCCCTCTTTGACGGCTGCGCGCAGCATGTCGCCCGTGGAGATGTGCGGCGTTCCGAACTCGTCGACCAGCTTGGCCGCCTGCGTTCCTTTACCGGCGCCTGGTGCCCCCAACAACACGATGTTCATGATGAGATTTCCTTTCAACATACCGATCGGTTCCCGTATTGTACCAAAGCCCTCAGCTCGCCGCGCATATTTCACAGAAAGACAGGCCGGAGGATGCCGAGCAGGATGCAGAGGCTGAAAGGGCGAAGAGGCTGATGAAGTGGATTGTCATCTTGCGCCGCTCAGAAAGAGGTTTCTGCAAGAAATTCGAGGTATGGGAGTCCTCGAGGATTCGCTTTAAGCTCTTTTCGCGATGCAGGCACCTCCCTATATCCAAAAGCGCAGATCGGTGAATATGCAATGACTGTCCATTCTGCGACAGCCTGCTTTAGGGTTCCCATACCTCGTTTTTTCGACAGAATTCTAGAAATCAGCCGCGCTCGCTCTCCGGTGGCGCAGAAAGATTCGACAACTCGCATGGTTCATCAAAATGGTGCCACGAACCGGCGCGGTTTTCTCCACGGTATGACGAAAGGGCGGCCATAGCATGCGAAAAGGGGCCCACAGGCCCCTCTTCGTCGCATACGCGTCAGGCTTCCCTACTTGAAGAAGCCGTCGTAGTTGTGCATCTTCAGCTGGCTCTCCACTTTGTTCATGGTGTCGAGAGCAACGCCGATCATGATGAGGATCGACGTGCCGCCGAATGCCTGGACAAGCTGGTTGCCCGTAAAGAAGAAGATGATTGTCGGCACCACGGCAATAACAGCAATGAAGATGCCGCCGGGCAACGTGACGCGGTGCAGAACGTTCTTGATATAGTGAACCGTCGCCGAACCGGGGCGCACACCCGGGATGAAACCACCCTGTTTGCGCAGATTGTCCGCCGTCTCATCGGGATTGAACACCATGGAGGTGTAGAAGTACGCGAAGAACACGATGAGCACCGCGGTGAGGATCCAGTTTACCCAGCCGGTTGATATCGCATCGGCGGCAAACGTCAGCCACTCCACGTTGAACAAGGCCGCCAGCTGCGCCGGGAAGTAGATCAGGCAGCTCGCGAAGATGATGGGGATGACACCCGCCGCATTCACCTTGAGGGGAATGTAGGTGGACTGGCCGCCCATCATCTTGCGTCCCTGAACGCGTTTGGCGTAGTTCACGGGAATACGACGCTGGGCCCGCTCGACAAAGATGATCGCAGGAATGCACGCGAGCACAACGAGCACGATGAGCAGCGTGATGGCGATGCTCATGCCCATGTCGGCAGAGCTCTCAGTGATCGACGAATAGATGGCGCTCGGTACGCGTGACACGATGCTCACGAAAATGATAAGCGACATGCCGTTGCCCACGCCGCGCTGCGTGATGAGCTCGCCCATCCACATGATGAACGCCGTGCCCGCCACAAGCGTGAACACCACCATGATATCGGTCAGGATCGGAGGCACGTCCGTGCTGAACTGGACACCGTAGGCCGGCGACTTGAACAGCAGCAGGTAGCCGATGGCGTTGATAAGACCCAGGCCCAACGTCAGGTAGCGGGTGACCTGCGTGATCCGACGACGCCCGGTCTCGCCTTCCTTCGCCCAGCGGCCGACCGCCGGGATGACGCCCTGCATGAGCTGCATGATAATAGACGCCGTGATGTAGGGCATGATTCCGAGCGAGAACACGGAGAAGTTCGACAGCGCACCGCCTGTGAACAAGTCGAGCATCGTCATGGAGACGCCGCCGCTTTCCGTGAACTGGTTCGCGAACTCGTTGAACGGAATGCCAGGCACCGGAACGTACGCGCCGAAGCGGTACAGCGCCAAAATCGCCAGCGTAAACAGAATCTTATTACGCAGCTCCGGAACCTTGAACGCATCGATGATGGAGCTTAGCAAGGCTCTTCGACCTTTCCTCCGGCTGCCTCGATCTTCGCCTTCGCAGAGGCAGAAACCTTATCGACCTTGATGGTAAGAGCCTTCGTCAGCTCGCCGTCGCCCAGCACCTTCACGAGGGCATCCTCATGCTTGATGATGCCCTTAGCCTTCAAGCTTGCACCGTCGACAACGTCGCCAGCTTCAAAATGCTCCTCGAGCCGCTTGACGTTGACGGGAAGATACTCGACTCTGTTGATGCTCGTGAAGCCAGGGAGCTTCGGCAGACGACGCGCGAGCGGAGTCTGCCCGCCCTCGAAGCCGGGCCCCTTGCCGCCGCCGGCACGGGACTTCTGTCCATTCATGCCACGGCCGGAGGTCTTGCCAGTGCCCGAAGCCGGACCGCGGCCGACGCGCTTGCGGTTCTTGCGCGATCCTTCGGCCGGCTTGAGATCTTTGAGTTCCATATGATTCTCCTTGTCGCTTGACTGAGCTTTCCGCCCAGCGCTGGCAGCTCGCCGCCAGCAAACTTCCTTGAATCGACCATCGGCGCGCCGCAAGGCACGCCGATGGTCGATTATACCGTACTGGTCTGCCGACGTGAGCGTGAAGTACGGATACACCCGAGACCGCCTGATTCGCAGCCGCACAGGCTTTGCGCGCACGGCCGAGCGATAAGAGTCGGAGCCGGGTACCGTCGTCCTTCAGACGGTGCGGCAGAACGATGGATCCTACAGCTCCTCGACCTCGACGAGATGTTTGACCTTGAAGATCATGCCGCGGACGGACTCGTTGTCCACCTGATCGACCGTACGGCCGATCTTGCCGAGGCCGAGCGCGCGCAGCGTCTTGCCTTGATCACCCTTACGGCCGATGGAGCTCTTCACCTGGGTGATGCGCAGCGTATTCTTCGCGTCTGCCATTACTTCTTCTCCTTCCGGCCGTAGATCTGATCGACCGTCATCCCGCGACGCTCGGCAACGTCCTGGGGGCTCTGCATGTTTTTGAGACCCTCGGCGGTCGCCTTGACCACGTTCATCACATTGTCGGTGCCAAGCGACTTGGTGAGCACGTCGCTCACGCCCGCCAGCTCCATGACTGCACGAGCCGCACCGCCGGCGATAACGCCGGTACCGGGACGAGCCGGCTTGATAAGCACGCGACCGGCGCCGAATTCGCCGATGATCTCATGCGGGAGCGTCTTTTCTTCTGTCAGGGGCACGGCGAACATGTTCTTCTTCGCGTCCTCGACGCCCTTTTTGATGGCGATGGGCACTTCCTGGGACTTGCCCATGCCGACACCAACACGGCCGTTGCCGTCGCCGACCACCACAAGCGCGGTGAGCGCAAAGCGGCGGCCGCCCTTGACAACCTTCGAAACGCGGTTGATGTAGACGACGCGCTCCTGAAGCTCGGGGACCGCGGCGTTGTCTTGTCTGTTGTTACGAGCCATAGACCTTTACCCCTTCTAGAATTTCAAGCCTGCTTCACGGGCGGCGTCGGCGAGAGCCTTCACGCGTCCGTGGTACAGGTTGCCGCCACGGTCGAACACGACTTCCGTGACTCCGGACTCCTGCGCCTTCTTGCCGGCGATCTCGCCGAGCGCGGCAGCACCCTCGACAGTCGCACCGCTCTTGCCCGTCGCTTTGAACTCGGGGCCAAGCGTCGACACGCCACAAATGGTCTTGCCAGCGACGTCGTCGACGAACTGAACGTACACGTTATTGTTGCTGCGCGTCACGCAGAGGCGGGGACGCGTCGGCGTACCGGATACCTTGCCGCGCACGCGGCGGTGGCGACGAGCCAGCCCGGCTTGCTTTTTCTGAAGCTTGTTCATGCTAATCCCTTCGATCTCGATCCGTTACAGGCTGGTCGTCAAGCCTAATCGGACTTGGCAGCCTTGCCGAGCTTACGGCGGACGTACTCGCCCTCATAGCGGATGCCCTTGCCCTTGTACGGCTCGGGCTTGCGCCATGCGCGGATGTTGGCGGCCACCTGGCCGACCTGCTCCTTGCTCGGGCCGGATACGATGATCTCGGTCTGGCTGGGAACCTCAAACGTGATGTTCTCGGGCGCCTCGACGAGAACCGGGTGCGAGAAGCCGAGCTGCATCTCCAGGTCCTTGCCCTTGAGTGCGGCGCGATAGCCAACGCCGACGAGCTGCAGCTTCTTGGAGAAACCGCTGGAGACGCCCTCGACCATGTTGGAGACGAGCGTGCGCACGAGACCGTGGTAGGCCTTCGCTTCACGGGAATCATTCGGGCGCTCGACAATGATGTCGTCGCCATCGCGCTTGATGATCATGATGGAGGGGAAGCTGCGCGAAAGCTCTCCCTTCGGGCCCTTCACCGTTACGGTGGTGCCGTCGATAGTCACATCGACGCCGGCAGGAACGGTGACGGGCTGCTTGCCGATACGAGACATGTCAAACCTCCCTTTCCTACCAGATGTAGGCGACGACTTCGCCGCCGACGCCCATTTTGCGGGCATCGCGGTCGGTCATGACGCCTTTGCTCGTCGAAATGATGGCGGTACCGAGGCCGCCCAGGACACGAGGAAGCTCGTCCTTGCCCGCGTAGATGCGCAGGCCGGGCTTCGAGATGCGCCTGATGCCGCGGATGGTTTTAGCCTTCTTGTCACCGTATTTAAGGGCGAGCTCGAGCGTCGCGCGCGGCTCGCCGTCGATGACGTCGTATCCCTGGATATAGCCCTCTTCTTGCATGATGCGGGCCAGCTCGACAAGCTTCTTGCTCGACGGCATCGCAACCGTCGGCTTGCCGGCAGAGTTAGCGTTACGCACGCGCGTAAGCATGTCTGCAATGGGGTCGGTCATGGTCATAGTTCTTTTCTCCTTTGGTCCATGATGAGCCTGCAGATCCGGTTCGTCGGCGCCCATAACGCCTCCGCCTGGATCGTGGCACGCCCTGGCGTACCTAGTTCGTTCTTACCACGAAGACTTGGTCACGCCGGGCAGTTCGCCTTTGTTGGCCAGCTCGCGCAAGCAGATGCGGCACAGGCCGAACTTGCGGTAGTAGGCGCGAGGACGTCCGCAGCGCGTGCAGCGGTTGTGCTGACGCGTCGAGAACTTCGGCTCGCGCTTCGCCTTGGCGATCATCGATTTCTTAGCCATGCAAATCCTTCTTTCTCATATCCAACCCGTCCGTTTCGTTTGCACGGGCTCGAGTGCACACAGCGCGGGTCGTCGACCGATGACCCGCAGGCCGCGCCGAAGGCGGCGCTTACTTCTTGTCCTTGAAGGGGAAGCCCAGCGCATCCAGCAGCGCAAAGGCATCATCGTTGTTTTCCGCCGTCGTCACGAACGTGATGTCCATGCCGCGCGTACGATCGATCTTATCATAGTCGATCTCGGGGAAGATCAGCTGCTCGGTCACGCCCATCGTGTAGTTACCGCGGCCGTCGAAGCTCTTCGGCGAGATACCGCGGAAGTCACGGACGCGCGGGAGGGCGGTCGCCAGCAAGCGGTCGAGGAACTCCCACATACGGTCGCCGCGCAGCGTGACCTTGCAGCCGATGGGCTGCCCTTCGCGCACGTGGAAACCAGCGATCGACTTGCGAGCGCGCGTGATGCAAGGCTGCTGGCCGGTGATAACGCGCATATCCGCCATCGCAGCGTCAAGCAGCTTGTGATCGGCTGCGGCGGCGCCAACGCCCATGTTCACAACAATCTTCTCAAGGCGCGGGACCTGGTTGACGTTGCCGAGACCCAGCTCCTTCTCGAGCTTCGGCACGATCTCGGTGTTGTACATTTCCTTCAAACGAGGAATAGCCATGGTTCTTCCAATCCTTTCGATGAATTAAACGCAGGATTTCCGACCCTGCGTCCCTCGCCGCCGAAGCAGCAGGGGTCATTGTACTGCATTGGCCGTCGCTGGTCGCCGAAAAGTCAGCGAGGGCGGCTGCGGTGCCCCGAATTCGCGGGATCGCGAAGACGAAGCGTACTTCGGTACGCGAGCCTTCGTGATCGTGCGAAGGCGGGGTGCCACAGCCGGCCGCAGCGTCGACCCGTTCCGTCGGCCGTCAGGCCGGCGGATCAAACGCCGCAGCGTCGATCCGTTCCGCCGATCGAAGATCGGCGGAACGGACTAATCGATGTCTTTTCCGCACTTCTTGCAGACGCGAACTTTCTTGCCTTCGTCGTTGACGCGCTTGCTCACACGCGTGGCCTGCTTGCACGCGGGGCACACGAGCATGACGTTGGACACGTGGATCGGAGCTTCCATGGTGGAGATGCCGCCCTGAGGGTTCTGCTGCGTCGGACGCAGAGCCTTCTTAATCATGTTGACCTTCTCGACCGCAACGCGCTGCTTCTGCGGGAACGAGCGCAGAACCGTGCCTTCCTTGCCCTTGTCCTTGCCGGAGAGGACCTTCACCTTGTCGCCCTTCTTGATGTTCATGCTATTCATGTATGCACACCCCCTTAGAGCGTTTCCGGTGCCAGAGACACGATCTTCATGTACTTCTTGTCGCGCAGCTCGCGAGCCACCGGCCCGAAGATACGCGTACCGCGGGGTGCGCCTGAGTTGTCGATAAGCACGCAGGCGTTCTGATCGAACTTGATATAGCTGCCGTCGGGTCGACGAACTTCCTTCTTCACGCGCACGATCACGCAACGGACGACATCGCCCTTTTTCACGTTGGTGTTCGGCGCGGCTTCTTTCACGCTGCAGATGATAACATCGCCCAGTCCCGCGTAGCGGCGCTTGGAGCCGCCCAGGACCTTGATGCACTGCACCTTGCGAGCGCCGGAGTTATCGGCCACTGCGAGCATGGTTTGCATCTGAATCATTGCTTCAACCTAACTTTCATCTCGGTAATCCGAAGGGGTTGCCGTTGGACTACTTGGCCTTCTCGACGATCTTCACCAGACGCCAGCGCTTCAGCTTCGACAGCGGGCGGGTTTCCATGATCTGCACGGTGTCGCCGATGCCGGCCTCGTTGTTCTCGTCATGGGCGTGGAACTTCTTGGACGTTGTCATCATCTTGCCGTACACCGGATGCGGCTTGCGCTCCTTGACGAGCACGACGCAGGTCTTATCGTTGACAGCGCTCACGACGATGCCCTGACGGACCTTGCGGGAGTTGCGATCTTCACTCATGTAAATTCAACCTTCCTAACCGTCAAGCTAAGCGCTCAGCTCGCGGGCACGCATCTCAGTCTGGATGCGTGCGATGTCCTTCTTGACCTGCTTCACACGAGCGGTATTGTCGAGCTGGCTCGTGGCCATCTGGAAGCGCAGGTTGAAAAGCTCCGCGCGCGCTTCCTTGAGTTTCGCCTGCAAATCGTCGGCAGACAGCTCACGGATCTCTGCTGCTTTCATTTATTCCTGCCCTTCCGTTTCCTTGGAAACAATCTTGCACTTGATGGGCAACTTGTTGATGGCGAGACGCAGGGCCTCCTTGGCGGTCTCCTCGTCGACGCCGTCGATCTCGAACATGATGCGGCCGGGCTTGACGACCGCGACCCATGCCTCAGGATTGCCCTTGCCGGAACCCATGCGGGTTTCGGCCGGCTTCTGCGTGATCGGCTTATCCGGGAAGATTGTGATCCACACCTTGCCGCCGCGCTTCATGTGACGGGTCATGGCGATACGGGCCGCCTCGATCTGGCGGTTGGTGATCCAATGTGCCTCAAGGGCCTGGATGCCGTACGTGCCGTGGTTCAGCCGGGTTCCGCCTTTGGCCTTGCCCTTCATGGAACCACGTTGCACCTTGCGGTGCTTGACGCGCTTAGGTACGAGCATTTACTTGCGCCCCCTCTCGTTGCGGTCGTTACGACGGGAACGGCTCGGACGGGAGCTGCCCTCGAGCGCCGGCTGCGGCGCTTTCTGGCCAGGAAGCATCTCGCCGTGGTACACCCACACCTGCACGCCGATGGAACCCATCGTGGTGGCGGCGGTGGCGAAGCCGTAATCAATCTTCGCGCGCAGCGTGTGCAGCGGCACGCGGCCCTCGCGGTACCACTCGCGACGGCTCATCTCCGCGCCGCCCAAGCGGCCGGAGCACTGAATGCGGATACCCTTGGCACCGCTCTTGCGGGCGGACTGAACCGCCTTGCGCATGGCGCGGCGGAAGGCCACGCGGCCCTCGAGCTGTTCCGCAACGGACTGAGCGATGAGCGCAGCGTCAAGTTCGGGGCGCTTGACCTCGATGACTTCGATGGACACGGGGCCGTTGGCCACCTTGTCGAGCTTCTTGCGCAGGGCGTCGATCTCAGCGCCCTTCTTGCCGATCACAACGCCCGGGCGGGCCGTGGTGATGACGATCTTGATCTTGTCGCCGGCGCGCTCGATCTCGACCTTTGAGACGGCGGCACGGGCGAGCTGCTTGTCCAAAAACTTCCTGATGGCCAAGTCGTTTTCCAGGTTCTTGGCGTAATCCTTATCGGCGTACCAGCGGCTGCGCCATTCCTCGGTGATACCGAGGCGGAACCCGGTAGGGCTAACCTTCTGACCCATGCGCTTATGCCTCCTCTCGCGGTGCTACGATGATCGTGATGTGGCTCGTGCGCTTGCGAATGCGCGACGCGGAACCCTTGGCGCGCGGACGGATACGCTTCAGTGTGGGGCCTTCATCAGCGAAGGCCGTCTTCACGACGAGCGTCTCCGGGCGCACGTGATGCAGGTGCTCAGCGTTGGCCACGGCGGAGTTCAGCGTCTTCTCCACGATCTCCGCAGCGCCGCGGTTCGTGAACTGCAAGATCTCGCGAGCCTGAGGCACGGACTTGCCGCGGATCAGATCGACCACGATGCGCGCCTTGCGGGGCGAAACGCGGACGTAGCGTGCTATTGCTTTAGCTTCCATTGTTCACCCCTTCTTATCGCTTGCCCTTGTCGGCGGAGTGACCCTTGAACGTGCGGGTCGGGGCGAATTCGCCCAGCTTGTGGCCGACCATGGATTCTGTAATGTATACCGGCACGTGCTTGCGGCCATCATGGACGGCGATGGTGTGGCCCACCATCTCCGGGAAGATGGTGCTTGCGCGCGACCAGGTCTTGACGACGTTCTTCTCGCCCGCCGCATTCATCTTCTCGATGCGATCAAGAAGGCGCGGTTCGACGAAAGGACCTTTTTTCAAACTTCTGCTCACTATTACTCCTTAACGCTTAGCGCTACTTCTTGCGGCGGCGGATGATCAGGCGGCTCGAAGCCTTCTTCGGATTGCGGGTACGATGGCCCTTCGTCGGAACGCCCCACGGAGTGACCGGATGGCGACCGGCGGACTTGTTCTTGCCCTCGCCGCCGCCATGCGGGTGATCGACCGGGTTCATGACCGTACCGCGAACGGTGGGACGGATGCCCTTCCAGCGATTACGGCCGGCTTTTCCGACGCGAATGTTGGCATGCTCGGCGTTGCCAACCTCGCCGATGGTGGCACGGCAGGTGACGAGCACGCGGCGCATCTCGGAGGACGGCATGCGGAGGATGGCGTACTTGCCTTCCTTGCCCATGAGCTGAATGCTCGTACCGGCAGAGCGGGCGATAGCGGCGCCCTTGCCAGGCTGGAGCTCGACGGCGTGAATGAGCGTGCCGACGGGGATGTTCGTCAACTGCATGGCGTTGCCCGGCTTGATATCGGCCTCGGGACCGCTCATGACAACGTCGCCCACGCGGAGGCCCTTCGGGTGAAGGATGTAGCGCTTCTCGCCGTCGGCGTAGTTCAGAAGCGCGATGCGCGCCGAGCGGTTCGGGTCGTACTCGATGGTTGCGACCTTCGCGGGGACACCGTCCTTGTTACGCTTGAAGTCAATGATGCGATAGCGACGCTTGTTGCCGCCGCCCTGGTGGCGCGTCGTGATGCGGCCGTAGTTGTTGCGGCCGGCCTTGTTCGACAGCGGCGCAAGCAGAGACTTCTCCGGCTTGTCCGTCGTGATCTCGGCGAAGTCCGAGACCGTCTGGAAGCGTCGGCCGGGGCTTGTCGGCTTGTACTGTTTAACTCCCATGTCTTTCCTTTCTTCGGTTTTCTGCTCGCACGCACACTCCCTGCGCACCCCAGAAAACCCTGCTGACCTGTGTGGCCTCGCTCGCCGCGCCCCGTCTTGAATGGAGTGAGACGTCACGACTCCGAGTATCCACGCCTCCGGGTGTGTCCATACACAACCAGACGCAAACGAGAATTATACGCAGAAAGCGCCTGGTAATCAAGGACTATTTTCATAGACACAACCTGAGCACAACGGTCACGGTCGGTTCCCGATCACGGAGGGCGCAGACGCAGTCAAGGTTATCGACGCGCAGTCGACATGGACGCGGACAACAGGCCCGCCCTTGGCACGAGCATGAGCGTCAGGCGAAATGTTTTAGAAGGCTGACGGCGGCGGGCTGCAATCCGGGAGCAGCGCCGGAAAGCGTTCCTGCGGCGATGGATCCCAGGATATCGCGCGCGGCAGCGGCCTGCTCGGGCGGAACCTCCTGGTTCGGATCAAGCAGTGCCGCAAGGCCCCTCATGGCATCTGCGCCTAAAGCCTCGTTCAAACCCGGACCGCGGTAATCCCGCAAGAAGCGAGCTATGTTCACAATGTCAGACGCATCGTTGAGCGAGACGAGAACTCGGCCATCGTCCGTGCGCATGCTCTTGGCCGTAGCCGGCAGCCGTGCAAAACCGCCCGACGCGAGACCACCCGCGATCATTCTGACCTCGTCGGTTCCCTCAGCGCCTTCCCTATCGCTTCCGTCCATACGATATCCTCTCTTCGACAACGCAAGGCTCGCCTGACCTTCGCGTCGCGCGAGCGAAACCACGATCGAACGTGCCGATCAGGCTCGGTCGTTCAACCAGCCGACGGTCTGCGACACGCGGCTTTGTCGGCGATCTTCCCTGCATCTTATTATCACGAATCAAACTCGAATCCGCGCACGAGATTCGTCCGGTTGTCAACAATTAGCCCGTTACCGGCTCCGAGAAGAGCGCCGTTCCTCAAAAAACGACGCTCTCCGCCCCGAGAAACAGCGAGCACGAGAAGAGAACGCCCCGTTCGCGCCCTCCTCTTCGACGCAACCGTACCCGGCCTACTCGGCGTTCTCCTTCTTTGCCTTCTCGTCGGCTTCCGGATCGACCTTCTTCGCATGCTCTTCGGTCTTCGGATCATCCTTCCCGGCCTGCGCCTTCTCCCCCTTCGCGCTCGCGTTCACGGCGGAGTCCTCCGAATCCTTGATGACCACCTCAGCATGCGAGAGCAGCCAAGCGTTGGCTTTCATGCGCTGCGCGAGCTCCCGCAGCGCGAAGCTGCGCCCGCTCTCCTCCATCTCGCGACGCGCGGCGGCAGGATTCTGGGGATTCATGGCACGAGCCGCTTCGTCGAGATCCGCATCGTCGAGCGTCATGCCCTCGTGACGGAACAGCGCATCAAGGGCGTACCCCTGCGCGAGCGTTGCACGCGTCTGCAGCATCATGAGCATGCCGAACTGTTGCTCGCCTCCTTGGCTTTGTATGAACTGCTCGAATGGAATGCCCTGTTGGGCGAGCTGCGCGCGCATGTTTGCCACAAGGTTTTGCTGCGTCGACTCGTACACCGCGTCGTCAATGCGCCCCTTGAACCGCTTTGCCAGTTCAGCGGCGGCAGCCTGCAGCTTGTAGTTCTCATATTGGGCGCGACGCTCGGTGCCGAGACGCTCCTCTACGCTGCTGCGCAGCGCCTCGGCACCGCGATACATGGGCATGTTCTGCGAAACCCATTCGTCGTCAATGACGGGCACGACCTTTTTCTGCATCTCCCTGATCGTGACCGTACAATCGATGACGGGCGCTTTCTCGCCGCCGGGCATCTCGAAGGAAAACGATTTCGACTCTCCCACGTTCATTCCGATCAGCTGCGACTCGAAGCTCGGAGGCATGAAGCTCATGCCCGTGATGTAGGTGCGTCCTTCGGTGGACAGGTTGTCCATCTTCTCGCCATCCTGGAAGGCCTCCAGCGCCAACAGGAAGCTGTCGCCTTCTTCGACAGGGCGCGGCTCATCGGCTTCGAACTTCGCAAAGCTGTCCGCCAACTGCTCGAGCTGCGCGTCCACCTCGCCTTCGTCCAACGTGAAGGGCGGCACGGTGACGGTCACAGGCTCGTACGACGTGAGCTCGTAATCAGGCTTCGGAGCCACGCGAAGCTCGAATGAGAATGTCTGACCGCGCTTGAGCGGAGTCTGCGCCTGCAGCTTGGGGGGATAGGCCGGGATGATGTTGCGCTTGTCGATAGCGAAAGGCACGAGATATTCGGCAGCCTGCTGCTGCACGAGCGCATCAAGATCCTTGATGCCCAGCTGCTCTTCAGCAAGCTGCGCGACCGTCTTGCCAGCAGCAGGCTGCAGCCCCATCTGCTGGGCGAAACCATACTGCGCCATCGTGAGCGCATGGGCGACCTCTGCAGTCGATGCGATCGCCTCCAGCAGAATGAACCCGCCGTCGACCTTCTTCTCGGTCACTTTCATGAAAGATCCCCTATCTCGTCTCCAATCGTCGATGAGCTATTGTAGCGCACCGAAGCCACGCCGCACTCCGCGTCGTTCCGCACCATCGAATAACCCGCCAGGACCCGAATCCTCTCCCATGCCGCCAAGCGTGCTCAATCTTGAGCGTGGAAACGGCGGAAGGTCCGTCGCAGGGCCTACACGAGCCGAACAGCCCAGCGGACCGGTCGTGCGAACATGGTTGCATGCATCACGCCCTCCGCTGCCAGAACCCTTCGCCAAAAGCTATTCGTTCGACTTGAGGCTCTCCACCATGTCGATACGGCGCAGCTTGCCCCGCATAGCCAGCATGACGAGCACGGTGAACAGCATGGTGAGCGCAAACGCGATCACGAAGCTTGCAACATGAATCTCGCGGCCGAACATCACCTGGTTGACCTCGGCGGTGACCACGACGAAGCTCTCCATCCACACGCCCAGCACAAGTCCGACCGCGCAGCCGATGGCCGCCAGCAGGAACGTCTCGCGGTAGATATAGGCGTTTACTTCGCGAGGCGTGAAGCCGAGCACCTTGAGCGTGGCGATTTCGCGCACCCGTTCGGTGATATTGATGTTCGTGAGGTTGTACAGCACGATGAACGCGAGCGAGGCGGCGGCCACCACAAGCACCACCACGATCATGTTCACGCTCGAGAGCATGTCGCGGTAGGCTTCGATTGTTTCATCGTTGTAGGCGACCGTCTTCACTCCCTCGATGGCGCCGAGCTTCTCGGTGAGCTCGGCGCGTGCATCGGAATCGGTGGTGGTGACGGCCAAGATCGTCGTGAACGAGGGCCGTTCGCCCATGAGTTCGTCGTAGCGGTCGGGTCCGACGAACACGTAGTTGTAGATGTAGTTCTCCATGACGCCGGTCGCCTCGACGGCGTGTGGCGACCCCGTGGCGTTGCCGATGGCGTCCTGCTCGGTGAGCTGCACGTCTTCGCCCGCCGCGACGCCCAGCTGATCGGCCAGCTTCTCACTCAAAACGACACCGGCATTTCCCAGCTCAAGGGGCTGATGGCCCACGCGCGTGCGCATGAGGACGAACTCGTCCAAGCGCGAAGGCTCCTCCGGCACGACCACCTGGACGGGCACGTCGGCATCGTCAGGGCCGCTCGCCAGCATGTTCGAACGCTCAGCCCGCATGTGCGAGCTCACATAGCGCGAATCGTCCAGCAGGTCGTCGAGCTGGTCCCGGGAGGCACGTGGAATATCCTCCTCCACCGAGATCATGGCGTTGTACTTCGTGATGGTGCCAAACTGGTTGTCGATAATGTCATTGATAGCGTCGGAAAGCCCGAGCCCTGTGAGCAGGAGCGCCGTGCAACCCGCAATGCCGATGACGGTCATGACGAAGCGCTTCTTGTAGCGGAACAGATTGCGGAACGTCACCTTCCATGAAAACGAAAGGCGCCGCCACACCGGCCCCACACGCTCGAGCAGGATGCGTTTGCCTGCCTTCGGCGCACGCGGCAGCATGAGTGTAGCAGGACGCTCGCGCAGCGTCGCGGCTGCGGCTGCGGCCGTGGCGATGAGCGTCACGCCCACGCCGAGGCCGCCGGCGAGCGCGGCAAGGGGCCAGTCGATGGACAGCGGCAGCGGCTGGGCGGGCACGAAGTAGATAATGCCGTAAGCCTTCATGATGACGGCGGGCAGCACCTGCGAGAGAACGCCGATGCCGACGATGCTGCCTGCGACGCTGGCGGCGGCCGCATAGGCGAGATACTTCGAAGCGATGCGCCAGCGGCTGTAGCCGAGCGCTTTGAACGTGCCGATGAGCTGGCGCTCCTCCTCAACCATGCGAGTCATAGTGGTGAGTGCTACGAGCGCCGCCACAAGGAAGAAGATGAACGGGAACACCTGCGCGATGCTGTCCACGCGGTCGGCATCGGCATCGAAGCTGGCCACGCCGTAGTTGGCGGTGCGGTCCATGACGTACCAGACGGCATCGTCGATGTCGTCGATTTGGCGTTGCGCGTCGTCAAGCTGGCGCTTCGCATCAGAGAGCCGCTCTTCGGCATCCTTCTTCTGCGCCTCGTATTCGGCAAGGCCGCTCTCGTAGTCATTCAAGCCGCGCTCGTAGTCGGCCTTGCCCTGCGCTAGCCGCTCGCGCCCGCTCGCCAGCTGCGCAGCCGCATCGTCGAGCTGTCGCTGAGCGGCTGTCAGCTGCGCGTCGGCCTCCTGCTTGCTGGCCTCGTATTGGGCCTGCCCTTCGGCCGCCTGATCCTCCCCGGCCCTGAAGCGAGCAACAGCATCCTGCGCTTGCTCTATCTGAGCTTGGGCGTCTGCAAGCTGCTGCCCGGCCGGGACGATCTGCTCCCGGTACGTCCGATCGAGCTGCTCGCGCTGGGCGTTCAAATCCTTGAGCGTCGCCTGGGCCTCGGAGCGCTGCTGCTCGAGGTCGGCGATGGTCGCAGGCAACTGCCCTTGAGCGGTTTGAAGCGCAGCGAGCTGTTGGCGGAGCTTCGCGAGAGCATCCGGATCCTGCTGATCGGGCGGCAGCGCCTCCATGGTCGCAATCTGCTCTTGCACGGCATCTATCTGCGCTGGCAGCGCATCGAGATTGGCCTGCGCTTCGGCGATGCCCGCGTCGATCTGCTCAATTCCCTGACGCGCCTGCGCGATGCCCGCATCTACCGCATCCGAGCCCTGCTGCCATGCGGCTGTTTTTCGAGCCAGATCATCGCTTCCCTGCTGCCATTGGGACTGCATGCCGGGAAGCGCCTGCTCGAGCGCCTCGATGGTGGCACGGTTCGCGTCGAGTTCGGCACGGCTGGCCGCCAGCCGTGCTGCCGCGTCTGCAAGCTGCTCGTCGGCACTCGCGCGCTGGCGCTCAAGCTCGGCTTTTCCGTCGTCATAGCGCGCCTGCGCTTCGGCGAACGTTTGTTCGTTCTCGGCTATGACGCCTGCCGCACCGTCGAGCCGAGCCTTTGCGTCGTCAAGCTGCCGTTTCGCCTCGGCCAACTGCGTTTCGGCGTCGGCCCTCTGCCGCTCGTAGTCGGCGTGCGCATCATCCAGTTCGGTTTGGGCGTCGGCCCGCAGACCTTCTGCGCGGTCCTTTTCGCGCTCGGGCGCAATGGCCTCGATGCGATCGGTCACCTGCGTCACCCGCTCGTCGTAAGCTGCGCTGCCGGAACTTTCGTCCGCGGCGCCCACTACGGTGAGAAACGCCTCGGTGAACGGCAGATCCGACGAGAAGTCGCTTTCAGGCACATACATGTATTGCGTGATTGATCCGCTGCCGAGCGAGGTTGATCCCAGGCTCGAGGACGTGGCGTAGTACGGCGCGCTCACGAAACCTACGACTGTGTACTCGTCCACCACCAGGGCGTTCTCCATGCCCTCGGCTTCCTGCGAGATACGCACGACGTCGCCTACGCGTGCATTCTGCGCCGCCACAAGGTCGGCCGAGAGCACGCACTCCCCCGTTCGTCGGGGCCATGACCCCTCCATGAGAATGGGGCGGTTCAGGTACTCGGGATCATCCGAGCGCGCATGGACGCCGTCGGAAGCGTCAGACGAGCGCGCTGCGTCGGGCAACGAGTGCACGCGCGTTGCGTACTGCTCGCCCCCAATGGTGGCCATGACATCGGTCTCGTAGGCGGGCATGACGGCCTGAACGCCCTCGACGTCGCGCAGCGCCGCGATGTCGTCCTCGGTGAGACCGAGCGTCGAGAGCACCCGTACGTCCATGAGCGCGGTGCCGTCGTAGAATTCGTCGGCCGCGGTTTTCATGTCGGGAGCGGTCATGCGCAGACCGGCGTAGAACCCGGTGCCGAGCGCGACGATGGCCGCGATAGCTAAAAAGCGCCCGAGCGAATGGGTGATCGAACGGAGAAGCTCTTTGTTGAACGCGCCGCTCACAGACCCTCTGTCACCACTCGAGCGTTTCGGCGGAAGCAGGCGCGTCGTTCACGTCGACGCTCGCCACGCGCCCTTCACGGATGTGGATGACGCGGTCGGCAATGGCCGTGAATGCGGCATTGTGCGTGATGAGCACCACCGTCTTGCCGGTGTCGTAGCACGTGTCCTGTAAAAGCTTGAGTATGGCCTTGCCCGTCTGGTAGTCGAGCGCGCCGGTGGGCTCGTCACACAAAAGGAGCTTCGGGTTCTTCGCCAGCGCTCGCGCGATGGCCACCCGCTGCTGCTCGCCGCCGGAGAGCTGCGCCGGGAAGTTGCCGAGGCGATGCCCCAGGCCCACCTGCCGCAGCACGGATGCCGCATCGAGCGGGTCCTTGCAGATCTGGCTGGCAAGCTCCACGTTCTCGAGCGCCGTGAGGTTCTGCACGAGGTTGTAGAATTGGAAGACAAAACCGATGTCGTAGCGGCGATAGAAGGTGAGTTCTTTGCTGCCGAACGCGCTGACGTTGCGGCCGTCGAGCACGATGGAACCCGACGAGCAGGAGTCCATGCCGCCGAGCATGTTCAAGAGTGTCGTCTTGCCAGCGCCCGACGGTCCGACGACCACGACGAGCTCGCCGCGCTCGATGTCAAACGTCATGCCGTCGACGGCGGCCACCTCGACCTCGCCCATGCGGTACACCTTGCGCACGTCGCGAAACTCCACGAACGCCACGAGCCGCCTCCTTCCTTTCAGACGACAATCCCGATGACCTTACGATACACGAACAATCCCGCAAGCACCAGTAACGGAATCATACCTGTTCGCGGTCTGCAAAAGCGGCGGCTATTCCTCAAGACAGCGTGCAACGGTGTTGAACAGCTCCAAGCGGGTATGCGCGTCCAGCTTTTCATAGATGTGGCGTGTGTGGGACTTTACCGTTTCGGTGGATACCGAAAGGCTCTGGGCAATGAAGCCGCGATCGTATCCTTTGACGAGGTAGACGAGGATCTCGGACTCGCGCGGCGTGAGGGCAAAGCGTGCCGAAGCCAGCGTGCAGGCTCTCGCCATGGAGCCGTCGTTCGTCATGGTTTGACGGGGCCTCGATTCCGTGCTCAAGCGCGCCATGAGCACGATACTGGCGAACAGCAGCAGGTAGATCATCGCGTTCGACGCCGATGCCACAATAGACTGCGGATCAAGAGCCGCATGGAACCAGTTGCCCGCTGCAGCTCCGAAGATCTGGCCTGCCTGGCTGGCCAGAAAACCGCCGATGAACACGCGGGCAACGTCGTTGCAGCGTCGCGTGTAGATGACGCAGAACACCCACAGCAGACCGAAGAAGTACATGAACCCCATAGTATGGATGGCGAGCGCGAACGTCGCTCGCCACGGTGTCTGCTGGACGGCGAGCGCCATCACGACAAAAGCCGCAGCGATGAACCCAATCGCACGATAGAACAGCGCGAACGACTCTCCGTCGCCCGGCACTTTGGATAGAAGCAGCATGGCCGCGGCGCAGGCGGTGGCGATGCCGAACACCCCCGCGCTCTGCGCCGCCAACGCATCTGCGCCCATGAGGCTGCGGAGCAACCCCGCCGAGGCTCCGAGCACCACGACGAGTCCCATGAATACGGCGAGCGGCGAGACGCGCCGCTCGCGCTCACTGCTGGACGCGCCCACCGAAGCCGGATCGTCCGACGGCGCGTAAGGCGTCTCTTCGGAAGCGCCCTGCAACCCTTCGCCATCCTGGTACAGCGCCCGATAAAACGAGAACGCCGCCGCGAACGGAATGGCCATCATGCACGCAAGCGCCGCAGGCGGCGGTGCGAGTGCTATGAGCGCAGTCGTCAGAGCGCTCGCGAGCAGCGAGAACGCAACAAAGTGCAGAACGACGCCGGAATCGTAGCGAGTGATGAGCGACCCCCAGAACGCGGTCATCATCCCTGTGCCGACCCCCGAGGAAATCGCGCCGACAAGCGGCAAGACCGGCGCAGCCTCCGGGGAGAGCCCTGCGACGCCGATGAGCACGACGCTCGCTGTCATGCAGCAAGCACTTGCAATCAGCCCACCGCGGCCCGGCCCGCGTCGAAGGCGCGAAACGAGGAAGAACGCTGCGAGCACAAGCGTGCATACGATAAGCGATATAAGCCAAAAGCCGTTCACCGCCAGGCCGTTCGCAAGGGGGCCAAAAGGCGCGTCAAGTACCCCGCTCCAGCTCATCGCGAAAATCCATGCGTTGAACAAAGAGAGCGAGGCGGCAAGGCTGCGATGGCTTGACAGCATCGCGCGAAATTGTTCGAACGAGCTCAGTTTAAACGGAGCCGCGAGCGGCCCTTCGCTGTTCTGCATCATCCCTCCTCCGTACCGCCCAGTATACCCGATCGGACATTTGCCGCCGCGGGTGCGGTCGCCGGAGGGAGGAGCGACTGCACCCGGGCGAGTACAGGCTATTCGTTCTCCACGATGAACTTGCCTGCCAGATAGCTTAACGTAAGGTTGCTGCCGTAGGTGAAACCGGGGATCATGTAGGTGTACTGCGCATAGAACATGTCGCCCGCCATGCTGCCCACGTTGTAGAGGCCTTCGATCGGGTTGTCGTCCTCGTCGCACACGCGCATCTCATCGTCGGTGCGCAGACCGCCGAGCACCGTGAGGAAGAAGCTTGTGTCGCTGACCGAGCCGTAAAACGGACCCTTCTCGACGGGAATCATGAGCGAAGGATCCTTATGGAATGCGAGATCTGTACCTGCTTTGCAGTCGGCGTTGTACGCCTTGACGGTGTCGAGCGTCGAGGCGGGCAATTCCATGAGCTCGATCAGTTCCTCGAGCGTATCGGCCTTCACAAAGGCCTTGCTCTCGACCATCGCCTCCCACGAGGCGACCGTCTCCTCGATGCTCAGTTCGTTCGGCGTCCCATAGGGAAGACTTCCGTTGATCCAAGGCAGCGGATACTGTTCAGCGTAATTCATGTCCCAAATGGCGTAGGATACACCACCCGGACATCCCATTTCGGTGGTGAAGGGGAGCGTGCCGAGCATGCCGTACTCGTTGCAGTAGCGTTTACCGTCGCGGTTGACGGTAAGTCCGGTGAAGGGCAGAACGCCATCCATCGGCCCAGCCTTCACGCCGCCGCCATTCGGGCAGCACGGCCACGCCTTCTGCCACGCCGCGCCTACCCACAACCCCATTTTCTGGCCGTCGCCGGGATACAGCCCACCATAGAATAGCTCCTTATCGTAATCGACGCTCTCGAACTCCTCGGGCGTGATATACCGCAAAGCCTGCGGTGCGTACTTGGCCATCATATCGCGGTTGGTGGAGAAGTCGCCCGTTGCCAGAACCACTGCCTTGCTTGCTGTAAACCGAGCGAAGGTGCCGTCTTCACGCTCGGCGATGACGGCATTTACACGGCCTTCGGCACCATTGGGCTCTCCGCCGCGCACAAGCTGGCGCGCGATGTTTTTGTAGTAGATGGAGGAGCCGGACAGCTCTTCGAAGCGACGGGCAAGTTCGTTCACAACGAGCGTTTGGTTCATGCCCATGCCGGGGTGCTCATCGTCGTACCAACCGTGCGCGCCGGGCAGATAGAATATCGAGCCGCTCTCGTTATCGAGTGTTGGGATGGAGCTTTCGATGCCCGTGGTGTAGCCGCGCCCCTCCATGATATCGATGAGCCAGTTCATCACCTCTTCGGAATGATTGAAGAACTTGTACCACTTGCGGGCATCGACACGCGCACCGTTGGCCTGAAGCTCTTTTTCATAAAACGCAGGGTCATTGCGCGGAATGCCCGCAGCCTCCATCGCCTTCGAGTATGCGGCATGGTTTGAGCCGCCACGGCTGATAGGCTTGCTGCTGGCGCTGAGAAGCACGACGTTCGCACCCTCCTCGACGGCGGCGTTGGCCGCAGCAAGTCCGCCGGTGCCTGCGCCCACCACGACGATCTCCGCCTCGATGGTCTCGGCGATGTCCGCCTCGGCAATGGGCTCGTCAGGAATTTCAAAGCCCCATTTTCCGAAGTACGCATCGGCGTTCATCGCGTCGGTCGATGCACCCGCATCTGTTCCGTCTGCACCGGTCGCAGATTGCGCCGGTGCGCATCCGGTCAAACCGGCTGCCAGCCCTGCACCCGCCAGCGCCGCCCCTGTCAAGAAGCTCCGCCGCGTCACTCCGCCGACTGATGCGGATCGAATTCCTTTACTTGGATCAACGTACATGGTTTCCGCTCCCCTCTTCTTCGTTCGTTCCAGCCTCTTCCGGCCTTTGCTCACGATATATGCGAAGCGCAAGCGAACACCATTCCCCAAACGGGTCAAATCGAATATCACCCCTTTGGGTGGTATGAAAAAGGAGCATACGAAAAAGGCCCTCGCGCATGGCGAGGGCCTTGAAGCACTTTCGTTGATGTAGCCTGCTCTACGAAGCGAAGAGCTCGATCGTATCGCCTTCTTTCAGCGTGACCATGGCCTTCTTCCAAGTGCGGGTCTTACCCAGATTGTAGCGAACGCGCTTGGGCTTCGGCTTCACGTTGAGCGTGTTCACCTTCACCACGGTTACATCGAAGATGGCTTCGACGGCCTGGCGAATCTCAACCTTGTTGGAGTCCTTGGCAACCTCGAAGGTGTAGGTGTTGTCCTCCATCATGTCGTAGCTATGCTCCGTGATGATGGGACGGATGATGACCTCGCGGGGATCCTTCATTATGCGAGCACCTCCTCGATGCGCTTGAGGGCGTCGGCGGTGAAGACGAGCGCCTTGTTATCGATGAATTCGTAGGTGTTCGACTCCGACACGGGAATGACATTCACCTTCGGGATGTTGCGGAACGACAGGTAAGCGTTCACATCGTCGTCAGGTATGACGATGGTCGTGCGGCCCTCCAGCTCGAGCGCCTTCAGCACGGCGACGGCATCTTTCGTGCGCGGCTTCTCGAAGCTGAAGTTCTCCACTACGTAGAGTTCGCCGTCGGCCAGCTTGGCGGACAGCGCGGAGCGCATGGCCAGCTTGACCTCTTTCTTGTTCACATGGAACGCGTAGGAACGCGGATGCGGGCCGAACACGGTGCCGCCGCCGGCCCACTGGGGCGCGCGAATAGTGCCCTGACGGGCGCGACCGGTGCCCTTCTGGCGCCACGGCTTCTTGCCGCCGCCCCTCACCTGGCCGCGCGTGAGCGTGTTGCTCGTGCCCTGCCGCCACGCGGCGCGCTGCGAGCGCACCACCTGGTGCATGACGTGCATGTTCGGTTCGATGCCGAACACGGAGGGGGCAAGCTCGGCCGTGCCGGCCTTCTTCCCGCTCGCGTTTTTGATATCGATAGTCGTCATGATGAAAAAGCTCCTTTTACGGTTCAGGTGTTACGCCATGCGGACGCGGACGACGCCGTTCTTAGCACCAGGGACGGCGCCCTTGACGAGAATGAGGTTCTGATCCTCGTCGATGCGCACGACCTCGAGGTTCTTCACGGTCACGGTGTCGCATCCCATATGACCCGGGAGCTTGAGCCCCTTGAACACGCGGGAAGGCGTGGCGCACTGGCCGACCGAACCCGGCGCGCGATGGAAATGAGAGCCATGGCCGCCCGGGCCGCCGCGGAAGCCGTAGCGCTTCATGACGCCGGCAAAACCCTTGCCCTTCGACGTACCCGTGACATCGACTTTCTTCGTCTCGGCGAAGGCGGCCACCGTCTGCTCATCGCCCACGTGGTACTCGCCGGCGTTCTCGACGCGCACCTCGCGCAGATAGCGCGTGGGAGACGTGCCCTGCTTCTCGAAGTGGCCCTTCATGGGCTTATTGACCTTCTTCTCTTTGATAGTGCCGAAGCCCAGCTGCACAGCCTCGTAACCGTCGCTATCCTTCGTCTTGACCTGGCAGACCTTGTTCGGCTCGGCCTGGATCACCGTCACGGGAATGGCGCGATCGTCCTCGCTGAAGATCTGGGTCATACCGATTTTTTTACCATAGATGGCGTTGATCATGTCGCACATCCCCCTTTACAGCTTGATCTCGATGTCGACGCCGGCAGGGAGATCGAGGCGCATCAGAGAGTCCACCGTGTTCGGGGTGGGCTCGAGAATGTCGATGAGGCGCTTGTGTGTGCGCATCTCGAACTGCTCGCGCGAATCCTTGTCGACGTGCGGCCCCTTGACGACGCAGTACAGGTTGCGCTCCGTCGGCAGCGGAATGGGACCGGACACTTTGGCACCCGTCTTCTGCGCGGTATCGACGATGAGTTTCGTGGACTGGTCCACGATCTCATGATCGTACCCCTTCAAGCGGATGCGAATCTTTTGATTAGCCACTTTCGTTTCCTCCGAATATCTCGCGCGCACGCCTAGGCGTTGCCGCCGGCCTTGCTGATAATTTCCTCTGCCACGTTCTTCGGCACAGCCTCGTACGAGTCGAACTGCATCGTGTACGAAGCGCGGCCCTGCGTTGTCGAACGCAGGTCGGTGGCGTAGCCGAACATCTCGGACAGCGGAACCTTCGCCTTGATGGTCTTGGCGTTGCCGCGATCGCCCATGCCCTGGATCTGGCCGCGACGGCTTGAGAGGTTGCCCATGACGTCGCCCATGTATTCCTCGGGCGTCTCAACCTCAACGGCCATCATCGGCTCGAGAATGACCGGCGTCGCCTTCTTGAGCGCGTTCTTGACAGCCATAGAACCGGCCACCTTGAACGCAGCCTCTGACGAGTCGACCTCATGATAGGAGCCATCGACGAGCTCGACCTTGATGTCGACGACCGGATAGCCGGCGAGCACACCGGAGTTCAACGCCTCCTGGATGCCCTTGTCGATGGGTGTGATGTACTCCTTGGGCACAACGCCGCCGACGATCTTGTTCTCGAACTCGTAGCCCTTGCCCGGCTCCTGCGGAACGAGGTTGATGACCGCATGGCCGTACTGACCACGACCGCCAGACTGGCGCACGAACTTACCTTCGACGTTGTCAACTTCCTTCGTCGCCGTCTCACGGTAGGCAACCTGCGGCTTGCCGACGTTCGCCTCGACTTTGAACTCGCGCAGCAGACGGTCGACGATGATCTCGAGGTGCAGCTCGCCCATGCCGGCGATGATGGTCTGGCCGGTCTCCTGGTTGGTGGACACGCGGAACGTCGGATCCTCCTCGGCCAGCTTCTGCAGCGCTACGCCCATCTTGTCCTGCTCGGCCTTCGTCTTGGGCTCGACGGCGATGTCGATGACCGGCTCGGCGAATTCCATGGACTCGAGGATGATCGGCTTGTCGGCGTCGCACAGCGTGTCGCCCGTGGACGTATCCTTCAAGCCCACGACGGCAACGATATCGCCGGCCGCGCAGCCGTCGATGTCGACGCGCTGGTTCGAGTGCATCTGCAACAGGCGGCCGATGCGCTCCTTCTTGTCCTTTGACGCGTTCATGACGTACGAGCCGGAGTCGAGCTGGCCCGAGTACACGCGCAGATAGGTGAGCTTGCCCACGAACGGGTCGGTCATGATCTTGAAGGCCAGCGCACTGAACGGCTCCTTGAAGTCGGCGCGGCGCTCGTCGTCCTCTCCCGTGTCGGGATTCGAGCCCTTGATGGCGGGGATGTCGATCGGCGACGGCATGTAGTCGACCACGGCGTCGAGCAGTTCCTGCACGCCCTTATTCTTGTAGGACGAGCCCACGAATACGGGATGGATCTGGCAGGCGATGGTGCCTTTGCGGATGGCAGCCTTCAGCTCGTCGACCGTCACCTCTTCCTCCATGAGCACTTTCTCCATGAGGGCGTCGTCGCAGTCGGCGGCAGCCTCGAGCAGCTCCTGATGGCGCAGCTCGGCCTCCTCGGCGAACTCGGCGGGGATGGCGTCCATGGGCTCGGGGTAGGTCATGCCCTTGTCGTCGGCCTTGAAGTCCCACGCGGTCATGGTGACGAGATCGATGACGCCCCAGAAGTTGTCCTCGGCCCCCATGGGCATCTGCGCGGCGACAGCCGGCGCGCCCAGGCGCTCCTTCATGGTATCGATGGCGTGGAAGAAGTCAGCGCCCACGCGGTCGTACTTGTTGATATAGGCGATGCGGGGGACACCGTACTTGCTCGCCTGGCGCCACACGGTCTCGGACTGCGGCTGCACGCCGGCCACGGCGTCGAATACGGCGACAGCACCGTCGAGCACGCGCAGAGAGCGCTCCACCTCGGCCGTGAAGTCCACGTGGCCCGGGGTGTCGATGATCTGAAAACGGTACTCCTTGCCGTCCTCGGCTCCGCCGGGGTACTTCCAGAAGCATGTGGTGGCGGCAGCGGTGATGGTCACGCCGCGCTCCTGCTCCTGCACCATCCAGTCCATCGTCGCGGCACCGTCGTGCACCTCGCCAATCTTGTGCGTCTTGCCGGTGTAATACAGGATGCGCTCGGTCGTCGTCGTCTTGCCCGCGTCGATGTGGGCCATGATGCCGATGTTGCGCGTATCCTTCAGTTCCAGTTTTGCCATGAGTCGAATCCTCCTTAGAAGCGGTAGTGCGAGAACGCACGGTTCGACTCGGCCATCTTGTACAGATCCTCGCGCTTCTTCACCGATGCGCCCGTGTTCTCGGCGGCATCCATGATCTCGGCGGCGAGGCGCTCCTTCATCGTGTGCTCCTTGCGCTTGCGCGAGAAGTCGACGATCCAGCGGATGGCGAGCGTGGTGGCGCGGCGGGAGTTGACCTCCATCGGCACCTGGTAGGTGGCGCCACCGACGCGCTTGGGCTTGACCTCGAGCGTGGGGCGAACGTTGTCCATGGCCTTCTTGAAGACGGACAGGGGATCCTGAGTCGTCTTCGCCTCGATGATGTCGAATGCACCGTAGACGATGCCCTCGGCAAGGGACTTCTTGCCGTCAAGCAGGATCTTGTTGATCAGCTGCGTGACAAGACGGTTGTTGTACTTTGCATCCGGCTGCACTTCGCGGCGGATGGCTGCTGCACGACGCGGCATGTGTTCTCCTTCTTATTCCTGCGCGCTTCGAGACGGCTTTCGTTCCGTCCATTAGGCCCCGCACGCGCCCCTCTTGGGCGAAAGCGGTTTCGCGGCCCGCGCGTCTTATCGGTTGCTTACTTGGGGCGCTTGGCGCCGTAACGGCTGCGGGCCTGCTTGCGGTTGTCGACGGCGGCGCAGTCGAGCGCGGCGCGGATAACCTTGTAGCGCACACCCGGGAGGTCCTTCACGCGGCCGCCGCGCAAGAGCACCATGGAGTGCTCCTGGAGGTTGTGGCCGATACCCGGGATGTAGGCCGTAACCTCCATGCCATTGACGAGGCGCACGCGGCACACCTTGCGCAGAGCCGAGTTCGGCTTCTTGGGCGTAGTCGTGAACACGCGTGTGCACACGCCGCGCTTCTGCGGGTTGCCTTTGAGGGCCGGCGTCTTCTTCTTCTCGACCGACTTCTTGCGGCCCTTGCGGACCAACTGATTGATAGTAGGCAAGTCTCTTACTCCTTTTTCTTCCTGACGGCTTTCCCCGGCAGCCAACGTGGCGTTCAAAGACGAGCCTTTCCGCGCTTGCGGCACAGGCCGCCCGCTCGAAAGAACCGTCCTTTCACGCCGACCCGGCTCGCCGGAGAAACCCTGTTGCTACCATCGTCGACTCAATCCTACGAGCGACGCCGCTTCCTTGTGCGTTCAGCTGGTACGCACAGGAAAACATACGCCCCATACGGGACGCGACCGAGAACTTTATCATCGCCTCCGCAGCTTGTCAAACGCCACGCATCCGGGAGTATCTATACTTGTGCATCCACATATCCGCAGATGAGGAGCCGGAAACGAGTCGCACGAAGACTGACGAGGGTGTAACCGCTATTTTTTCGGCGCGCTCTGCCGTCGATCGAGCTTATCTGCCAGTCGCCTGCCGGACAAGCTCCTCGGCCAGACGCGCCGTGCCCTCGAGATCGGCAATGGCAATATGCTCGTCGATCGAATGGAAGCTTGCCATGCCGATCCCCAGCGTGACCGCGCGCACTCCGCGCGAGGCGAGCGCATTCGCATCGGCGCCGCCTCCCGAGTACCCGACGCGCGGCTCCAAACCGGCCGCGTGCGCAGCTCGCACGACATCTTGCACGAGCGGATCGTCCTCGTCGTAGAGCACGGCGCCGTAATCGACGCGCCATTCGACATGAACGGCTCCGCCGAAGCGCTCCGCCGCCTGTTCGAGAGCAGCCGTCATCGCATCGCGCACCTCGTCGGCGCGCTCTGCGCGCAACGAGCGACACTCCCCCGCCAAAACACAGCGGTCGGCAACGACGTTGACCTCGCGACCGCCTTCGATGAGTCCGATGTTCGCCGTGGTGGCCTCGTCGAGCCGCCCGATCTCCATGCGATCAATAGCCGCGGCAGCCATACGAATGGCGGACACACCCGCTTCGGGCTCGACGCCGGCATGCGCGGCACGGCCTATATATTCGGCCCGCAGCGTATAGTGACAGGGTGCCCCGAGGATAATGGTACCGGGCGCACCGTCAGCATCGAACACGTAGCATGGCGCACCCGCGGGCAATTCGCCGACGTCGAACGCGCTCGCGCCGAGCAAGCTCAGTTCCTCGCAGGTGGTGAGCAGTACAACGATGTCGGGACGGGGCGAACCGTCCTCGACGATCGAACGCACCGCTTCGAAGATGGCTGCGACGCCCGCCTTGTCGTCGGCAGACAGGACGGTGGCGCCGGCGGAGCGGACAACGTCGCCCTTTACAACGGGGACGATGCCCTCGCACGGCTCGACCGTATCCATATGCGCCGAAAGCACGATGCTCCCCGCAACGGTTCCCGGCAGGCGCGCGATCAGGTTGCCCGAATCCGAACCCGTTCGCGTGCCCGAATCGTCGAAGCGCACCTCGAATCCGAGATCGGCGAGTTCACGCTTGCAGCGTGCAGCCATCGCCGCTTCGCGGCGCGAAGGACTTTCGATACGCACGAGTTCAAGGAACAGACCGAGCAGCCGGTTCGGGTTCATACGGCTTTCCTTCCGATCGACGCGGAACGGCGCTCTCCTGCACGAAACCGAGCCGATGCGGAGCCGCCGCCTTAGCTCATACAGTATAATCCGATTGCCCGGCCGCGCCACCCTGTACGCACGACCGAGCGAACATGCGGGAGCACGAACCGATGCGGGATCCCAGCTTGCGCACGAACAGGATCGCGAACGGCAGTCTCGGCTCACACGCCGCGCGCGATGGAGAGCGGCGGCGCAATCGATCCGACGGACAAGACGAGCCGCCGAGTTCGAACGATCAAAGGAGGATCTATGCTGCACGACATCGTTAAGGCCTGCCGGAGCTATCGTCGGTTCGACGAACGCGAGCGCATAGACCACGCGTTGCTCGTCTCATGGGTAGACGCCGCGCGCCTCGTGGCATCGAGCGGCAACGCACAGCCTCTGCGCTATGCCATCATCGACGACGAGGCAGGCTGCGAGCGCGTATTCGCCTGCTGTACCTGGGCGAAGGCCCTCGCCGACTGGGACGGGCCCGAACCGGGCGAGCATCCGAGCGCTTACATCGTGGTATGCCGCGATTTGGATCGCGCGCTCACGGACACGTTCACCACATGGGACGAGGGCATCGCCGCGCAGACGATCATGCTGCAAGCCGCGGAAGCGGGTTTCGGCGGCTGCATCGTCGGCTCGTTCAAGCGTCGCAGCCTCTGCGAAGCCGTCGAAATCGACACGGACACCTTCCAGCCCGATCTCGTGCTCGCACTCGGCAAGCCCGTCGAGGTCGTGCGCATCGTCGACGTGCCGAAAGGCGGATCGACCGAGTATTGGCGCGATGAGGCCGGAGTCCATCACGTGCCGAAGCGGACACTTGCCGACGTGCTGCTGTAAAAAGCGCCGTCCTGCGCCGTTGCGGCTCGGTCGACGCCGGCCGCTCAAGCCGCAACGGCGCGGTCTTCACGTGCGGCATCGAGCCGGCGATTGCGCGCGTACACGCCCCAGTTCACGCCCAAGCACGCAAGATTGATCACGTAGACCGCGAGCACCCAGTTCACCGATCCCGCCACGAATTTCGCGGCAATGCCGGCCAGGTATCCCGCCGTGATAAGCGCGATGAACTGCCAGCTGGATCCTGCGGCCGTACCCGCCCTATAATTCTTGTACGCGTTGATGGGCCACGAGAGCCCGAAGCAGACGAGCATCGTCGCCTCCAGCACTTCCGCCATATACAGCGTCATCTCCTCAGATCATGCAGCGCCCTGCGACTCTTCGTAGCGAGCCGGCGCCCGGCTACGCCCCCAGAATGCGCGCAGCCACCTGCTTTTTGCGGCTGAGCACGCCGGGCATCCACGTGCCGCCCTCCCCGGTGCACTTGATGCCGAACACACGGTTCACGATGCGACGATTGCCCTCGCAGAGGAACTGGCTGCCCTCGGCCATGATATCCGTGACCATGAACAGCACGAACTCGTAGCCGCGATCGTCCTTCAGACGGCGCATATGCTCGCGGATCTCCTTTTCGCGCTCCATGACGGACGGCAGGTCCACCGTCTCGTGCTGCGCGATGAGCACGGTGGCGTCGCCGATCTGAAACTCCTTGGAGTCCGCGCCCACGAGCTTCTCCACGGAGAGATCGGCATCGCCTCCTCGGCACTTGAAAATAGACAGTCCGAACTCTACCGGGTCAACCCCCGCAAGGGAGGCGAGGTCGGCAGCTATATCCCGGTCCGCCTGGGTGGTCGTAGGCGATTTGAGGATGACGGTGTCGGTCATGACGGCTGAAAGGAGCACGCGCGCGATGGCAACCGGCACTTCGATGCCGTGCCTTCGGAACTCCATGGCGACGATAGTAGCCGTCGAGCCCACGGGCAGGTTCAGGAACATGATGGGATCGGCCGTCATGACATCGGCGATGCGATGGTGGTCAACAATCTCGACGACATCAGCCTCCTCGATGCCGTTGACCGCCTGACGCTTCTCGTTGTGGTCGACAAGCACCACCTTGCGGCGCGGTCGCACGGCAACGTCGGAACGCGTGACGATGCCGATGGCCATCCCGTCGTCGTCGAGTACGACCGCTTCGCGCAGGGCGCTTGCCATTAGGTCATCGACCGCGTCCTTGAGCAGGCCGTCCTTGTCGAGCACAAGCACATCGGTTTCGGTGATATCCTGGACTTTCTGCCCGAGCGAAGCGATGAGGTCGCTCGCCACGGCCATTTCGTTGGCAGCACCCTGCGTGAGCGCGTCGGTGGCCGCCACGTAGCGCTCGGCGATCATGCGCGTAGTGATGAGACCGTGATAGGTGCCGTCATCGTTGACGACAACGAGCGCGCGCACGTTGTGCTGGCGCAAGAGCTGTCCCGCCTCGAGCAGCGTGGCCTCGCGTCCAATCGAGATGGGATCGGGCGTCATGACGTCGGCAACGCGCGCGTGCACATGCCCGATAGCATCGGGTGCCGGCAGGCCGTTCGCCTCGAGCACCCAGGCGCTCTCGGGAGGGAGCGGGCCCAAGCGCGCCGGCTTATACACCTGATCGGGATCGCGTCCGCCCGCTGCCCGGCGGACGAGCTCGTTTTTAAGATAGGCGTACCCGACCGCCGAGCAGATGGCATCGTTATCAGGATTCTTATGGCCCACGACGATGATCGGTGCCGGCATTACTCGCTCCTTTGCTTCGACGGAAAACCCAGTGCGATGCGAGTCTTCCAACTATTCCCTAGCGGCTTGATGGGCCGGGCGCGCAGCCCTGCACCCGATCCGTCCGGGCGCGCGACCTGGCTTCGGCAGCCCAGTATAGCGGCATACGCACGCCGAAGCCCGTCGCACACGCCCTTGCAGGGGGAACGTCATGAAAAGATCAGGCGAACGAGCGCAGGTTGCGCTACGATGGCCTCGCATACGATCATGGGAAAGGATGGCGCATGGCGACCCTCGGATTGACCGATATCATTGGCCCCATCATGGTGGGGCCCTCCAGTTCTCATACCGCAGGGGCGCTGCGCATCGCCTCCATGGCGCGCAGCTTATGCTTAGCAGAACCGGTATCGGCTTCGTTTGCGCTCCTCGGATCGTTCGCCCATACCCTCTCGGGGCACGGCACGGACAAAGCCCTCGTTGCGGGCATGCTGGGGCTCACCGCGGACGACGCCCGCGTTCGCGATTCGTTTCGACTGGCTGAAGAGAGGGGGCTCTCCTTTTCGTTCGAGCCGCAACCGGAAGCCGACGACTACGATCATCCCAACACCATCGATATCCTCGTCGTCGATGCCGATGGCGTCGAGATGTGCGTCCGCGGCGAGAGCATCGGCGGCGGAGCGGCGGTGATTCGTCGCATCGACGGTATCGACGTGCGCGTCACCGGGGAGAGCACGAGCGTCGTCGTGAGGCAGCACGACGAGCGCGGGGCACTCGCGCACATCGCGCAGAGCCTCAGCGCGCACGGCGCGAACATCGCAACGGCACGCCTCTACCGCGAGGGCAAGGGCAAAGTTGCCTATACGGTGCTCGAGACGGACCAGGAGGTAGGAGCTCGGGCGAAGGCGGCCATCGAGGCGCATCCCGCCATCCTCGACGTGCGCATCGTGCCCGGCGCCGCGCGGATGCGGACGCGCGGAGACGTCGACCATGCTGCAACCGAGCGGTTCCGAAAGCTCGATTTCCCGAGCGGAGCGGCGCTGCTCGAACTTTGCGACGAACACGGCTGGCCGATTTCCATGGCGTTTCTCGAACGCGAGCGCGCCCTTGCCGCGAGTGTCGGCCGCGCAGACGACGCTCGCGCCTACCTTGAACAGGTGCTCGACACGATGAGGGACGCCGCTAACGGCCCCCTCGAGAAGCCGATCGCGTCGATGGGCGGGCTCATCGGGGGCGAGGCGGCGAAGCTCGCGCAACTGGGAGCGGGCGGCGCTGCGGACGGGGTGCTTGCGCAGGCCTGCGTCTTCGCGATGGGCGTGCTGGAAACGAATGCTTCGATGGGCCGCATCGTGGCTGCGCCCACGGCCGGATCGGCCGGTGTTGTGCCCGGCGTGCTGCTGGCGCTGCAGGAAGCACGGGGGCTGTCGGATGCGGATTTGATGCGCGGTCTGGAGACGGCGGCGGCTGTGGGCTACCTCGTCACGCGCAACGCCACGGTATCGGGCGCGGAAGGCGGCTGCCAGGCAGAAGTCGGATCCGCCGCCGCTATGGCAGCGGCCGCAGCAACCGAGCTCATGGGAGGCTCGCCGCAGCAATGCCTCGACGCGGCCGGCAACGCGATCGCGAACCTCATGGGGCTCATCTGCGACCCTGTGGGCGGCCTCGTGGAAATACCTTGCCAAAAGCGCAACGCCGCCGGCGCAGCCGTCGCACTCGCCAGTGCGCAGATCGCGCTTGCAGGCGTGAGCAACCTTGTCGGATTCGATGAGACCGTCGAGGCCATGTACAAGGTGGGTCGTTCGCTCCCCTTCGAATTGCGCGAGAGCGCCCTCGGAGGCATCGCCGCCGCGCCAAGCGCGTGCTCCTGGTGCGTCGGATGCGCCGGCTGATGGGCTGAAACCGGCAACCGAACGGCCGCGCGGCGAGAGCAAGCCCGCTCGAAGCGCTGCAGGCAGCCGCTTCCCCGGTGCGCTCCCAACCTGCGCTACGCAAGCTCGAGGTCGGAGAACTCTCCCAAGTCAACGGACTGCACGGCGATGCAGCCGGGGCCGCCCTGAGTGATGAACGCAGGACCCAGCTCGAACACACCGTGCCGGCATGCGGGGAAGCGGGATGCGAGCAGCCGGGAGGCCTCCTGCGCCTGGATGAGGTTATCCGCATGGCTCACGCCGATGAAACGGCCCTCCCCTGCGCCGCGATCCTCCAGATCGTCGCCGATGGTCGCAATCGCTTTGGCAAACGAGCGCGCCACTTTCAACTTCTCGAGGCGCATGCCGTCGTCGGTCTGCCGCATCACCGGAAACGCTTTGACCAGATGCGCAAACGTGGCTGCAAGCGGCGTGAGACGTCCGCCGCGGCGCAGATAGTCGAAATCCTCGGGAACGAGGTAGGACTGCGCGGAGGCTATCATCGGGCCGAGCGCATCGACGACGGCAGCCGCATCGAGGCCCTGACCGGCCATGCGAACGGCAGCACACGCCAGTGCCCGATGCGGGACGCACAGCGTTTCCGAATTCACAACGTGCACGCGCTCGGGATGCCGCGCCTGCGCGCGCAAGCCGCAAGCGAGTTCGTACGCGCCCGAGAGCCCGTCGGCCATCGCCAGATGGACAACCTCCTCGTCGGTGTCGTACACCGCGAGCGTGAGCGCGGGAGGCGGCGAAGCGCTCTGCGGCAGCGAACCCGTGCGCACCAGCGCGAGGAACTCTTCGGCGGATATATCCTCGTACTCGAGCCACGTCTCGCCGTCCACGCTTACGACGAGCGGCAGAACGATCATCCCGCGCCGAACGCCCTCCTCGACGGAGAACATGAGGGAAGAATCGGCGACGATCTTCATAGGAGCCTCTTTCTCTCGCCTCCGGAAAACGAAGAGCCTGGGCTGCAGGTCGAACTCGACTTGCATCATCGGCTTGCGCCCTGGGCTGACCCGACAGCATTGCCACCCTCTTATCATGCGGCATGAGCCCGCAACATGCAAGGAAGCAGTCGAAAAACCAGAGTCAAGCCGCAGCGGCGGCGCCATGCGCCTGCAGCCCCGAAGAAAGGGGGGCTGCAGGCAGGCGCCGACCGACACCGCTCCGCCGCACGAACAGAGGCTGCATTCCGAAAGGGACAGCGCTACCCGTTTATCTTCACGATAGGCGCGTAATCTTTCAGCAGCTTCTTCGTCTGACCGTTTTTCGCGAACTTCACGTAGAGCGTATCTCCGTCCACCTTCGTCACCTTGCCGCGGCCGAACGTCTTGTGGTCCACGGCGTCTCCGGCAGCAAACGTCATCTTGGCGGCGGCCTTCTTGCCCGCCTCCGGGCGCGCGAAGCTGGAGCTGCGACGCTCGGAATGCCCGCTTGGCCCCGACGCGCTTGAGCGTCCGAACACGCGGCCCTCCCCCGCCTCTGCACCCGAGCCCGCGATGCCGCGGCGGCTGCCCCGCTTCTCCCATCCGGTTCCGCTGAACCCGGCCGAACCCACACCGGAAGTCTGCCGCAGCTCGCTGGGGATCTCCTGGATGAAGCGCGAAACCGGATTGGCCGACGTCTGGCCGAATATCTGGCGCTGCGATGCGCAGGTGAGGTAGAGGCGTTTGCGCGCTCGCGTGATAGCCACGTAAGCGAGCCGCCGCTCCTCCTCGATACCGGTCGCATCGGCCACGCTGTTCATATGGGGGAACAACGTCTCCTCCATGCCGGCAACAAACACGCAGTCGAATTCGAGGCCCTTGGACGAGTGTACCGTCATGAGCGTGACAGCGCGCCCGTCTTCGGACACCGTATCGAGATCGGTGCGCAAGCGCACCCATTCGATGAAGTCCGCGAGCGAATCGCCGCGCAGCACGCGCACGGGGGCGGCATCGGAAGTCGCGTCGCCGTCGACCGTCGGAGCAGCGTAGTCAGCCCCGTCCTCGTCGTGGGTCTCCGCGAATTCGTCGACGACGCCCAGGAACTCCTGGATGTTCTCGATGCGCCCGCGCGCTTCGTCGGTGTTTTCGTTCTGCAACGCATCGATGAGGCCGCTTTTGTCGATGATAGCCTCGATGACCTTGCGCAGATCACCGCCGTACGCGCGCGCCTCGTTGACCAGGCCCACGAATTCGGCAACAGACTGACGTACGGATGCGCGCAGCTCGGGATCGACGATGGCCAGCTCGGCGCCCTCCATGAACGTCATGTCCATCTCGCGGGCGAACTGCTCGATGCGCTCGACGGTAGTCTTGCCGATGCCGCGACGCGGCACGTTGATCACGCGCTTGGCGGCGATGTCATCGGCCGGGTTCACCACGAGCGTGAGGTAGGCCATGACGTCGCGAATCTCGGCGCGGTCGAAGAAGCGCGTACCGCCCACGATACGGTAGGGCACGCCGGCGCGCAGCAGCATATCTTCAAGCATGCGGCTTTGCGCGTTCGTGCGGTAGAACACGGCCGTTTGGTTGTACGACAGCCCCGCTGCGCGCTGCTTCTCGATCTCGCCGGCAATCCAGCGGCCCTCGTCGCGTTCATCGGCGGCCATGAACACGTTGATCTTGTCGCCGTCCTCGGCGGCGGTGAACAGCTTCTTGGCCTTGCGGTGCTGGTTGTTCGAGATGACGGCGTTCGCTGCGGCCAGCACGTTGCCCACGCTCCGGTAGTTTTGCTCGAGTTTCACCGTGTGCGCGCGAGGATAGTCCTGCTCGAACTCGAGGATGTTTCGGATGTCTGCGCCGCGCCACGAGTAGATGGACTGGTCGTCGTCGCCCACCACCATGATGTTCTCGTGCGCCTCGGCAAGGAGCTTGGTGATGGCGTACTGGGCGTGGTTCGTGTCCTGGTACTCGTCCACCATGAGGTAGCGGAAGCGCTGCTGGTAGGCCGTGCGCACGTCCTCGTGGTTCTTGAGCAGCAGGTAGGCGTACAGCAAGAGGTCGTCGAAGTCGAAGGCGTTCGCGGCCTTCAGACGTTCCTGCAGGCGGATGTAGACACGCGCAGCAACCTTCCCCACCGGATCGGACGCCTCCTTTTCGAAGTCGCCGGGCACCACCAGCTCGTTTTTCGCTGCGGAAATGCGGTTCATGAGAGCGTTCACAGGAAAGCGCTTCGGGTCGATATCGAGCTCGGCCATGATCTCCTTGTACAGGCGCTTCTGATCGTCGGTGTCGTAGATGGTGAAGTTGCGCGTGAAGCCCAGGCGCTCGGCGTCGGCACGCAGCATGCGCACGCACATGCTGTGGAACGTGGACACCCACATACCGCGGCTGGACGGCCCGACGAGCGCGCCAAGACGCTCGCGCATCTCGCTCGCCGCCTTGTTCGTGAAGGTGATGGCGAGTATCTCCCACGGCGCCACGCCGAGGTCCTCGACGAGGTGGGCGATGCGGTACGTGAGCACGCGCGTCTTGCCCGAGCCGGCGCCCGCGAGCACAAGCAGCGGGCCGTCCGTAGTCATGACCGCCTCGCGTTGCGGCCCGTTCAGGGTATCGATGTCGATTGGCATGTGTCGGTTCCTTCGATGCGCGCGCGACGCGGTGGCCGCGCGAAAGACGATCCTCGTCGATTCTTCGTGAGGCAGCATTGTAGCGCTTCCCGCCGCAGCGCGACAAAGCGATGCAAGAAATGCAGAGTCGAATCCGTTGCGGCGCTTCGCCATATTCGAGATATTGGCCGCTCGCCCGCGCATTGGCGATGCGGTATTCTGGGCGGAGGGCAGCGCCCTGCGAGACGGGCCTGCAACGACGCGCGCGCCGTCAACCACGCGGAGCGCGAGCTGAAAGGGGGCTGCATGCAGTACCGTGCAATGGGTTCGACCGGTATGGAGGTTTCAGCACTGGGGATGGGGACGATGCGCCTGCCTCTTCGGGAGGGCGGCCAGGGCTACACGAGCAGTCGAGGAGCTGATGTGGAGCGCTCCGTCGAGCTCATTCGCCATGCCATCGATTCGGGGATCACCTACTTCGACACCGCTTTCAACTACCTTCACGGCGAAAGCGAGAAGATCATCGGGAAGGCCCTCCAAGACGGATACCGCGAGCGAGCCCTTATCGCCACGAAGTCGCCCATCTGGATGATCGAGGGCGAAGACGACTTCGACCGCCTGCTGCGCAAGCAGCTCGATCGGCTCCAGACCGACTACATCGACGTCTACCTGCTGCACAGCGTCATGGAGAAGGACTGGCGCAACCGCGTCCTCCCCCACCGCGTGGTCGAGAGCCTGCTCGCCGCGAAAGAGGCCGGCCTGGTCAAGCACATCGGCTTCTCGTTCCACGACCGCATGGACCTGTTCCGGGAAGTGATCGACTACGCCGACTGGGACGTGTGCCAGCTGCAGCTGAACTACCTCGACCGCGGCTTCCAGGGCGGACTCGAGGCCGCGCGGCTCGCAGCGGATAAGGGCATCGGCGTCATGGTGATGGAACCGCTACGCGGCGGGCATCTGGTGAACGTTCCCGCCGACGTGCGGGAGACCTTCCGCACCGCCGACCCCGACCGGTCCCCCGTCGAGTGGGCGTTCGACTTCCTCTGGGATCTTCCCGAGGTGTCGCTCGTGCTCTCGGGCATGGGCTCGCCGGAGGAGGTCGACATCGATTGCGCGTACGCCGACCGTGCGCGGGCGGGCATGCTCTCGCCCGAGGAGCATGCGGTGTTTGATGCGGTCGAGCGCCAGTTCGCCGCCTACCCCACCATCCCCTGCACCGGCTGCAACTACTGTGCCGGCTGCCCCCAGGGCGTCACCATCCCCTACAACCTCCAGACGTACAACCAGTACGTCCTGAGCGGCGATATCGAGCGCGCGAAGTGGGAGTATGCCACCACCATCCCCCTGAACGGCGCGACGGCGGGCGCGTGCATCGGCTGCGGGGAATGCGAGGAGCGCTGCCCGCAGAAGATCCCCGTCGGCGAATGGATGCCGAAGATCGACGAGCTGTTCGCGTAGGGGCAGGGCGGAGCAGCAGGTCGAACGCTCGCAGGTTGGATGTCCGCCGCCCAGGTCGGCGCAGTCAGTCAGCGAGGGGGCCTTCGGTGCTTCGATTCGGCGTGAAAGCCCGAGGAAGCGTACTTTGTACGCGACGAGGGCTTGGAGCGCCGAAGCGGAGTGCCGAAGGCCCCCGCAGCGTCGAGTAGTTTCGGCGGCCGCCAGGCCACCGAAACATCACACGATCTTCTTACCGAAAACAGCGGCGATCTCGCGCAGCTCGGCCACGAGGTCCTCGAACTGGGCAGGCGTCAGTTGCTGCGGGCCGTCGGACAGGGCGGCCGGCGGGTTGGGATGCACCTCGATCATGAGAGAGTCGGCGCCGACGGCCACTGCAGCCCGCGCAAGCGCGGGGACGAGGTCGCGCACGCCCGCCGGATGCGACACGTCCACGCAGACGGGGTACAGGCTCTGTTTATGGACGACGGGAACAGCAGAGATGTCCAGCGTGAAGCGCGTGGCCGTCTCGAACGTGCGCAGGCCTCGCTCGCACAGCACGACGTTGTCGTTTCCCTCCATGGTGATGTAGTCGGTGGCCGAGAGCCACTCGGAGATGGTGCCGGCGAACCCGCGCTTGAACAGCACCATCTTGTGTGAGTCCTTCGTCACCTGACCGATGTTCTTCAATAGGCTGAAGTTCTGGAAGTTGCGCGCGCCCACCTGCAGGCCGTCCACATAGGAGTGGACCATTGCGCAGTGCGCCGAGTCCATGACCTCGGTAAGCGTCATGAGACCGTACTTGTCACCAGCGCCCTTCATGATCTTGAGGGCATCCTCGCCCAATCCCTGGAACGAGTGCGGATTCGTGCGCGGCTTGAACGCTCCACCGCGAATCCAGCGCAGGCCGAGACCCGCGATACACGCTGCCACCTCGTCGAACTGCTCTTCGCTTTCGACAGAGCAGGGTCCGGCGAAGATAGTGATCTCGTCGGTGATGGTGCCGTAATCGGGAAGTTTGGATGCTATCTGCTCGCTCATACCGACGGAGTCTCCTTCATGACTTTCAGAATGCTGGCATAAATCTCACGGAGGTTCTCATTGTACAGAGGGCCTTCGTTATAGCTGTTCACCTTGGCGAAGATCTCCTCTTCGCGCTTCGGGTCGTACAGGCCCATGTGAGCGTCGGGCTTCAGACCGCGGATGACCAGCGAATGCCCCGCGCGTTTGTTGAGCAGCGCAACCAGCTGACGATCGATCTCGTCGATCTTGGCACGATGTTCCTGGATCTCCGCAAAGGAGCTGTTCTCTTCAGACATCGTTTTTCCTCTCTTGATTCGCACGTTAACGAGCCTGGCCTGCACGTCCGATGGACGCCTCCGGCCCTCGTGTGCACATCATGATAGCAAAAGCGACGCGCTGGGAATGCGCGCCGCTCAGATTCGGCAGGAAGTTCACGACGGCGAACAACGCCGACTCGCCTACGGCAACATGCCCATCGATTCGAAGGCGAAGTAGCCGAGCACCAGCACGCCCACGACGATGCGGTACCAGCCGAACGCCGTGAAGTCGTTCTTCTTGATGTAGCCCATGAGGAACTTGATGGCCACCACCGACATAACGAACGCCGTGACGATGCCCACTGCGAGCACGACGATCTCGGTGGAGGTCATCGCAATGCCGGCCGCGAAGAACTTGATGCACTTCACGAGGCCCCAGCCGAACATGATGGGGATGGCCAGGAAGAACGTGAACTCGGCCGCCGCGGTGCGCGAGCAGCCCGCCAGCATGCCGCCGATGATGGTGGCGCCGGAGCGGCTCGTGCCCGGGATGATGGCGAGCACCTGGAAGCAGCCGATCTTGAGGGAGGTCTTCCAGTCGATCTCGTCCACGTCGGTGATCTTGAACAGCTGCGCCTCGGCCTCGTCGGCGGCGTCGCCGTACGACTGGCGCGCGTGCCGCCCGCGCGGCGCTTCGAGCGCGGCCTCGGCCTCGCGCAGACGGCGGCGGTTGCGGCGTTCGAGCACGATGAACACCACGCCGTAGAGGATGAGCATGGCCGCGACGGTCACCTTGTTGTAGAAGTGCTCGTTCACCCAGTCGTCGAACAAGAGCCCGATGATGGCCGCGGGGATGCAGCCGATGGCCACCATGCCCCAGAGGCGCCACGTGCTCCGCTTCTCGACGCTCGTCTTCTTCGGTGAGAAGGGATTGAGCTTGTGGAAGTACAGGATGAGCACCGCCATGATGGCGCCCAGCTGGATGACCACGAGGAACAGCGCGAGGAACTGGTCGGACACCTGCAGCTTCACGAATTCGTCCACGAGGATCATGTGGCCGGTGGACGAGATGGGCAGCCATTCGGTGATGCCCTCGACGATGCCGATGAGAAACGCTTTCAAAGCTTCGAAGATCATAAACGTAGTACCTCGGTTGGTCGGATCGGACAGTGAGGCAGGCGGAGCCGGCGGCTAGCGCCTGCGCTGATGATGGTCTTGCAGCATGGCAAGGGCGAGCAGCGCCACCGACAGGCACAGCCCCATGAGCACGAACCGGGGCAGCTCCTGGCCGAGCGCGATCGTGGCGAACGCGACGACGGCGATGACGAGGGCCACGAGCTTGCACAGGTAGGAGATGCGGTTGTTGAAGGAGGCATGCATCTCGCGTCGACGTTCGTCAGAGAGAAGCTCGCGATACTCAGGCTGAGCTTCGGGCGCGTCCAGTTTCGCACCGTCGGAACGGACGCTATCCGCAACCGTCGCTCCATCCTCGCGCGCTTCGCCTCCGCCGGCAGGCTTCCAAGCAATCTCGCACGCCTTGGCCACGCCAGGCATCGGCTGCTCGGCGGGCGCTATGTTGTCTCGTGCGTTCTCCATGCCGGGAATTGTACACGAGCACACCTCATGCAGTCGGCGCAAACCTCCTCGACGAGCCCGTGTTCGAGAAATGAACATGTTTGCATCGATCATCGCTGCGCGCCCTGCTTTGGAAACAAGGCCATTTCCGTGCGGTAGCAAAGTGCTGACGTGGAGGTTTCCACGCGTTCATCCCTTTCGGGCTACAGGGATTGGCCCTTTCGTGCGATACGGGAGGGCCGTCGGGGCATATCGTGCACATCGCCGGCACGGGCCGGCACGACGATATACGGGTTATGGCGGGGCTCACGCCCGCATGACGGTTCGTTCGAAGGAGTGAGGAGCAATGGTCGGACAGCACAACGGAAAGGGAATGTCGCGCAGGTCGTTCATCACAGCGGCAGGCCTCGGCACGGCCGGGATCTTGGGAGCGGGCGCGCTGAGCGCATGCGCGCCGTCGTCGGGAGGCTCGGCAGGGAGCGATTCGTGGGACCAGGAGACCGATGTGGTCGTCGTGGGCTCGGGCGCCGCGGGCGTCGCTGCAGCCGTCACCGCCCTCGAATCGGGCGCCGAGGTGATCATGCTAGAGAAGGAGGAGATGATCGGCGGCGCGACGAGCGCGACCGTCCAGTACTGCGCCCCCGGCTCATCGCTCGGCATCGCTCAGAACTTCCCCGACGTGGAGGACAGCGCCGATCTCATGTTCGAGCACGCGATGAACGTTTCGGGTAACACCGCAGATCCGGCACTCGTCCGCATCTGGTGCGACAATGCCTCTGACGCCATCGACTGGATGGTGGAGCACGGCTGCGAGTTCAAGGAGAAGCTCAAGCTCTCCGAAGGTCGGCAGGGCCAGGGCAAGTACATCGCAAAAACCGCAGGCGAGCTCACAACGAAGCTCGTCCCCATCGTGCAGGAGCAGGGGAAGCTGCTCAGCAAGTGCGCGTTCGAGGAGCTCGTCGTCGACGATAGCGGACGCGTTGTCGGCTTGGTCTACCGCGACGGGGACGATGCGAAGCGCATCAAGGCGCGCAAGGCTGTTATCCTGTGCACGGGTCCGTGGTCCAATGACGAGACGATGGTTCCACGCCATATGAATCCGCTGCCAGAAACACCGAAGGCCGCGGGCGAGACATTTGCGAGCATGGGGATGCCCTACGGCCCCTTCACCGGCGAGGCCGTTCGTGCGGCGCAGAGGATCGGAGCGAACGTGCGTCATATGGAGTACCTCATGTCCGAACCGTGCTACTCCACCGCCGAGCTCATGGAACAAGGCGTGGCCGTGGCGGGCATCACGCGCACCGTCAACCAGGTGCTCGTAAGCTCCGAAGGCGCGCGCTTCACCGACGAGGGTGCTGCGCGCGGCGCAGTCGCCAACGATGTGCTAGCACTGCCGGACAACGTGTTCTACCCGATCCTCGACGGGCACATCGTTCCCGATCAGGTGAATCCTGCTCCTGAAGTGCTCGACAAGTGGATCGAAGGCGGCTTCGTCGTGAAGGGGGACACCGTCGAGGAGATGGCTGCGAACGCCGAGCAGACGTTCGGCATCCCGCAGGCGACGCTGGTCGAGACCATCAAGCGCTACAACGCAGGATGCGCTGCCGGCGCAGACGAATTCGGCAAAGACCCTCACTTCCTTTCGCCCATCGATACGCCGCCGTTCTACGCAGGCCCCGTCGAAACGTGCATCATGCTTTACACTCATGGCGGCCTCGATGCCGACGAGAATGCGCGCGTCAAGGACGTCGACGGCAACGTCATTCCCGGCCTGTATGCGGCCGGCATGTGCACCGGCGGTCAATTCGGTGCAGACACCGTCTCAGGCGACTGGCAGATAAGCTCCGTTGTGTTCGGCCGGATTGCGGGCCGGAATGCAGTTGCCGAGACGGCCTAAGGTTGCCGGCTCAGACCTTTCCCCCGCCTATCCTCCCCCTCCCCTTGCGAGCCGCCCGCGTCCATGCTGGCGGCTCGCTGCATGCACGACAAGACGACCGCGACGATCAGCCGCGCGCGTGGATGCGGGCCTCCATCTGATCGACGAGGCTCAGAAGCTCCTGGCGCGAGTGGACGTCCATCTTCGCGTACGCGCGTCGCAGATGCGACTTGATGGTATGTTCCGACAACATGAGCGCATCGGCGATGTAGCGCGCGCTGCGACCCGTGGAGAATTCCGCGACCACCTCAAATTCGCGCCTTGAAAGGCCGTACGTCTCCTTCAGCAGGTCGAGCGCGGCAATGCTGACGACCGTCGGCAGAGCGCCGCTCGCGCCGAGCGTATCCGCCAGCTGCTCCGCTTCGGACCGTCCGACCTGCTCGACGCCGCCATCGGCACGGATGCTCTCCCGAGCAACGGGGTACTCCCCCGCGGCAGGCACTCCGCCTTCAAGGCGCTCGGTTGGCACAAGGACAACCCGCTCCAAACGATGCACGCCCCATGTCACCGCCGCGCAAATCCCGATAGCCAAGAAGGCGAGCGCGCATATCGCAACGGCTTGCTCGCTTTGCACCGCTGCAAGGTTGTGCAAAGCGAGAGCGGTTATGCGCCCTGCAGCCAGCGAGAGCTGGGCCGTGCCCACAGCTAGGCCAAGAAGGAAGAATGCCGGCAACCGACGCTCATGGGCCTCGCGCACGAAAGTGATCCAGAATACGCCGAAAAAGGTCATGAGGAAAGCGGCCATCATCGACCCCGATACGTAGCCGTCGCCCGCAGCAAACACGCGATAGAGCAGGACGAAAATCAGGCAGATGATGGAGATGGGATACGCCAGGTCGATAGTGCGCTTCTGCGGTCTGAACACGACCAAAAGCACAAGCAAGACGAACGAGACGGCAATCCCCATGAAAGCCGTGAGATCAGCCTGGACATATTGCAGCCCCCCGAGTATGTCCGACTGGATGATGAAACCGCACGGTGCCACAACGATGAAAATCGCATACAAGATGAGCCCCGCGCGAACCGCAAGTTCCCGCATGGATGCGTGGGGCGGCGCGTCGTCAAGCATGTCGTCGGCGATCGAACGGTTGCATGCCAGGCAGACGCCGAGCGCAACCACGGAGATACCGAGCGCAATTAGAAACGCAGCGTGACGGCCTTCTGGGAAGAAGGCGTTCACCAGCGGCACGATGGCAAGATCGAGGATGTAACCGACCGCGATCATGGGAACGGCGTAGACAGGGCGGTAGCTCACGAACACCTGCATCCAGCACAGCAGGATGAGCATCCATCCGATTCCCGCCGAGACCTGGGACACCAGTGTGAGGGCAAGCGAAGCGTCGGAGAGAAAGGAAACCGCGACGCGCACAGCCATGAGCACGAGGCTTGCGGCAAACACGGGCCGCACGTCGTTGAGGTTCGCAAAATATGAAAGCAACGCAACGAGAATGCAGCACGCTCCGCCCGCAACAATGCCCGCGATCACAAAGGGCTGCGAGGAGTACGGCCCCGACCCCTGGTCAAGCAAGCGTGAGCCTTGGAGTAAGCCGAAACCCGCCACCGCGAGAAACATCAACGCCGTGGTCTTACTGGTGAAAACGACCTGCTTTCCCATGTTCGCTCCTCGCTCGGATTCGAGTATGGTCATCATGACGGTGGGGATCAATCGAACCTAGACCACCGGGCGCCGGGCTCAGCTGCGACTACCGATGACCATCGTCGTTGCACGGAATCGCTCGTGCCATAGGGTACTATAGCATCGCCCACTTGCAGAGGCAGGCCTTTGGAGACGGGCTGGCATCCATCGCGGTGGCAAGCGCACTGCCATGCGCGAAAGGGTTGGCGTTTCTTGCAAAAGGCGTGCGCATCCGGTTCGAATCAACCGAGGTAGGCGCACGTTCGTGTACTATTCGGTTAGAATTCGTTTTCTCGTCCAGGATCACCGGGCCTGTGCCGTATAACGCGAGGCTCCGGCTTTTATCAAAGGAGCAGCCATGACCGTCACCCCAACCGATCAGCTGGTCATCGTCGTCGATTTCGGAGCGCAGTACGGTCAGCTGATCGCCCGCCGCGTGCGCGATGTGCATGTGTACTCGGAGATCGTCCCGTGCGACGTGAGCGCCGAGGAAGTGCGCGCGATGGCGCCGGCGGCCATCATCCTGTCGGGCGGGCCCGCGAGCGTGTACGCCGAGGATGCGCCGTCCATCGACCCGGGCATCTTCGAGCTGGGCATCCCAGTGCTCGGCTTCTGCTACGGGCAGCAGATCATGGCCGTGACGCTGGGCGGCACGGTCGGCCATACCGACGCCGGCGAGTACGGGGCCGCTGCTTTGAGGCGTTGCGACGAGGGCGCGTCCCTGCTGTACGGCGAGACGCCCGTCGAGCAGACGGTGTGGATGAGCCACCGCGACGCCGTAGCCGAGGTGCCCGAGGGCTTCGCGGTGACGGCGTCGACCACCACGTGCCCCGTGGCGTCGATGGAGTGCGCGGAGCGGCGTTTGTACGCAACGCAGTTCCACCCCGAAGTGCGTCACACGCCGCACGGCGACGAGCTGCTGAAGAACTTCCTGTTCGGCATCTGCGGCCTCGAGCCCTCCTGGACGATGGACTCCATCATCGACGATGCCGTGGCGGCCATCCGCGAGCAGGTGGGCGATAACCGTGTGATCCTGGGCCTGTCGGGCGGCGTGGACTCCTCCGTGGTGGCCGCGCTGTGTGCGAAGGCTATCGGCAAGCAGCTGACCTGCGTGTTCATCAATCACGGACTGCTGCGCAAGAACGAGCCCGAGGAAGTGGAAGAGGTGTTCACGAAGCAGTTCGATGTGGACTTCGTGCACGTGCACGCCGAGGACCGCTACGCCGCGCTGCTGGCCGACGTTGTCGAGCCCGAGCAGAAGCGCCGCATCATCGGCTCACAGTTCTGGAAGGAGTTCTTCGCCGTGGCGGAGGACCTCGCCGAGGGCGGGCGCCCAGTGAAGTACCTGGCCCAGGGCACCATCTATCCCGACATCATCGAAAGCGGCGCCCGCAAGACCGGCGGCAAGGCGTCCACCATCAAGAGCCACCACAACCTCATTCCCTTCCCCGACGGCGTGCACTTCGACCTCATCGAGCCGTTGGATCACTTCTTCAAGGACGAGGTGCGTGCGCTGGGCACCGCGCTCGGACTGCCCGACCACATCGTGCATCGCCAGCCCTTCCCCGGGCCGGGCCTGGCCATCCGCATCATCGGCACGGTGACGCGCGAGAAGCTGGAGATTCTGAAGAACGCCGACGCCATCGTCCGCGAGGAGCTGGACACCTACAACGCCCGCGTTTTCGAGGAGACCGGCGAGCGAAACAGCGAGCGCAGCGTATGGCAGTACTTCGCCGTGCTGCCCGACGTGAAGAGCGTCGGCGTCATGGGCGACGAGCGGACCTACGCCTACCCCATCATCCTGCGCGCCGTGGAGAGTTCCGACGCGATGACTGCCGACTGGGCGAAGTTGCCGTACGAGGTGCTGGCCCGCGTGTCAGGTCGTATCGTTGCCGAGATCTCGGGGGTCAACCGGGTGGCGTACGACATCACGAGTAAGCCGCCGGCGACCATTGAGTGGGAATAAAATTTAGCCTAAAAAACGGCATTCCACCTGCGACTACTCCAGTACGCAACCGTGAGCAACGATTCCCGACGGTGAACACAGCCACCTGAAACTTTCGGGAATAATGAAATCTCCGAACCCCTGGGAAAACACCTTCCCAGGGGTTCTCTTTTCGCCTCATCACCTGCGAAAATGATTCAGTTTATTCCAAAATAGTGGCAGCCGTTTCTAAGCGTTGCCGACCAGTGTTAAACCACGCTCATCCAGATGCGCAAATGCAAGCCACCTGAAATTATTCTTTTCCGCGTTTCGGGAGTAGTAGGGAGCATTTGTAATCACTTTGTAATCACCCCCCTTTTCCGAGGGGGAGTAGTAGCGAAACCCCAGGTCAGAAATGGGGAGTAGAAAACCGCCCCGAAGACCCGGAAATGAGGCCTCCGAAGCGCCCGGAGGCAGCCCCAACGCCCCGAAAGAACGTCGAAATTACTCCTGAAGTGGCTTGCAAATCGCCTCGCCGAGGGGGTGATTACAAGCCCTCTCCCGATGAGTCGAAAAAACGCCCGGGTGATTCCAAATCGGGGGCTTCCCTTGTCCGGCCCGAGGACGCGAACAATACGAAGAGAAGCCGCTGGCGAACCGGCGGCTTCTCATACGGGATCGCTATTTCCCGCACTGGCAGGGGCAACGCTAGACGGCGCCAGCCCTCCACTCGTCGTACTCCTCCCGACCGATCTCCCCGGCCTCAAGCTTGTCGAGCTGTGCCGCCCACGACTTGAGCGCCGCGGAGAGCTTGGGCGCCTTCGGGGCGCTGCCGTCGACGGCAAGGAGGATCTCACCGCCCTCGCCCCTGAGGGGCCTCAATCCGAGCTCCTCGTCGATTCTGAAGAGGTATTCGAGCGCTTCGCGCGCAGAGTCCAGGCGAACCTCCATGAGCGCTTCTCTCGCGATCCCGAGAGCCTTCGCAATCGCCCCCAGGTGAGCCTCGCTGGGCGTCCTGTTCCCCAGCTCGTAGTTCCTCACGGCGGAGTCGGACAATCCGCACGCGGCGGCGAGCCCCGCCTGGGTCATTCCCCGCATCTTGCGGTATTTGCGTATAAGCTCGCCCGTCGTCATGGAGCCCCCTGGAGCATCGTCTTCGATTCATACCAGGCGAAAGAATAGCACAGTTTTGAACGGTTTGTATTGACCGTTCGCTTTTGAACGTATAGTATTCCGCTATACCGTTCGATATTGAACTGTTTAGGAGGATGCCATGGACAGCGAGAAAAGGATGCTCACCGCCAAGGAGGTCGCCGAGCGCCTCGGCGTGTCGAGGACGACCGCGTACTGCGTCATTCGGGACCTCAACGCCGACATGCAGCGCAAGGGGTGCAAGACCCTAGCAGGGCGCGTGAGCAACGTTTACTTCGAGGAGGCCTTCTTCGGGGGCGTCGACAGATCGGAGGAGAAGGATGTCCGTTAAGGAAATGCCGAACGGGACGTTCACCGTCCAGTTCCGCTGCAAGGACGCCGAGGGAAACGACGTCCACAAGTTCAGGAGGGGCTTCGCAAGCAGGAAGGAAGCCGAGGAGTGGGAGCGCGACTACAAGGCCACGCGCGGTCAGACCATGGCCATGCACTTCTCGGACTTCATGAAGATCTACGAGGAGGACATGCGCCCGCGCCTGCGCGAGACCACGTGGGAGACCAAGAGCCACATGATCAAGACCAAGATACTCCCGTTCTTCGGGCGGATGAGGATGGAGGACGTGAGGAGCATCGACATCGTCCGCTGGCAGAACAAGCTCATGGACATGAAACGCCCCAACGGCGAGCCCTACTCCCCCACCTACCTGAGGACCATCAACAACCAGGTGACCGCCATCTTCAACCATGCGGCGCGCTACTACGGGCTGCACCCCAACCCAGCGGTCAAGACGATGAAGATCGGCGCGAAGGAAGCGGGCGAGATGAGCTTCTGGACCAAGGACGAGTACCTCAGGTTCTCCGAGGCGATGATGGACAAGCCCCGATCGTTCCTCGCCTTCGAGATCCTCTACTGGACGGGGGTACGCGTAGGGGAGCTGCTCGCACTCACGCCGGGCTCCTTCAACCTGGAACGCCTCGAGATGCGCATTTCCTCGTCGTATCAGCGGCTTAACGGGCAAGACCTCATCACCGACCCCAAGACGCCCAAGTCCGTGCGCACCATCAAGATCCCCGGCTTCCTGAAAGACGAGGTCGAAGAGTACCTCGCCTGCCGCCCCGACCTGGAGGGCGACGACCGCATATTCTCGATGACCAAGCACTACCTGGCGCACGAGATGAAGCGCGGATGCGCAGAGACCGGCGTCAAGCGCATCCGCATCCACGACCTGCGCCATTCGCACGTGAGCCTGCTCATCGACATGGGCTTCTCGGCGCTCGCCATCGCAGAGCGCATGGGACACGAAGCGACCGACATCACCTTCCGGTACGCGCACCTGTTCCCCAACGTCCAGGAGAACATGGCGGCAGCACTCGACGAATCCAAAGGGGGCGCATTCTGATGCCCGGCCTAAACAAGAACAGAAAAAGGAACATGACCATCGCGTTCCGCGTGTCGCCCGAGGAGAACGAGATCGTCACCCTGCTGGCGAAGACGGCGAACATGACCAAGCAGGACTACATCATGTCCAAGCTCACCGACACCACCATCGTCGTCCAGCCGAGCAGCCGCACGTTCAAAGCGCTCAGAGACGCGATGTCAAAAATCTACGTAGAGCTATCGCGAATCAGGCGCGCAGGAGACATGGACGAGGAGCTCGTCCAACGTGTTGGGCTGCTTGCCGACATCTTCCACGATTTGGGCGACGAGGCCCCCGGATCCCCGCTTGACGAAGAAGCGGAAGCAATCGAGGGATTGAGCCGAAGCTAGAGAAGCGGAAACGACACGCCTTGCTCGTAGAGCCCCTAACGGTTATGCATCGCCACTAGTTCGTAGACGCGATTAAGGCGCTTAAGAATAACCCCTATAACGAACACGAAGTGCCCGATAAGCGCAATCTGCAGCGCGGACGAGAGCCTGCCGAAGCCGTCGCCGAAACGACAGGCTCCCATCCATTCCAATGCCACCATGAGGAGAACGGTCACCAGTCCAAACAATATCGCCCACAGAACCGCGGAAAAGAGCTCGTCTATCAGCTTTAAGTCCTTTTCGGTGACAAAACGGTCCTCACCAGCCTCCTTGCTATTCCTCAACGACACCCTGGTTTGGAACAGCATCGTTGCCATCGCGCATAGCAGAGCGGAAACGATGGAGATGCCCACGATGGCATTACTTGGGCTGAAAACCAGCGGATCAATGAAAAGACATGCAGCTCCGATCGCGAAAGGCACTCCAAGCTGCACCACCAAAGCGCCTGCATGCACCTTGCCAGTTCTCTGGTTAACCAGAGTCGAGAAATAGGATTTCGCTATGCCTGCAACCGAAGACATCCCCATTTTGATCACTCCGACGGTACAGACCACTCAGGTTCCCAGCACAAACCCGACCTCTCAAAATAAGAGACCGCTTCCTTGCTGCAATGCTCAACCAACTCGGCGTCAGTCAGTGGAGCCTGGCCTGGTCCGTTGAGCTCTTCGCGGTAATACACCCCATCCTCGGGATCCATCACGCTAATCTTGCGTTTATGCCCGTCGACATCAATTGAGACGAACACTTCGTGATCTTCGTGATCAGATTCGGAAAGCTCGACATAGTCGAAGGCTTTCGAAGGATTCTTTCGGAATACGTCTAGCAGACGAGCTGAAAGGGGGTTTTTCCTAGTAGGCCGGAAAACATGAGAAAAAACGCCCTCCCTACTCTCGACGCCATCCGCAAGGTCAGCAGCACGGCGAGTCAGGCGGACTTCGACTTCCGTAATCTTTCCGTTGTCGAGAAGCATTTCAGTTGCAATAACGCGACTTTCCTTAAGCGTGGCACCCGTATTCAGCTGCGGCCACTTCTTCTTAAGCAACGTGAGCAAGTTGCGCGCACCGCTGCTTCTCGCGCTGTATTCGGAAAACCACATCGCCATGTGACCGTTGCTTGGGCTGAAAAGAAGCGCGCGGCAGCTAGACATTGGAGCCTGCTTTTCCCCGATTGGGATATCATCCGAAACACCTTCGATGTCGTGGATGATGCCAGACTCTCCCGTTTTGCCTGACATTACGTCTGCGACAAGAATATTGTCATTAAAGCGATAGCAGTTTTTCACGGAAACGTACGTATCGGCACCGACTTCTATGGCGCCATCGCCTTTGATTGACTCGATCCATTGCTCCACGATATCGACAAGGGTTTTGCCACTGACATCGGCCGGAGAAACAAGGTTGTCTGGCTCCATCCGCTTATTCAGCTGCAGCTTATGGGCATTGAGAGTCCGCCTTCCCATCGCTATTCCCCCAGCTTCGCGCCAAACACAGTTTCCACGAACTCCGCAAGCTTACCCTCCCTGGCCAAAGCAGCAGAGTCAGCCTTGATGAAGTTCGTTTTGCATCCCGCGCCAACCTCGTTGTCGTACCCGAGGATGTAGTGGGTCGCTATCTGGTAGATGATCTCGGTCGGGGCGATGCCGAACACCTGGTTCTCCAAAATGTGATCCAGGCGCGCCCGCTCATCTGGGAAGAGCTCCCGCATCCGCTCGCTTCTGTACAGCCGCTTGATGATCTCGGTGATGTACATGCCGGATTTCATGTACAGGTCGGCGAAGGTGTGCCCCGGGTCGTCGAAGCACCCCGGGTTCTCCTTCTCGAACAGGTCCACCATCTCCACCACCACGTTGCGCGGCGTGAATATCTGGTTGGTCCTCTGCGGCGGCACGTAGTCGAAGATGTCCTCTTCGAGCGACTCGTCGAAGTAGTTAGCGAGCCTGCCGCGCAGGTCGATGAACTCGCGCACCGAGTCGTCGAAGACCACCGGGTCGAAGAGCTGCCCCGGGAAGCGCACCGCCTCGCCGGTATCGGGGTCGACGACGTCTCCCCCGTCACGCAGCAGCCGGAACTGCTCGACGGTCACGCTCGTAACCTCATGGAAGACGTCGGCGGGGATGATCTGGTCGAAGGTGGCCAGCGTCGTGCTCTCGTCGCCGTAAGCCATGAGGAACGACGGGATGGTGCGGGAGAACCCGCGCAGGTGGTCGCGGATGCTACCCTCGATGGTCTGCTTCTTGGCCTCCTTCTTGGCGGTCTCCACCTCGCGCACTACCGTCTCGCCTGCGCTCTTCACCAGCTCGTCGCGCGAGTCCTTCAGGTTCTCCACCAGCTCCTTGCGCGCCTCCTCGAGCAGCTCGTCGTGCTTGCGGTTGACCTCATCCGCCTGCTCCTGGGTCTCGGCTTCCTCGAGCTCGTCGGCTCGGTCCTTCTCGATGCGGTTCCTGGTGATGTTGAAGCTGCCCACCTCGCGGTTGAGCCTGATGTCCACGTCCGCCTTGATGCGCCGCTCCACCTTCTTCTGCTGGGCGGGCTTCAGCTCGCTTCCGTAGTTTTCCTTAGCAGCGTCGACGAGCGGCCCGGCTATGCTCGCACCGAAAGTTTCCGCGAGCCTGGAGATGAAGGCGTCATCGGGATCTTCGGATTTCTCGAGCACGATGGAGTCGATGACCTCGTCAAGGTCGTCGGCGATGTCGCCGTACACCTTGTCGCCGAACATTCCGTCGGCAAGCCCCACCACCTGTTCAGAGGGAATCTCAACGTCTCCGTCCTCGTTGAGGCTCAGCTCGTCGGCGGTATCGCGCCTGACGCCAAGATCGTCGTTGGGCGCCTTGTAGGGCTCGAAGCTCTGGAGGATCTCGATCACCTCGACGGGCGCGCGGAACACGTTGCTGATGTTCTGGAACAGGAAGTCGCTCATGAACCCGCGGCGCACCACCTCGCGCGAGCGGATCTTGCGCGGGATGGACAGCACGCGCTCGGCGTCCAGCTCCACCATCTCGCCGTTCTCGTCCTCGCCTATCACGGGGAAGAAGTTCAGCAGCGTGCGGATGCGGCGCTTGCGGTCGTCGAGCGTGCCGCCGCCGGACGCCGTGTCGGTGTAGAGGTCGTTGGCGAACTCCTCGAAGATGGTGAGCGTGCGAGCCGGATCGAAGTCGAACACGTAGGCGTTCTCCTTGCGCAAGAACCTTCCGTCAGTGCGGAACAGGCACGGGTTCTGGGCGCGGAAGGCGGCCTGCATGTAGAGCGAGGGGCTTTTCATGTTCGAGAGCATGAGCACGGCGGTCCACTCGGGCACGGTGACGCCGGTGGTCAGCTGCCCCACGGAGAGCGTGATGGTCCTGTCGTGCGTCGCGATGGCCTCGCGTACCTTGTCGAACGCCTTCACGGACTCGTCCTCGTCGTCGAGCTTGCCGTCGCCCGCCGCCAGCACAACCTCGTAGTCCCTGAACACGGAATGCTTGCGCAGTTTCCTCGCGAGCGCTTTGGCGGAGTCCACGCGGTTGAGCATCCAGAACGTGTGGCGGAGCTCGTCGCGCAGCTCGGGCGTGGAGAACGGGAACTTCTTCTGCGTGGTGAGCGCGTCGAGGAAGCGGTCCACATCGTCGTTGTGGAGGAAGTAGCCGTTCGCGTTGGTGGCGAAGAACTCGTTCAGGTCGAATGCGTACTCCACAGTCTCGCCGTCGATGTCGCAGCCGCGGCGCACCTCCGCCGCCACGATGTCGCTCATCTGGTACGTGAACATGTTCAGGCGCGGCAGATCGGCGTAGGGGTTGGGCTGCTCGGAGTCGGCCCAGTCGCTCTTCGCCTGCTGCTCGTCGGCGTACGTCCAGTTGTAGATGGCGTCGGCGTGGAACTTCTCGTTGGCGATGGCCTTGAACGGGGTGCCGGAGAGGTGGAGGGTGAACTTGCGCTTGATGTGGTCGAAGGCGACGTCGGTCTTGAACGTGTCGACACCCTCGTGCGCCTCGTCGATGACAAGGACGTCCCATTCGAGCTCAGCCACGTGTCTGAGCTTGTCGTACTTGCCGCCGAACTCGATGGAGCCCTTGAGGTCCTGCAGGCTCACGAACTCGATGAAGCCCTTCGGGCCGCCGCTGCGCAGGTTCCTTAGGTACTCCTCGCGCGACAGGCAGAAAGGTCTTCCCTGCAGCGCGCTCACGTTGCTGATGAAGCAGAGGCCCGACTCCCCGCCCACGAACTTCACGTAGTCGTCGTACCAGGAGTTGGCGATGGCGGGACGGTTGGTCACGATGAGGACCTTCATTGCTCCAAGCTCGCGGCACAGGTCGTAGCACGTGAGCGTCTTGCCGAAGCGGGGCTTCGCGTTCCACAGGAACTCGCCGCGGTCATGGGAGCGCGCGTAGTCGGCGGTCTGCCGGACGGCATCTCTCTGCTCGTCCCGCAGCTGGTAACCGATTGCCGACGGCGCATCCAGCACGCCGTGGTTCTCCCGGAACTCGTAGAAGCGCATCTTCGCGGGGTTCGGCTCGATATGGAACCATTCGGTTCTCGGCTCGTTGGCCACATCGAGCTTTCTCAGGTAACCGTGGAAGTCGGTATCGCGGAACATCTCCCCCGTGTCCTCGTAGACGGCGTTGCCGTGCCAGTGGACGACGGCGTAGACGTTGGCGGTGTGCGTCTGCTGTCTGACGCGCTCCTCAACGTCCTGCTCGGTGTAGCCGATCTTCGTCCAGCCGTCATGGCGGCTGATCTCGGGCGTGGTGTAGGCGTAGATCTGCGGAAGCGCGGGACGGGAGGTCTTAACCTTTCCGGTGATGTCGGTGAAGGCCATGGTTACTCCATCTCCTTCACAATTGATTCAATGTAATGTACTTCCTCGGAGGTTATGTTGTAACGTGCATATAGTTCGGGGTCCGTCCAGCAATGGTTGTAGTCCAAATCGGGTACAAATGAGTACACACCTCTAGTAGAATCTTGAGATACTTTACGAAGAGAAATCAGGAATCGAACGAATCGCGTTTTGAGATACGAGACATAGAACTCTGCCTCCTCCTTAGTCGCAAATCGTCCGGCAACTAGATAAGTTTCAGTACACGCGCTTCCTGGAGCAGCAATGATTGGATTTGACAGAAACTTAGTTTCTATAGCAGCACTTGTTCCCTGAACACGATTGAGCAGAACTTTCCACTCATCTATCCATTCAACATGAACGCTGATATCGCCTCGAGCAATCCAGCCTTCTCTCTGGGACTCGTATAGCTTTATCGGATTCTTCAAACCTTCAGGAGTGGAAAGTCCATGATAATTGGTCGGAAGCCCGAAAGGCTTTCGCGCTGATATTCGATCAACAAGTGTGGGCTCATTTTTGCTGGCCACCTTATCAAGTATGGGAACGGCTTCGTTACGTCTAATTAAAACGTCGTAGCTATCAAGAAATCGTTCTATAGCTGGGGATGCCTCTCTTCCATCTTCGATGGTCTGAACTCTACACGGACCGTTATATTCTCTACTCCACACAAAATAAGAGACTCCACCCCTGATTTTGACATTGGGAAATGGTTCGTAGAGTTTAGGAAAGTCAACCAAGTCTCTCAAATGGTGATCGGAAATCATTTCCTGCCTATAAGCATCTAGTCCCTTACCGCCGCTAAACCACCTCGAAGGGGTCACCATTACTACATTTTCTGCTATTTTGACAGTCAACCAGTATAGGGATTATCTCGCTTCCTCGAGCTGCGGAAACTCGCGTCGGCCATGAACAAATGGCGGAGCACCCTTTCCACTTTGGGCCACTTCTCGTCGTCGCGCTTGACCCTGAAGAGGTAGGCGTACCAGTTGAGGTACGACTGGAGGTACTTGAGGTCCATGCCCACGTAGCCGCGCAGGTAGCGCCTCACCCACGAGCAGAGGTTGTTGACCATGGCCATGTGCTCAAGGTACTCCGGGTCCCTGGTGTCGGCCTTGCAGGGCCGGTCGATGCCCCGCACCGCCTCGACCAGCGACCTGTGGGACTTCTCCATGTCGTGGAAGATCTCCGAGCCCTCGGCGATGTGCGGGAGCAGGGCCTCCTTTATGCGCTTCGCGGACGGCTTGCCGTGCCCGCACCTGACGGCGACAACGTTCTTGCGCGCGTCGATCGCCACGGCGATGCAGATCTTGTTCTTGCTGAGGCCCTTCTTCGGCCTCCACCCGGGGTCACCCTTGAGGTCGGAGTCAGTGACGTACATCTCGTCGATCCACACCTTGCCCCCCAGCACGATCCGGTCCTGGTAGCCGTCCACGGTGGCCATGACCCGGTGGCGCCACTCCCAGGCCGTCTGGTGGGAGATGCCGCAGAGCTCGGCGCAGGCGTCGAGCTGCACGTTGAAGCACATGAGGCGTATGAAGACCACCCACCTCCAGAGCGCCCTCTTCGCGTTCTCGAAGACGGTCCCAGTGAGCGAGTTGAACTTCCGGCCGCACCGGCCGCACGACCAGGCGCGGTGGCCCGCGGGCGTGGAGCCGTCGGAGGCGCAGCCCTCGTACGAGCACGACGGGCACCTCGGCCTCGGCCTCCACTTCCGCGCCGCCTCGTCGTAGGTCCCGGCGCCGACGAGCTCGCGGCACCTCCTGGTCTCGACGGCATCCACCAGAAGGGCGAAGTCCGCGTCGGAAAGCGCGTCGACCCCGCCCGAGAAGGGGTTCGGGCTCTTCATTTGGCGTTGTCCCATCCGCGCAGGCGCCCATCCGGCCGGGACGTCGCCAAACATAGGGCCAGATGGGCACCCGCGCAAATCTACGTTTGGCAGCGTGATTGTACCACCCTGCCGCGGCGGCTAGATGAGCACGCCCTCATCCCTACACTGGTTGACTGTCGGATCTGCTATTTTTTTCGACTCTTGAACAAACCTGTGATAAATAGGTGCTGCGGAGGCTTCGTGACCGCCATCACTTATTTGATAGGGTGGATTTCCAACCACTGCGTAGAATTTCTTTCCCATCGGACATCCTTCCCCTTTTAGCAATGCATACTCAAAAGGCTCGTCATTTTCCCAATCGTATATCGCGCAAAGCGGAACCGATTCGTTTTGCTCGCCTGTCTCTTCGTCGGCAGTATCGTCTTCCCAGAATGTGCTTTCGAGCGAATCGAAAAGTGATAGCTGCACGGGTTCCGGTCCGGGCGGGTCGAACAATCTCGGCGTGGATTGCACCACGGTATTCGTTCTGTTTGTCGGAACGGCGTCAGTGAGACCGTTCATCTGCCAGAAGTTCCAGGAAACGATCCAGGCTGCCCGATCGACTTCCTCGTCAGTCGGATGGCGGTTCCATCTATCAAGATGATGCTCGCTGAATGTCTCGAGTATGTTGATGCGCGCGATGAGGAGGTTGTCGCCTTGATACTCGTACCCGTATGACGCGCCCAATGCCCTGAGCGCGTGCTTCACCCACTCGCCACGCGTTTTCGTCTTCTCGCTGACGACGCGAAGCTTCCGGTCGAGGATGCCAATCCGGTCCTTCACGGGGAGCGCTCGTCCCGTAACGGTGTCGTAGCGGGAGCAGACGAACGGCGCCTCGCCGCAGGTTATCTCGAGCCTGGGGCTGCCCACGTATGCCTGCCAACCCCTGCCCTTTTTCTTCGGAAATGCAACCGATTCGAGATTGGGAATCCAGCTCCGCCCCTCTTCGGAGTTAAACACGTCGCGACTGCCGAACCACTCGGCGTCGATGTCGTTGTTCATCTGGTTGCACAGCCACGAGGGAGTGAAAACCTCCGCACGGCTCTTGGTGCGCTGCGACTGTCGCTCCCGCTCCTTGGCGACGCGCGGCTTGATGACTCCCGAGTTCAGTCCCGTGATCTTGGCTACCGTGACCTCGTCGTCGCCCAGGTAGCCGTCGCCCAGAGCCTCGTATTCGTTGTCGGCCCAGATGATGTTGCGGCCGGTGGTGCGGTCGCAGAGAAGCGTCTCCAGGATGCGCGTGGGATACCGGCGCTCGAACCGCTCGATGAAGCCTTCGCTGAGTATGTCCTTGTCGGCGAGTTCCACCGGCTACTGCCTTTCCCTTATCAGCTCGTCGATCATGCACTCCCGGATGAAGGCCGAGAAGTTCGTGCCTCGGAGAGCGGCCGCTTTCTTCGCGGAGTCGCGCAGGTTCCGCGGTATGCGGATCGTCACGGCCACCGTGTCCCCGTCAACGAGATACTCCCTCATCTCAGTCTGGGAGGCCCCGTCTCTCAGCATCTCGGCGTAGTCCATCTGGCGCTCCTCGATTCTCGCTTGCTAAATGCAATACAACGTATTCTACCACTGCATGCCCGGTTTCCTCCTTAGCTGCCGGCTAAGAGACGAACCCCCTCCTGTTCGCGCCAACGGGTACGTCGCAGCGGATCGCAGACTTCTTGAGATCCCCCACGCCGCGCGAGCTTCCATGCAGCCACGACTGCCTCCTTCGATTCGGGGACGACCCCTCCCCTGCAGGCAATGCCCCTTCTGCCTGCGCCTTTACCGCGTATTGCCGCACGGAACCCGCCGACGTCGCAAGGGCCCGCGATGTTTTCCGAAAACTTTCCCCGGCGAGGCATCCCGGCACGGCGGGAAAACTTTTCGGAAAACACCGGGAGGAGACCCCTCTTCCAAGACCCCCTTCGCTTTCCTCCCCTGCGCCGCCGGCGGAACCCGTGCGACATGCGCGCCACAAGGCGGAAGGCCAAAGGGGCGAACCGCCGCGGAAAAGGAGGTCAACCATGTCCGAATTCAAGAAGAAGACCATCGAGGCGGCAGCGAAGTTCCTCACCTGCCGAGGCTACGACATCCTCGACAAGAGCTGGGAATCCGAAGGCAGCCGCATCGACCTGGTGGCGCAAGACGGGGAGACCATCGTCTTCTGCGACGTCGACGCCCGCAAGGGCACCGACAAGGGCATGCCCGTCACGAGCATCGAAGGCTCGCGCGAGCGCCGGGAGATCGCAGCCGCGAGATGGCTCGAGGCGCAGGAGGGCGACGAGGCGTCCGACATGCAGGTCCGCTTCGACCACATCGCGATGCTGACGGTATCCGACGACCGCGCGCTCCTGAGGCACCACAAGGACTGCCTCGGGTACGACGCACTCGCCAGCTCGACCGACTAAGGCCTCCCGGCCGAGCCGGAAACGACATAGCCGCCCCGGGCGCCAGCTCGGGGCGGCGTACTTCGGAACAACCCCGACCGAAAGGACGACGAACATGGGAAACCGAGCCGTCATCACCACCCCGAAGCGAGAGATCGGCCTCTACCTGCACTGGAACGGCGGGCGCGACACGATCGAGCCGCTCCTCAAGTACTGCGAGCTCAAGGGGTACCGCCCTCCGAGCTCCGACTGCTACGGATGGGCGCGCATCTGCCAGGTGATGGGAAACTTCCTCGGAGGCGCCCTCTCCCTGGGCATCGGCGCGTACTCGACCGACGAGAACATGAACCCCGGCGACAACGGCATCTACGTCATCGAGGGCTGGCGCATCGTGGAGCGGGTCTACCCCTACGAGAGCTTCTCGGAGCAGGCTGCGTACGACTTCGACGAGATGCTGCGCTCCCTCGACGCCTCCATGCCCGAAGGCGAGCGCCTGGGCGACTTCCTCGACGCGAGGGAGGTGCCCGCCTCTGAGCTGAAGATCGGCGACGCGGTTTGGATGCCCTCGTACGAGTCGGGCTACGAGCTCTTCCCGGTAGCGGGCTTCGCAGACGACGGAACCCCGCTCGTGGCGCGGTTCGACCACGACGGAGACTGGTCGTGGAACCCCAACAACCGCGTGAGGGAGGAGACCGTGCGCGTCGCAGCTCCCGCATAGCCTCAATCGATCCCCAAACAGTTCATTTTTGAACGGTTTGGGGTATACTGTGTATACAAGAGCAGGGAAGCCGCCGCATCTTCCACATCCCGCGGCGGCCTCCCCCGATGCAGAGGAGGCACACGGCATGCGCACCATCGCGATATCGAACTACAAGGGAGGTGTCGGCAAGACCACCACTGCGGTGAACCTCGCCGCCATCTTCGCCAGGCGGGGCCTGAGGGTCCTCCTGATCGACCTCGACCCGCAGGCGTCCGCGACCGACTACTTCGGGCTCTACGACCGCGCGAGCGGCGAGCACCGCAGCGTAGTCGAGCTGCTCTACGGAAACGCGCCCGTCGGCGACGTCGCGTTCGAGACCGAGGTCGACGGGCTCTCCGTCGTGCCGTCGACCATCGAGCTCGTCGACCAGAACGAGCTGCTGCTGCGCGAGCAGCGCCTGCGCTTCGCGCTCGACGACTGCTCGGGCGACTACGACGTCTGCGTCGTGGACTGCAGCCCCACCATGAAGCGCCTCGCGTTCAACGCGTACCTGGCGGCGGCGGGCGACGGCATGGTCATCGTCCCCGTGAAGCTCGACTCGACCGTCATGCGCGGCACGGCGCTCACCGTCGCCGCGATCAACTCGATCTCGGACGCGCTGCGCGTGCCCACGCCCGAGTGGCGCATCCTGCGCACGTGCGTGCCCGGCCTTATGACCAACGCCGAGGCGACGGGCGCGAGCGTTCTCGACTCGTACTTCCCCGACAACCAGTTCGAAACCGTCGTCCACGCGAGCTCGAAGGTGTGCGAGGGGAGCTGGCAGTGGCAGCCCGTGGCGACGTTCAAGCCCGACAGCCGCCCCGCCAAAGACTACGAGAGCCTCGCGGAGGAGGTGCTCCATGGCTAAGCCCACCGCATCGGGGTTCACCATCTCCGGCCTGCTCGACAGGAGCGCGGCGACCAGAAGCGACTACCCCGTCGAGAAGATCCCCGTCGGCGCGATAGCCGACCATCCCGGGAACACCGCCTACTCGATGGACGAGGCCGGGATCGCCCAGCTCGCGAAGAGCATCAGGGACGAGGGGCTCACCGACCTGCCGCTCGTGCGCAAGCTCGACGACGGGAGCTGGCAGATGGTGAGCGGGCACCGCCGTAAGGCGGCGTACGCCCTGCTCGCCGAAGAGGACGAGCGCTACGCGCAGATCCCCTGCCGCATCATCCGCGGGATCACCGACGAGCAGTCGGTCATGCTGCTCCATGCCGCGAACTACTTCGTGCGGAACCTCACCGTCGCGGAGCGCGCCGCCGCGAGCCGCGCGCTGGGCGTCGAGGTCGAGCGGCTCCGCGCCGAGAACCCCGAGCTCTCGGGCGTGCGCACCGAGGACATCAAGGCGGCGATCATATCCGAGCAGACGGGGCGCAAGGTGTCCGGCAAGACTATCCAGCGCCAGGAGTCGCTCGCGCGCAAGATCGAGAAGAAGCTCGCGCCGGGATGGCGCGACGCCGCGCTCGCAGACGCCCTCTCGGCGGACGCCGTGGGCATCCTCGCCTCCCTGGAGCCCGCCGAGCAGGAGAGGCTCCACGCAGCCTGGGAGGCGCAGGCGCTGGGCAAGAAGGAGACGACCGAGTTCCTCAGGAAGGCGACCGCCGAGCCCGAGGCCGACGGCGCCCCGAAGGACGCCTCCCCGAAGCCCGCAGCCGCTCTCTCAAGCGCCCTGCGCGCGCTCGGGCGCTACGAGTCGAAGGCGAAGAACCCGCCGAGCGAGCTCGACAGGCAGGCGCTCCATGAGATCGCGGAGACAGCCTCGAGGCTCATCCGAAGCAGATAGACGTCGGACAGGCGCCCGGCAGGGGCGCCTGAGCCGTTTTCAGCAAGTAACCCATCTCGTATACACGAGATGGAATGGCGGCATCGGGGCGCTTCGGCAGCGCCTCCAGTGCCCCGCCCCACCGCCAGAGGAGCAAGGGGAGGGGCACAACCGCCAGACAGCGCGCGGCCATACGCCGCACGCCATGCGGGGGATACCCCGCGCCCCTGGGAGAAGAACGCCGCCGAAAGCTTCCACTTGAACCGGCGACAAGGATGCGAAGGATTCGAAGATGGCAAGGACGCACAAATACGGCAACGTGCTCACCGCCCGCGTGAGCGATGCCGACTTCCGCGCGGTGTGCGAGCGGTGCGACGAGGAGGAGATCTCGCGCTCGGAGTACCTGCGCTACATCGTGCGCATGATAGCCGACGACGCGCGCAACTCCGAGCGCGGCGGCGTGCTCCTGGACGGCCGCTCCATGCGCAAGATCTCGCGCGAGCTCGTCAAGTGGGGCCACCACTACAACCAGGGCATGCACGCCCTCAACTCCATCAAGTTCGCGCTCGACCACGGGCGGATGGACGCGGACTGGATATCCGCGAGGCTCGACGAATGCGAGCTGCTGCTCGCCCAAGTGAACGAAGGACGCTCGGAGATAGCGAGCGGAATCGCGTCACTCGAAGAGCGCGCCATAGTGGGCGGCGATTAGAATGCCGCTGCTGAAACCCATACCCGGTCACACTGGCTGCGCCGGGATAAAAAGGTACCTGGAGAAAGGCGGCCGGGCGCTGGGCATCCATTTCATGAACTTCGCCTGGCAACAGGAACGCGTCTTCGAAGACAGAGACCAAGCGCCTGAGGGTTTCGACTGGGCGGCAGCCATGGACGAGACGAGACACGCCTATGGAAACGACACGCCCTATCGAGGGCTTCGTGCCCGCACTTTCATGCACTTCGTCATCTCGCCCGACCCGGAAGACCATCTAAACTCCGACGAGGTCTCCGAGCTTGCCCGCGCCTGGTCGCTCAAGCACTTTCCCGACTTCGAAATCGCGATCGTCTTGCACGACGACAACGAAGGCCGAATCCCCCACGCGCACGTCGTCGTCAACAACACCAACCTCGTCACGGAACGAAGGCTCCACACGGACGACCCGCTCTACCTGAACCGCAGCCTGCAGGACCTTGCGGAAGAGCGGGGTCTGCGCTTCATGCGCGACGAGATTGTGAAGGAGTCCGACGAGGGGCCGGCGCGCAAAGCAACTCCGACGACCATGCAGCGCGTCTACGTCCGCCGCTCGGAAAGGGAGATCGAGCAGGAAGGCGGCTACTCGTGGGTCGCCGACATCCGCAACCGCGTGAGCGTGGCAAAGGCCCTCGCCCGAAACGAGGACGAGTTCCTCGCCATCCTCGATGCGCTTGAAGTCGATGTCGCCCAGAACTCGGAGAGGTCCTGGCGGCGCGACTGGATCTACTCGCTTTCAGACCATCCGACCTGGCGGATCGGCGGCGAGAAGCTCGGACTCTCCTTCGGCCAGGAAGCGCTGCGCAACCGCTTCGGCAGGATCGCAGCGTGGCACCCCACCCCGTCGGCATCGCGCGAGATCCTGGCGCATGCCAAAGACGCCATCAGGCTGAACGACCTGGAGGCGCTCGAGCGGCTTTCCGACGTCATGGAGACGTGCATGTCCGAGAACGCCCGCAGCATAGCCGACCTCGACAGGAGGATCGAGCGGCTCCAAGGGCACGGCAGCGACGACGCACGCATCGAGGCACTGCGCGAGGCGCGCACGTACATGGCGAAGAACAACCTCCTGCCAGAGAACGTCCAGACAAGGCGACCAAGGCGGGAACGCGCCGACGAGCCGCCCGCCAAGCAAGGCGAAGAGAAACGGCGAAACCAGGAAGCGCCGCCTCAGAGGATCCGTCAGCGTGATAGGAGGGATGACCGATGAAGGTCGAGATCGCCTACGAGAGCCGCGTCGAGGTGTTCGACACCGACCGCTTCACCGAATCGCAGCCCTTCTCCGGCAAGAGCATGCTCGCGGACTTCGAGCTCCGCTACGGAAACGCCGAGACGGACGGCATCTGGCTTTCCGCCCACTGCTACGCCGCAAACGAGGCGTACAGGACAGATGGAAACGAGGTGCCCGAGGCAAGGCGCGAAAAGGGCTGGAGGTTCCAGCTCGCAAGCCCCAAGGAAGCCTCGTGCATCGAAAGCGTGTCGATGGACGGAAGCGCCGTGCTCGCAAGGCTTTACGGCGAACTCGTGGACATCGCCAAGGTGGACCGCGTCGCCGCCCTCTTCGTCGGGGGCGGGGGCTCCGTTTCGTGGAGGATAAGGCGCGCCAACGATTATCTGGCCAATTCCGACGAGGCGCTTTCTGCGAGCACGGCTCTCATGGCCCGCGCGATAGGCATCGCGCCCTCGACCCTCGAAGAGGTGCTGTCGGCAGAAGCCGCGCAAGAAGAGCCCTTAGGTAGCGAGGAAGACAACTGGATGGAAGGATTCGACGATGATTAGAGCACTGTTCAGGGGAATCGGAGCGTTCGTCCGCTGGCTCATCAAAGCCGTGTTTCGGTTCATGTAATAGAGATACCCAGCCCTCAGTCTCAAGCAAGGAATTCGAGTTCGAGATATATGGCCACCGCACTAATCTATTCTTCCGCAAGGTCTTTTAGACGCACGGCAACGGCGCAGGGCAACCAAAAAAGAGCTGCCCTTCAAAAGGATTTCACTCTCGAAGGGCAGCTTCCATCACCGTTAATTATTTGCCGGCGCAATACATCATGCACTTGCATCCACAGGGCGTACCAGGCTGAGCGCTGTAAGGCTGGCAGATGGTACCGCATGGTCCCATGCTGGCAGAATGAGCCATCTGCCTAGCTGCAACACGCGTGAAATTAGAAGCTCTTGTTGCCTTTGCGTCGGTTCCGCGAAGAATAGTCATCGTTCAATCCTTTCTCCATGATTGGCCAATAGGTATCCAGCAGCGTCGATAATCGCATCGGTGATGTATGCAATGTGGGGGCACCGCTTCAATCCAAATTGAAGCGCCTCGGCGGCAAAGCATCCCGCTTGGCAGCTTGGAAGAAATCCGCATTCGCGGCACTTTTCAGGAATGTCGGGCGAAGCCCATTGAGTCATTGCCTTGTTGAAGAGAATCCCATCGAATACCGTTCCGACCTTCTGACTTTCATCTGCCAGAAGATGCTCGCATTTGAATACATCTCCTGTGGGGGTGATTACAAAGTTGTTGATCATCTGGGCCGAGCAGGTGGCGTTATTGAAGTTGAGAGGAAGTCCATCGAGCGTTTGGATGAATCCTGCATCTATCATGGCACGAAACACCTCCCGATAGGCGTCGTTTAACTCCTCTTCCGCAAAGAAGCTTGAGCGATCGGACGTTCCATACAGAGGTGCCGCGTATAGCATGACGGAATCCAGATTGCTGTACCTTTCCCCCAAGAAGGGGATCAGCCGCAGGCAATCTTCAAAATTATCTTTGTCAATGTTGAGCCTAATCAAAAGCTGCGCGCCATACTCCACGAAAGAGTCCATAGTTTCAATGATCGTATCGAAGGTCACGTCTTCTGACAGATAGGCTTTGCGACGAAGGTACTCGTCTCCATGACCGTCCAAGGTGATCTGAACCTGTGTTATCCCGCACTGCTCGACCAGCTTGCGGACGATAGCACGGTCAGCGAGCGATCCGTTGGTTATCATGTCGGAGGTGTAACCGATACCATGCTTTTCAGCGAGGCGCATCAGCTCACCGGAAAGGCTGGCTATCCGGTCGAGCTCAAGCAGGGGTTCGCCTCCGAACCAGGTGATATGGATGTCATCGACCATATCCATGTAACCCTCGATGAACGCAGGGATGCTATCCGCAGTAACCTGATTCATATGCTCAGGTTTGTATGAGTGCTCATAGCAATAGAAGCACCTTGCGTTGCAGGCCGTGGTCGGCAAGATCTGGAAGCCCGCAAATCTCGTCGAAAAGTTGTTCATGCGCTGAATGGCTAGAACCTTTTCAAGCTCATCCTCGCCATATGGCACAACGAAGCCATTTTCTACCGCCATCTCCATAACCTCTGGGGAGCTGAACTCTCCCTTCGAGATTTGCTCGTACTCCTCGGTGCCGAGCAGGGCGACGGAGGACGTCACCAGGTTGTAGAGAAACACCTTGTCATCCAACGCCCCTCGATGGTTGTATCGAGATTCTTTGTACCTCATTTGCCACACCCCACCACAAGTCCCCGACAACAGAGAAAGCTCTTTCCGCCCGTTCGAATATGCCGCTTCTTGTCTCAGACAATCAATCTTCAGCCGTTACCAGCAAGCCGCCACTTACTCGTTGAGGGCAGCGCCGATGATGTTCAGGATGATCTCGTAATACGTCTGCTCTTCCTGAAGCTTCTGCTTGCTCTTTCCCATGTTCATGATGCCGCTGGAGATCATATTGCCTACCTTGAAAGACATGGACTGGCCTCGGCGCATTTCCTTCGCAGCCTCGGATCGTGCGAACTTGTTCATCTGCTTCGACTTACCAGCTGCGTACACGGAAACGGTTCCGAAGTTTCCTTGCTTGGTGAGGATCATTGCCATGTTGAAATAGTCGTTGCGATGCTCCGGATGATATGCAACCAATGCTGTGTAGGTGTCGCCGAAAAGCCCACCTTCTTTCGCATCGTCGGTATAGAAAGCCACTGGTATACCGTTTTGCTGAGCAAGGTCGGTTACGGCACCCTTAATGGTCTCGAGGGTGACTTCGCCCGCGTCTCCGAAAGTGACACTGCCCATCTCTTCCACGTCTTTGAGCTTAATCATCTGTCCATTTCCTTTCTCGAATGTTTTTTCTCCGCCTCATGCGGAAATAACCAATTTAGACCGTCCACTTGCCTCTCATATTTCGCCTGAAGTGAGATAGCATTTCCTGGGCCGGCTCGTATCCATTGTTTGCGGCGAGCTCGATGTAGTGGTGAGCAAGGTCATAATCCCGATCAACCCCGACGCCATCCGCGTACATGATTCCGAGAAGACTATGAGCTCTTACATCACCTGCTTCCACCGCCCTGCTTAGCAGGTCAAAAGCTTCTTGGTAGTCGCTCTGTGAAGGGAAAGTCCCATATTCGTTGGATATGTCCGAGAGGCATATTGCGAGATCGCACATTACGTCCGTGTTCTCAGGATCGCTCTTCAGCGTTTCCCGGTAGTGCTGGATTGCCAAAGGAATGTTTCTTGCTGTGCCAACACCGGTTTGGTAAGCGTCGCCGCAAAGAGCGTTCGAGGTGGCGTCACCAAGCTTGGCCCCGCGCAATGCCCACTCGAAACCTGTCTCATGGCTTAACGCAACGCCTCTCCCGTAGAAGTAGTCACAGGCACAAATGCCCATAGCTCCCGGAAGACCCTCGTTCGCAGCTTTCTCGATATACTCGTGACCCTGTGAGGCATTTTCCGCTACGCCAAAATGTCCGTACAGGTAGAGCCTTCCAAGTGTCTCGCATGCATTGGGGTTTCCCTCGCTCGCAGCTTCTTGCAAAAGAGCAATCCCCATTTCGGCATCGGCTATAACGCCGGCTCCTTCAAGATACAGTTCGCCAAGACAGGTTGTTGCGTTGGAATTACCTTCCGCCCTCAACGTTTCGAGCCTTTCAACCCCCGCATAAGGCCCTTTCGCTTGCATTGTCGCTATGATTTCGTCGACCAGCATTTCATAAGAGCTCATCCCCATGCCGACTCCTTTCTCTGACTAGATCTTTTTCCACCCAAAGAAGCTCTTCTTAAAGCCCTTGAGGGCTTCCTTCGCCTCTTCGCATCCTTTGTCTGAAGCCTTGATATAAAACTCGACGGCCTGATTCGCCGAAGCTGGCAGGCCCAATCCTCGTTCGAACATAAGACCGGTCAGGTAGTCCACTTCCCCGGTCTTGTATTCGACGATTTCCTCAGCGCGCGCCTTTTCCAAGGCCTGTTTTGCAAGTTCTGGGCAATACGACGGAGCTCCCTCTTTAATCGATAGCTTCGCCAGCGGGACATACGCCCAGTAAATGTCATCCTCCATGGCGGCCTTGAGACATACGGCGGCACGCTCGTCCAGAGAGGGGTCACCGACTTCAAGAGCTGCTTGGCCGGCATGCAGGGCGTCCCACGTGCCACCACCAGTTTTGTACGCTTTCTCGTACCATTCGAAGGAAAGCCTCATCTTCTCGGGATCTCGGGGCCACACGCCTTCAGCCCTTTTTTTGTATAGATCGCCAAGGGAAGACATTGCCTGCTCGGAACCGAGATTCGCTCCCCTTAGCAGCATCTCCTCCGCCTTGTCAGCATCAGGTTGATATCCGCTCCATCCGTATGAGTAGTTGTTTCCAAGAAGATAGCCAGCAAAGCCATCACCCGCATCAAGCGCCTTCATGAAGTACTCTTCGGACTTCTCAGGGTCGGCAGGCAGACGGGTTTCCCCTTCGTAGGCGCGACCAAGGTTTCTGAACAGCACGCCGTCACGAGTGGATTCCGCCAGAGCGGAAGCGCGATTGATCAGCTCGGAGTACTGGTCATTGCTGCAAATGTTCAAGCCGTTGTTGGCTACGAGGTAACCGAGCGCTCGAGGGTAATCGGATACTTTCATGAGAAGGTCGTATGCCCTCTTCTTGTCTTCGAGCATTCCATAATCACCGATTGCGAACACGAGCGCCATTCGATAGGTGCTGTACGAATCGCCTCGGCTCGAACCCCTCTGGAACCACTTCAGCCCCTCCTCGACATCTTTTCCGTCGTGCGTAGACTTCGCGCGATCCAGGCAGATATCGCCGAGGACTCCAGCTGCAGCTGCATGACCATCGGCCCAAGACTTCTCTAAAAAGCCTCTTGCCTTGTCGGAGTTGGACTCAACGCCCCATCCGAACCCATACATGCGCCCGAGCTGGTATGCGCTGTAGCTGCTGCCAGTAGCCTCAAATGCTTTCGCATAAGCCTCGAGAGCGGTTTTGTCGTCCTCGTCTCTTCCCCTGCCGTAGAAATAGCAGTCGCCAAGCTTCTCTAGTGAGGTCATGCTGCCGAGGCCAGCAGCCCTCTCAAACAAGTCGGCGGCTTTGACCGGGTTGTAGGCGTCAGAGTTCTCCTCTAAACACTCTTCTGCAGCGTCCATGAGTTGTTTGATGGACATAGCGTCGAACTCGCTCATTGCGCACCTCCGCTCCGAGCTCTTCCCAGCTCGCTTTCAAGTTGCTGCACCTCGTCGGCAACCTGGCTCCTTCTTACGAAATCCATGACGATGAATACCGCCGCGCATGCTGAGACGATTGCCGGCACGAAGGAAGACATCAGTATTGACAGCAGGATGAAGATCACGCAAACAACAATAGGAACGGGGCGAATACATCTTCTCAATTCGGCCTGCTTAACTTGAAGCTCATATTCGATCGTACTCACCGGCCGGGAACTTCCACGCGACGCGGCATGGTCCGACAACGGGGCATTTTCGCTCGCCTCCGAAGATGCGCCCGCCCGTTGGCCATTGGTGGAATTCGTCAACGGCGAGGATGGGGGCGTACGTGCCCCGCCGTAAGATGAGCGCCCGCCAGAAGCAGACTGTTCGTTGAGCCTGATGCTCCCGTCTTCGCCAATTAGTGGGTTCTGCCCCTGTCGTATTTCCCCCTCCGAGGAAATGATGCTTCCGTCTTCGCCGATCCTGATTGACATCTTTTCTGAATCTTTCTATACAATCGTCTTCTCGTCTCAACCGTTTAAGAGGATGCCTCCTCCGTAGCGGCGTCTTCAGTCTTCAAGGAGTTGCACTCCGTAATACGCCTCCAACGCTCCAGCCAGCCTCTCAAGCGATGCACGCGCAGCGAAACAGTCTTCCGAACCGGCATCGTTTGACGTAACCGACAGAAGGTTGTCTCTCGCCTCCCGATACCTTCCCGCCGCCGCTTCTAACTGCCTCAACAACTCCGCCATAGCTCTTCGTTTTGCCTGGTAGTCCTCGGATTCCCGATCGAGACCCCAGCCTCCTGCGCCATCTGCGGCATCTTGCATAGCCCTCGCGACGCTCGCATCGACTTCTTCGATTATTCGATGTGCGCTGGAGACGGTCTGATCCAGGATCTGCCCGTAGTCAGACATGGCTTTGCCCAGTTCGAGCAGCTCTGCCGCTCTGTTTTCTGATTCCACCATGGCCGCTTATCACAGCGTCGTGCTCAGGTACTCTTCAAGCTTCGTCCTGAGAAGCTGCAGCCTGGTTATGCATTCGCTGAGTTTTGCCTGGTTCCCGCTCAGCTCCCTCACGGCATCGTCAATCACCGGGCCCAGCTTCTCGTATTGGGGGTCGTTCCATTCCTGCCCGACTGCCTGGTAGTCTTTTCTGAGCGATTCGACTACTGCCTGTTCAGCCTGGATGGTTTTGGTGATGCTCGTAATCATCCTCGTCATCGCTTCGACTGATGCGTAATTTGCCATCTTGCACCCTCTCCTTCTTTCCTAGATTGTCGAGATCCGATAAGGCTTGAATATCTCGGGTTCGCTGCGCCCGTCGGTGATGATTGCCATGTTCGACCTGAGCGTTTCCATCTGGCCCAGCGCGCCGCGCACTATCCGCTCGGCGTCATCCTCGCTCAGAGAGAAAACGATTCGGCACTGCATGCTCGGCACGAGGTCGTACAGCCTCTCTCGCAGGGATGCGAAATCCGTCGTTCCCACAACGACGTTGATCCCATACGCGTAGCCGCGTTGGATGAGGCGCTCGAGCTTTTCGATTCTTCTTACGTCCCCTCCGGAAGCCGGACGTGATAGGCTGCTCAATAGTTCATCGAGCATTGCATCGGGATCATCTTCGACCCGCTTCCCGCCAAGCTCCTCGTCATATTGGCTGTCGCGCCTCTCATAGATCGCGAGGAATGCGTCCATCCATTGGTACTCGCTTATTACGAAATGAATCGTTTGATACGAGCCATCCTCGCCGCTTTGCCTCTCGATCATTATTCTGTACAGCTCATCGAGGAAACGAAGGACGTCCATGTTGCTCTTCGCAACTCTGACATCCTCGTGCCGGCCGGCGCAGACCCTGGACAGAAGCTCGCTGCCCGAATCCCCTGAAATGGCACGACCTTCGCATAGGTACACGGTCGGATGCGCGCGATACAAGACTTCACCCTCGAAGCCTTGACGGTCCTTCGCGAAAAAGGCGGAGAACATGTAATTGGCTACAAGCGAGTCAAGCATTCCCGCGTCTCCGCCTGCAATAAGCAGAGTCGAACGCATACGCCTGTTGACGTCGAGGACAACCGGGGAGCCGATCCTTATCGGCTCCCCCAGAAAGATTGGGATGCCCTTTGCCGCATCCGCGGACGAACCAGCACGACGACCCATCCCGTCCCTGATGTCGGGGACGGTGTCGCTCCTGAAGACCCGCGTGCCCTCGATTGGATTGATTGCCGAATAGCGGTCCTCGATCATTTGCAGGAGCTCGGCTCGCTTCTCCTTGTCGCAAAAGACCGCTCGGAATGCGCATGGCGGCAGCTTGAGGTCGTTTTCGGTCAGTACGCCGCTGCCCTTCTGGGAGCCCATTAGGTCGTATGCCTGCTTGCCGAAGATGCCTCCGAACAGCTTCTCCGTTTCGTCCGCCGAGCACTGCAGGCCTATCCTTACATGCATTTCGTCCAGCGTTGATTGGTTTACGCTGAAATTGCCCGTGCGGATTCTGCCGAGGGTCTGCGTCGACAGGAGAAAGTGTATTCCGCAGTTCCTCGCTAGGGATATGAAGTCCGCCAGGAGAACCGATGACTCCCTTGCGGCACGCCTGTCGTGATCCTCGTTGAAGAGGGTCTGAAACTCATCCATCAGCACGAGTATCCGAGGCATGGCATAACCCGTGGTCGTGCGGTATTCCTCGATGTTGCCGACCCCAGCGCCCTTGAACAGTCGGTTCCTCTCGTCCATTTGCTGCATGAGTTCCCTCAGCACGCTTAGGCCGAATGCCTGCATGGCGTCGAGGGCCAGGAGCTTTAGCTGGGGGATTTTGTATTTCGAGTAAAGCTCGAACTCGACTCCGCTTTTGAAGTCGAGCAGGTAGAGCTGGAGCTCGTCAGGGCCGTACTTCAGCAAGGAGGAGATGATGAGGGAATGCAGGAGGGATGATTTGCCCGAGCCCGTGGCACCTATCATCAGGCCGAAATGGGATATACCATTGCTCACTTCTGGTCCGAACTCCAGCGAAACGAGGCTTCCATCGGGAGATTTGCCCATCGGTATGGCCAACCCCCGCAACGTGCTTCCCTCATGCCAGGAGGTTGCAGGGAAGACCGATTCGATATCCACACTTTGCGAGAGCCTGTTCTTCACCTGCTCCTTCACACGGGAGAGATCAGATGCCAGCCTCGTGTAGTCGACAAACTCGTATCTGATTTCGACGCCTTTGCCGATGTCGATTGCATGCTCGCTCTTGCTCGGCCAACCGATTACGGCATCGCTACAGTCCGCCAGAAACTCAGTGGCCTCGTCTATGCTTGAAGCTTCTACGTCAAGCGCTAGCAGGATGTTGACACCGCAGAACGACCCGTTTCGAACTATGCTCTTTATCGCTTCCGCGTCACGCCTGTCGACATCCTTGAGATTGGCGGACATGCATATGGTTATGAGGGGCAGTTCCGCCGTATTGTTGTCTTCGTTGAACTCAAAGACATCCCTGTATCCGATAAGCAGCCTTTGGTTCCTGTCATCGATAACGTTGACCACTCTCGCAAGAGCATCGGATGCGGAATCCCTGTCTGTTATCACCCTCTCCCCGAACACCTCATGGCATTCCTTTACTCCCGCGAGGAACGGTTCGAAGACCCTCCTGTCGCCGCTAGGATTGATGAAGACGAAGGTCTGGCCGGGAGCCTGATTGGCCTCGAGTTCGGAGGCGACCAACCAGTTGAGAGCCGGGCTGGTTGCCTCGGTGTCTCCGCACAGAATGACGCTGGACGCTTCCGCTCTATCCAGCAATGCAGGAACGTGGATGCACCCCGACCCGTACCAAGCGCCAAACTGGTTTTCGATGACTTGCTCTATACCAGATAACGCCGCTGAGAAAGGCCAGCCCTGGATCGCGTAAGAGTAGCTGCCCAGATACAGTTGCTGGCAAAGACCGAGGGGGATGTTTCCCTCTGCGGGCGCTGCAAGCTCCGAAAGCTCGGCCAAAGCAGCGATCGTGGCAGAGGGAATGAGCTCGTTGAGCTGCCTGCGTAGAAGAGCCTGGCTGGACTCTATGTCAGCCCCCTCTTTCCGCTCGATTTGGATCAGCAGCTCGACACCCTCCGCTACCGCGTCCTCGATTTGCCTGTCCGCAGAAACCTTGTCTGATTCGGCCTCTGCCCTCTTGATGCCGGCAACGAGGGTTTCCGCACGTCGAAGAACGTCTTTGCTGCTTTTGTAGGCGTCGATCAGAGTAGTGTGATTTCTTTTCGACTCGCCGCTGACAGCGCCGATCAGGCTGCTGATCCCTCCGGCGTTCGCGATCTGGCCATACGATCGTTTTGCTTGCTCGGACAGCTCGTGGAGCTTCTCTTGACAGCGGTCGAGCGTTTCTATCGAATACTGCGGCTGTTGTATGTCCAAGCATTCGGCTTCGGCGCACGCCTTCTGATACGCCTTCGAGCTGCTGCGGGCGCTGTCGTTGAGATCCTTGATATACCGCGCGTATTCCCTGCATTTGGCAAGCATCTGCTCCAGTCCGGCATCCCGCTTGTGCTGGCGTTCAGCCAGATTGGCTGCGATGCTCCGCCGGCTTTCTTCCACGGATTGCTCCACCTCGGCACGCATGCCGCCGTAGTAGGCAAGCGCTTCGCCGCACTGCACCTCGCATCGCGCGACAAGCGTATTGATCGAGCTGATCAGCTCTGGAGTATTCTTGAAACTGAACCCCGCCATGCTATAAAACCACCTTGCGCATACAGGAATCGTTCAGTGCTTCCTCGAGTTCTACCAAGGATTTGAGCAGCTTGAGGCCGTCGAGCTTCAACGGTCTCATATACCTTTCATCAAATTCTTTTATTTTCGAATCACTGGGAGCGTCTGCCAGTATGGGCTCCCACTTGGCCCTCAGGTTGGCAAGCGCGCAGCCTGCATCGACGCAGAGGATATGCAGTTCCTGGCCTACACGCGAGTCACTCATGTTCGCCACCTTCCCCGCAGCAATCGCAGCCAGGCAGGGGGCTGACCTTCAAGGACGTGGTCACTTGCAATGGATAGCTGAATATCTCTGCCATCTCCCCGCCTATGGCAGGGTTGTTCGAGTTGCAGACGAGCGTATACTGCTGGAGCTCGGGCAGCAGCCTCTGCGTGAAGCCGTCATTGCCGATGTTGAGAATGTCTATGGCGACCTTTATCCCTATATTCGTGACGAAGTCGATATCGGCGGCAATTCCCGGCTCGAAATGGACGTCTTCGAGGTTCTCTTGGGTCGTGTAGAGTCTTCGGCTGGCAGAGTTCCTGCTGCCGAACGACCCGTCGCCTAGAGCGCACTTGTAGCATGCCATTTTGGAATCGGGGAGCCAGTAGAAAATCTCCCCGGCGAACGCCCTCTCCCAGAAGCCGATGCTGAGGAACGGCGCTGAATAGTACAGGCACAGGTCGCTTACGTACACGTCGGCCTCACGATTGTCGGCACATCCGACGCACAGGGCTCGCTTTTCGCCAACCCATCGATCCCAGGATTCTTTTGGGACGTATTCTGCTAACGTCGCGTAGACTTCCACTTGAGCCGTAGGGTTGATGTCCAGGATGCGAGCTCTTAGAGCGTCGACCTTGAATTCCCCAACTTCATGGATGCCGCACTGGTGCCTGCAGATGTTGTGATACTCGAGAACGTCGTTGTCGACAAGCAGGAAGTGTCCTACTCCGACACGTGCGAGCGTCAGGGCAACCAGGCTGCCTACCGATCCACAGCCGAAGATGGCGACGGCTTTGCTCGCCATCATATCTGACTCTATCAAGCCGCTGTTTCTCGAGAACACGCTCTGAACTAAATCGTACGCATGCGCCTCAAACCTCGTGCCCCGGAATAGGACGCACCTTTCGTCGCTCTCGTCTACGACGATGCGAAAGTCGTAGGCCTCATCGTTGCCTTGTCTGCATTCCGGATAGTCGCAGCACCCCTTGAGAAAAGCCTCCCCGACAAGGGGAATGTCACAAGGGAATATATTGAGGATGCCCGACGAAGAGTGAAAGACCGCACGCAGCTCTCCTGCGCAGCCCTTCTCGAGTATCTCGCTGGGTACTAGAGCCTTGTTAATTTGTCGCCTGGCATCTTGGGAGAGAATCATAGCGAAGCCTCCTTGCATGCCAGAGAAAGCAAACCAGGGTTGTAGACATAGGTTTGTCCTTCGACCGCGAAGAGTATTCGTCCGTCGTCCAGGGGACGGAAGCCCTCTATGAGTTTCAGCGAATCCCCGTATCCGTCTTCCGCCACCAAAGAAAGCTGTCCGCTACCGTTCGGCTGGAGCGTTGTTCCAATGCCCCTGTTCTCGAGTTCTCTCACGTCGTCATCCAAAGCAGAAAGGACCAAGACGAAATCCTCGTCCATCCATGTTTCGACCGTCCCGACTTCAACATTGGCCATATCCGCCATAGAGCGCCTCGCCAAGAAGGCACCTAGGGCATCGCGAACGGAACTCGCATGAATCTGGTCGATCTGGCCGTCGGTTTCACATGAAGCTGAAGAGCTGCTGAGAGCCTTTTCGATTTGGAGCGCCCTGTTGGCGGTGTTTGCATACGGTGCTTGAATTTGGTCGGAGTCGCGATCGAGCACCTCATAGGAAATCTTTTCGTATCGCAGAGGCTGCGCCGTAACTTGATAGACCGTCAGCCTGAAATGGGGGTCTATGTTCACCAATGCAGAAACGGCACCATACTTGCTCAAAGATGCGTACTTCAAGTTCGTCTCATCATCCGTTGCCGAAAACCTGTCGAACGAGCCGGGATGACGATGCCACAGCCCTATGAGGTCAAGTTGCTTTTCGTATATTCTCGACACCTTGTTTATGAGGTGGTTGACGTAGTCCTGGTCGTATTCGAAATACGCGACCTCGAAACGAGAGGACGGACCAGGATCGACGCTTTCGACCACCTGCCAAACGCCATCGTCCCAATAGCCGAGCAGCACGCCGCCCGTTTCGGTCTGAACCTCATCCAGAACCTCCGAAAGCAGCGCCGCATAGGCACGAGCGGAAAAGATGACTTTTGTTTTGCGCTTGTTAGATGCCAAACGGCCGCCGAAGCTAGTAAGTATGCTCGAAGACTTCATCTCCAAGATCTCCTTCGAGCCACTCTTCGACAATGAAAATCCACTTGGCAGCCCATCCGAGCGCTTTCGCAGCGGAGGTTGCGACGTTTCCCGAGTCGACATCTTCGGGCCTAGCGGTGCACATGTACAAATCACCGTTCGCATCGCGCAGCACGTGAGGCAGTGATCCCGCAGCCTTGTAAAGATCGTTCAAATCCGGCTTGACCGAGTAGACCCTGAGGGAGCCTCCGTAAGTGTTGTTGTGAGGGTGGTTATGGTCGTACACGACCATAAGAGTCCAAACCCCGCCAGAATTCCCGCGGGGGTTCAGATCGCCTACCCAGCAAATCCTTCCGTCATCAAGCTTCTCTAACGTGAAGTTGGGAAAATTCTCACGCATAGCAAGCTTCTCTGCCTCGAAGAGCTGCGGGTTCCTTTGATACCAGTAGAATCCACTCATTTGTCGCCCCTAAGCTAGCTTGCCTTCGGGGGCTTTGAGGGTCTTGCCCTCGACAGCTTCGGGATCCGTCGGTTCAACAACCTGACCCGAGTTCGTGACACGGACCTCTTCTCCCCTGCGCAGGCGTTCCGCGATCTCTTTTCTTTTTGCCGCTGCGGCATCGACGTCCGATGCGAAGCGGATATAAGGGGCATGCATCATCATTTCTCCTTAGGGATATGCTCGATATCGTTTCGGAGCGGATACGGCCCCGATAGCGTTAAATGTATAAAGCGAGGGAAAGCGGAGGGGCACATGCGCGCCCTTCCTGCAGTCTGGTCAGAAATCCGCTCTGCCTTTTCTCTGCTTCCTCGCATATCAGTTACCTTAGAGACAACTGTCGGACATACAGAACATCCAGTCGTTATCTCACCATTCGTTTGACTTTTTGCCCGATAGAGGCAGGGCTATCGTTTTCGTCGTAGCCATACGCTTTGAGCAGCTGAAGAAGCTCGTCGTACATTCCATGCTCTGCGCATTTTTTGAGTCTATCGAGCTCACTGCGCGAAAGTCGATTAATCACTTGGTCTAAAGTCATTGCCATCACTTCCTAACACTCGCCTCAACCAAGACTACGACCTGCCGCCGCCTTTGAAACGAATGGATACGCAGGGGCCAGGAGACCGTCTTGTGAGGCCATTTCTAGTCAACAGACCGACGCATCATGCACTTGCGGCTGCCCCCCTTCCGTAAAAGTAGACGTTTGCGAAAGGGAGTAGTATGATTGAGTCCTATAGTCTTTAGCTGGGGTTTCTATCTCGGGTGATGACTATTTCCGATTTATTTCGGGTAGACGGAAACGTCTACTTTTACGTTCGCCGAAAACCTCCCGGAAGCGAATCTCACCTGCAGTTATTCCCGAATCGCCCATTCGGAAGCAGGACGATAAAGCTCCAGGAACCACTATGCCTGTACTCCAACTAGTGCTGCTTGACCTGGGGTTATAATTCTAAAGAGAGAATAATATAGCTTGCCCAAGCGAGCTTGGCTTATTGAAAAAAGTCGGATGCCCTGTCAGGGGGGCAACCGAAAAGCGGTGAGTTGATCTATCGGCAAGCGTGTTGATTTTCGTCCTCTTTGATCCATTTCGAAAGCGTCGTCGTCCCGACTCGCAACCTTGCTGCCGCCTCTTTTCGCGTCAAAATCCCCGAAAGGAAGGCCTTCTTGACTTCCATGTAGTTCTTCGGTCGCCTCTTAGGAGGCCTACCAAAGCGAACCCCCCGAGCTTTTGCCGCCGCTATGCCCTCGGCTTGCCGCTGCTTGGTGTTATCGCGCTCAACCTGTGCAACGTAGCTGAGTATCTGCAGAACGAGGTCGGCTAGAAAAACCCCGGTCAACCCACCTGATCTCTCCCGCGTGTCAAGAAGAGGCATATCGATTACCACAATCGCGCACCGCTTCTCCTTGGTGATGAATCGCCATTCCTCGAGAATCTCGTTGTAGTTCCGCCCGAGCCTGTCGATGCTCTTCACGACAATCACGTCCCCAGGATTAATCTTCGATACGAGCCGTTTGTATGCCGGGCGGTCAAAATCCTTGCCGCTAGCCTTGTCGGCGTATATCTTATCCTTCCTGACCGGGAAATCCCCAAGGGCGATGATCTGCCTGTCGAGGTTCTGGTCTTTTGCCGAAACGCGAGCGTAACCATATGTTGTGCTGTCCATTGACGGCCTCCTTCTAGATTTTGTTGCTTCTCATTCAAGGTATTAGCTCAGGCAAAACCTCTCCTAGAGGAGCGATCCTGGAGCAAAGCAGCGTGACTCGACTTTCGAGGTCACGATGCCTCGCCCGTAAAGATCTCTGTCGCATAGACGATTGTTCGCTCGTGGCCGTTCCATTGGCCGTAGCTGCAGGTGCAGAAGGCCTTGACGCTATCTGTCTCTGCATCGGCCTCGAGCACGACGTCCGCATTTACAAGCAGCTCCTCGAGCCATGAGTCGAACTCATCGTCGTCTGCGAACTCCAGCCGCTTGCCCTCTCGGTTCGAGTCGACCACGTCCGCCGCTATGACGCTCAGGCGCATCTTCTCCTCCGGCGTCTGCAGAAGGATCTCGCTGTGGGCTTGCGCGAATGAGATATCGGAGTAGCTCGCGAACGCCGAGAACATGCTGCCGTCGTTCATGTGGTGCGCGAACATGAGCGCCACCGGGCTGACCACCCCGAGATCCGCGCAGCCGGCGTCGAGGTAGGGGCATCCGTAGGGGTTCCAGCCGCGGTAGACGTCGTGGGTCAAGTAGAAGGTCGGGTCGTCTGGGCTCGCCTGGACGACCGGGTAGTCGACGCCCGTGCCCGGAACCGTCACCCAGGCGACGATGTCCGGGTTGACGGAGAGCCAGTATTCCCAATCGACCGCAGGAAAGCCGTCGTCGGCCTCGCCTGCCTCGATGGCTCCCGAGATAGGAGAGGGGTTCACATCCGCCGCCCTGTCGTGGATGCCGTAGAGCCACGCGAACAGCACCCCAGCCGCCATGAACGCCGTAATCGCCGCCATGGCCGCGATACGGCCCTTGATCTTCGTCTTCATTCTTTCCTCCTGAAAAACAGGCGGGGCAGCACTGCGCTACCCCGCCCTTCCTAAGCCCGCCTGTCAGCGCTCGCTATTCCTCTTCGGTCTGGCTCATCTCGGCTTGTTCGTCTTCCGCTGCGCAACGGATACGGTTTCGAATCGCATATGCTCCAGTGGCGGTGCCGGACACAACTAGTGCGCAAACGAGAACCCAGACGGGAAGCAGGTCGGCACCCGTCTTGTCGTAGGGAGCAGTTGGCACATCAGGGGTCTCGGGGTTGTCCACGACCACCGTCTGGCCCTCATCCTCGAGGTCCTGGTGGACCGCCACGACGTTGCCGTCCACGTCGAGTACCTCTTCGAAGGCAACGAGCGCCGCGCCTTCCTCGAGCGCCGACGCGTCGAACTCGAACGTTACCTCGACGGTTCCCTCGGAACCTTCGGCAACGAACTCGGCAGTCGCGGTCACGGGATTGCCGTCGGCGTCCTCGAGCGGCATGCCGGTCGCCTTGTCCATGATGGTGCCGTGGGCGGTGTAGGTCTCGCCTGCGGTGAGACCCTTATAGGCAACGGTGTCGACGACCTTTACGGTTCCGTTCTCGACCACATGGTCGCCGTCAGCCGCGTCGACGAGCGTGGTGCCGATCTCTATAACCGTGACCGACTGACCTTCATCATTGATGTCTTCATGCGTGGCGACCACTTCGCCATTGGCGTCTAAGAGCTTCTCGAACACAACAAGGCGTTTGCCAGCAAGCTCGCTCGTATCAAGCGAGAGCTCTACCACCTGGGAGCCGGTCTCCCTCTCCGCCGTGAAGGTAACGGTGCCCGTGACGTCCTCGGCGAGCGGGCCTGTGCCCTTCTTGACGGCCTCCCCGGTCTCGGCGTCCATCAACGTTGCCTCGAGCGTATAGGTCTCGCCAGGGGTTAATCCGTCGTAGAAGACCTCGTCTGCGATGACGACCTCGGGCCCCCAGACGAACTTGTCGCCGTCGGACTTGTCGGTCGCCATGGTGCCGATGTCGGCTCCGGGCTGATCGTCCAGGCTCATCCAGACAGCCCTGGCCACGGACGAGTCGCGCTCCACCCAGAAGGTGCGCTCGATGAGCTGGTAGCCCTCGTTGGCGTCGCTTCGCAGCTCCTCCAAGGTGTACTCGCCGTACGGGAAAGCGGCCAGATCGTCGTCGACTTCGGCCTGGGTGCCGTCCTCGCCCAGGGAGAACCAGACGCCGGCCTTGGGATCCATCATGTCAGCGGTGATGTAGCCGGCCTCCAGCAGATGGTCGTTGCCATTGGTGTTGCTGGAGTGCCTGTTCCAGCCGCTCGCGCTGGAGAAGTCCCCGTTGCGGTCGGTGACGACGACGTGCGCCTCGCCGGTAGAGACATTGGTCACCTTGAAGGCCACCTGCTGGGCTGCGTTGGTATCGTCAGCCATCTTGGCAAGCTCGATGTCGTTGCGCACCACCTGGTTGAAGAACTCGAGCGCATTGCCGTCCTTGGAGACGCTCACGATCTCACCGTCAGCGCGAACCTCGAAGGTCCGGGGCTCGCCGTCGGTCAAAAGATAGGAGTCGTTGGTCGCCGTCTCCTGGATGGTGTAGGTGCCGTACGGCAGGGCGTCGAAAGAGGTTTCTGCGGTGTATGCCTGCTTATCCGCGTTCCAGTGGGTAGTGATAGTCATGATGGCATCGCCTACATGAAACCACTGGCCGCCCACCATGACACCGTGCTCGCTGGCGTTCGTGATGGTGAACTCGATGCCAGAGAGCGTAGATCCAGTATCAAGCTCGTCATGGGAGTTGCCGCCCAATGCCTCAGATACCCCAAGCTCAAGGTCAGACTTCACGACCTGCACGCCGCCCGCGGCGACCTCGTTGAGCTCGCCATCAGCAAGCAGGAACTCGTAGACCTTGCCGTCCTCGCGTACCTGGAACTCTTTTTGAGTAGCTCCGTCTTCGGTGTAGCCCTCGGGCGCCTTGGTCTCGCGCACCAGGTAGGTGCCGTACGGGAGCAGGTCGTCGGACGTCTTGGCCACGAAGGCGTCGAGGTCGGCGTCGTACTCGGTTGAGATGGTGACGATGGCGTCTCCCGATGCGAAGACCTCGCCCTCGTCGATGACGCCGTTATCATTCAGGTCGACGTCCACGCGCTCGGCGCTCGCGTTGTAGATGGTGAACTCCGCGCCTGCAAGCGTGGCGTCGCCCTGCGCATAGTTGTAGTAGGTGCCGTCGCCTTCGGTGTCTTCTTCATCGAAGAGCAGCGCATCACCCTTGGCTACCATGACAGAACCCAAAGCAGGGGTCTGCACATAACCCAAGGTTCCTTCGAAAGCGTTGGAGAAGGTTGCCTTTGTGCTCGTAGTGGCGAGCTGGCTTGTGGCGGTAACCTCAATGGTCTGGGTAGCGTCGTCGGGGATCACACAGCCCTCAGGTGCCTCGACCTCGGTCACCGAGTAGGTGCCGAGCTGCATCACGTACATGCCATCTATGACATCCATGGGCTCGCCTTCGACGAAAGCGCCGTCGTCGACCTTCATGGAAATCTTGCCATCAGCGTTAGTCTGGTAGACGCCGGACTTGCCGTTGGGGTAGTCGATGCGGAACTTAGCGCCCGCAAACGATGCATCGCCTTCAGGTATCGGCTTGCCGTCGCGGGCAAGCTTCGTAATGGAGATGTCGATCGGGAAATACTGCTTTTCCTCGACGGAGCCGATCGACGCGTCGTCCTCGAGCACGACCTTCTTGACCTCGGGGTCCAAGGCGTAGCCGTCGGGTGCCTTGGTCTCCTTCACCCAGTAGGTGCCGGCATCGAGCCCCTCGGCGGTGCCGGAATAGCCCGAGCCGCTCTCGGAGACCGTGATGCTCGCGACCTTGTCGGTGCACGCCTCGTCCGCGTAGACGCCGTACTGAGCGCCCTCCAGGGTTGCGGCGTATTCGCCGTTACCCTCGGTGTCGAGCACGATCGTGTCGCCTGCGCTCTTGTCTACCGTCAGATCGAAGCCGTGGGACACGGTCACCTTGGCGTAGTAGAGGTCGCCCACGACCTTGCCCTCGATGGGGCCGATCTTGCACACCGGCGGGATGGCGTGGAACATCAGGTCCTCGCCGTTGCCCTCGCCCCAGTAGATGCCCACGTGGCTCTCTCCGCCGCCCACGGGGGTGTCGCCTGCGGACTTGGCCCAGACGAACAGGATGTCGCCCTTGGCGGGCTTGCTGGCGAGCAGGTCGGCCTTGCTGTTGAAGACCTGCACGTCGCAGTTGGCGAACGCCCAGTTGAAGAGCGTCTCGGTGTTGGGCAGGCAGCTGTCGTCCCAGTGGCGCGGCTGCATGTCGTAGCGCAGGAACGAATCGGATACGCCCGCCTCGTTGATGAGCGCGTAGCTCACGAACGTCGAGCAGTCCATGCCAGCGCCCGGGCCCGCCTCGCGGTCGTCCATGGTGTAGGGCGTGCCCAGATATTTATTCTGATGCGCCTCCAGGTTGGCGACGAAGGCCTCGGGGTCGAAGCCCAGCTTCTCGGCGAACGTGACGCCGCGCCCGGACTCGTAGGCGGGGCCTGCCGCCTGCGCGGTCGAGGGTACGATCGCGACCGAGAGCACGAGCGCCATCGCCATGACGACGCGCACGATCTTCGAGGAGGTTATCCTCTCCACGGTCTTATCTTTCATCTTTCCTCGCACCTCCCTACATCGCGATGCTCTCGCGGCTCTGCGCGCCGCGGTCAGCGACGTTTCCCAGGCGCTCGGACCCCTCGCGAGCGCCGCGCGCCTTCTCGGCGAGGCTCTGCAGGTACTCGCTGCGGCTGCGGTCGAGCGCCTCTTTGATCTGCGTCGGCATGACGCGCACGACGTCCTTCTCCGGCTTGCCGCGCTCGTCGAGCACCGGCTGGCCGTTCTCGTCCAGCACGCTCTTCTTGAGCCAGACCTCGCGGTCGGTCAGAAGCGGGATGTCGCGGTAGTCCTCGCCGCGGTAGCGCGACTCGTTGACGAACATCGGGCTGAACTGGTAGTAGCTCACGTCCACCCCGTCGATGACCGTGCCCTTGGGCAGCGTCACCGAGTTGAAGGTGCGGGCCTCGCCGGTCACACGGTCCGTGTACTCGATGTCGGTGCGCACGAAGTTCTTGTGGAGCGTGAGATAGGTGTTCTTCTTCTCTGGCATTTCATGCCCCTTTCTTGCATCCGTTCAGGCGGGAATGGATGTGGAAGACCCGCCTGATCACCTGTCCTCGATTTCCTTCAGCCATCCAAGGCGACCACCCCCTTTCAGGTGCCCTTTCACTTTTAGAACCCCGACACGATGTCGCGTGCCCACGCCCCGCTCTTCACGAGCGAGAGGATGAGCAGCACGCACATCGCCAGGTACTGCAGCGCGTAGGTGAGCCCCGTGGCGATGCCGTCGATGGGCGTCCCCGTCGCCGTGCTCGCCCCGGTAAGCCCGCCCAGGATGAGCGGGAAGGCGATGAGCAGGATCAGGATGATGAGCCCCGCCAGGCACACCGCCGTGAAGTTCTTCAGGTACCCGATTCCGATCTGCCGCGTGTCGTCGAGGGCCATGAGCGAGAGCGGTATCGGGCTGAACGCCGCCATGATGTAGAGCTGGATGGCGCGCGCCCAGCACACCACGAGCGCGACGACGTAAGCGCCGAGCACGATGACCCAGCTCAGGACCGACACCAGCAGGAGCGCGATGAGGGACGGCACGTCGTCGTCGGTCGTCACCACGTTCACCGCCGCGAGGTCCATCGAGCCTCCGGTGCCGAACAGCGCCATCGTACGGTCGATGGCGAGGCCGACCACAGCGTAGATCGCCTCCATGAGCTCGAAGCTGTTCTGTATGAGGAACAGGAACACAGCGAAGAACACGAGCAGGAAGACGACCTCCTTCACGCCGGGGAGCGACGCGCTGCCGTCCATGCGCTGGCTGATCTGGATGAGCTTCACCGTGAAGACGAGCCCGAGCACGCCGCAGCCTATGGGGAGGATGGCCGTGTTCCAGACGCCGCGCGCGATGTCGTACATCGAAACGTCGCCTGTCGTCGTGAGCATGCCCGCGAAGTCCGCACCGATGATGCCCTCGTAGCCGATGCTCGAGAGCACCGCCACCTGGTTGGTGAACATCCAGTTGCACGCGTCGCGCAGAAGGCCCGAGAGCCACGCGTTCACGTCGTCCGCGATGTCGGCGTAGGCGGGCTGGGCCGGGACCAGCATCAGGACGAGGATCGCGACCGTCGCCGCGAAGGCGATGCGGAAGCGCCCATCGCCCAATATCTCTGATGCCCGCCTCATAGCGCGCTCAGCTCCCCGGTGGCTTGATCGAGGGAGAGCTGGACAATGGTCGATGCGGCGTCGTCGAGGTGGAACGACGTCGTCAGGACGTCCGCGTTGCAGTCCATGTAGACCTCGCCGTCCCATGTGGCGAGCGTGACGCTCGGAGATGCGGTCGCCGCCTTCCGGGCGATCGCGGAGGCTATCTCTGCATCGTCGGCGTCGAGCAGCTCGTTGAGCTCTGGGCTGTGCGCGGACAGCGCGAGTTCGGGCGCGCCATCGGCTTCGAGCAGGTAGCGTTTCGAGAGGGCGAAGCCGTCGCAGCTCGCCGCTACTGCCCCGTCGTCCTTCGCTATCACGAGCAGCGTCTGCGTGCTCGCGTCCTGTGCCGAGCGCGCATAGCTCAAGACCGCCGAGACGCCCGATTCGCCTGCCTCCTCCGAGACGACCTCGTAGTACATCACCTGGGCTCCGGAGCCGTCCTGTTCGACCATGGCCGAATCCGAGATGGTGAGCGTGGCGGTGCCGTCTTCGCTTTCCCAGATGGTCCCCGCATAACCGGAAAGCCCGGCATGCTCTTCTAGGGTTTGCTGCTGCTCCGCCACGGGGACATCCGCCTCCGTCTGCCCGGGCGCGATCGCGCAGCGCGCGAGCCCTGCGCCCACCAGGATCGCCACCGCCCCGGCTGCGCATGCGGCCATCAGTTTCGTCTTCTTGTCCATAACCTAACCTCTCTTCATCGGTACCTCAGCGCGCATGTGAAGCTGGAGATCCCGCTCGCCACCTTCACCACGTCGCCGCTCTGGGGTGCGTGGATGTACCTGTCGCCCCCTATGTAGATGCCCACATGCCCAGTCCGGTAGAGGATGTCCCCAGACTGCGCCTCTGAAAGCGGGATCTTGGTTCCCTGCGCGAACTGGCTCTCCGTGTTTCGCGGGATGGAGATCCCGGCCTGCCGGTAGCAGTACTGCGCGAGGCCGCTGCAATCCAGGCCAACGTTCGCCGTGGTGCCGCCCCATACGTAGGGCACACCCAGCTGGCTGTAGGCAGCCGAGACGATCGCGTCGCCGGAGAGCGCCCCTTCCTGGAAGTCTTCCAGGCTCATGCTGTCGAAGCGGTAGAGGTTGTAGGTCCCCATCACCGACTTGAGGCTCTCCACGTAGCTCGAGCTCGTGGCCCATCCCGCGTCCTTGAGGCCCTCGGCCATCTTGTCCGAGTCGCATCCTGCGATCGCCTCGCGTATGAGGGGGTTGCCCGCGTAGCGCTCGCCCTGCAGGAACACCCTGCTGCGGAACCGTATGCACTCGGCGTCGCCCTTGAAGGAGATGAAGTTCGCCGTGATAGTGACGGTCTCGCCGCCGTATTCCTCGTTGGTCCTCCACGAGCTCTTTCCCTCCACTTCTTCGCACAGCGCGTACGCGCTAGACCATTTCATGCCGAACAGGTTGTGGTCCTGCGTGGCGAGCCCCGAGAGGTGGTCGCCCTGCCCCGACTCGACGATGATCTGGGCGATCGTGCAGCCCGCCGGATGTCCGTACTCTTCCTGGCAGGCGATGGCCTCCTCCACCATCTCGTAGGTGATGTAGGGGGGAAGCCCCTCCAGCGTGCGGGCGGACGCCTCGTTTTGCCAGAAGCCGAACAGGGCGCTTACGATCTGGGAGGCCGCGAGCACCGCCAAGAGGAACGCCATGATCCCGGCGAGGACGCCGGCGACGGGAACCGCGATAGACGAGATCGCCCCCGCCACCGCGCCCTTGCTGCCGGCGGACGCCGCAGCCTTGGCGGCTCCCGCAGCGGCGTGCTTGCCCGCTGCGGCGCCGTTCGCCTGCATGGCCGCCCGGCTTGCGAGAAGGCTCCGCCTGCCCTGGGCGGCGGCTTTGCCCGTCCCGGGCCCCGGGCCCGCCTTGCGCTTCGGATTGGGCGCACCGACGGCGCTCTTCGAAGCCCGGCGGCGCGCTATCACGGAACGGGCGGTTCGCACGGAGGAGTGGGCCTGCCCCATGCCGGAGAACTCGTCGGTGTCGTCGAGCTCGGCGACCGCGGCGTCCTCGATTGACCGCCTGAGGTTCGCCTTCGCCTGCGCTGCGCGTCCTGGGTCGTGCGCGGGCTTGCCCCCTGCGGCGGGGGAGGGTTTCGAGGCGCTCTCCCTGCCCCGCCCCGGCGCTGCCTCCTTGTCCGCAAGAGCGTCGGTCGCGCGCTCGAGGGCACCCCTCACGATGCCCGTCGAGATGGCGTCGGGGCGATCTGCCTGGCCGAGCGCGCGCGGAGCCTCGCTTCCGGATGCCTGCGGACGGGATGGGCCCTGCGTGTATGTCGCCACGCTCTCAGGCATCCGCCTTCCCCTTCGCGCGGGCGAACGCCTGGGCGCGCTTTATCTGGGCGATCTCCTCCGGCTTTGTGTTGAACAGGTCGTAGAGCGCGCCTTTGGGGAAATCGTCCTTGAGGGGCACGCGCACGCCGCCCGCCACCAGCAGCCCCTCGCCGGCCTTGATCGAGTCGTCGATGTAGCCCTCCTCCTGGGCCGACAGCGCCAGCAGGTCAACCCAGCTGCGCCTGTCTAGGTGGCTCTGCTTGTGCAGCAGCACGAAATCGGAGTTGAGCACCATGTTGCGCGCGTCCTCGTGCTCGAGCATGTAGGTGGAGTTCTGCGTGATGCCCGTGCAGATGAGGTTGAACTTGCGGCCCTCCGCCCAGAACTTCGAGAAGTAGCTGATGATCGCCGGGTGCCCGAAGAGGCTCTGCACCTCGTCGATGTAGAGCCAGGTGGTGACCCCGCGCTCGAAGTTCGCGTACATGCGGTTGCGCACCGCCTCGAGCGCGGTGAGCATGCCGAACACCCTCATGTTCTGCGAGAGGTCCTTGAAGTCCACGTTGGTGATGCGGTTCTCGAACCCGACGTTGCTCTGGTGGTTGAAGAACGACAGCGCGCCCTTCACGTAGCGCTCGTAGCGCAGCGCGATGTCGCGCGCCTCCGGCTCGTCCTGCTCGAGGAGGAGGCCGTAGAAGTCCTCCAGGATCGGGAGGCGGCCTTCCTTCTCGCAGCGCATGTAGGAAAGCTCCACGCAGCGGCTGATGATGGACTTGTCGGCTTCGGGAAGGCCTTCGCGGCCTTCGGCCATGGTCGCACTCGAGAGCGCCAGTATCGCGTCGATCTTGAACGCGAGCTGCGCCTGGTTCGCCTTGCCGGCAACGTCGGCGAGGTCGAAGGGGTTCATGAACGTGTCGGTGTCGGGCGAGAACCTGATGCAGGTCCCGCCTGCAGGCTCCACCACCGGCGCGTACTCGCCCGCCGGGTCGAAGACGATCACCTCGTCTTCGGGATACGCGAGTATCGTGTTCATGATCTCGCGCTTCACCGAGAAGGACTTGCCCGATCCGGGCTTGCCGCAGACGAACCCCATGGGGCTCGCGAGCTTCTTGCGGTTGCATATGACGAGGTTGCCCGACTGCTTCGACTGCCCGTAGTAGCCGCCGCCCTCCTGGTTGAGCTCCTGGGAGGCGAACGGCATCTGTATGGCGATCTGCGCGGTGGTCATGTAGCGCGACACCTCGACGTGGTTGAGCCCCAGCGGCAGGATGGAGTTCATGCCCTGGCGCTGGCGGTACGAGAGAGGCTCCACCTCGATCGATCGCTGGCGTGCCGCCGCCATGATCTGGCCCGTCTGGCGATCGAGCTCGTCCGCCGTCGCCGCGTAGGTGAACACGAGGCCCGTGTAGGTGAACAGGCGCTGGCTCTTGTTCTGCAGCTGGTCGAGCAGCTCTTCCGCCTCCTCCTTGGAGTGCGTGAGCTCCGGTGGCAGGATCGAGAAGTCGTAGCCCTTCTTCACCGCGCTCATCTGCTCGTCTATGACCTCCTTGTCCATCCAGGCGATGCGCTTCTTCACGTAGGCGACCGCCTCGGCCTTGCCCATAGGGTGGACGTGCACGGTGACGTTGAGCGGCATGGGGAGGTCTACGATGTTGGCGATGCAGTCGTCCTCCAGGTCGCTGCCGAAGGCGCGGAACACGAGCACGCTGCACCAGGTGCCGTCTGCACGGTAGCAGTCCACGCGCCCTTCCGGCTTGAAGTCGAGCACGGACGGCGCAATGAGGTCCTTGGTGCGAAGGCCGCTTTTATGGGACAGTTTGTCCCATGAGAACGCGAACCCCGCATCCGGGCTAAGCTGGGACTGCACGAGCGCGAGGCGCTCCTTGCCGTCGAGCATGCGCGCGTCGCAGCGGATGCGCGCGAGCGTCTGCTGCACGTCGCCGCGTGCGCGGGCGAGCCTGGGGGCAGCCGCGTCGATGTCGTCGGCCCCTACGAGGAACGTCAGATAGCGGTGGCGCACGAGGTTGGATACCCCTTCTCGCATCTTGTCGTTCAGGATCCTGTTGTATTCGTCGACGTAAGCGCCCACGCGTGGGTCGCTCTTCTCGAAGAAGCGCTTTCGCCCGATCTCGCGTGCCGGGATGGGCGTGTTCGTGATGGTGAGCTGGACGGACGTCTCCGGGCCGAAGTAGTCGTAGAGCTCGCTCATCGCCGCGAACACGGACTGCTGGTTCTCTTCCCGGGCGGACTGGTAGCTGATGTCGCCGAACTCGATCGTCTGGCTGAACAGGCCCTCCTCGACCTGCGCGGTGCCGTCGGCGTACATGGCGTCGTAGCCGATCGCCCCGAGCACGTCCTTGGCCTCGGCACGTGCGCGCCTCTTGCGACGTGCGGTTTCCCGGAGCGCCTTCTCCTCTTCGTCGAGACGGCCCTTTGCCGCATGCGCGCCGCGAAAGGGGCTCGTCTTCGTGCCCTTCGCGGCATCGCTCGATTGCTTTCCATGCTTAGCACGCAGGAACATACGTCTCAGCTCCCTTCCTTTTCGCTTTGCGCCTCGCCTTGCGGGAGGGACGTCCGGGGGCGGGCGACGTCGTCGCCCCTTCGAGCACGGGGGTGGCGCGGTAGTAGATCCTCTGGTCCTCGAGGTGGCAGTCGAGCCACAGGGGGGCGAACTTCTCGAACGTCATGCGGCAGGGCCGCCAGAAGCCGGCGAGCCAGAACGGCATGGATGCGCACATGACGGGCAGCGCGGCGTCCCGCACCTCGATGCCGAGCGCGAACTGGCATATCGCCGCCATGCCGACGGCTGAGCCGAGCCCTCCTGCCAGGCAAACGAGCGTGCGCGCCGAGAGCTTGCCCACGATTTTTTCGGTGTACTCGCCGATGTCCTTCTGGACCCTCACTGAAAGCATTGTCCGGTTCCCTTCCTGCTCATCAGGCGGGGAGCCATGACGTGTCGAGCTGCCCGAAGTAGATGGCCGCTGCGATGATGATCGCGCCGCCCGCGATCGTGGAGATCGCCGAGGCGATCTGAGCGCCACCCTGCTGCTCGCGGATGGCGAGGCCCAGGCTCACGGCACCCCACACGACCAGGAAGCCGCCGAGGAACGTGACGCAGCCGGACACGAGTCCGATGATGTTTGAGAGCATCTCGCATCTCCTTTGCATGTCTCGTCTGGGGCAGCTGCACGCGGAAGTTGGGCGCGGCTGCCCCTTGCTGGTACAATTCGTCGCGGAGCGCATCTCGCGCCCCTTTGCATCCGGGACGGCGCGCGGCGGGTGTGTGTGGAAGCTCGTCCGCCGCGCTCATTGAAGGGAGTGCTTTCTCCCGCCGTCCCCTTACTCATCTCATTGCGCACCACCGCCTTTCCTCTTCCGGTACTCGTTGAAATCGAAGCGCTCCCCATGCGCAGCGCCCGCGTGCCCGGGGTCTATCTCGGGGTAGGAGGGATGCTCCTCGATGCGGTACTTGCGCCCCTTGAGCGGGTAGGTGCCGCTGATGAGGACGATCGCCTCGTCGCGCGGGAGCCTTCCCACCTCGTCGGGCGTCATGAGGTCGCGCTCGATGACGTTGTAGTTCTGGGTGGTGGAGCGGTTCGCACCGCGAGAGTCGCTCATCGTCGCCACCTTCAGGGTTTGCTTGCCGATCATCTTCGAGATCGTCTCGTTGGTCTCGGTGGACTTGCCGCCGAGAAACACCACGGTGTCGCAGCAGTCGACGATGGTCTTCGCGCCCTCCTTCTCGTAGGCGCGCTCCAGCTGGCTTTGCGACTGCAGGATGATGCTGAAGCTCACGTTGCGCGAGCGTGCAGTTGCGATGACGCGCTCGAAGTCCGGGACCGTGCCGATGTTGCCGAACTCGTCCAGCAGGAAGTGCACCGGTCGCGGCAGCGCCCCCGCGTGGCGCTCGAGCGCCGTGCGGTAGAGCACGCTCGTCGCCTGCCACATCAGCAGCGCGAAGAGGAAGTCGAAGGTCGAGTCCGAATCTGACATGCTCGCGAAGATGGCGTGCTTGCCCTCGCCGGAGCCCAGCTTGTCGAGCGCCATCTCGTCGCATGAGACGAGCCGAGAGACCGCATCGACAGATAGCGGCTTCAGGCGCACATTGCAGCTGATGATGATCGACTTGAGGGTCTTTCCCGCCGCCACCTTGAAAGCGCGGTAGTTCGACAGCGCGAAGTCCTCAGCCGCGTCGTGCGGCTCGGACACGCGCACCCAGCCCCAGTCCCCGCCGTCGTCGAAAGGGCGTTCCCCTTCGCTTTTGCGTGAGCGTCCTCGCTCCATGTAACGCATCCCCGTCTCGAGCTCCTCGAACACGAGGTCGAGCGGGCTCATGTACGACTCGTCCTCCTCGCGCGCCTCGGCCAGGCTCAACAGCAGCATGAGCGAGTTGAGGTTCCGCTCCTCGGGGCGCGCATGGTGGACGAGGTAGGCGGTCAGCGCCGTGTAGAGCAGGCGCTCCGCGTTCTCCCAGAACGGGTCGCCGCCCTTGCGCTCGTCTCCCGTCGTGTTCTTTATGAGGCACTCGACGAACACGAGGATGTCGGCCTCATCCCGCACGTAGGCGAGCGGGTTGTAGCGCATCGAGCGCGAGAAGTCGGTGGTGTCGAAGGTGCGGATGTCGTATCCGGCATCTTCGAGCATCCAGCCCACGTCGCCGATGAGCGTGCCCTTCGGGTCCGTGATGAAGAAGTCGGCGTTCTTCTGCATGAGGTTGGGCTTGACGTAGTAGCGGGTCTTGCCCGACCCCGGGCCGCCGAGCACGCAGACGTTGCGGTTGCGGTCGCGCTTCAGGTCGAAGCGCTTCGGCTTGAGCGCGAGCCCGAAGTCCTTCGAGAACAGGATGTTGTTTGAAGGGTCCTTGGCGTCCATGAACGAGCGGCCTTCCTTGAGCGTCCCCCATGAAGCGTTTTGTCAAGTGCTATTTTGAGTTATTGACGCACAATCAAAGTGAAAGCGCGAAAGTGCAAAGCGCAAAGGGTCTGCACTTTGCGTTTTCAGCTTGCGGGTTCGGGCGGCTGCTTCTTCTTGATGAAGTTGTACCATTGACCGCCGACGCGCCTTGCATCCAAAACACCGCCCATGTTGCGCTTGGCGTTCTGCACCGTCCTTTCAGATATTCCGGCTTCGGCTGCGGCCTTTACAATTTCCTCGCTGGCAAGCTCTTTCCCGTCTGCAAGCAGGTCAAGTATCAGCCGTTCCGCCTGTTCGGTCTTGGTGGCCGTGTTGCCGCCCGCGCCGGATAGCAGCTCGTCGGCGGTAATGTCATACTCGCCTATCCACGAAAAGCCCGTTTCCGGGTCAAGGCAAAAGGCAACGGGCTTGCCCTCCGGCGCAAGGGAAGATTTGTCATGGACGATAACGCGCACATTTGGCTCCCGCTTCACGCGCCCAATCAGCAGGACGCTCCTTGCTGCGGCGCGGAAGTCAATAGAACCTAAGCCCCGGTATGCGCTCTGTCCTCCGGCGGCTTTATTCAAGTGTCCGATAAGGATAACGGCGCACCCGGTACGCTCGGCAACATCGGCAAGGCGGCGGAACATGGGGCGCACCTCGTTTGCCCTGTTCATGTCGGTCTTTTCGCCCATGTACGCCTGTATGGGGTCAAGGATAATCAGCCGCGCCCCGGTCTGCCGGATAGCTCTCTCTATGCGCTCGTCGGAAAGGGAAAGCCCCTGCTTGCTCTCATCAATGACAAGAACACGGTCAAGGTCTGCTTCGGCTTCCATAAGGCGGGGCTTGATGGTGTCGCCCAAACCGTCCTCGGCGGTCTGGTAAATCACATTGAATGGCTCATGCGCTGCCATGTGGGGGAACGGCTTGCGGTTGGTACAAGCGGCGGCAAGGCGTAGGGCAAAGGTGGTCTTGCCCTCGCCGGGGTTGCCTTGCACAATGGTTACTTTCCCAAACGGGATATACGGCTCCCATAGCCATTCAACGGTCTGCGTGTCAACCTCGCTCATGCGGATAATCTCGACGGTTTCTTCCTGCGGCGGCTCTTTCAAGCCGTAAACAGCTTCCCGGATATACTTCCCGTCTGTGATTTCTGCCCGGTGCTGCAATACCTCGTTCCAATCCTTGAAAAGAGGGATAAGCCGGTGGACGGTATAGCCCTCCGGCATGAGCTTTACAAGGCGGCTGCAAGCGTCGTTCCCGGCTTCATCGCTGTCAAGGCAGAGGTAAACGGTCTTGATGTTCGGACGGTCAGAGAGAAAGCGGAGCAGGGCTTTTTCTCCCACGCCGCCCAATGACAGGTAGCTTTGCTTCTGCCATTCCTTTTTGAACAGGCAGAGGAAAGAGATCAGGTCAATGGGTGCTTCAAAGACAAACAATCTTTCGCCCTCGCCCCGGTAACAGAAGTTAAAGGCTTTGTCGCTGCCTTTCACATCAAGCCGGAAGTTTCCCGCCGTTCCTTTGCTGTGGGCGTAGCGCGGTATTCCGTCCTCGTCCCGCCCCACAAATACGGCGTTGTGGTGGGCTGCGTCCTCGTAAATATCGCCGCGGGCAAAGAAAAAGCCCGTCACATCTTCATCAATGCGGCGGGCTGTTGTGAGGTAGTTCCTCGCTGTTCGGTTGTCGCTGTTTGGGGGTGGTAGCCGGAAGTCGGATAGGGACGCGGGGCAAGGTCTGTCCGGCGGCGGTGCGGCTCCCTTTTCTCCTGTGAGAAGTTCTACGGCTTCGGTGAAGCTCTTGCCGAAAAACTCCATAACAAAATCAACGGGGCCGCCGCCCTTGCTCTGGCTGTGCCTGTACCACTTGTTTCCCCGGACGGTCAAGCTGTCGTGCCGTTTCCAGCGGTATTCATTCCCGGCGCGGGTAAGCTGCTCGCCCTGTGATTGCAGGAAAGAAACAAGGTCGGCTTGGTTCGCCCGGTCTATCTGTTCTTGGGTGTAATACAAAAAGCTCAACTCCTTTCATCGTTCTAAGTCGTGCCGCTTGGCGCGGGTCTGCTCCGGCTGGTCGGCTTTCAGCGCAATGTCAACACACTTGCGGATATTGTGCAGCTCGGCAACCTCGGCGCGGGTTTCTTTCAGCTTGGTATATTCCGCTGTTCTCTGCCCGCTGAGAGTGGCGTACTCTTTTTCCCATTCAGAGATAGGCAAGGTCTTTGTCCCTTTCGGCAGATTTGCATGGAGATAGCGGCTCGCTGCGTTCCATAGCGTAAGCTCGGCGCGGTGGGCTTCCTCGTACTTGTCGCGCTTGCTCGTCCAGCCATTTTTCAGCTTTTTCAGCTCGTCGTGAATGGGCTTGTACTCGGTGTAGTTCTTCCCGTATTCAATCAGCTTTTGCAATTCTTTCATGCGCTTCTCGGCGGTTTTCATGCCCTCCCGGATAGCGTCGGCTTGGTCGCTGACAGAGGAAAGGGCAGCGTCCAGCTCGTCAAGGGTGGAAATGCCATGCTCGGAAAGATAGTTGACCGCCTTTGCAACGGTTTTCAGTTCGTCGGCGGTGTGCTGCCTTTGCCAACTCTGCGAATACTTCCGGCTCTTTTCTCTCTGAACGCTTAAATACTTCATCAGCAGATTTGCAAGGCCGGGGGATTGCGGGGGCTGCTCCGGGGCGGTTTCCCGCGCCTTGAACAGTTCGCCAATCCATTCTTTGAGCTTTCCAATCTGCGCCCGGATTTCCCGGATAAGGCGGTTTGCTTTTTGGATATTCCGGTTCAGCTCGCCTTTCTCGGTGGCTATGCCTTTCTTCTCCATTTGACAGGCCGCCACGCCCATGTGGACGGTGGGCAGCTCGTCAATGCCGCGCTCGGCGTTGCTGCGGTGGTCGATGCGCTCCGGGCTTCCGGCGCGTTCAAGGTAGGCGTTTGAAATATCCGCCCATGCCTTGCGCCATAAAAGCGCGTTGCCCTTGTCGTTCCAGCCGGTCAGGTCAACTTTGCGGGCCTTGTATTTGCCGCTTGGCAAGCGAATACGCTCGCCGTTTTCATCAAGGTCATATTCCTTTTTGGACTTCGCCGCCCATGCGCCGCGCTCGTCAAGGGGGCGCATGGTAAGCATGATGTGACAATGGGGATTGCCCTTGCCGGTGTCGTGAATGGCGTAATCAACGCACATTCCTCTGGAAACAAATTGAGAGGAACAGTATTCCCGGACAAGCCGGATCTGTTCCTCTCTGGATAACTCTATGGGAAGCGCCGCGTCAATCTCTCTGGCAAGCTGGGCGTTCCCGGCTTTCTCGTAAAGCTCCACGCTGTTCCACAAGGTTGAACGGTCAGAGAAAGAGGGCGGGGCATTGGGCGGCAGTAGGATTTCCGTATGGACAACACCGCCTTTGCGGGTGTAGTCGTGGGTCATTCCGTCCCACTCATTTGTCAACTTTTCGCCGCTTCGGTAGGCGGCTGCGGCAACGGCTGATTTGCCCTTGCCCCGGCTGACAATGCTGATATTACAATGGTAGATGGCTATGGGTATCACCTCCCGGATAGGATAATAAAACCCGCAAAAATGGTACAGACGCCAACGGCGGGTGTACTGTTTTTGTGGGTGTGCAGGGATAGCCGCGTAAGCGGCGCAAGGGGTGCAGCCCCTTGTTGCGGCAAAGCCGCCAATGTCGGTCAGAGAGGGAAGCAAGCGGCTTTCTCTCTGTGCCGACAAGCCCTCGGCAGAGCGCACGCACCCGTAAGGGTGTATAAGTGCGCCCTTTGTGCCAAAGGGATTATTCGCTTTTCCCGCCCTTGGTGCGTTTTTTCAGATAAGCCCGCGCTTCCTCGCTCGTCAAGGCAAGCCGGAGAAAGGCGGCGGCTTCCTCGTCGGTCATGGTCTTGGCTTCCGGCACAATGCTCTCAAAGACCGCACCCCGGACGATCAGCCGATGGCTGCGCGTCCTGCGTTCCTCTTGGGATAACTTTTGCCGCAACACCTTTTCCCGGTTTTCAAGCTGCCGGATTTTCTTCTTCCCGTCCTCAATCTCGGCTTGCAATTCCTCGCGGTTTTTTTCTCTCGGTTTCGTCATGGGTGGTCACTCCTTTCTACCTGTCGGCATAGAAAAAGGACAGTCGATTTCCTCGGCTGTCCTTTTGATTAGGGTGTTTGGTTTACTCCGTTCTGCTCAATAAATGGGAATATTAAATATCAATACGCCCTTTAATACATTCCTATTAAAACATCAGCTTCGATTGTCAAATGTGTGAGAGTACGCCAATCAACGCAATCTTTTTCAACGCAAAAGAGAAGCGGCGTCATTTCAATAAACGACATTCTTTGTTCTGATGACAACTGTACGGTGGCTGAAACCGTTTCTCTTGAAATGGTTTTAAGATATTTCTCAAAATATTCAACGACAGACTCATTTGAATAATCTGGATTTTTCAAGTGTGCTTGCACTTTAGTCCTGATTTCCCTCAAATGATTTTTCGTAGGAATTACTTTCACAACATATCCGTTAGGAGATAGCAATCGCTGAAATTCTTTGTAGTGTGCAGGCGAAAATATGTCTAAAATACAATCCATACTTCCGTCTTTCAAAGGGATTTTTGATAAGTCAGTAACAAACCACTTCACTGCTTTGCGCTTGTCTTTTTTTGATGCAATCTGTATTGCCTCCCTTGACAAGTCAAAGGCAAAGATGTTTCGTTCTGTTCTTTGCTGTATCTGCCTTGCATAGAAACCCTCGCCGCAACCAACATCTAAAATGTTTCTTATAGATGGCGTATCAGAAATAAACTGTATGATTTTCTCCAACACAACATCATACATGCCATACTCCAAAATTTGGTGCCGGTTGTCAAAAGACCGCTTGCTGTAGTTGGTTTTGGGCGATGATTTTAACAACAAATTTACATACCCATATCTTGAAATATCAAAGCAATGTCCATGTCTACAAATTAGGCTATTGCCTTGTATATCCATTGATTTTGTGCAAATTGGGCATTGAAAATAAACCTTGCTGTCTGCAAAGCGTGATAAATTATTATTCATTTGTTTTTCCTCCGTAATTACATCTCTGCTTCAATAAGCGAGTTATGCAATACGGATAACCGCAACATAACTCGCGGTTTTATCTTAATCTCATAAATGTAACCATTGTGTTGTCCTCCAATCAATTCCGCAGTATTACTCTGCTTTTAGAAAAAGTATAGCACAAAACTATGAACATTTCCACTCTATTTCAGCCTGTCGGCGGCGTTGCTCTCTCTGGCGTACCGCCGCGCCGCTTCCCGCCGTTCCTCGCTGTATGGGGCGGTCAGACGGAAAGAGAAGCGGCCTTTCTCAATGTCAAACTCCATGCAGCCCGTTTCCGGGTCTGCGTCGGTCTGGCGGCACACATCGGGGTGCTGCTCGGCATAGGCGGCAAGCCGCTTCTTCAAGTCGGTATTGTGGGTACGGATATGGAT
>NZ_CAWVIN010000001.1:0-760140 GCF_963929405.1 Enteroscipio rubneri | reverse complement strand
ACGGTCGCGCTCCCGGCGGCGCCTCTGCCGCTCGGCCTCCGCGCCCTTCGAGGCGTCCTTGCGCCCGCCCGTGCCGCCGAGGAGCAGCCCGAGGGTGCTCGGGCGCTTCGGCCTATTCTCCTTGTTGGTTCTTGCTCGGCTCATAGAGCTCGGCTCCTTTCTTCCTTGCCCTGCGCCTCGCGCGCCGCCCCGGGCGGCCCGGGCGCGGCGAGCCCTCGGGGAGGCTCGCGGCGAGGCAGGGCTCGTACGCGAGCAGCTGCGGGGAAAGCTCGTGTGCCGCCAGGAGAGGCAGCAGCTCCTCGGCGCGCATGCCGAAGGGCCGCCAGAACCCGGCGAGCCAGAACGGCATGCTGCAGAGCATGATCGGGAAGGCCGCGTCCGCGACGTCGGCGTGCAGGCCCAGGTGGACGAAGGCCGCCGCCCCGACCGCGCTGCCGAAGCCGAGCGACACGCATGCGAGCGTGCGCAGGCTCATCTTCCCGACGATCTTCTCCTCGTACTCGCCGATGTCCTTCTGGACCGGTATCCGGAGCGCCATCCGCGACGCCCCCTATGCCGGCAGCCAGGACGTGTCCAGCTGCCCGAAGTAGACCGACGCGGCGATGATGATCGCGCCGCCGGCGATGGTGGAAATGGCGGTCGCGATCTGCGGGCCGCCCTGCTGCTCCCTGATGGCCAGGCCGAGCGAGACCGCTCCCCACACGACCAGGAAGCCGCCGAGGAAGGTCACGCAGCCCGACACGAGCTTGATGACGTTTGCGAGCATGCTGCTCTCCTTTGCTTTCAGTTGACGATGTTCCTTGCTGCTCCTCCCCCGCGGCGGGGGAGGCACGCGCCCTCCGCGGCCCCGTCACGATGCGCCGTCCTTCCGCCTGCGGTACTCCGCGAAGTCGAACGGGCCGCGGCGCGCCGCCTCCTCGAGCAGGCGCGAGCGCGGGTGGCGCTCGAGCCGGTACTTCCGGTCCATGAGCGGCATGCACCCGTTCACGAGCACGAGCGCGTCCTCGCGCGGCATGCGCGCCACCTCGGCGGGCTGTATGAGGTCGCGCTCGGAGATGCCGCGGTTCACGGTGCGGGTCCAGCCGGCGCCCCGCGAGTCGCTCTGCGTCTCGCTCGCCACCGTCTGCTTGCCGGCCATCTTGCTGATCTCCTCGTTGGTCTCGTTCGCCTTGCCGCCCAGGTAGAGCAGCGTGTCGCAGGCGTTCACGATGGTCTCGGCGTTGTTGTCGCCGTAGGTCTCCTTCAGCTGCGAGAGCGACTGGGCGATCATCGAGACCGCGATGTTCCTGCTGCGGGTGACCGCGATGGTCCGCTCGAAGTCGGGTATGCGCCCGATGTTGGCGAACTCGTCGAAGACGAAGTGCACCGTCGTGGGCAGCGATCCGCCGTGCGCCTCGAGCGCCTCGGCGCAAAGCGCGCTCACGGCCGTGTCCATGAGCAGGGCGAACAGGAAGTCGAAGGTCGAGTCGGTGTCGCTCATCGACGCGAAGAGCGCGACCTTGGCGCCCTCGTCGCCCATGTGGGCGAGGTCGAGCTCGTCTTTGGAGGTGAGGTCGCGCACGGCCCGGATGGACAGCGGCTTCAGGCGGACGTTGCAGCTCGAGAGCATCGACTTCATGGTGTCGCCGGCGGCCACGCGGAACTCGCGGTAGCTCGCGAGCGCGAAGTCGTCGGGCGGCGCCGGCTCGCGGACCTTGACCCACTCCCACGCGCCGTCCTCCTCGGAAAAGCCGCGCAGCGATCCGCCCTCCGCCGAGGCGCCGCCGCGCCTGACGTAGCGCTCGCCGGTCTCCAGCTCGCGGAACACCATGTCGAGCGGGCTCATGTAGCCCGGGTCGTCGCGGGCGTCGGCGAGCGAGAGCAGCGTGAGCAGCCCGTCGAGGTTTCGGTCGGCGGGCTCGCAGTGCATGACGAGGTAGGCCGTGAGCGCGGTGTAGACCAGGCGCTCGGCCTTCTCCCAGTAGGGGTCGCCCTTGTGGTCGGCGTCGCCCTCGGTGTTGGCGACGATGCCGCGGGCGAAGCGGATGACGCCCGCCTCGTCGCGTATGTAGGCTATGGGGTTGAAGCGCATGGAGCGCGTGAAGTCGATGGTGTCGAACGCGCGGATCTCGTAGCCGAGCTCCGCCAGCGCGCCGCCCATCTCGCGGATGAGCGTGCCCTTCGGGTCGGTCACGAAGAAGCTGGCGTTGGCCTGCAGGAGGTTCGGCTTGACGTAGTAGCGCGTCTTGCCGGTGCCCGGGCCGCCCACCACGAGCACGTTGTCGTTGGTGTCGGTGGAGAGGTCGAACCTGCGGCTCACGAGGCGGATGCGCGCGTTGTCGGTGAGGATGATGTTGTTGTCGGGGTCCTTGGCATCGCCGAAGGGCGCGATGTCCTTGCGCGTGGCCCACCTGGAGCTACCGTGCTCCTCGCCGTCGCGCCGGGCGCCCTTGGATCCCATGGAGCGCGCCCAGGCGACGAGCGCCGCGCACGCGCAGGCGGTCCCCGCGCACAGGGGAAGCGCCTCCGTTGAGAATACGCGCCCCGCGCGGAGCGCCGCCGGGATCGCCGCCATGGCGGCCTCCGGGTCGAGGATCGGGCTCGCGCCCGACGCCGCAAGGGCCGCGGCCGCGAAGTCTCCCGCGGCGAACGCCGCCGCGGCCAGCGCTGCCGCCGCCTGCCACCTCATCTCTCGGGCCCCTCGATATGTCGCGGGCCGCGGTCCCGGCCGGGGCCCTGGCTGTGGGCCCTCGACGCCTCGCGCGCCCGCTCGGCGCGCTCCGCCAGCCGCTCGGGCGCCCGGCGCCTCTCGGCGATCTCGGAGAGCCGCTCCCTGGCGCGATCTGCGGCCTTTCCCGTCTCTTGCTCGAGCTGGCGGAAGGCCTCGTCGACCTCGGGGGCGTCCTCCACCTTGAAGAGCAGCCAGTCGCGGCCCTCGCCGGGGATGATGTGGTGCTCGACCGACGCGGCGCGCAGCTTGTCGGAGACGACCTCCTTGATCGTCGCGTACTCGGGAAGCCCCGAGAGCTCCTCGAGGCTGAGCTTCGCGTAGGTCGGCGCGCCCTCGGCCGCGATGGCCTCGGCGCGCCCGCCGGCGATGGTCCCGCGGATTCCCGCGAGGCGCTCGGAGAGCTTCCTCGCGCTGCGCTCCATTGCCTCGGCGCCGGCCTCCTGGCCGATCCTCAGCATCCAGTCGAGCAGCTTGCCGCCCGCCTCGTCCCCGTAGTCGCTCGCCATCCCGCGCCTCCCTTCCAGTCGAGATGAAAAAGGGGCGCCTTCGCGCCCCGGTCGTCCCTATTCGGCCCCGACGGCCCTCTCGCGCGCCATTGGGGCGCGGGCTTCCTGCCCGGCGTGCGCGCGGCTCGCCTCGCGGGCGGACGCGGCGCGCTGCGCCAGCGGCTCGGGCGCCTTCTCGTGCAGGTGGGCCCACTCGCCGCTGCGGCACTGCTCCGGCGTCGCCTCGCACATGTCGCGCATGGCGCGCTCGAACCGCTCGGGCTCCTGGGCGATGGCGCCGAAGCTCCAGCTCTCGAAGCCGGTCCACGCGTCGCCGTCGCGCTTGAGCGTCCACCACTCGTCGCCGCCGTTCACCTGCTGGATGAACGCGAGGTCGCGGTAGCAGAACCCCTGGCGTATGGCCCAGTTGCCCGAGCCGAGCGCCTCGCGGAGCCTGTCGACGCTCTCCGTGCGGGAGAACTCGTAGGCGTACTCCTCGAGGAACGGGTCGTCCTGCCAGTCGAAGCCGCCGACCTTGAGCCAGCCGTTCTCCTGGCACTTCTCCACGAGCTCTTCGTGCTCGCGGCCGGTTATCCTCTCGAAGCCGTCCATGGGCTCTCCGCCTTTCGTTTGTTGCTTGGCGGGCGGCGTCCTCGCGATGGGGGCACGGTGCGAGTCGGAGCAGGCGTGCGTGCTGGCGCGTCGGCGCCGCCCAAGACGTGTATAGCGATTTCGATTGCGGCAGAGGGCGGGGCCGCCCGCGATGGGTCGAGCTGGGTCGAGCCGTCCGCGCCTCCACGGGAAGCGCACAAGCTAGCCGAGCCGGCGCCTGTCCCTTCCGCCCAGGTAGACGGGCCTGCAGGTCTGGGAGATCCTGCTCGCGATCGCCTCTGCCGTTACGCGCTCGCCGCGCCTTGCGAGCCTGTCCGCCAGCGCGCCCGGCGCGTAGTTCGACGTGACGATGGTCGGGCGCATGTCCTCGTAGCGCGCGTCGAGCACGCTGAACACGGTGCCGACGGACCACTCGGTCGCGTCCTCCTTGCCGAGGTCGTCGAGCACGAGGACGTCGCACTTGGCGTACCGCGCGACGGCGGCCTCGGTGCCGCCCTCGCCGAACGTGGCCTTCACGCGCTCGAGCATGCCCTTGGCCGTCGTGAAGGCGACGTCGTAGCCGGCCTCGGCGAACAGCCTGGCCATGGCGGAGGCGGCGTGCGTCTTGCCGGCGCCGACGCCCCCGTGTATGTAGAGCCCGGCGCCCCCGTTGCCCGCGAACGAGGCGATGTACTCGGCGAACTCGGGGCGGTCGGCCTCGGCGGCCCAGTAACGCCTGGGGATGCCCGCGCGCGAGAGCGCCTTCTCCCGGCGGGCGGCCTCCTCCTTGGCGGCGAGGGCCGCGCGCCTTCGCGCCTCGGCCTCCCGCTCGCTGGCTGCGCCCTCGCACGGGCAGGGGGCGGCGGAGACCCAGGCGACCCTGCCCGCCAGCGCCGCGCCGAGCGGATCGAGGGCGGCGCCGCAGTGCGGGCACGCCCTCGGCTCCGGCTCGTCGAAGGAGAGCCCGGCCGCCCGGGCCTGCTCCAGGGTGATGAGTCCCGCTCGGTCCATCGGGCGCCCCTTCCTTATCTTCTGAAGTCCTTGTTGTCCCTTTTGCTTATTGGGTGGCATATCGTCAGGGGTTTTCCTGTCATCTCGTCAGGGGTTCGGGCTGAGAACCCTGACGGTTCGTCACCCTTGTTCTCGGCGAACCCTGTCATCTCGTCACCCTTTTGCGTCTGGAACCCTGACGAACCGTCAGGGGTTGCCAGCGCTCCGGGCGGCAGCCTCTCGCGCACGATGCGGTATCGCTTCGTGGCATGCCCGCGCGCCGGGGCGTGCACGCCGCATTCCTCGATGAGGCCCCGGTCGAGCAGGTCGCGGATGGCGCGGTGGGCGCTGCGCTCCTGCACGTTGAGGAAGCGGGCCAGGTTGCCCTTGCTCTCGAAGTAGTCGCACCCGCCGTCGCAGAAGCCGAAGATGCGCGCGTAGACGAGCAGGGGAAGGCCGGAGAGGCCCAGGTCCGCCATCATGAAGTGCCGTACCGCCGTGAACTCGCGCGGGGAGGGGCTGTCGCGCCCCCTCGGGCCTGCGGCCGCCATCGGCGCTAGTCCCTTCTGGGCGAGCCGACGACGCTGTTGCGCTCGACCCATGCGACGAGCTCGTCGTGCAGCACGATGCCGTCGCGCGTCTTGCCGCCGATGTAGCGGATCGGGAACGGGTCGTCGGGGTCCTTGGCGAGCCGGTACATGGCGTCGCGGCTGATGCGCAGCATCGCGCACGCCTCGTCGGCGCCGAATATCGCGTTGGTCGATGCGATGAGCCTCACCTGGCTCCTGCTAGTGCTCTTGGTCATGGTCGTCCTCGAGCTCCTTTCGTCTCGAGGCTCCCTCGCGTGCCCGGCCGCGGGCGGCTCCCGGGGCGGTCGCCGCCGTCATTTCCTGCCGCTCCTCGACTCGATGTAGGCGTCCACGGACGCCCTCGAAACCAGGAGCTTCCTTCCGAGCCTGTACGAGTCGATCTCTCCCGACCAGATGAGGTCGTACGCCTTGTTTCGGCTCGCCCTCATGTACTCCTGCATCTCGATCACCGTCATCCATTCGCCGCGATCTTGGTTGCCCTCGGGCGCGGCGCATTCGGCTGTGCTTGCCATGGTTCCTCCAATCTTCCCGTGCGGCACCGCGCGAGGACACCGCACGACACCGTGTGCCTTTTCGTCTGCGCGACGATTGAACCGCCTGATGGCGCTTGGCGCGCCCGGCGGGAGCGGAGACGGGTCGAGGTGGGTCGAGCTGGTCGGGCCTTCACGAAACGGCCATGAGCCGCATGCCTTAGCTCGCAGCTAAGTCCCCGAAAAGCAAAAGGCGCCCATGCGGGCGCCTGCCTAGTAGCTGGAGTTGTTCGGTTGTGGTCGGAATGCTCGTCTTCCGCGGTGCTGTCGTCCGGGGTCCGGCATCTGTCGTTCGCCTCTTCTGTCGTGTTTGATGTTGCGTGTTCTGCGAGCGACCTTGCACAGGTTTTTCAGCCCGTTGCCCCAGGTGCACCCGGGTAAATGGTACCCACCCGCCGGGACAAGGACATTGCGGGAGGGCCGTCTGGGCAAGCTGGGGTGGACGAGCGGGCGTCGGCGGCTCGATTAGGGCTTCTCCGTTACCCTGCAGCTGTTCTCGGTCGCCTGAACGACAATATCGCCGAGGTCCGCCACGCCCTCATCGAGCTGAACGACTTGAGGCCAGACCTCGCGGACCATGGCCATTTGGTCGTCTATCAGCAGGCATTTCGCCATTCGCACCCTATTCCTCATGCCGATGACCTCTTCTCCGAGCCTTTCCGGGTCTTCTGGGTCGAACATTCTTGCACCGCTCTCGTTGACCAAGTGCCCATCATGATCGAATCGTTCCGGATTCGATTCCGGGCTAAGGCGATATTCGCGACAGCGTTCGCTTTCCAGTAGGTTCGCGTTGTCGTTCCGGGATTTAGGGGAATTTCTCTCAGTGAAATCGGAGATGCCGCAATCCACCTCGTTCAGATGGTCAATAAGACATCGAAAGCTACTGCTCGTCAGGACTTTTTCGAGGGTGTCTGCATAAGAGGTCGTTGGCAAACCGTATTTTTCTTTAAACGGGCTGCTATTGGCGCCGGGCCTCGCCGCGAGCTCGCGAAGCGCGTTGACCGCCTCCACGCTTATTCCGAGATATTCCGAAACCTCCTGCTCGTCGAACGTCCTTCCCTTTGATTCGCCGATCAAGTATCCAATCTGGACTTTCAGGAGTCTTGAAATCGTTTGCATCGTGGGAAACGATGGGAAACCGGGTTTTTCTTTGCCGTATTTGCCGCCGATTTTCTCCCAGCGTCCAACAGTGGTCTTCGTCGTAGCATGCCCTTCTTTCTGCATTGCATTCGCGAAGTCCTCTTGCGTTGCATACCATTTTTTCCTCTCGGTTTTAAATCGCTCACCCCAGGCGTCTTTCATTTCTTGATCGGTTAAGACTCGTCCCATGTTGTTTCTCTCTTCCATTTACCACTGAGATACTCGTGAAAAGCTTCTATACACGAGTCTATCAAGTTGAGAGAATCAAGTCATCCGATACGAAAGGATTAAACGATGAAATGCGAATTGACCAAGAAATCGTTCGAGGTGCCGGCCCTTCTCGAACGGCATAACGATTTCGAGCAAGCAATATGCAGAACGGTGTTTCAAGACAAGTACAGCTCCAGCGTGAAGACCTACCACGTCATCGACCATCTTATTGCTCGAGGCGAAGAGCTCGGACTCATGGGCGTCCCAAGCTATCTCGCGGCGATAGAGGCGCTGAAGAGATTCAGCTCCTATCACGCTGGCCTAATCAGGGGTTTTGCCGGGGAACGACGGGTCTTCTACGCGATCAAGCATGTCGGGTCCGGCTTCGAGCAACTGGTCAATGCCGAGCTGGACTACGAGGGCGAGCACGATGAGTTCGACCAGATCCTCGTCAGCCGGCAGGGTCTTGTGATAGTCGAAGTGAAGAACTACTCCTCCTCGGCCGCGATCGGGAGCGACGGGATCCTGAGGTTTGAGGACGGAAGCGGGCGCATGCGCAACGTCGGGGAGAGGATGGCCTCCAAACGTTACGTCTTGCGCGAGGTAGTGTCCAACGCAATTGGGCGCGAGCTCCCTGATGAAAGGATTGTCTCCCTTGTCGTCAACGCCAACGAGAAGACCTTTATTCGGAACGATTCTGATCGAGTCGAGGTTCAGAGCACGGGCAGCATCGCGCGTCGAGTCGAGGAGCTGCTGAGAGGCGACGAGGTCCTAGGGGCCGAAGACGTCTCCGCCATCAAGGCGGCGCTTGAGGCTGCCCACCATCCCATCGAGATCGAGCCGGAGATCGATTTCGAGTACGTATCGGCAACCCTGCACGAGGCCCTCTCGCTGATCGCCCGATCGGTTGCGGAGGAGAAAGAGGGCGAGGATTTCGCTCGCGTGTCCGCTCCCGAGAGCGAGACCTGCTCGGTATCTCAGGCGCGGAGGCCGTCTCCTGCGCTCGTCTCGGGTGCAGTGGCTCTTCTTTTAGGCCTTGCGGGCGGATACGTGCTCGGATCAACGGGAAAATGGAGGTAAGCAGATGAACGACGTTATGGAACGCACCGCTACAAGCTACGCGGCGATTGATGCGGTGGACAACAAAGCAAGCGATTGTCGGGGCATGCTCAAATCCCTTGTCGATGCGACGAACGGCATCACCGGGCCTCAGGCCGGCCTCCTCGGATGCCTCGTCGTTTCCATTGCCGGGGTGGCGGGATATGGAATATACGCCCTTTGCGACCTGGTCAAATCCGGACACCCCGTCGAGCTCACCTCTGGAGGGGTGCGCTTCGCGGCGAATACGGCAGCGCTCGGCGAGGCGAGCAGCCTCTAATCGGCGGACAGGAGAATCGATGCAGATGAATGAGATGCCCTCGATCGGGACCACGCTGACTTACGGCGAGGCAATCAAAGCATACGACCGCTTCGAGCGGACGATGCTCGAAAAGGCGTACGGGGCCGGACTCCTGCCCGCGGTGGGGTTGTACGACCTGCTCTGGCAGCTTGAGTCGCTCGCGCAGAAGTTCGGAATCGAGGGCAAGGGGGCCTTCCCGAGGCTCAAGAGGGAGATCCGATCGTTCTCGAGCGAGAGGACCGCTCTGGCGAACGGGGTGAACGGCGAGAGGTTCTACCTGCTGCAGGATGAATCGGCGCTCAAGCAGCATGACGAGACGCACCTTTTCAAGGTCGGAATCGACGGGGACAAGCTCGCCGGCGACCTCGACGAGGCCCTCGAGCTGCTTTCAAAAGAGTCTGCCAGGGTCGACGTGTACGCCGACACCTATTCACCCGACCGATCTGAACGGGATTCCGACAGGCTGGGCAAAGACCCCTTCATGAAATGGGCCGGAATCGGGTTTTGCGCGATGATGGCCTGTTTAGGAATCTCGATGCTGGTCCATTCGGTCTTCCAAATCGGCTTCTGCTCCAAGTGGTTTATCTGATGCAGAAGCCATTGGACGAGCAGTCTTTCAAAAAAAATAGGGCAGAATCGCTTTCACGATCCCGCCCCGCAAACCCGAGGGTTTCTAACTGGAACCTATTATGCAGCTAAGCGGCGTCTTATCAACCCCCCCCCGTAACAGACTCCATTGTCGGTAAACGCTCCGCCAAGGGCTGATCGCCTCCCTAGACGAGCTTCTTGCGCGTCTCCTTCAGTATGCCCTTCTTGAAATCGGACCACTTGCCGAAGAACTTCTCGTCCGTCGCGGTGGCGGTGTGCTCGGCGTATTTGATTGCCGTGAGTTCCATGGTGCAGATGTAGTCCGCCGCCTGCGAAAGCCGGTACTCGGAGGGCTGCGCCGATCGGTAGACGACGGCGTCCTTCGACAGCGCGTACTCGACCGCGCGGTGCAGCGACTCGGCGATGGAGCGCTGGCCGTTGTCGTAATAGACCTTGACCAAATCGTAGTATTGCAGCTCCGCGAGGTTGTCGAACAGGAAGTTCACGATATCCCTTCGCATCGCCCCCGCGAGCTTGTCGAGCGAGGCGAACTGCTTGGTCGCGTATGCGAAGGTGTGGTACTTTACGGGCATGTGGCGGAAGAAGACGCGGAACGAGCCGAGCATCATCTTGCGCGTCCTCAGGTCGAGCCCCGAGTACTGGTCCTTGCCGTTCATGAGCGGCGACGCATGGAAGGGTATGTCCGGGAGCCCCTTGGCGCGAAGGGCGCCCTCATATGCCGCGATCGAATTCGCGATGTTTTCGGATTGGTCGTGCATGACGACGGTGAGCAGGTAGTGGCGGTCGGAGAGGCCGTCGCTTCCCGACTCGTCGACGAAGATGCTGAGTTCTCGCATTGTTCTCCTGGATAAGAAAAAAGCCGGGGAAAACGTCCCCGGCACTTGGAAGCCTTCCTAACGGAAAACCAATTACCTTATATCATGTACTGTCCGGAAATTCAAGGGAGCTCGATGCGTTTCCGGACGTCGGCGGAATCTCAAAGCCCGCTCGCCAACTCATGGGCAAGCCACCTGAGACTACTCACTTTACCCGCGGACGACGAAGAGCTGCGACCTGCGGTTTTTCAACCAGCATGAAAGCCGCCCGCGTTGATTCACTTGCGATTGTAGCTGGCGGCTTGCGGGCAAAAGGGCGGTTGAGTTTCAAAACGGGCGTTTTCGGCGATATTGAGCTTGCAAAGGCGTCCCGCCGCGCCCTTTGGGACAAAAACAAAAACTCAAAGCCCTGAGTTTGAAAAAAGTTTTTAGAGTTGTCCCAGCTTTTGTCCCCAAAGCCGACGAAACGCGACATGGTGTCACCTGGCGGCACTCGGCTCGAGGCGGCACCGAAAACTGGGTGTAACTGGAATGACGGGGCGGCAAAACTATAACCATCGAGTGGGAATAGAAGAATCGCTGAAAGGAGTTGTCATGAACAAGGAGACGTTCGATTACGTGACCGAGCGCGTGGACACGCTCGCGGATTCCGAATTCAGCACGCAGGTGACAAAGGATGCTGCGCAGGCATGGAAGGATGCAGTAGCAGCCAATTCGAGCGACGCTGCGATCGATGCGGCAACGAACGACCTGCTCGACGTCCTCGAAGGGCGCCCGACGACGATCGACGGCGTGATCGCCTTCTTGCAAGGGCCGGCAATCGAGATGCTTGGCGAAGACGCGGCTGCAAGCGCGCTTGCAGCCCAACAGCAACGCAAGGAGGCGGGTGCGAAGTACTGCGATTGCGAGGCATGCTCTGCAGCCACGGAGATCCTCGCGAAGTTCGACCGCATAGAACTCTGATAGCGAGAAATCGGAGCCTCCCACCGAGTCCGATAAACGATCACGAGCCATCGATGCGAAAAACGGGGGCTGCGTACCTTGCGACGCGCAGCCCTCGCTGTACAGGCTTGCTATACCCGCTTTCGAACTACGCAACTCCCGCTGTCGCTCGCCATCCGTGCGAGCAGCTTCCTGCGCACGGGAGAGCATCGGAGCGGCATTAGAAGACGGCGGTCAAGAACGCGGCGGCCGCGAGGAAGATTCCCGGCACGTTGGCCACCACGATCGGCCAGTCCCGCTCCTTCTTGAAGAGGCCGTAGATGGTCCAGAACAGGCAGTTGAAGAACGCTGCCAGGGGCTGCACAGGATTGCCGGGGTGCCCGGCCAGGTTGTCCATGATCTGCGGAATGTAGGAGACGTACATACACACCGACAGCACCGAGGCTATGCGCCCCACTATAGCGATGGGCCTCGCATGGCGTTTGATGCCTCCCTGATGCACCGATGCCTTCTGCACCATGCGTCTATGCGTATCGGTCTTCACGTTCATCGAGCACCCTCGTGTTCGCGGATGGGAATCTCTGCAACTCGATGATAGATCGAGGCATTCGAGGCCCCCGCGGGCGCGATGAAACGTGACGCGAAGGCGAGCAGGAGGTAAGCGCGCCGTTTACCGCGCTAAAAGCCGCAGAGCCAGTCCGCTGCCCTTGCGGCATCTACCGAAACGCCATCCGACAAGCCAACGTTGCACTTTTGCCAGACCGCAAAGTGCGCGTTCACGCGCGACGCCGAAGGGCGCTACGGGCCGGCGACGGTCGACCTTGCCGCCCTTCGACATAGGTTCAGCTGATCCCCTCATCGGAAGACTTTCCTACCATCTCCCTCCGCACGAAGCAATCGGCCACGTGGTCGTTCACCATGCCGATGGACTGCATATAGGCGTACACGATGGTGGAGCCGACGAATTTGAAGCCGCGCTTCTTCAGATCCTTGCTGATGCGGTCGGAGAGCGGCGTGGTGGCCGGGACGTCCGCCTGGGTCTCCCAGTGGTTCACAACGGGCTCGCCGTCCACGTACCCCCAGATGAACGTGTCGAAGCTGCCGAACTCTCGAGCCACATCCAAGAACAGCTCCGCATTGGCCACGGCCGCCTCGATCTTGCGGCGGTTGCGAACGATCCCTGCGTTCGCCATGAGCTCCTCAACCCTCGCCTCGTCGTAGTGCGCCACTTTGGCGGGATCGAAGCCGTCGAAGGCCTCGCGGTACGCCTCCCGCTTCTTGAGGATCGTAAGCCACGACAGGCCCGCCTGCGCGCCCTCCAGAACCAGCAGCTCGAACAGCTCGCGGTCGTCATGGGTGGGTCTTCCCCACTCGTTGTCATGGTAGTCAACGTAGATCGGCGTGTCGCCCGCCCACGAGCACCTAGTCCGCTCCTCCACTGTGCCTCCTAGCGAAACGTCATCCGGTACGCAAGCGTCGCACGCTCGCCCGGCGCGAGCACGCGCACGCCGGGCTTCTCGGCGAGCTCGCGCGGGGAGAAATGCGCGTCGGGCAGCGCCGACCACGGTTCCAGGCACAGGTAGCGGGCGTCGTCCTGGCCTGCCTTCGTCCAAATGCCCAGATAGGGGAAGTCCGGGAATTCCACGGTCACCTCGCAACGGTTTGCGCTGCTCGCCAGTGCGATCGTGCTGCCCGGGACGTTCTCCAGCACGATGGTGTCGATGCCCAGCTGCTCGGGCGTCTTCGTCAGACGCCCGTCCTCGAGCGGCACTGCGATCTTCGGCAGCGTGAGGATGCCCGCCTCGTCCATTCCGAACATCTCGATCGTATCGAGCCCCTCGAAACGCACGAAGTAGTCCGTCATGCGCTCGCCGGGCAGCAAGCACGTCGCGTATGCTTCGTGCCCGCCCAGCTCGAACGGCATCGGCGCGTTGCCTGTGTTCTCGACGATATGCGACTTCACTATCGCGTTGTCCTCGAGCGAGAATTCCACACACAGGCGGAAGTCGAAGGGGTAAACAGCCCGTGTGCCCTCATCGGACACCGTCTCGAAGCGCACGTGCGAGTCCGACACCTGCTCGACCGCGAACGCGCGGTCGCGGCAGAACCCGTGCATCGGCGCACCCACTCGCTTGCCGTCATTCGCGTACCAGCCATTTCGCAAGCGCCCGATCAGCGGGAACAGCAGCGGTGCACGCCGCCCCCACACCGCAGGATCGCCCGACCACAGGCGCTCAGCGCCGTTGCGAACGACGCTCTGCAACTCCGCACCCTTGCTCGACGCAAGAACCGATAGCGTGTCATTTTTCAAGGCGATAATCGTCATATCCCACACCATATTGTCCTTTGCTTCGGATGATTCCAAAACTATAGTAGCGCATATGCAAACCTATCTTAGATTCTACTTTTACGACGAGTATTCATCGGAATATACTTGCAACATAGTCGCTGCGATGAAATCAGCGCATTTGGAACTTTCCGCCTCCCGCACTGCGCCTTTCATGCTTTTCCCTTTGTCCTCTCTCGTCTTTTTCTATACTCGCATCGCGAATAACGCGGTAGACTTTCTCTGGGCGACAGGAGGACACCATGCAGAACATACGGACCGAACGCGCAAGCAAGCTACCACGCGGTTTGATCTTGGCCATTGCCACGCTCTTGACGCTGGGGAACGGCTTGATCTACATGTGGTCCATCTTCAACGTCCCTCTGATGGATGCTTTCGGATACTCAGCTTCCGGCGTCGCACTGGCGTACTCTCTATTCATGTTGATGAGCTGCGTGGGAAGCTTTCTCGGCGGTTGGATGCAGCAGCACATCCAGCCTCGATACGTGATACTGATTGCAGGCGTGCTGTTCTCTTGCGGTTGGCTGCTTTCGGGCTCCGCTGAATCGCTCCCCCTTTTGTATCTGTTCTTCGGAGGACTGGCCGGCATCGGCAACGGCTTGTCCTACAATGCCCTGCTCTCCGTTGCCACAACGTGGTTTCCAGACAAACGCGGCTTTGCCAATGGAGTCTGCACCTGCGGCGCAGGGATGGGGCCGGTGGTGTTCGCTCCTTTAGGCAATATACTCATCGAGTCTTTCGATGTCCTCATGGCCTTCCGCATCGTGGGAATTGCGTGGCTGGTCATCTACCTCGTGTTCACATGGTTCCTTGTCATGCCTGCCCCTGGCTGGAAACCGTCTAATTGGGATCCGGACGATCAGACGACCTCCTCGGCCGTATCGTCGGGGCGGAACTACTCGGGTCGGGAGATCCTGAGACAACCGTTGTTCTACATACTCTTTTTCATATTGATGGTGGCGGTCACCAGCGGGCAGATGATCAACGGGCACGCTTCGAGTCTTGGTCAGGAGCTCGCACACCTCAGCGCGGCTGAAGGAGCCCTGATGGTCAGCCTTTTGGGTGTTGGCAGCGTGCTGGGGCGTCTCGGGTTCGGCGCGGTATCCGACAAGATAGGCCGCTTCACGACGCTCATCCTCATCTTAGGCGTCAACGCCGTGATCATGCTCCTGTTCCTGGCCCACGCCACTACGTTCATCACGTTCCTTGCCTGCATGATGATCGTTGGTGGCTGCTTCGGCGGAACTATGAACGTTATGCCGGCAACCGTGGGCGATTCGTTCGGATCGAAGTTCTTCGGCCAGAACTGGTCGTTCGTTTACCCCGGCTACACGGTTGCCGCGTTCATCGGCCCCATGGTCGCCGCAAGCACCACCGAAGCCACCGGCTCCTGGGAAGGAGCAATGATCATTGCGGGCGTATTGTCGCTTCTAGGGATCGTGCTCGTGCTTATAGGGAAGAGATTGGCGAAGCGACTTGCCCAGGCGGGATAGCGGCAATTTCAAATGGAACAACACCGCGTCATCCCTCGATGACTTCGCCGCGGCCTACCGGCAGATTCTTCCCTTTCTTTCGCCGTCAGTGCAGAAAACCGATTTGGATGAATGTGTGCTACAGAGCTTGCCAGCACGTCGATGCCGATCACCTCAACCGCATCGACGCTGCGCGCAGACAAAGCCGACATGAGGGCGGATTCGATAACGTATCGCATTTACGTTTGAAGAACGCCTGGTCGAAGACACGCTGTGCAACGCGCCCCTGCTTCCTACTTCCCGCCCTCGGCTACCTCGCCGGTGCGGTAGGCTTCCAGCAGCTGTTCCAAATCAACAATCTGCCGCTTCAGCTCTTTACCGGTATCGGTGTCAGCCACGAGCGTGCGCTTCTCCACGCGCTCTACCACCCGACGCGACGAGTGGATGTCCTGCTCGTTGACCACGGCGGCGCGGGTTGACTCGAGCGGCTCGTGTGCAGCCAGCACGAAGCCATGCGAATTCGAAATCAACGTGTAACCGGCGATGCCCGTGGTAGGCTGGTAGGCCTTCGAGAAGCCGCCGTCGATGGTGAGCACGCGCCCGCCGCATCGCACCGGATCCTCGCCGTCCTTCGCCTTCACCGGCACGTGGCCGCACACGATGCGCGAAGTTGCGGGATCCATCCCGAAGTCCTCGAAGATGCCGGCCATCACGTGCTCGTCGTTTTGGTAGGCGTAGAACGGGTTCTTCACCTCCTTGCGCGCCTCCTTCTCGGCTATGAGGTACAGCTCGAACGTAGCCATCTTGCTTTTCGCGAACAGAGGCGATCCCTCACCCAGCCACATATACCACAGAAGGTCGCGGCCGCGCTTGCGCATCTCAGGATCGGAATCGTCGAACGCCGCACGCACATAGCGTTCCATGACATCGTAAAGCGCGCGGCCTTTGTACTTCTGTCCGAACACGTCCGTCTCCATAAGCGAGCCGTCTTCGTTCAGCGGAACGCACGCATGGAAGAGCAGATTGCCGTTGTATATTTTATAGAGGCTGCCCGCGTCCAAGAAGAAGCGCATGTGCCGCTGCAGCTTCTCACACCCCGTGAACGCCTGCTCCAGGCGCTGCATGACGTCCTCCTCCTCGGGCGTAAGGCGATAGGGGTCGTCTGGGTCCACCGTGGGGAACACCGTGTCGGTCAGCGCGTACTCCGAGCCGTCCAGCAAGACCGTACCGCGCTTGTAGTCGATCTTGTCCAGCAGCTTGCGATCCTCCAGGCCGAAGTCGGGATTCTCGTCGATGAGCTTCGCTTCCACCTTGAACTGGATAATGGCCATGGCCTTCTGGATCTTGACGTTCATCTCCAGTTCTTGCGGCGTAAGCTCCGGGTTGCCTTTGAGACCGAACGCAACGCACGGATCGTCGCGGTATGCTTCGAGCGCGAACGAAGCGAGCGGCAGAATGTTGATGCCGTAGGCGTCCTCGAGGATGGAGAGGTTCCCGTAGCGCGCGCAGTTGCGCACCACGTGGGCGATGCAGCCGCGCTGTCCAAGCGAAGCGCCCATCCATACGATGTCGTGGTTGCCCCACTGGATGTCGAGAGCATGGTGGTCCATGAGCGTCTCCATGATGACGTCGGGATACGGCCCACGGTCGTATATGTCGCCAATGATGTGGAGTCGCTCGATGGCAAGTCGCTGGATAAGCTGGCACAGCGCCTCGATGAGCTCTCCACCGCGGTCAGTGCGAATGACCGCGTCGATGATGGCCGCATAGTACGCCTGCTTGTCCTCGCCGTGACGGTCTTCGGTCATGAGCTCTTCGATGATGTAGGCGAAGTCGTCCGGCAACGCTTTGCGTACGCGGGAGCGCGTGTACTTCCGCGCGGCGCGTTTGCATACGGCCACGAGACGCGGCAGCATGATGGCATACCATGCCCCAGGATCGCTCACTTGCGATAACACCAACTCCATTTTCTCATGCGGATAGTAGATGAGCGTCGCAAGCGAGCGCTTCTCCTCCTCACTCAGGGAGTCGCCGAACTCCGCGTCGATCTTGAGCCGGATGGAGCCCGAGCCGTTGCGCAGGATATGCGAGAACGCCTCGTACTCGCCGTGGATGTCCGAGGCGAAGAACTCGGTGCCCTTCGGCAGGTTCAAGATGGCGCTCAGGTTAATGATCTCCGCCGAAGCCTTGGCGGCGGTGGGAAACGACCGGGAGAGAAGCTCCAAGTACCGCTTTTCGCTCACGTCCATGTAGGGCCTCCTTGTGGATGTTGCAGCGCTTGCACGGCCCTATGGTACCCGCAACTGGACCGCACCGGGCGAAGCGACACCGAAACGGCGCGATTATTCGACGGAAACGCCGGCACCGAATCGCGTGCGGCGTCGGGCAGCGCAAAGAAGGACACACGAACGACGCGCGCACGACGGGCGGCGCCGACTGTTTACTGCGCCCTTGCCGCGGTACTACTCCCACCCTTTCCACACGTCGGGCGCATAGCCCACCGTGGCCTGCTTGCCGTTGCGCACGATGGGCTCGACCAGCACGTGCTGGTTCTCCAACAGCTTGTCGAACTTCTGGTCGGGCGAGAGATATGCAAGCAGCGCCACCGTGTCCTGGTCCTTCGCCTTCGGGTCGACGAGCGCGTCGATGCCGCCCACCGCGCGGCGCACTGACTCCAGCTCGCCCTTGCTCATCCCCTTCTCCGCCAGGTCGATGAACTGGAACTTCACCCGCCGCTCCTTGAAGTAGCGCTGCGCCTTCTTCGTGTCGAAGCTCTTCTTGGTGCCGAACACCTGGATGTTCATCGCCTTCGCCTTCCGCTCGCTCGCGTGCGCGCGCCGGGAAACCAGACGCGTCAGCCCGCTATAATGCCTCTTTGGGATTATCACGCCTGCGATTCTAAGACACGAGGAGGAGCCTTATATGGAACTCGCCGAAATCCCCGAAAGCGACAGAGCGCAGCACCTCGACCTGTTGCTCATCGCCGACGAGTCGGCGGACATGATCGAGCGGTACCTGCACCGCGGCGATCTGCTGGCCCTCATCGAGGACGATGAGGCGCGGGCGCTCTGCGTGGTGACGCAGGAAGAGCCCGACGTGTTCGAGATCAAGAACATCGTCACCGTGCCCGAGCACCAGCGCAAGGGCTACGGGCGGCGGCTCGTCGCGCTTGTCGCCGAGCGTTACCGGGGGCGCGGGGACTGGCTCCTCGTCGGCACGGGCGACGTGCCCGGCATCCTGCACTTCTACGAGCGGTGCGGGTTCGAGCGCTCGCATGTCGTGGAGAACTTCTTCGTCGACAACTACGACCATCCCATGTACGAGGACGGCCACAAGCTCATGGACATGGTGTACCTGAAAATGCGCCTCTAGCGAACGGGCTCGTAGTCCAGCTGGGCAGGAATGTCGGTGGACTCGAGCTTCATGATGACGGGGCGCAGACCGTCGTTGCAGCTGACGATGGCGCATCCGGGCACGCGCATCCAGTCGTCGAAGTAGAACGTGAAGTCGCCGCCGCCGTGGGCGAGCGCGAACACGTACTGGTAGACGGCCTTCCACGCCTCGTCGCAGAAACCCTCGGGCTTGGCGTAGTCGGCGAGGAAGACCTGCCCGGCCTTCATCATGGGGCACGGCGCGAGCCCCTCGGCGCCGTACTCGGCGGCCAGCTCCTCGTCGAACGTGGCCTTCAAAACGGTGATCCTCACCTTGGTCATGGCCATGGCGCATCCTTTCGCGATCGTTGGGCATGCGTGCTTGCAGCCTCGTTATACTGTGAGCGAGGCCGCAGCGGAAGTACGGTCATTCAGAATAGGTACTATCCTGAAGGGAAGCGCTATGAGCATGGAGCCCTACGAGGGAAGCCTCTCGTCGCTCGCCGACACGCCGTTCGGCTACACATTGTCGATGATCGGCGGGAAGTGGCGCCTCGTCATCATGTACTGGCTCGTGGAATGCGAGACCATGCGTTTCAACGAGCTTAAACGCAAGATCGGCCGCATCACCGACAAGACACTCAGCAGCCAGCTCAAGGGCATGGAGGCCGACGGTCTCATCGTGCGCACCGAGTACCCCCAGATCCCGCCGAAGGTGGAGTACCGCCTCTCCGAGAAGGGCACGTCGCTCTACCCCCTGATGGAGGACATGTGCGCATGGGGACGGGAGCACGACCCGGGTGCAGGCGGCGCATCGGACGAGCGTGCGGACGACACCGAGAACGCGGGCATACCCGGCAAAGGCCTTCGCGTATAATGTCAAGCCCGATTTCGAGCCAGAACCAAGGAGCCCACCCCATGCCCACCATCCAAACAACCCTCGCGCACGAACTCAGCCTTTCCGCAGCCCAGGTCGCGGCCGTCATCGCCCTTGTCGACGAGGGCAACACCATCCCGTTCATCGCCCGCTACCGCAAGGAGGCCACGGGCGGCATGGACGACGCCCAGCTGCGCGCGTTCGACGAGCGCCTAGCCTATCTGCGCAACCTCGAGGCCCGCAAGGACGAGGTGCTGCGCGCCATCGACGAGCAGGGCAAGCTCACGCCCGAGCTGCGCGCGAAGATCGAGGACGCCGCGGTCATGCAGCGCGTGGAGGACCTGTACAAGCCGTACAAGAAGAAGCGCGCCACCCGCTCGTCGAAGGCGCGCGACGCGGGGCTGGAGCCCCTTGCGCTGCTCATCCTGGCGCAGGGCCGCTCCGACAAAACGCCGCTCGACCTCGCGGCCGGGCTCGTGAACGCCGAGGCCGGCTTCCCCACGCCCGAGGCGGCGCTGCAGGGCGCGCAGGACATCGTGGCCGAGGCCATCGCCGACGACGCCGAGCACACCGAGGCCCTGCGCAACTTCACCAAGCGCACCGGCGCGCTGGCCGTGGAAGCGGTCGACCCGCAAGAGAAGACCGTCTACGAGGCGTACTACGACTTCTCGGAGCCGCTCTCGCGCATCCCCAACCACCGCGTGCTCGCCGTGAACCGCGGCGAGAAGGAGGGCAAGCTGCGCGCGAAGGTGCGCGTGGACGCAGACGCCGCCATCGAGCAGCTCGAGCGCCGCGTGGTCAGGAACCCGGCAAGCCCCTTCGCCCCCGTGCTGCGCGAGGCCCTCGCCAACGGCTACAAGCGCCTCATGGCCCCCGCGCTCGACCGCGAGATGCGCAGCCTCCTCACCGAGCGCGCGCAGGCCGACGCCATCAAGGTGTTCGCCAAGAACACCGAGAGCCTGCTTTCGCAGCGCCCCGTGCGCGGCGCGCGCGTCATCGCCATCGACCCGGGCTACCGCACCGGCTGCAAGGTGGCGGTGCTCGACGAGTACGGCAAGCTGCTCGACTTCACCACCGTCTACCCCACCCCGCCGCGCAGCGAGGTGCGCAAGACGCAGGACAAGCTGGCCGAGTACGTGAAGCGCCACCGCGCCAACACCATCGTCATCGGCAACGGCACGGGCAGCAGCGAGACGGAGGAGGTGGTGGCCGACCTCATCGCCAAGTCGGACGCGCCCTTGCGCTACACCATCGTGAACGAGGCAGGCGCGTCGGTGTACTCCGCCTCCCAGCTGGCGAGCGAGGAGTACCCCGACCTCGACGTCACCACGCGCGGCGCCATGAGCCTGGGCCGCCGCCTGCAGGACCCGCTCGCCGAGCTGGTGAAGATACCGCCGCAGTCCATCGGCGTGGGCCAGTACCAGCACGACCTCAACCAGGCGGAGCTCGGCCGCGCGCTCGCCGGCGTGGTTGAGCGCGTCGTGAACCGCGTGGGCGTCGACCTCAACACGGCCAGCGCGAGCCTGCAAGGGTACGTGTCGGGCGTGAGCGCCGCCGTGGCGAAGAACATCGTGGCCTACCGCGAGGAGCACGGGCGCATCTCCGACCGGCGGGAGCTCAAGAAGGTGCCGAAGCTCGGCGCCAAGGCCTACCAGAACTGCGCCGGCTTCCTGCGCGTGACCGGCGGCGCGAACCCGCTCGACGCCACGAGCGTCCATCCCGAGAGCTATCCCGTGGCGCGCGAGCTGCTGAAGCGCGCGAAGGTGAGGCCGGAAGCGCTCGCGCGCGGCGGCGTCCCCGACATCGCGAGCCGCCTCGGCGACCTGCCCGCCCTCGCGGCCGAGCTGGGAGTGGGCCTGCCCACCCTGCGCGACATCGTGGCCGAGCTGGAGAAGCCGGGGCGCGACCCCCGCGACGGCGCGCCGGAGGTGGTGTTCAGCAAGGGCATCCGCTCCTTCGACGACCTCGTGCCCGGCATGGAGCTCACCGGCACCGTGCGCAACGTGGTGGACTTCGGCGCGTTCGTGGACGTGGGCGTGAAACAGGACGGCCTCGTGCACGTCTCCAAGCTGGCCGAGCGCTTCGTCAAGCACCCGAGCGAGGTCGTGGCCGTGGGCGACACCGTCACCGTCTGGGTCACCGCCGTCGACAAGGACCGCGGCAAGATCTCGCTCTCCATGGTGAGGGAGAAGCTGTAAGCGTCATTCCCATGCCCAGTCGGCGCCCGTCTCATCGGCAGCCAGTTCGAAGTGGCGCTTCACGATGCCCAGGTTGATGGCATTCAAACCGCCTTCGGGCGCCTCGGCTGTCACGGTACGACCGTCGGCACGCAAGGTGATATGGAATTTCTGACTGTTCATGCCGGTAGGCGCAAGCTGGGCCGCCTCCATGGCAGTCTCAAACCACGCGGGCATCGGACCAGTGCCCTCAAACGTGCACAACACTTCAAGCGGCTTCGTCTTGCGCGGCTTCCCCCGTGTCTTACCATAACCCACAGCGATGACGATGCGCACGTCTTCGCCTTCGGGCACCTCCGCCTTCGACTTCTTGCGCGCCGACATAGCCTGCCAGCACGTGTTCAGCCCCAACTCTTGAGCGATCAACACGATACGTTCACCCCAGTACCCTATCGCTTCATCCTGCTCGCCGTCGCGAGCAACAAACACGATGCTCGTACGTGCGCCCTTGATAACGCCATAGCGTGCAAGGAACAACTTGAACACTTCGGGGTTGTCGCGCACCAGCTGCACGTTCAGACCGCCTGCCACGCCCGCATCTGCCACGGCGCCCTCAAGCGCCGCGAAGTCCTCTCCCTCGACGGGCCGATTAAGATAATCGCGCACCGAATGGCGTGCTCGTATGGTGTCCATGACGGTCATACATGCTCCTTTCCGCTTCGAGGCGAACGCCGATATCCACCTACACAGTGTAACCCTCCTACACTTCTTCCTTCTGCATCTTGCAGAAATCGGAGGAACGATGTCGGGCTTCGCCACAGGCCAACGACGACATGGCGGAGTCTCACGCCCGCGAACGTACGAGACGAGCCGGCATCTTGCAACCAGGGGCGCCCGACAAACAGATCGGCGGCATACGGCCGCGTGTATCCGATGCAGATCGGCACTGTGCGCTAGGACGACAGCCTCCCCGGAATCATGGCCAAAAGCTCTTCGCGGGTGTGGATGCCCACCTTCTTATAGATGTTGTTGATGTGCGCCTTCGCCGTCCCATGTGCGATGATGAGCGATTCGGCTATCTCGGTGGCCGTCTTGCCCTCCAACATCAGTTCCAGCACCTCGCGTTCGCGCTCGCTCAGCTTGTAGATGCTCGCGATGTGCATCGCAGTTTCACGGTTCTCGAGTTCGGTGATGTGGTCGAACCGCGGACGAGAGAGACCGTTCGAAACGATCTTATTGATAATGCGCCAACCCCCCATCATGCACACTACCAGAACGACGAGCAGCGATACGGCAAGCAGCTCGTGCACAAACGCCTGCGACCCCTCGTCAACAAGCGCGTCTACCGCAGAAAAAAGCTGTCGACCGGCAAACAAACCGAGGTAGAGTCCGAGTATGAGCAGACAAGCGACTCGCGGGGAGTCGGAGTTCCACTCGCGACCCAGGATGCAGTACAAAACCAGGATGAAGACCAGATAGGTGAAGAAACCGATCTCGTTCAGGATGGTCGGCGAAAGCTGCAGCGGATTATCGAACAGCGCCAGAAGGATGCCCGCAATAGCCACCGGCATCGCGATGCCGTACAACGTGGACACGCGGATTCGCCGCGAAAATACGAGCACCGCTGCGCACAGCAGCAGCGCATAGACGGGAACGGTCCAATCGAAGCTCGTATGGAACTCTTCCAACGACATGAAGCTCGTGGTGTACATGAAGCCCACGCCGAAGAAGAAGGTCACAACGAGAAGCCCCCCCCCCCGGCCTTTCCCACGCGACCGGTGGATTCTGATCGAGGCGAATCAAGTTCCACGGTGGAGCGGAAGCCTTTTAGCAGGATACCTCCCGCCAACGCCACCACGAACGCGAGCGCCCACAGCAAGCGCGGACCTTCGAGTCCGATAAGAAACCAGCACAGGCAGCATGCCAAGGCGGCCACGGCCAAAACATAGACGAGATTCACCATATTGTCGTAGCAGACAAAGACTTCAAGCCAGAGCAGAAGATGGGTCATAAGGAAGAACGAGAACAGCATGATGCCAACGAGCGCCCACGCACCCGAAAAAACTCCCACCAGGGTGGGCAGCACCATAGCAAGCATCGAGGCGACACCGCATACCGACGACGCCAGAGCAAGCCGCCTGCGCTGTGCACGCAGCGAGAAGAATGAGCTGGCCGCCATATAGCACATGAGGACGATGCAGCTAGCCACGCAGATGACGTCGGGGAACGTGGCTGGTCCGAGTGCATTCACGAGGCCGAACCGGTGGTTCAAATAAAGCTGCAGCGAAACACCGAACGCGGGCCCGAGCAGGTACCAATAGCTTGCGTATACGAGCAACGACTTCGCGAATGATCGCATCGTATGCCCTGCGGAATCCTTCACTGCTGCCCTCATTCGAACCCCTCTCCCCGTATCCTGCAAATTGTAGGGATAAATCCACGCTGACGAAAGGCCTCTTTCGCACCTCTTTCCCTAAACCGAACGCGACCAGCTTCGAGCACGAACCCCAGAGCGGGCGGGTTAGGCGAATAACCCGTTTCCCCTTGAAGTTAAACCTGGGGTTAGCACCGGATCAGGCCCTAGCATTGCTTGGCGAAGGCGGCTGCCATCGACGGTCGGCTCAAGGAAGCAGAACAAGGAAGCAAGGGGAAAGGGAGTATCATGGAAAACAAATTCGACGCAATCGAATCCGAGCACCAGGGTCTATCCCGTCGAGACTTTCTCGTAGGTGCCGCCCTCGCCGGCGTCGGCACGGCGATGGTAGGGACTATGAGCGGTTGCGCGAGCGGAGCGCCCGCGGAGGACAAGGGGAGCAGCGAGACGCCCGAAACCGGTGCCGAGGCCGGCGCCTCCGGAGAACCCGCGTTCCTCACGCCGCCCAATCCCATCTCGGACGACGAGATAGCGGAAACCATCGACTGCGACATCGTCATCTGCGGCGCCGGCATTTGCGGCTTGCCCGCATCGATGCTGGCCGCAGAAAGCGGAGCAGACGTCCACGTACTTGAAAAGGGCAGCTCGTACGGCGTCGCGCGCCTCTGCACTGCTGGTTTCAATTCCGATGTTCAGACGAAGCTGGGATTGACCACCGATCGCAAGGAGTTTGTGACCTCCACCTGGGCCATCAGCAACGGCGTGCAAGGTAGAACGTCCTCGTACGGTCTCTGGTTCGACAACTCCGGCCCCTACGTCAACTGGCTCGAAGGCATCTTCAACAGCAAGGGCTACCAGCTCATTCCGGCCGCCTCGCTGGACTACAAGATCACGAACGACGGCATCGGCATGCCCGGAGCCAGCCCGTTGTGGCAAGCGTTCGCCCAGATGATCTTCTTCGCTGATTCCGAAGGCAAGTTCTTCGCCACCGGCGGCGACGTCGACTGGACCGGCATCATGGAAGAATACGCGACCGAGAAGGGCGCGACTTTCCATTACGGCCAGCCAGCCGTGCAGCTGATCCGCGACGACAGCGGTCGGTGCACAGGCGTCATCGCCAAGAACGAATCCGAGGAGTACGTAAAGTACAACGCCGCAAAGGGCGTGCTGCTTACCACCGGTGACATGTCCGGCGATCGTGAAATGATGGCCCATTACAACGTATCGCTGAGCAAGATCATCCGCTACAACATCAATACGAACGATACCGGCGACGGCCAGAAGATGGGCATGTGGATAGGCGCCGATATGGATGAGTTCGCCTGCGGCGATCTGTGGCCGTTCGCCGCCGTCATGACGGACGGCACGCTGCCCAAGCTTGACGGCACGCACTTCTACGCTGGCGTTGCGAACCTCCCTGTGTTTATGGTGGACGGCGCAGGCCGCCGTCTCATGGCCGAGAACCTGCCGTTCCAGTCCCCCTCCATCCCGAAGCTCACCTGCACCTCCGATGGATGCGCATGGAGCATCTGGGACAGCGCATGGAAAGAGAAGTTCCCCGAAGGCGGCTACATGGTCGAGGACTACACCGCCTCCAACACGCAGGAGGAAGTGGACAAGAACGTGGAGTTGGGCGTGACCTTCAAGTTCGACACCATCGACGAGCTTATCGAGCACTGCGGATTCGACAAGGACATTTTCACGGCCTCGTTCAACCGCTACAACGAGCTATGCGCTGCCGGGGAAGACCTGGACTTCTACAAGGATCCTCTCTGGATGACCCCCATCGACACGCCGCCGTTCTACGCTTCGAAGCATTGCTCGTCGATGACTTCGACACGCGGTGGCCTCAAGAACGATGAGCGGTGCCGCGTGCTCGATAAGGACGGCAAGCCCATTCCCGGCCTCTATGTCGCAGGGAATACCGCAGGCTCCTTCTACGGCAACGTGTATCCGCCGAACGTCATGGGTTCCGGCATCGGCCACGGCCAGTGCTTCGCCTGGCTCGCCATCAAGGACATCCTCGGCATGGATTACATCCACGCAAATATCTAGGGACTGAGACCGAGGAAGGCGAAGGTGTTTGACGTGAAGAACAAAAGACTATCGATGTTGCTTTTAACCGCCCTGGCCACAACAGCCCTGGCTGCGACAATCGCAGGATGCGCGCCCCAGCAGGCGGATTCCAACAAGGGCGGAGCATCCGCCTCCCCCGACTCGTTCCCAACGGGCTCGCTCATGGCATTGCATGTCAACGGAGAGCTTGACAAGACCGACGATTACAGCAACAAATTCTGCTTGAGCTGCCATCCTCGCGACGTCATCAATAAAGGAAACGAGGATTTCGCCGGCATCGAGGGAGTCAACCCACACAAGGCTCACCTCGAATCAGGAGAATGCCTCTCGTGCCATTCGGTGGACGCGACCTCAACGCTGAGCTGCAACGAATGCCATGATATCCCCTTGCCCGACGGCTGGCAAAGTGCCGAACAGGGTGCGGGACCCATCCATCACCTCGAGTAAGAGCTGAAAGCAGCTTATCGCCTACCCGCCCCCTCCTGTCGCCGCCCCTTCCACGAGCCCCTCCCCTCGGTGGAAGGGGCGGCGCGTGAGGGCGCAAACGCGTGTGAGCCCTCCTATACCCACAATGGCCGATCCCTCGATTGCCCATACGCGAGGCGCGCCGTGTCGCAACGGCGAGAGAGGGCTTTGTGAGAGGGCTCACAAGGCATCAGCCGTATCATCGCCGTCTCGCTCGATATCCCAGATATCTTCGAAGTCGATGCGGGTACGCACGACCGTGATGGTCCGGCGAGCCTCGTCTATGTCGCTCACGAGACCCCGGTCGGCCACATAGGCCTCCCCGTCGTAGTGAATGACGGTCGCCATCGTTCGACGCTCCACCCGGGCGAGCTTGCGCGAAAGCATAAGAGCGCGCTCGTCGGTCAGCTCGCGCTTCGGCTCCGTCACGCGCTCGCGCTCGTGGATGAGGTCGTAGTAGCCCTTGAGCGCGGCGAAGGGCATGAACTGCTGCGCCCGGTCGGCACGCGGGCGGCGCTCAGGCATGATGGCCTCCGATCTGCTCGTTGCGCTCGCGCGCCGTGGTCTTCTCCTTCAGGCTGGTCCCGCGCAGAAGCGCGTTCTTGCCGAATCTGTCCTTCACGGCCAGCACGGCCTGCTGCAGCCGGAGCTCCTCGGCCTCCGCCTCCGCATCCGAGAACAGATCCATCGTGGCGAACTCCTCGGGGAGCACCCCGCCGACGCCCACGTTGATGCGGCGGATGGGCGCGTCTTTGCGCGTGGTCTCGTCGAACAGGTCGAGGAAGCGCGGCATGAGCTTCGAGTAGAGGTTCGTGCGATCCGCCTGTCTGCGCGTGCCTCCTGTATGCGGGAATGCGCGGCGGCCGCTTGCGGGGCGCCTGCCGTGGCCGCCATCGAAGAACGCGTCCGTACCGTCGTCATCCACCCTGTCACCCTCCCCGCGCGCCACGCCGCAGCCTTGCGCATCGCCCCCGCCGTCCGCGCGGCGCCCCTTAGCGTACCCCACGTACAGCGATATCGATCCGGCTACGAGGCGCTTCTCCACAAGGTCGAGCACGAGCTGGTCCACCATCTCCTTGAGCACGTCGCGCGCTTCCTTGAACGAGTAGTCGCAGGGCAGCACCTGGCCGTTCCCCAGGGAATGGCCGCTCGGCTCGTAGGCGTGGATGTCGGCGATGGTGCACGGTTCAACGCCATGGGCATGGTCGATCAGGTACTCGGCGTTCACCCCGAATTCGCGGTAGAGCGTGGCCTCGCTCATCTCGCACACCCCGCGCAGATCGTACACAGCGTACTTCGCCAGCCTCTTCGCGATGCCGGGACCGATGTTCCAGATATCGGTGATGGGCCGGTGGGTTTGGATCGAGCGCTCGAACTCGGTCTGATCGAGATAACCGATATGGTCCTCGGCGTGCTTCGCCGTGATGTCGAGCGCTACCTTGGCGAGGAACAGGTTCGGACCGATGCCCGCGGTGGCGCAGACGCCCGTCTCGGCCAGCACCGCGTCCATGAGCATGACGGCGAACTCCTTAGGCTCCATCCGGTACAGCGCGAGGTACGGCGTCGCGTCGATGAAGCACTCGTCGATGGAGTACGCGTGGACGTCCTCGGGCGACACATAGCGCAGGTAGATCGAGTAGATGTCGGCCGACACCTCCATGTAGCGCTGCATGCGCGGGCGTGCCATGACGTAGTCCACGCCCTCGGGAATCTCGAACACGCGGCAGCGGCTCGACAGGCCGAGCGCCTTCATCGACGGCGTGATGGCCAGGCAGATGGTCTTCTCCGTGCGGTCGGGATCAGCCACGACGAGGTTCGCCTTCAGCGGGTCGAGCCCGCGATCGACGCACTCGACGCTGGCGTAGAAGCTCTTCAAGTCAATGCACACGTACGTGCGACCTTCCGCCACCGCTCGCCTCCTCGCTTTACGATAACCAAAACGTTTGTACGTATTAGTATAGCGCTTTTCCAAACGAATCCAGCACGGATCCGACACCGTTCTTCTCCCGTTCCAGCGCGGTGCACACACCGATCAATCGCGTAGAATTTATTGTTCCTCCTGGTCATATTGCATGCTACACTCGCGCCATGAAAACGGTGCTCGCATATTCCTCCGCCCTCGAATTCTGGAGATCCTCCCTAAGCGACGCAGGGCTCCCGCGTGCGCGATGCCGCGCATGCTCGCTTCCCGAGCACATGCCGAGCATTCCTCGTACCGGTGTCGATGCACTTTTCGACAACGGGATACTCTCCAAGCCGATCCACGTCCTGACGCTCGACGGACGCCGCAATCGCGCAACCGATCTTGCCGTTCACCAGATGTATGTTCTGCCGGCCCAGTCGCTACGCGCGACGCCCTTCCAGAGCGGCGGCGAAGCCGTGTTCGTCACGAGCCCCGAGTTGACCTTTGTCCACATGGCCTCCCTGCTGAGCTTCCCGCGTCTCGTACATCTCGGCTACGAGCTCTGCGGCACGTACGCTCCCGACGAAACCCGGCCCTACGGCGTGCGAAGCAGGCCACCCCTCACCACGCCGGAGAAGCTCGAAGCCTACCTCGACAAAACTGAGCGCGTCCGCGGCGCCAAGCGTGCGCGGGTCGCGATACGCCACGTATTGAGCGGGTCGGCTTCGCCGCGGGAATCGATATTGGCCGAGCTGCTGACGTTGCCGTACACGAGCGGAGGAAGCGGTGTCGCTCCGCCGCGCATGAACGCTTCCGTCCCTCTCGGAAGGCGGAACAGCTGGTCGACAGATAAGTCGTTCTTCCGATGCGATTTGCTCTGGCCCGAGAAGAAGGTGGCCGTCGAGTACGACAGCACCCTGTGCCACACGGGTGCCGAGCGCATCGCCGAAGACGCCGCGCGCCGTAACGCACTCGAATCCCTCGGGCTTACCGTGGTGACCGCCACCTGGCGACAGGTCGAGAACTATCGCGAGTACAACCGATTCGCGCGCATTCTCGCTGGGCATCTTGCCACGAGGATGAGGCCTCGTTGTTGCGACTACCCCAGCAGACAGCTGTCCCTTCGCTCCGAGCTACTTCGCTGACCGCCACGCCAACGCCATCAAAAAGCGAAATCGTGGCCAATTCCGCCGGAAATTCGCTATCAGAAGACGAGTTTCGCGACCTGCACTCGTCATGCATCGCAAGCCTTTTGCGTTTTCCCTGTTCAAGAACGCGTTGATCCTACGAGTACACGAGTTCTTGCTGCGATGCGGCGAATTTCCGTCGAATCCGGCCACAACTTACGATATCTCCGGCGCAGGAAGCGATCCGCATCCCCCAAACTCGGCTGTTCGTCCCACACCTCGCCTATGCGCGCCGGCCGCTGCCTGCGCGCGCCCTACTCCAGATACGCCCCGGTCTGCCTGCTCCACAGGTTCGCGTAGGCCCCGCCGGCCTCGATGAGCTCGGCGTGCGGGCCGTCCTCCACCACGCGGCCGCCGTCGAGCACCACGATGCGGTCGAGGCTGGCCACCGTCGACAGGCGGTGCGCCACCACGATGGCCGTGCGCCCGCGCATGAGCGTGGCCAGCGCGTCCTGCACCAGCTGCTCGCTCTCCGAGTCGAGCGCGCTCGTGGCCTCGTCCAGCACGAGCACCGGGCAGTCGGCCAGAAGCGCCCGCGCGATGGCGATGCGCTGGCGCTGCCCGCCCGACAGCTTCACGCCGCGCTCGCCCGTGACGGTGTCGAAGCCCTGCGGCAGCCGCTCGATGAACTCGAGCGCGTTCGCCTGGCGCGCCGCCTCGCGGATCTGCTCCATCGTGGCGTCGGGCCTCCCGTAGGCGATGTTCTCCGCGATGCTCCGGTGGAACAGGAGCGCCTCCTGCGGCACGTAAGCGATCTGGCGGCGCAGCGATTGCTGGGTGGCCTCGGAGATGTCCTGCCCGTCCACGAGGATGCGCCCCTCCTGGATGTCGGACAAACGCAGCAGCAGCTTCGTGAGCGTGGTCTTCCCCGCCCCGCTCGATCCCACGAGACCCACGCGCTGGCCGGCGGGGATGTGCAGGTCGAGGTCGTCGAACACCCGCGTGCGCGCCTCGCCGTCGGTGTACCAGAAGCCGATGTCCTCGAAGTCGATGGCGCCCTCGCGCACCTCGAGCTCGGGCGCGCCCGGCTTGTCGGCCACGAGCCGCGGCTCGTCGAGGATCACGGTCATGCCGCTCGCGTCGCCGAACGCGCGGTTGAAGCGCTGCAGGCCGTTGTTGATGAAGTTGAACTGGTTCGTCACCGTGTAGGTGTACGTGAACATCACTACGAGCGTGCCCGGCGTGATGCCGTACCACGCGTTCCCGCCCGCGATGAACACGGCCACCACGCTCATGATGGCGATAGTGATGCACGCCGTCACGATACCGCGCGTGAGCGACGCCCACATGCGCTTCGAGTCGCGCGCCACCACCTCGCGGTTCGCCTGGTCGAACAGCCCCCGCTCGTAGTCCTCGCGCCCGTAGGTCTTCACCGCCAGGATGTTGGCAACCGAGTCGGACAGCTCGCCCGACAGCTGGTTCTGCGCGCTGGCCGCCTGCTCGTTGAGGTGCAGGATGCGCTTGTACATGTAGTAGGACACGCCCGCGTACACCGCGAGCAGCGCCATGAGGATGGCCACGTACACCGGCACGCGCGGCGCGAGGATGGCACACGTAAACACCACCGAGCAGATGACCGGCAGAAACGGGAACGTGATGGTTTCCAGCAGCAGCTGGTAGGCGCTCATGAACTTGGTCGTCTGGCTCACGAGCGTGCCGCCGAAGCGGTTGGAGTGGAACGACATCGACTGGTTGGACAGCGCGTCGAACGACATGGTAGCCAGGTCGTAGGAGGCGGCGATCTGCAGCCGGTACATCGCGTAGTCCTGCACCTTGCTGGCCGCCTGGCCGGCCACGTTGATGAGGATGAGCGCGACGATGTAGGGGCCGAACACCGCGAACACCTCGTCGGGCGCCACCGAGCCCGCGCTCACGCGGTCCACCACGAGGCTCATGACGTAGGGGTTGCCGTACGACAGTAGCGCCACGAACAGAAGCGTCGCAGTCATGAGCGTGGCGAACAGCCCGAGGTGTTTGCGGGTGACCAGCCAGAAGTAGTGCAGCGTGCGTCGCGTCGTCGACGGAGCAGCGGATCGTGCCATGAGGGAGCCTTTCTCTTCAATCCCCTCGATTATGACATAAAAAGCTCTTGGCTATTCCAAGCGATGGAGCATCGTGAGATTCAGAAGCCAAAGGTCCATGCGGCATCGGTCACGAAGCTCGCCGATACGCCGCCGATGTTTACCGATCGCAGCGCTCCGAAAGAAACTCCGTTCGAACATGCACAAGAAGGTAGTGCACCTATGGCGCTTTTCCACTCATGATGGCTTTCGCTTCGATGGGCAGACGTGCAAACGCATCGCTGCTCGATTCCGCTCTCCTCCTCGCGAAAACGGCCTCGGGAACGATGCGCTCCCGAGGCCGTTCGCGTCGCGGCGCGGCAGCTTCGCGCTACCGCGTCTCGTCGTCCTCATCGTTGCCCAGCTCCTTCGCCGCGGCTTTCTGCTCCGCGTTGAACCGGTCGGCGCTGCGCTTTTCCCTCGCCGTCGCTTTCTTGAACTCCACAGGTTGATTGACGACCACCTGCGGAAACGGAATACTGATGTCGTATTTGTCGAAGATCAGCTTCATCTCGCGATTCAGATCGCGCTCAAGCTGCAAGCGATCGGGTTCGGCGCACTGCACCACGATGCGAATGGTTACGCTGTTGTCGCCCAGCTCCACGACGCCTTTGTAGAACGGGCCGTCAATGATGGCGGGCAGGCGTTTGCGTATGTTCGGCAGCTCCTTGGAAAGGATGTTCTCCACGCGTTCGAGCGACTCGCCGTACTCGATGCCGACGTCGCACGAGGCATAGGACGTCTCCTTCGTCATGTTGATCACATTGCTGATGTCGCTGTTGCGGATGACCTTGATGTTCTGCGATCCATCCTGCACCTTCGTGGTGCGCACGCCTATCTCCACCACGGTGCCGCGCCAGTCGCCCACCTTGATGATGTCGCCCACGCGGAACTCGCCCTCGAAGATGATGAAAAGCCCGCTCAGGATATCGGATACGAGTTCCTTGGCGCCGAAGCTGATGGCGATGGACAGGATGCCGGCCGAAGCCAGAAGCGTGGTGGTGTCCACGCCTACGAGCATGAGGCAGTAGTACACCATGCCGATGATGGTGGCGTATTTGATGAAGCTACCAAGGAGCCTGCATACCGTCTCGCCGCGCGCGCCCAGCACGGAGGACAGCAGGTTCAGCAGCTTGTGCACGATGGTCACCACGGTCAGGGCCACGCACACGAACATGATGCACGCCGTGAACGCAAAAATGTTCAGTCCACGCTCCCAGTTTCCGCCCAGGATGTAGGAGAAGAGAGAACCCTGCCCGAAGATGCGATCTTGGAACACCACGGCCGCAAATACGGCGATCACCGACACGCCCACCAGCCAGCGCACCACCGTTGCCGTCTTCTGCTCGGCTGTCTTCTCGCTCCATTTGAACGAGCGATCAAGCCAGCGGCTGGCGGCGCTCTCGGTTTTTGCAGTGCGCCCGCTCGGCATCTTCACGTCGATCATGCGCGCGTCGCGCTCCTCGGCGCCGACCCCCTTCGCCACGGTCACACTGCGGCGCGGCTCGAACGCCAACAGGAGAAATATCGCCGCAAGGCACACGAAGGCGACACCGCCCGTGGCCATGGTGAGCGGTACGCGCTCGGCCATGAGCTCGCCTTCCGTGCCGGCGATGTACAGATAGTAGTCGTCCGTCTCGGCTGACGAGGCGTAATAGGTGACGCTCTCGACGGTGACGTAGTCGCAGTATCCGTCCTTGAACTGATTCTCGGTCATGCCATGCTCAAGCGCGTTCTTGCCCACGAGTCGCTGATCGGGAAAGGAGACGAACGTGTCGTCCTCCTTGTTCACGGCGAAGGCGAATCCGTCGGCTCCCACCTTCACGCCGCTGAGCACGCTGTCCACCGTAACGGTCTCGAGCAGCTTCTCCAAGCGCGTCGGGCGAATACCGATCTGTACGGCTCCGTCCACCTCGCCCGACTCGGCGTGAAGTGGCACGCCAATGTACTGCCGCAGCTGCCCGGATATCTCGTCGGGCTGCGCTTCCTGCACTACCGAATCGGCGCCTTGCAGCAGCTTGCGGAACTCGAAGGATTGACTCTCGGGATCCTCGCTCATGGTGAAGTTTGCATACGATGAGTTGGTGGCGGTCATTACGCCGTTTCCGTCAAACGTGAACAGGTATTGGATCATGAGCGTGTCGGCGAGCCTCTGCAGATCGTCTCGGTTCGCGAGCGCTGGATTGTGATCGAGGATATAGCCGGCCACGCGCGCCTTGCTCAGGTAGCGCTCACTGTATTGATCTTGCAGAGCCGTCATGCGCTCGTCGGCGCGTTGGATGGTCTCCACCGCTTCGGCAGCGCGCTCGTTGTTGGCCACCGACTCCGAGGACAGGGCGAACAGCGTCTGCATGTAGAACGACACGCCCAGGATGCCGATGAAGCCCACAAGCGAGAGCACCGCCGCCTTTCGCCCGATCGCCTTGTTGTATCGCAGCGGCCCCATGGTGCAGTAATCCTCGGGGCTGCGCCCCTCGCGCTCGTCCTCGCGCATGACGAAGATGCCATACATGATAACCACGCACATGACCGCGAAGAAGATGAACAGGATGACGCCCACCGTGATATTGCGGGTGGTCGCCATGTCGCTTTCGGGCACGGCGGCCACGTAGTACATGTCGCCGATCTTGCTGACCTCGCAGTACAACGACTCGCCGGCGAGCTTCATCCAAGCGAGATTCCCGTCTTCCAAATCGACCGCATCGATACCGGCGTCAAGGGCATCGGCGCCCACGAGATCGGCATTCGGATGGTAGGCGATCACATAGTCCTGCGCGGACACCGCGAACAGGTAGCCGTGCTGGCCGATGGCGATGTCTTTGAGCACGCTCTCGATCGATCCCGTGTCCGCCACGAGCTGGCGCAGCTCATCGGGATTCTGTTCGATCACAACCATGGAGCCGTCATCGATGCGCGCGGCGTAATACCGGAAGAGCCAATCATGTTCGGGAAGCTCGATCTCAACCGCCTCAGAAGGCTCTCCATCGGCAAAAACGGTGCGCAGCTGATTGAAGCGCGAAAACGAAAAATTGGCGAGCGTGTCGCGAGCCTTCGCGAGGATCGCACCGTCGCGGGAAACCACCACAACGTTATCCACGCCGAGGAGGTCCTGATACTCGACCATTTTCGCATCGGTGGGTTCGAAACCGGCATCGTTGTTCGCCATGAAGGCAACGCTCTCGGCTTTTGATTGATAGATCTCGTCGTACGTGACGGTGCTTTGCGCCACGCCTTCATCGGCCACGCTCAGCAGCCCTTCGAGCGCGTCAGCCTCCTGCTTCATCTCGGTCGTGTAACCGTCAAGCGAGAGTTCGTTCTGCAAAGAGGATAGCAGTATGCCCATAGCTGCCATGCTGATGGCCGCCACCGCGATGAGGCAAATGATTTTGACCTTGAGTTTCCGAGACATGCTCGCTCGCCTCCTCAATTCCATTTGTCCGTAAGCCGAGCGATGGTGCCGTCGTCGAGCATTCCCTGCACGGCCTCGGCCACCGGCTGGCTGAGCGCGGAATCCTTTTGTGTGGCGACACCATACTCCTGCGTATCGATCGTAAAGTCGAGGATGCTGCGGTCGCTGCTCATATAGGTTTTGGCAATGCTGCCGTCCATGCAGGCGGCATCGATTCTGCCCTCTTCGAGCGCCTGGGCGAGCTCTTGATAGGACGCCATCTGCACAAGATGGAACGTGTCGAACTGGACGTCCGAATTATCTTCGCTTGCCGAAAGGGCCTCGCCGGAGGTGAATCCGGACTCAGTGAGCTTGATCACGAGTTGAGGCGCGGTGTTCGATCCCGCCATGGTGCCGAACGTGAGACCTTTGAGATCCTCGACGTCGTCGACGAGCGAGCTGTTTTCCACCACGATGACGGAGTCGTCAGCGTAATACGCCGCCGAAAAGTCGAAGTTCTTCTGACGAGACTCGGCTATGGAGTAGCACGCCACGAGACAGTCGATCTCGCCGTTCATGAGCATGTCCTTGCGTGTCTCCGGCAACACGGTCGCAAACTCGACGTCGGAGAAGCCCAAACGCGAGGCCATTTCCTCGGCAATATCGATCTCGAGGCCGTAATACTTCCCCGTGGTCTCATTGAGGTACCCGAAGCCCACCACGTCGCTGCGCACGCCCACGCGCAGTGTGCCCTCGCCTGCTGTGACAAGATTCCCGTCCGAAGCACCAGCACATCCGACCAGTCCTGCAAGCGCGCATACGAGCGCAAGTGCCGCAACCAACGCGACACGCCCTCCCTTTGCAGCCATGGCTTTGTTCCTTCCTGTACATCCTATCCTTGTACGCGTTTGAGCATTCGCACAATCCAGCGCCCCGCTTTTGCGCATAGCGATCGCGCAAAGCCTCACCAAATCATTCAGTATGTCAAAACCGCGGTGCGGCGATCGGAAAAGAAGGGTGTTTCAACTCTTTTTTAAGTTTCGTGCGCTTTCGACACTGCATCACGCCCTGTGACGAAGCCCCCTTCGCGAAGCTTGCGGTCAACAGATGCGTAATGAACCGGACGCGAACGGGCGCCAGCGCGCCATGTGCGACGAAGGGAAGGTCCCGGCGGAGCTCGGCATGATAAGATAGCCGGCGAACAAGGCAGCGTCGACCCGGACCCCGCCGATCGAACAGGAAGGACAGACGAACACACTGTGGACGACACGACCCGGCATTCCTCGCACACGCCCGCGCAGCTCTTTTCCGACGCCTCGCCCGCCCCTGACCACATCCAGGTGCGCGGGGCGCGCGTGCACAACCTGAAGAACCTCGACGTGGACATCCCACTGAACCAGCTCGTGGGCATCGCGGGCGTGTCGGGCTCGGGAAAGTCGTCGCTCGCGCTCGGGGTGCTGTACGCGGAGGGCTCGCGGCGCTACCTCGAGGCGCTCTCCACCTACACGCGCCGCCGTCTCACGCAGGCAGGGCGCGCCGACGTGGACGAGGTGCTGCACGTGCCCGCCGCCCTCGCGCTGCACCAGCGGCCCGCCGTGCCCGGGGTGCGCAGCACGTTCGGCACCTCCACCGAGCTCTTGAACAGCCTCCGACTCCTGTTCTCGCGCGTGGGCAGCCATGTGTGCCCCAACGGCCACCGCGTGCCGCCCACGCTGAACGTCGCTGCCGAGCGCCCCATCACGTGCCCCGTCTGCGGCGTGGAGTTCTTCGGCCCGAACGCCGAGGAGCTGGCCTTCAACGGCGATGGCGCCTGCCCCGAATGCGACGGCACCGGCATCGTGCGCACCGTGGACGAAAGCGCCCTTGTGCCCGACGAGTCGCTCACCATCGACGAGGGCGCGGTGGTGCCGTGGGGCACGCTCATGTGGGACCTCATGAAGCAGGTTGCGCGCGAGATGGGCGTGCGCACCGACGTGCCGTTCAACCAGCTCACGCCCAAGGAGCGCGACATCGTGTTCCACGGCCCCGCCGAGAAGAAGCACATCCTGTACAAGGCGAAGAAGTCCGACACCTTCGCCGAGCTCGACTTCACCTACTACAACGCCGTTTACACCGTGGAGAACGCGCTGGCGAAGGTGAAGGACGAGAAGGGCCTGGCGCGCGTGGCGCGGTTCCTCAAGCAGGGCACCTGCCCCGTGTGCCACGGCACGCGCCTGTCTGCCGACGCGCTGAAGCCGCAGGTGGCGGGCATCAACCTGGCCGAGGCCACCGAGAAGACGCTCGACGGCCTCGCCGGTTGGGTGGACGCCGTGCCGGGCGGGCTCTCCCCCGAGATGCGCCCGATGGCGCGAAACATCTGCGAGTCGTTCCAGCACACGGCGCGCCGCCTCGTGGACCTGGGGCTGGGGTACCTCTCGCTCGACCGCGCGGGCTCGACGCTCTCCACCGGCGAGCGGCAGCGCGTGCAGCTGGCCCGCGCCGTGCGCAACCGCACCACCGGCGTGCTCTACGTGCTGGACGAGCCGTCCATCGGCCTGCACCCCCTGAACGTCGACGGCCTGGTGGAGGTGATGCGCGACCTTCTGGCCGACGGCAACTCGGTGGCCATGGTGGACCACGACGCGCGCATCCTGCGCGCGGCCGACCATATCGTGGAGATAGGCCCTGGAGCGGGTGCCGCGGGCGGGCGCGTGATCGCGCAGGGCTCCGTGGCCGAGATCGAGGCCGACCCCGCCTCGCTCATCGGGCCGTTCCTGTCGGGCGCGCGCACCGTCTGCGTGCGCGACCGGGCAGATGCGGACGGCGTGTTCGCCCTCGGCCGCATCCATCTGGAGACGGACGCGCTCCACACGGTCAAGCCGCTTGCCGTGGACGTTCCCCGCGGCCGGCTCACCGCCGTCACCGGCGTGTCGGGCTCGGGCAAGACCACGCTCGTGCTGGAGAGCCTCGTGCCCGCGCTGAAGGCGTGGGCCGCCGGCGAGAGGCCGCCCGCCCACGTGCGCGCCCTCGAGGCTGCGGGCATCGAGCGGGCGAACCTCATCGACGCCTCCCCCATCGGCATCAACGTGCGCTCGACCGTGGCCACCTACGCGGGCGTGCACGACGAGCTGCGCCGCGCCTTCGCCCGCACGCCGGACGCGAAGGCGGCGGGGCTCAAGGCGGGCGACTTCTCGTACAACACGGGAAAGCTGCGCTGCCCCGTATGCGACGGCACGGGTTCCATCAGCCTAGACGTGCAGTTCCTGCCCGACGTGGACATCACCTGCCCCGCCTGCCGCGGCTCGCGCTACGCCCCCGAGGCCGATCGCATCCGCCGCCCGCACGCCGACGACCCGGTGGACCTCGTGTCGCTGCCCGACCTCATGGCCATGAGCGCCAGCGAGGCGCTGGCCGCCACCTCCGACCTCAGGAAGGTGGCCGCTAAGCTGCAAACCCTCTGCGACCTGGGACTGGGGTACCTCACCCTCGGCGAGGCCACGCCGGCGCTTTCCGGCGGCGAGGCGCAGCGCCTGAAGCTGGCCAGCGAGATGAAGCGCACGCAGGACGATGCCGTGTTCGTGTTCGACGAGCCCACCATCGGCTTGCACCCGCTCGATGTGCGCACGCTGCTCGAGGTGTTCGACCGCCTGGTGGCGCAAGGCGCCACCGTGGTGGTGATCGAGCACGACCTGGACGTCATCGCAAACGCCGACTACGTGATCGACCTCGGTCCCGGAGGCGGCGCGTCCGGCGGCCGCATCGTCGCCGCCGGCACGCCCGAGGAGGTGGCCGCCAACCCGGACAGCGTCACGGGAAGGTATTTGTAAGAGTGTTGTTCGCAGGTGCCAGATATACTCTGCATTGTTGCTCAAAGTAGTCCAATTGCAGAACACTCCCTGCAATTTTGACAGAAGGCGCCAGCTTCGAGACCCCTGCGAAAGCATGGTAAAATCTCATCGCAAGCACTCACAAGGGAGCACGCAATGCCAGAACAGGATTTAAGCGACCTCGAATACGCCACCGGTTACGAGAAGATGTACGGCGTCACCGACGAGCGCGAGAGCTACCTGCGACTTCTACAATCCCAGCTTCGCCGCTTTGACACGCTTCCCACGGCTCCGAACTGCGACAAAGAACTCATCGAGCGCCTTGAAAGCCAATGCTCGATCCTTGCCGAGCGCGGCTTCAACCCCGCGAAGGAGGATCACATCCTCAACGCCATGAAGGTCGACTTCGTGCATACCACCGCCCGCATCGAGGGCAACACACTCTCGCTCCAAGAGACCAGCCTGGTGCTGGAGGAGGACGCCGTCATTCCCGGCAAGCCACTGAGCGAGCACCTTGAAGTGATCGACATCGCCGCCGCCTTCGACCTCATGGTCGGTTTCGTGCGCGAAAGGAAGCGGCTCTCGGAGGAGGTAGTCCTCGCAGTCCATCGCGTCGCCTCGGCGCACTTGGAAGATTGCGAGCCGGGCGAGTATCGCTGGGATCAGCGTTACATCTCGTCCTCGCCCATCATCCCCCCGCCACCGGCGCGCGTTCCCACGCTCATGGGCAATCTCGTCGCATGGGCGGCGAAGGCAGAAGCCCGCGCGATAGAGACGGCAGCGCTCTTCCACCTGGCGTTTGAGGACATCCACCCCTTCAAGGACGGCAACGGCCGCACGGGCCGCATCCTGCTCAACTTCATGTTGATGAGCGGCGGTTTCCCACCGGTGAGCCTCAAAGCGGACGAGCAGGGCGTCGCCGCATACTACCAGGCCATCAAGTCGTTCACGCGCGACATAGAAGGCCGCGACGGCTCGGCGATGGTCGACCTCGTGGCGCACCGGCTGGAAGACTCCGTCGGCCAGCGCATGCTGCAACTGGAGCAGGAAGGGCACGGTAGAGGCTACGTGCCGCGCACTTAAAGTAACCAAAAGGTGACTACCGCACTTTTAAGTGCTTACTTACCAATTGAAACTGTAGCCGGTATCCTCCTCGGTGCAAGGAAAAGCGCGACGGAAAACGCCGCAGACCGCAGGAGGAACGACATGGACAAGAACGACTTCACGCGCATCGAGCTGGCCGCAGGCTGGGTGGATGTCTACGACTTCGGCGAGGTCAGGCTGCACGCATATCGCACGGCCGACCCCATCGACGATGAGGTGTTCGTCGTCGAGAAGGGCGGGCGCGGCTTCGTGATCGAGATGCCCTGCTTCTTCGACAGCATCACCGCGCTCGAGGGCTACCTGCGCGACGCAGGTATCGACGTAGAGGGGATCGTGGCGTCCTACCACATGGCGGGCGCAAGCTTCCTCGCGGGCACGCCGGTCTTCGCCACCCGGGAGGCCGACGTGTACGGCCACTCCGGCGGCGGGCGCGCCCTCATCGACAACTTCGCCGGCGCGTTCAGCGACGCGTTCGACAGCTCCATCGCGACGGTCACGGACGTCATCGAGGGCGACGAGCTGGAGCTCGCAGGCGTGCGGATGCGCATCGTGCGCACGAGCGAGGCCTTCGACCTGGAGATCCCCGAGATCGACGCGCTGTACACGCACATGCTCGGCCACGACTGCCACTCCATCGTGGCCGGCCCGGGCCACGCAGACGCCATCGTCGCCCAGCTGCGCGGCTACCTCGAGCGCGGCATCGGCCTTGTGCTCACCTCGCACTACACGCCCGAAGACCTCAAGGACGTGCGGACGAAGATCGACTACCTCGAGGACCTCAAGACCATCGCCGCCGAATGCGGCGGGGCCGAGGAGTTCAAGGCCGCCGTGCAGAACCGCTTCCCCGGCTACTCCGGCGGCAATTACCTTGACATGACGTCCGGGTTCTTCTTCGCCTAAAACCCGCCCCACGAGGTCCTTCGCGCTCGATCGAGGTAGCCTTCGCCCCAGGCGCGCATGGCGTCGACGATGGGCGTCAGGCTCTTCCCGAGGTCGGTGAGGCCGTACTCGACGCGCGGGGGCACCTCGGGGTACACGCGCCGCACCACAAGCCCCTTCTTCTCCATATCGCGGAGATTGGACGTAAGCACCTTTTGCGAGATGGAGCCCACCGACTTCTTTAGCTCGCCGAAGCGTTTCGTGCCCTCCATGAGGTCGCGCAGGATGAGCAGCCGCCATTTGCTGCCGATGAGCTGCGCTGTCGTCTCCACTGGGCACGGCGGCAAGTCGTCGATCGAAGGGGCTTCGTCGTTGCGGAACTCTGCGTACTCCATGGCGGCCTCGCTTCCTCGTCTCACGGTTTCAAAAAGGCACCAACCCAACGCAAAAGTGCCTGCTTACCTTCTGCTACCGCATATTGTAGGATGGCGGAAGAAACGACGCAACGGAACGGGAGAAACCCATGATCGCATCGCAAACGCAAGAAGCCGAGTGCGAACGTGCGATCGAGCAGGCGCGGGGGGGTTGCTCGCGAACGCCGAGCGCGTGCTCGTGGGCGCGGGGGCGGGGCTGTCCGCCGCCGCGGGGCTCACCTACTCCGGCGAGCGCTTTCACCGCAGCTTCGAGCCGTTCATCAGGCGCTACGGCGTGACCGACATGTACTCGGCGGGGTTCTACCCCTTCCCGTCCGAGGAGGACCGCTGGGCCTACTGGGCGCGCCACGTCTGGGCGAACCGCCACGAGCCGCCGGCGCTGCCGCTGTACCGCGAGGTGCTCGCCGCCCTCAAGAACAAAGACCTCTTCGTCGTCACCACGAACGTGGACGGGCAGTTCGAGAAGGCGGGCCTTGCGCCCGAGCGGCTGTTCGCCGTGCAGGGCGACTACGGCCTCAACCAGTGCGCCCGCGGCTGCCACGACGGCCTCTATCCCAACCGCGAGCTGGCCGAAAGCATCCTCGCGGCGGCGCGAGAGGACGGCGACCCCACACGCGCGCCCAACGGCCTCGTGCCACGCTGCCCGGTATGCGGCGGGCCGATGACGGTGCACGTGCGCGTGGACGGGAGCTTCGTCGAGGACGCGGCCTGGCGCGAGGCCCAAAAGCGCTACCTGCACTTCGTCGAAAGGATGCACGGGAAGCCCGCAGTGCTCCTGGAGCTGGGCGTGGGATGGAACACCCCGAGCGTCATCCACCTGCCCTTCGAGCGGCTCTCGGCGCTCGCCGGCGCGCCGCTCGTCCGCATGAACCGCGACGACGCGCGTGTGCCCGTGAGCGGGGCGGGCCTGCAGGGAGACATCGCCGAGCTCTGGCCGCTCGTCGCGCCGCGCGGGGCTTGAGCGACGTCGCAGGCGCGGAATCCGAGGACACGGCCCTCGAACAGCCCCTGTCCCGCCGCTCGCCTACCGCCGCTCGGGCGCGATCGGCTTCTTGGCCGGGCCGTCGAGCACCGCGCCGTCGGAGCCGAAGCGCGAGCCATGGCAGGGGCAGTCCCAGCTGCCTTCCGCATCGTTGTGCGCAAGGCAGCATCCCAGATGTGAGCAGCGGCGCCCTCCCTTCACAAGGTTCGAGGCGGATACACCCAGATTCGTGAACAGATCCTCTGTCATCATGGAGCGCTGCGGCGAGAACAGGTCCTCGACGGGGCTCTTGCCGGTGGTTATGAGATCGGTTATCGTGTGCGCCGCAAGGAACGACCCGGTCATGCCCCACTTGTTGAACCCCGTGGCCACGAACTGGTTCGGACGCCCGCGTCGATGGACGCCGATGTAGGGCAGCTTGTCCAGGCTCATGCAATCCTGCGCCGCCCAGGCGAAACGCTCTCTGCCGTCCGGATACGCGATGCGGGCGAACTCGCGCAGCGCGGCGAAGCCCTCATCTGGTCTCGGCCCCTCCCCCGTGCGATGGCCGCCGCCGCCTAAAAGAAGGGAGTCACCATAGGTGCGGAACGACAGGCCGCCGTCCGCGCCGATGAACATGCCGTCGACCGGCGCTGCCTCGCGCAGCGCCAGGACGTAGGAGCGCACCTGGTGAAGCTTCATGAAGTAGAGGCCGGGCACGTTAACCAGCGGATAATGCGTCGCGAACACGATGTAGTCCGCCGTGATCGTCCCGCGCTCGGTGCGGGCCGTATTGCCCGACACCTGCTCGACGAAGGTTTCTTCATACACGTCGAGCAGGGGCATGAGCCCGCAGAGGAGCTTGAGGGGGTTGAACTGCGCTTGCCGCTCCATCCCGAGTGCGCCCCTGTTCGCAAGCGGCAAGGGCGCGTGCTTCAGCACATGGTGCGGGATACCCAGCTGCTCGTACACGGCGCGCTCGCGCTCCAACGGCTCGGTCGAATCCTGCGCGTACACGTAGGCGGTCCGCTCCTCGAAGTCGCACGGCACCTCGGAGGCGAGTCGTCGGAGCCCGTCGACGGCCGCCTGGTTGGCCTCGTAGTACCTCCGGGCCTTCTCGATGCCGTCGAACTTGACCAGGTGGTCGTAGATAAGGCCGTGCTGCGCGGTGACCTTCGCCGAAGAGCCGCCCGTCACGCCCGATCCCACGCGTCGGGCCTCCGCCACGGCACAGCGGTATCCGGCTTGCTTGAGCAGGTAAGCGCACAGCATTCCCGCCATTCCGCCGCCGATCACGAGCACGTCGACGGAGACGTCCCCGTCCAACGTCTTCACGACGCCGTCCGGCCGTTCCGCGTTCGCTTCCCAAATCGAGGTCATGGGCCCGCCCTTTCGTCCGCTTCCGTTCGCGCATGTCCAGCAAACGGTACCCGACGGGGCGGATTGCACGAGGGCTCTGCATGCAAGCGTGGACCGGCCTTGAACGAACGGTTGCCTGTTTGCAAGGCGCGAGCGGGCAGGAGCCCGCCCCTAACCGATCAGCTTGGAAGACTCCACCTGCTCGACATACCAGGTCATGAAACGCGCGAGCGGTTTGCGCAGCACGAGCCCTATGAGCGCGGCCGGAATGATGAACAGCGCGAGCAGCCCCATCTCGATCCAGAAGTCGTTGCCGTATACGCCGAACATCGCAGCCCGCATCGCGTTCACCACATGCGTGGCCGGCAGCCACGGGCTGATATTCTGGATGAACGAGGGAAGTATCTGCAACGGGAACGATCCGCCACAACCTGTCACCTGGACGATAAGCAGCAGCACCGCCACCGCCTTGCCCAGGTTCGCGAATGCCGCCACAAGCGCGTAGATGAGGAACGTGAACACGAGCCCCGCAAACCAGAAGCACAGCATGAACAGCACGGGCTCGGCCACCTGCACCTGTAGGAACAGCAGGTTGCCCAGGCCCATGACGGTCGTCTGCAGAAGCGACAGAAACGCCATGATGCCGAAGCGCCCCAGGAACAGCTCTCGGGGCCGCGGATCGTCCAGACCTTCCCGCACGCGCTGCGAGACGGCGGGCTTCACCGCCACCAGAATGAGCAACGAGCCGATGAACAGGGCGAGCGTCGTGTACAACGGAGCCATAGCCGATCCGAAGTTTTCAACCGGGAACACGGCCGTACGCTCGATGCACACCGGGGCGGCGAGCGCCTTTGACAGAACCTGCGCGTCCGAGCCGAGCACCTGGCGCAGGAAGCTCGCGTCGCCCGTCGCGAGGGCGCGGTCGATATCGTCCGCCAGCGCCCGCAGGCCCTCCGCGGACTCGTTCATCTTCCCGATGGCCGCATCGATCTTCTCCGACGCCTCGCCCAGCACCGAGCCGACCGATCCGGCCGAATCGGCCAGGCCCGAACCCGATGCGCGGAGGTTGTCCAGGCCCCCGCTCACGATGCCCGCAAGGTCGGCCGCGCGGTCGGCGAGATCGCGCAGCGCCGGTTTCAGATTGGCATCGTAGTTGCTCTTCAATTCGGCGACGTTCGAGCGCGCCTGGTCGGCGAGGGCCTTGACCTCTTCGCGCTCGGCCTGCGCGTCGTCGTTGCCCGACTCCAACTTGTCGGCGGCCGTGCGCAGGTTGTCGCGCATGCCCTCTTCCAGCGCTATCAGCGCGTTCATCCTCGAGATGACGGCGTCGAGCGCCTCTTCGTACTCCGGGGGAATGCTCCCGTGCATCTGATCGAGCTCGCCCACGATGCTTTGATACTGCGCGATATGCCCGTCGAGGGCGTCCGCCTCGTCCCGCATCCCCGCGGCGCTCTCCTGGGCCCCCGTCGAGGCGACGTCGAACAGCTCGTCCACCGATCCGGACACGGCGGAGAATCCCCGGCTGCTCGCCTCGAGGGCGCGCGAAAGCTCCTCGGCCGACTCCTTGAGCGCCGAGGCCATGTCGGAAGCCGACGAGCCCCCTTGCGACGCCGTTGCACCGAGACCGTCGACCTCGCGCTGCGCGGAATCGATGAGCTTCGCGGAGTCGCAGACGAGCGATCGGGACGTATCCGCGAGCGAGGCGTACAGGCCCAGGACCGACGCCATGCGCCCCACATCGTCGCCCATGCTGCGCACGTGGCCCGCGACGGCCGCGATGCGCCCGTCCATGTCGGCCTCGTCGGCGTACTCGGACAGCGACTTGGCGACGTTCAGCGCTATCTCCGAGAGCGTTTCCACGAACACTTTGTTCACCTGGTACGATACCGTATCGGCACCCTGATCGGTGATCTTGGGGGCGATGGCGCTCTTCTTCTCGTTCGAATAGTAGACGATGCGCGCATGCTGCACGTCCTCGGAATAGAACGTGAGCATGTCCCGGCTGAAGCCCTCGGGGATGACCACTGCCGCATAGTACCGGCCCGAGCGCGCCCCGTCCACCGCATCCTCCTCGGTGGTGAACGTCCAGTCGATCTCCTCGTTGGCGCGCAAAGCCGATACCACCTGCTCGCCGATGTTGACGCGCAAGGGGATCAGGTCGCTCTCGTAGCCCTCGTCCACGCTGGCCACGGCCACGGTCAGGTTGCCCGTGTTGTCGAACACGTTCCAGCAGGCGATGACGTTGTACCAGGTGAAGATCGACGGCATGACCACCAGCCCGATGGCGATGATGACGCTCATCGCGTTCGAGAACAGGTGCTTGAAGTCGCTGCGCACGAGGCGGACGATGTTACGCAAGCCCATCGCCCCCCTTCGGATCGCCCGCCGGATCGACGGACAGCCGCTCCATCTCGTTGCGCGAGGACCCCAGCTTCAAAAGCCCCTCGTCGGTCATGCCGTCGAGCTTCATCTGCCGCTCGAAGCTGTCGCGCAGGCTCTCCACCACCACGAGGAACACGAACACCGCGACCAGCCAGACGAGCCATGCGGTGAGCAGCTGCACCTTCTCGGCGGGCGTGAGCGCGAACAGCGCCGCCAAGGCGATGGGCACCGCCAGGCCGAGGGCGACGGACCCCCTGATGAGGCGCGGGTACCAGCGCGAGAAGCGCTCGTAGCGCCGGCTCAACTCTTCCCGGTACTCCTCTTTACCCGACAGCGCCTTGAATATCTGGGAGAAGCGGTACGGGCGCGCTGGGATCTCGACGTCCTCCCCGTTGAAGATGCCGCTCTGCCTGACCTGGCCCGCCACCATCCGGTTGACGTTCGCCATGAGCGGGTGCACCAGAACGCCCAGGGCCATGAACAGCGCGAAGAAGAACGCCAGCATGCCCAGCGCATCCGCGTACTGCGTGCCGTAGAACCCGCAGATGGCCTCGCGCATGGCCTCGATGCCGTACGTGAAGGGGAACAGCGGGTAGACCGTCTGGAAGAAGCTCGAGGTCATCTCGATGGGATACAGCCCCGTCGCGCCGGGTATCTGCGCGAACACCAGCACGATGCAGATGCCCTTGCCGATGTGTTGCAACGTGACCGAGAGCGCGTAGATGATGCTGAGATAGGCGAGTGAGGCCACGGCGGCCGCGAAGAAGAGCGCCGGCACGTTGACCGCCTGCACCCCGATGAACAGCACGCCCGCACAGCAGATCACCGCCTGGAGCACGGCCATCCCCGCAAGGAGCAGGAAGCGGCCCAGATAGCGCTGGGTCACGGTGAGGTTGCGGATGCCCTCGCCGTCCACCTCCTGCTTCATGATGACGAGCAGCATGAAGGCGCCGATCCAGAACGTGAGGTTCATGAACAGCGGGGCCATGGCCGAACCGTAGGCGTTCAGCGGGTAGAGCTCCTCGGTGACGAGCTCGGTGGGCGATCCCATGAAGTCGGCGACTTTCGACGCGTCGAGGCCGTCTTCGCCAAACGCCTTCACCAGGGCATCGGACTCGCTCAGGGCCAGCACATCGGTCAGCACGGTGTCGAGCCCCTGCTCGAGCCCCACCAGGATGCCGTCGGTCTGGCAGAGCGCCTCTTTCGCGTCGGCCATCGTGGAGGACAGCTGGTCGAGCACGAGCTCGGCCTGGTCGATGAGGAGGCGCTGGTTCGACACCGCGGTTCCCAATGCCGCCGCAGTCGTCCCCATCCGGGACAGGCTGCCGTTGATGGCCGGTATCGTCGTGCCGAACAGCACGTCCGAATACCCTTGGGCCTCTTGTGTGGCGTTCTGGACGGCCGTATCGAGCGCGCCGCTCGCCTGCGAGACAGCCTGGGAAAGCTCCCCCGCCCCTTCGTTGGCAGCGGTCAGGCGCTCGAGCGTTTTCTGAGCATCGTCGGCGCGCTGATCCAGCTCGTCGGCGACCGCGAGGATCGACTCCTTGTTCGAATCGGTATCGGGCAGCGCCTCGCCCTGCTCGCGCAGGTACACCGCGAGCGCCCTGTTCTCGTCGACCATCGCCTGGCCCTGCACGATGGCCGTCGAGATGGCGGCCCGCGCATCGCCGACATCGCCGACGATTCCCGCCACCGCGCCGTTGGCCTTCGAGGACGTTGCCGAGGCCGCGAGCAGGCTCTGATTGACGGCCGGCATCGCCGAAGCCGAGAAAGAGGAGAGGCCGCTTTGCAGCTGGGACGTCAGGCCCGATACGGTATCGAGGGTCTCGCCTGCGGTCTCGACACCCGACCGGGCGCGCTCGAGCGCGCCCTTCGACTCGTCGGTCTTGGCCTGCGCCTGATCGGTGGCCGACGCTATCCCCGCGATCGATTCGCGCGCGTCGGTTATCACCTGCGTCGCCTCCCCCAGCTTGGAGGCCGCCTGGGAGCGGGACGCGTCCAAGGCGGTGCGCGAGTCGGCGAGCGCCTGGTCGATCGCATCGGCGGCGACGTCGCTCACCGTGGAGACGAACGTGGAGTTGATGGTCTCGTCGAGGGTGCTGGCGCCCGTGTCGGTTATCTTCGGTGCCACGGGGCCGGTTTTCTCGTTCACGAAGTATTCGATCTCGGGCTTCGAGAACTCGCCCGTGGTCAGGGAGAGCAAATGCTCGGTGAAGTCCTCGGGGATGACGAACACGGCGTAGCTCTTCCCCGCCTCGAGCTCGGACAGGGCGGTGCCCCGGTCGGAGAACGTCCAATCGAGCTGGTCGTTCACGCGCAGCTCGTCAACGATGAGATCGCCCACGTGGAGCTCGCCGGTCAGCTCGCTCGAACCGCCCGCGTCCTCGTTCACCACGCAAACGCGCAGGTTGCCCGTGTTGTCGTATGGATTCCAGAAGCCCACGACGTTGTACCAGGTGTATACCGAAGGCAAGACGAGCAGTGCAAGCACCACCACGAGGGCTGGCGGCACATGGAGCAGGCGCAGGACATCGCGCTTGAGCACGCGCAAAACGTTCCCCATGCCTTACCGCCCCCTTTTCGCAACCGCTTGAAACAACCGGGCAATCATACCCCTCCTGAGAGAAAACGCCAGGCATCCGGTGCGTTTTGAACGATTTCTCCTCATGGCAGGCGGAAAGACGGGCAGCAAGGTCATGCTCTCGCGATCCCGACGGCGCGCAGCACAGCGCGATGGAGAACGCCGTTCGGCCCTCCGAACCAAGCGGCGCCCGGGAAGGATCCCGGGCGCCGGGGAACTTGGTGAGGGAGGGGCGCGCCGCCGCGCCTTTACGCCGCTAGGCGCTTCGCGATAGCGAGGATGAAGTCGCGGGTGGAGAGCTTCACCGGGTTCGGCAGCGTGGTGATGAGAGCGAGGTCGCCCGTCATCTCGCCGGCCTCGATGGTGTCGAGCGTGGCGCGCTCCAGCTTGTCGGCGAATGTCACGAGGTCGTCCAAACCGTCCAGCTCGCCGCGCTTGCGCAGCGCCCCCGACCACGCGAAGATCGTGGCCACCGAGTTCGTGGACGTCTCCTCGCCCTTGAGGTGCTTGTAGTAGTGGCGCTGCACGGTGCCGTGCGCGGCCTCGTACTCGTAGTACCCCTGCGGGCTCACCAGCACCGACGTCATCATGGCGAGCGACCCGAACGCGCTGGACACCATATCGCTCATCACGTCGCCGTCGTAGTTCTTGCACGCCCAGATGAAGCCGCCGTCGGCCTTCATCACGCGCGCCACCGCGTCGTCGATGAGCGTATAGAAGTACTCGATGCCGGCTTCCTCGAAGCGCGCGGCGTACTCGGCATCGTAGATCTCCTGGAAGATATCCTTGAAACGGTGGTCGTACTTCTTCGAGATGGTGTCCTTCGTGGCGAACCAGATGTCCTGCTTCACGTCGAGGGCGTACTCGAAGCAGCTGCGCGCGAAGCTGGCGATGGACGCGTCGAGGTTGTGCATGCCCTGGGCGATGCCCGGGCCGTCGAACTCGTGGACGAGCTCGCGCGTCTCGGTGCCGTCAGCCGCAGTGTACACGAGCTCCACCGTGCCGGGACCGGGCACGCGCAGCTCCGTGTTTTTGTACACGTCGCCGTAGGCATGACGGGCGATGGTGATGGGCTTGACCCAGTTGCGCACGCACGGCTCGATGCCCGCCACGGTGATGGGCGTGCGGAACACGGTGCCGTCGAGCAGGGCGCGGATGGTGCCGTTGGGGCTCTTCCACATCTGCTTTAGGTCGTACTCGTCCATGCGCGCAGCGTTCGGCGTGATGGTGGCGCACTTTACGGCCACGCCCAGGCGCTTGGTGGCCTCGGCGGAATCCACGGTCACCTGGTCGTCGGTGGCGTTGCGGTGCTCGAGGCCCAGGTCGTAGTACTCGGTCTTAAGATCGACGTACGGGCAGATCAGCTCGTCCTTGATCATCTGCCAGATGATGCGCGTCATCTCGTCGCCGTCCATCTCCACCAGCGGCGTGGTCATCTGAATCTTCGCCATTGTCAGCCTTTCGTCATCGTGCGACATGCAGTCCCGATCGCATGAGCGCGAGCATGCCCCTCTCCTCTGTGCACGTCTATGATACCGTTGAAATGTTCCGAAAGAGTAAAAACACGCGTCGATTCCAGCGCACGGCACCAACTCGCCACATCGCCTTGGTTCCCGCGGCGCGCTGACAGACGTTGTCGCCCCCCTTGCGCAGACCGTTCGACGCCGACGCGAGGGCAGCCGGAAGTTCGGGAGACCGAGGGCCTTCGCACGACTTCATGATAGAATTCGTTGGGATCAAATCCGGAGCTGCGTCGTTCGCGCGTACAAGCCGGACTCGTAAAGCCGACGAAGACGGGAGTACCATGATCAAGGAACTGGTCAAAGACGAGGCAATCCTCTCGCAGCCCTGCGACGCCGCCACAGCAAAGGACGCGCAGGTGGCGCAGGATCTGCTCGACACGCTGGCATCGCTCGACAACGCCGCCTGCCTGGCCGCCAACCAGATAGGCGTCTCCAAGTGCATCGTCGCTTATCTCGACGAAAACGACCAGCCTCATGTCATGTACAATCCTACACTGAAGCTGGCCCTGGGAGCGTTCAAAGCGGAAGAGGGCTGCCTTTCCCTCGAAGCCGACTCCAAGGTGACGCGCTTCGCCAAGATCAAGGTCGCCTACGAGGAGCTTGCGGAGGGCGAACTGCAACCGCGCAAGCAAGATTTCACCGACTGGACGGCGCAGATCATTCAGCACATGATTGACCACTGCAAGGGCAAGCTCGTCTGAGGGCGCACCGGTTGGCATGAGTCCGTCATCGACATCCAAAAGATCGCGTGCAAAGCGGCAGCAGGAGCTGCTCGAGCGAATCGAACGGGCGCGCACGCTGCTGGAAGGCGCGGACCGTGTGCTCGTTGGTGCCGGAGCGGGTCTGTCCGCGGCGGCCGGACTGCGCTACGACGGCGAGCGCTTCCATCGCGGTTTCGCGCCCTTCATCGAACGCTACGGCATGACCGATATGTACTCGGCGGGATTCTACCCCTTCCCTTCGGAGGAAGACCGCTGGGCCTACTGGGCGCGGCACGTATGGGCCAACCGCTACGAGCCTCCTGCGCTGCCCCTGTACCGCTGCCTGCTGGAGGCGATACACGGAAAGGAATGGTTCGTCCTCACCACGAACGTGGACGCCCAGTTCGAGAAAGCCGGATTCGATCCCGCGCGCATTTTCGCCGTCCAAGGCGACTACGGCTTCAACCAGTGCGCGCGAGGCTGCCACGACAGCCTCTACCCGAATCGAGAGCTCGTCGAGGACATCCTCGCGGCGGCGGACGAAGGCGACCCGACGCGGGCACCGAGCGGTCTCGTTCCGCACTGCCCCGTGTGCGGCGGGCCCATGGCAGTGCACCTGCGCATCGACGGTGCATTCGTCGAAAACGCCGCCTGGCATGACGCTCGGGAGCGCTGCCTGCGCTTCGCGGAAGGCGTGCGCGACGAACGCACCGTCCTGCTGGAGCTGGGCGTCGGATGGAACACGCCCTCCATCATCCGCCTGCCGTTTGATCGCCTGGCCACGTCATGCGATGCACCGCTCGTGCGCTTGAACCGCGACGATGCGCGCGTCCCGGATGGCAGAGAGGGCCGCGCTGCGGGCTTGCAGGGCGATATCGCCGAGCTCCTCCCTCAGATACTGCCTACACCTGGAACTGCGACGGACGGATAGCGCCCCGAACGCAGGACACCCCCGATCGCTCCCGAACGCCCGGCGACTCTCATGCCGCCATCGAACGCTCCCGATCAGGCTTCTGCAAGCTCCTCTGCGAAACCGGCTCGGATACGCAGGAACACGGCCTCGCCCTCTTCCTGCGTCGCGTCGAGGTCTACGTCCGCCACGATGGCGAAGTCGTGGTCGCCTTCCGGATCGCTGAATATCTGGCGCACGCGCCACCTGCGCTCGGTCCGCTCGTCCGACTCGTCGATGACGAAGTAGGCCGTCGAGCGCGCATCTGCATCGAGCAGGATGTCTTCGTGCGCTTCGCGGTACGCCTCGAGCGCCTCGCGCCAGCGCTGCTCGCCGAATCCCCCGTCCTGGTCGAGCCTGCCGAGCTCTTCGATCTCGCCGCGCGCTGCAAGCCGCACGCGCCTGAACAGCGCATTGCGCACGAGCACGGTGAGCCCCCGCCGATCGCGGACAACCTCGTCCGCCGCCAAATGAGGCGCGGCGGCCGTGCCTGCGCCCTCCCATTCGTCCATCAGGCTGGAATCCACCGAACGCACGACGAATCCCAGCCATGCGACCACATCGTCCAGGCGCTCGTCGCGCTTATCGGCGGGGACCGTCCGGTCGAGCACGCGGTAAGCGTCGGACAGGTAGCGCAGGAGCGTCCCTTCGGATCGCGCGATCTTGTAACGGCCCACGTAGGTCTTGAAGTCCGAGGCGGTCTCCAGCATGTCGCGCAGCACCGATTTGGGCGCCAGCTCGAAATCGCGCGCCCAGGGGACCTCGCGGCAGTAGCGCACGAACGCCGCATCCAGCAGATCCTCGAGAGGTTTGGGGTACGTGATCTCGGCTATCCTCTCAAGCCGCTCCTCGTATTCGACCCCGTCGGCCTTCATCTCCGCCATCGCCTTCTCGCGCGCCTGGCGCTCTTGGGCACGCAGCACCTGTCGCGGATCCTCGAGCGTGGCCTCGGCGAGCGAGATGACGTCGAGCGCGTACGTCTCCTCCTGCGGATCGAGCAATTCGAGCGCTGCCAGCAAAAATGGTGAAAGCGGCTGGTCGAGTGCGAAATCCTCCGGCACGTCAATCGTGGTCACGTACTCGGTCGCACCCCCTTCACCTTCGAAACGCTCCACGACACCCTCCGTAATGAGCGTATCGAATATCTCGTCGGCGCGCACGGCGAGCGCCGCCTTCTCCTCGGGCGGCTGGGCCGAGTCCTCGACGAGGCGCCGCACCCGGCTGAAGGCATCGCCGCCCTGCACCACTTCGGAGAGCACCATCGAGTGGGTGATCTTCATACGCGGCTTGAGCGTTTCCGGCGCGGCTTCGATAAGGCGCTGGAACGTCTGCCTGTTCCACGAGACGAACCCCTCGGGAGCGCGCTTCTTCTTGATCTTCCTCAGCTTCTTCGGATCGTCCCCCGCCTTGGCGATAAGCTTCGCGTTCTCGATGTCGTGCTCGGGCGCAAGGGCCGCCACCATGCCCTCGGTATCGAAGCCGGATCTGCCGGCCCGCCCGACGATCTGATGGAACTCGCGAGCGCGCAGGCGGCGCATCTTCCGTCCATCGAACTTCGTGAGCGCCGTCAGCACCACGGTATGGATGGGCACGTTGATGCCCACGCCGAGCGTATCCGTGCCGCATATGACCGGCAGCAGGCCCTGTTGGGCGAGCTTCTCCACGAGCAGGCGGTAGCGTGGGAGCATCCCCGCATGGTGCACGCCCACGCCACTTGCCAGCAGGCGTTTGAGCGTCTTGCCGAACGCCGTGGTGAAGCGCGTGCCCTTCACGGCCTCCTTCACAGCCTCGCGCTGCTCCTTGGTCGCCACCCCGTAGCTCGCAAGCGACTGGGCGGTTGACAGCGCCGCATCCTGCGAGAAATGCACGAGGTACAGCGGCGCCTCGCCCTTGCGCAGCGCGAGCTCCACCGTGCCCTCGAGCGGCATCTCCACGTACTCGTATGCCAGCGGTACGGGTCGCGGTGCGTCGGCGATCACGTCAACCTGGACGCCCGTACGCTCCCCAAGCGACTCCGCAATCGCTCCTACGTCCCCCAACGTTGCGCTCATCAGCAGAAACTGCGTCTTCGGCAGCGTGAGCAGCGGCACTTGCCACGCCCACCCCCGATCGTAGTCGCCGTAGAAGTGGAACTCGTCCATGGCGACGCAGCCAACATCGGCGCGCTCCCCTTCTCGAAGCGCCTGGTTCGCTAGGATCTCGGCCGTGCAGCAGACGACGGGCGCCTCGGCGTTGATGTGCGCGTCGCCCGTGATCATGCCCACGTTCTCGCGCCCGAGGACGTCCACCAGATCGAAGAACTTCTCGCTCACGAGCGCCTTGATGGGCGCCGTGTAGTACGACCTGCGCCCGGTTGCCATCGCCATGAAGCACATTCCAAGAGCCACGAGCGACTTGCCGGAACCCGTCGGAGTACCCAGCACCACGTGGTCGCCCACCATGAGCGCCATGAGGGCCTCTTCCTGATGCGGCCACAGCTCGATGCCGCGCTCGGCTGTCCAGGCAAGGAAGCGATCGAGCGCCTCGTCGGCCGTCGCCCAAGGCTCCGGCTCGGCCCCTTCCTCCTCGGGTTCCCACCACGCGGGCGAAAGCCTGCCGAGCGAACCGTGGGTGTATGCGCCGCCTTCGGCTTCGCCGGGGGCAAGCATGCTGCGGCCGCCCTCGCCGAGCGCCGTCGTTTCGTCTGCCTCTTGTTCTGCCATGGACGGGCCTCCGGGTCAATTCGATCGTATCGTAGAATGCGTATTCTACCCGCACGCGCCTGCAGAGGGCGACAGACGCGACAAAAGAACACGCGCGAGACCCCGCAACGCGCACGAGCACACACCCAATGCGCGGGCTTCAGGGCCGCCTACGCCGCCGGACAACCGTGCAGCACCAGCGTGCTCAACCCGCGAGAGCAGCACGGTACAATGGCCGCAACGATCGCAATCGACAAGGCCGCTGCAGATGAACACCGATAGAACAAACGATGGGATCGTCGGGCGCCCGGCTTACCGTGTGGAGCGAATGCGTGCGGAAGATGGACGGATCGCCGAGCATTTCCTCAACGGCCTCGCAGGAGGCTCGGATGCGTTCGCCAGCGCCATGAAAGATCCAGGCTTCGCGGAGATCATAGCCAACGAGCTGCGAACCGAGGACATAGCCGACGAGCCGCTCGAGCCGCTTGCTCGGCAGGCGCCGACCGATCGCGTCCGACGCGACTTCGAACGCTGGCTTGCGTTCATCGACGGCGACCTGCAACCTTGGACCACGGGCGGCGCCATACACTTCAGGCCGCACTGGGCGCGTGTGCTCATGTTATCGCTCGTCATAGCAGACCTCGAGGGCCTGGCTGACAAAGACGCATGCGCGCTGGCAATGGCCGCCGCCTTTCATGATTCTCGGCGCAAGGACCCGTACCTCGACACCGGCCACGGAGCGCGTGCCGCGGCCTACTACGCGCAGTTTTGCCGCGACACGGGCACCGGTGCGCAGCGAAGCACCACGGCGGGAGCGAACATCGATTTCGACCCGCGTACGTACCTAGCCGTCAAGTGGCACGACCGCGACGACGATGCAGGACTGGAGGCCATCGAGGAAGCGATTCGCCGCAACGCCCTTCCTGAACTGGGCATCGACGATCTAGGATCGCTTGTTCCAGCACGCGCCCGAGCCGACGCCGCAACGGTCTACCGCATGTTCAAGGACGCCGACGGCCTGGATCGCATCAGGCTGGGGCCGCAGGGCCTCGACGAGGGCTACCTGCGCACAACGCATGGCAGAGCGCTCGTGCCGTTCGCGCGCAGACTCCTGGAAGCCTCCGAGCACACAAGGATATGAAGGCGTGCTGCTCCGTATTTCGACGCCGCGAGAGCCTACCCCGATCCGTAGCCCAACGCCCCGACGACCGCCCACGCGAGCGCGGCGGTCCACAGCACAGCCACGACGATGCGCACTGCATTCGGCACGCATAGGTTCTTCGAAGGCACCATGAACATGGCGATGAGGCCGCCGAGCGCGCCGCCCAGATGCCCGCTCACGGAGATGCCCGGCACCAGGAACGTGTACGCCACGTTGACGCCGATAATGGCGAGCATGCTCTTACTGTACTGGGCGAACACGTGGCGGTTGCCCTTGTGCAGCACGCCGAGCAGCGCCACAGCCACGAACAGCGCGAACACGCTCGTCGACGCTCCAGCGCTCACAGCGGGCATCCCGCCCGCCAGCACGTCGGCCGCATACGACACGGCGTTGCCCGTGATGCCTCCCACGAAGTAGAGCGCCAGGAAGTTGCCGCGCCCGAGCACGCGCTCCAGCACCTCGCCTACGCTGTAGAGCGCCACCATGTTGAAGCCGAGATGCATGAGGTCCATATGCAGGAACATGGGCGTGACGAACCGGAACAGCTCGCCCGCCTGCACGAGCGGCGCGTACATCGCCCCCATGCCCACGAGCACGAGGGGCGGCACGTCGACCCTGACCCCCACGTGCGCGCCGGCAAGGACGGATACCGCCGCCTCGGCCGCGAAAACGATCACGTTTATCGCGATAAGCGCGAGCGTAACCAGACGGAACCGGTTGCGCGCGAAGAATCCGGGCGTGCTCGCGCCCATCATGCGCTCGAGCTGCTCGTCGTCGATGACGGGCCGCTGTCCGCCGCGATCGTTCACCTTGTACGGCATGGAAGGCTCCTTGCAATCTTCGCTCCCGCACGCTCTGGCATCCGCGGCGAATCCGACGTGCACGCCCTCATGCGGGGCCGCGCCCGTCCACCGCACTTTCGGCACTTCCCGCTTCGACACGGCGGGCAAGGAGGCGACGATAGTCTTCCAGGTTCTCTTTCAGCACCGCCGGAACGTCCAGCCCGTACGGGCAGCGCTCGACACATGACCGACACTCGGTGCACGAATCGATCTTGTCCATCTCCGTCTGCCACGCTTCGCTCAGCCAGACATCGGAAGGCGCCCGGCGCACCATCAGCGACATACGGGCGCACTGGTTGACGACGATGCCCTGCGGGCAAGGGGCGCAGTAGCCGCAGCCACGGCAGAACGAGCCTGCCAGCTCAGCCCGATCCGCTTCGATGGCCGCAGCCAGCTCCGGACTCATCCGAGGCTGCCCCTCCTCGATGTACGATAGCCATGTCTCGAGTTCTTCCAGACGCTGGATGCCCCAGATGGGCAGCGCGTTCGGGAAGCACGCCATATGGGCCATCAGCGCATCGGCATTCATAAGAAGGCCGCCGGCGAGCCCCTTCATTGCGATAAACCCCATGTTCTTGCGCTCGCACGCCGATACGAGTTCCGTCTCGCGCGGAGAGGACAGATAGTTGAATGGAAACTGCATCGTCTCGTACAGACCGGTCTCGACGGCCTCGAAGGCCGTCCCCACCTTGTGCGCCGTGACGCCGATATGATTGATTTTGCCCTGTCGCTTGGCTTCGACCATGCATTCGTACATGCCGGTACCGTCGCCGAGCTCCCACACGCGGTCAATACAATGGAATTGGTAGAGATCGACATGGTCGGTTCGAAGGTTGCGAAGCGACGTATGCAGATCGTCCCAGAAATCCTCGGGGGTTTTGGCCATGGTCTTGGTGGCGATCGCAACGCGATCACGCAAGCCGTGCAGGGCACGCCCCATCTTCTCCTCGCTGTCGGAGTAGGCACGCGCAGTGTCGAAGAACGACATGCCCCCGTCCACGGCGCGGCGCAGAAGGCGCTCCGCCTCGTCGAACGAGATGCGCTGGATGGGCAGCGCGCCGAAGGCATCCTGGGGCGACACGATGCCCGTCGACCCCAGAACAACGCGATTCATCGGCACGGTGGCTTCCGTCCTGCTCATGCATCGTTCCCTTCTTCTTCGAACGGCAAAGGATCGCCGTAGCCCTTCCATCGGGGCACGTCGAACCGGGCCGTCCACAAACCCGCCGCGCGGATCGACACCGCGTTTACGAACGCAAGGAGGGCGAGCGCCGCCACGAGGCCGGCGAACGTCCCGAACGTCGCAAGCGGATCGAGCTGCGCCGACAGCGCCGCATCGGAAAGCGGCCCGCTCAAAGCCGATACAGCCTCCTCCGCCAGCGCCGTGACCACAACGATGACGGCAATGCTCGCGAGGCCCTTCCGAACCATGGCAAGAACGCGGCCGAACTGCAAGCCAGCGCCCAGGCGACCGTAGATACTCATGCGCATCATCGAGACGAGCATGAAAGGAGAGATAACGAGGGAGGCCGCATAGTAGACTGCAAGCAGGATAGGATGGATAGCGACGCGCTGCTGGGCGTATGCGTAGAGATCGAGGACGGCCGGCTGCCCGGCTGCAGCCGGAAACGCCGATTGCGACAGCGAAACGCATGCGGCGTATACGAGGGCCAGCGCAAGCCCGTACACCAAGCTGATGACGAAGGCGTACCAGCCGCGCCGATACAGCGCCCCGTCCTCGTTGCCGAACAAGCGCGCCGGCAGGGGTTCCGTGCGTCCCCAGGCCGCATCGCGCGCCCAGCCGAGGAGGTATCCGTTCAACACGACAGCCCCGAACACGGGCACAACCGACACCAGCCCCATCTGCAGCATCTTCACCGGCCAGCTGGGCGAGCGAACCACGTCGCCGAAGGCCATGACGAGCGTCTTCCAGCCGGATGCGGGCTTCTCTTGCAAGATTTGATGTTCCATGGGACCATTGTACCTTATGTACGCCGCTTCGAGCAGGACGTCCCCGCCCACTCGGCGGGATGCTCTTCGACGCGGTCGCGAGACGCGCGGAAAACCCCGGCCGAGCGAAAGCAGACGCCGCTCGGATTGGTCCGTGTTGCATTGCGGACGACATGTGCACATTCGCTCGCCGCTATGGTAAGGTGCCTTTATGGACATCCGCCAGACAAACGTCGATGAAACTGCCACGCCACGCCCGCGGAAGATCCCCCGCGCATGCCGCGCCGCCATGCGCTGGGCCCTCGTCGCCGCTTGGGCGTGCCTCGTCGTGTTCATGTCGTCGAACACCGGATCGAACCTCAGCGGCGATCTCGGCCTCTTCTCGGAACTCTACCGCAACCTGAAAGCCATGCAGCAGAGCCTGCTGGGGCCGTACGTCGACTTGCTCTCGCCCGCGGCCCACTTCTGCGAGTACGCGATACTGGGATTCCTTCTGGCCAACGCGCTGCGCCTCCATATTCCGCTTGCGCGCGCCTGCCTTGTCGCGATCGCCTGCGCGAGCCTCTTCGGCGTGACCGACGAGCTCCATCAGTACTTCGTGCCCGGACGGATGTGCGACCCGCTCGACTGGTTGGTCGACACGCTCGGCGCGTCCCTTGGCGCGCTCGTCGCGCGTGCGGTTTTCTCGCGCAGCGAACGCTGATGCCGCAGGAACGCCGACGCCCCAAGCCCCACTCCCAGCGCCACGGCTAGGATGACCGCGGACTGCGCAAGCATGGGCACCTCGAGGCCCGGCGAGCGTCCTTCGATGTTCTGCGCAGGCTTCGCCGGCATTGCCAAAAACCACGCCATCGTGCCCGCCGCTTTCGATCTCGTTGGCGAAAGGACTCTCGAAGGTTGCGTTCGCGCCGACCAGCTCGACGCCATCGTTGAAGCCCAGCTCGTCCGCCTGCAACCCGGGCCAGGCCAAGCGGACCTGTCGGCTGTCGAACGCATCGAGAAGGCCTTCTGGAGCGTCCTCATGAAGTGGCCGCCAGCCGCCCATCTCGCCGAGCAGCCGTACGGCTTTCGCGACGCGCGCAGTACATCGTCCAGCCCGACACGCGCCGCACGCGCACGAACCCGACCTGCAACCGTGGGTTAAACCTCTTCTATGGAGCGCCATCGGGGAAAACGGCGCGCTATAATCGCCTGTGGCCCATCGCCGAGCGGACAGGGAAGGTTTACCTGGCGATGGCCGAGACCGATTTTCTCCCCTGTGCGAGCATTGGAGCACCGTCTATGCCAAAGGATTTCAGCGACCCGAAGAAGCTCGGCTTCATGCGCCTCATCGAGGTGTTCTTCGCCTGCAATGTCGTCTTCACCATCTCGCTTCTGGTGTTCGTGGTGAAGGGCGGCGACGAGTTGGGCTTCGGCGAGATGCTCGACTTCGCCAACCTTGTGTTCGACGGCGTGAGTCTTTGGCTCATCTGGCAGCGCAAGCGCCTTGCACGCCACTTCATCATAGGGTTCAGCCTGTTCAACATCGTCGTGGGCAGCGCCTACAACCTAGCTACGGGGCAGTTCGACATCGTCGGCCAGCTCATCGCGTCATCGTCCGACATCATCCTGCTCGCCTACTTCCTTACGTCGCGCCGCGCCAAGGCCGTGCTCACCCAGCCCTTCTCGGCAGAGATCAAGCACGCCGATCTCCAGCGCCACATCGACTTCTACCGGCCGCGCACATGGGGCTTCTGGCGCAACCTCATCATCTACTTCTGCGTGTTCAGCGTGGTGGGGCACTGGATGGAAGCGGGCTATTGCACGTTGATCCGCTTCGGGCTCATCCCCGGCATCTACGACCCGAACTCTCAGATCTGGTCGGATTGGCTCTACCCGTTCTGCGTGTACGGCTTCGGGGCCGTGGCCTGCGTGCTTTTGCTGTTCCCCGTGAAGAACTTCCTGCAGAAGCACCTCAAGGGCCACGCGCTGCCGCTCGCGCTCAGCTTCGTCGTGAACGCGCTCGTGTGCACCGGCATCGAGCTGGCCATGGGCCTCATGCTCAACCAGCCCGGCCCCGACGGCGCGTACCCACTGTGGGACTACAGCGACATGTTTTGCAACTTCATGGGCCAGGTGTGCCTACAGAACGCCGTGGCGTTCGGTATCGTGGCCACACTCATGACCTGGGTCGTCTACCCCGGTCTGGAAACGTTCCTCGCACGGTTCTCCAAGGACGTCATGAACGTAGCGTTTGTCGCCGTGGTCATCGTGTTCTGCATCCTGTTCTTCTTCTACTGCGTGAACGTCCTGCTGCCCGACTTCGACACGTCAACGATTGCTGCGGAAGCGGAGGCTGCAGCCGCCCAAGCGCAGCAGGCGCAACCCACCGCGCCCGAGGCCGGCTAGCCCTGCGGGAGGATCATGCCGCATCTCGCGAACGATCGCAAGCTTCATGGCGTTTTGCCGGGCACGTTCTCGTTCTGGCGCAACCTCGTCGTGCACTTCTGCGCGTTCAGCGTCATCGGGCATTGGATGGAGATCGCCTATTGCTCGTTCATGAACCTGTTCGGCATTGTAGACGCCGACTCGCTCGTGTGGGACGACCCGTTCTACCCGTTCCTCGTCTACGGCGTAGGAGTCGCGGTGTGCGTGCTTTTGCTCGAGCCGCTCAAACAGCGCCTCGTGGCGCGCCGGCGCACGCTGTTCGGTGCCGGCGCGCAGTTCTACCTGATCACCATTGCAGTGTGCCTGGTCATGGAGCTGGGCATGGGCCTCATGCTCAACCAGCCCGGCCCCGACGGCGCGTACCCACTGTGGGACAACTCACAGCTGCCCTTGAACGTGCTCGGCCAAGCGTGGCTCGTGAACGACATGGCGCTGGGCGCCGTGGCCATGCTCTATACCTGGTGCGTGTACCCGCTCTGCGAGAAGGCACTGGCGAAGGTGCCGCCGCGCGCCATGAACGCACTTGCAGCGAGTGTCGTCGTGTGCTTTGCAGCGCTCTGCGCCGTGAAGTTCGCCGCGGCCTAGACGCTTCGCCCTCGAAGCGCAGGAAGGCCTCGCCGTCCTGACGCGCCCGTTGCAGATCGCCCACGCAGCGGCGACGCGACGGCACGCTTCAAGAACGAGTCCTCCCCGCCCGAGGTACGGTTGTGCTTGCCGCCTGAAGCCTCGTCCGACGGGACCGGCCGCGCCCCGGATCCCTCTTCCGTCGAAGCGCAGCCGAGAAGGCGGCGCCCGATGATCGAGAGCGAAGGAGTGCATATGAGCTCAAAGGAAACCAAAGACAGCAGCACGCGGCCCGGAGCGCTGGGACGCGGCATGGACGCCCTTATGGGCGACGGCGAGACCAGGAATACCGAAGAGGAGCATCGAGGAAAGGAGGAAGGCGAGCCCGAGAAGATCGAAGCCGATCGCCGCAACGATTCGCCCGGTACGTCCAACGACGAGTCCGCAGCGCCCGCAACGGAGAACCACCGCCAGGCCGACGATAGGGATCCGTCCGGTGCAGGGGACGACATCGACAGCGAAGAGGAGGGCGGCTCGGCCATCTACATCTACGACCGCTCGCCCTTCGACTCATGCCCCGTGCGGCTCATCGCGAGCGGGGCGGCGGGAGCTATCGTGGTCGCGGCATGCGCCCTCGTCGGCGTCAAGGCCGTCCTCTCCATGGAACGGAGCGGGCGCCTCTTCTAAGATGCGGCGGTAAGGGTTCTTCGCTCCTTTGCCGCTGGCCGCGAGCGCGGGAAACGGCGAGGACCCGCCGCAGGCGCCTGCGGCGGGACATCCGGCCGAGATCGCTCACGAACCCGATACGAGCGCCCGGTACTCCTCTAGGCACAGGCCCGCCTCGTGCATCTCGCGCGCGGCGGGCTTTCCCACGTAGCGATAGTGCCAGGGTTCGTAGATAATGCCGGTTACATCGCTCTTGTCCGAAGGATACCGCAGGACGAATCCGTATGACCAGCTGTTCGCCATCAGCCATTGCTGTACAGGCATGCTCTCCTGGCTTGAGTCCAGAAGCTGGTTGCGAGCGTCCACGATATCCGCCGCTAAACCGAGCTGATGCTCACTTGTGCCAGGAAGTGCGACAGACGTACCCGCTTTCACCCGTGCTTCCCCTTCTGAGAGTCCTCGGGATTCCAGTATTCGAACCTGCTCGTCGAAAAGCTCCTGCTGCTTGTCCTGCGTGCGGTAGGACGAGCAGATGACCGGCTCGAGCCCAGCAGCTCGGCAATCATCCATCATAGCTTGCAGGTCGGCAAGGCAGCGCTCGTCCACGGCTTGGCCGCCCGCCAACGGCGCGGTCGTCACCTCGTATCCTTCCGGAAGCGGGTTGTCCCGATTGACGAGCACCAGATTCCAGTCGCCGGCACTCGAGGGTCCGTCGTAGCCGGTCTTTCGCGCCTCTGCTTCCTGGCCCGCGGTCTGCGCAGCAGGCCGCTCGTCCTGCTGCGCCGCAAGCGCTCCGTCCGCAAGACGCAGGCCTGCGAACAGGCAGCCCACCACAAGGATGTATACCGCCACCAGCCGTGCGAGAGCGCGGCGGCGCGGGCGAACGGGCCTCAAAGCGCGCCGCCGAGGTGCGAATCGTCGCGTCGTTCTGTTCATGCGCTCACCTTTCTACCAACAACATTCGCTATGATAGAAAAGCATCGCTTCCGTTCGGCAGCCGAGCGGCATCGGAACGTCATCACAGATTGAAGAAGAGTTGCTCGCCGTCAATCATCATGGGCACAGGACACGATTCAGTGCGACCGTCGACCGTTCTCGATAGGGTCACCAGGTACTGCGCGAAACGTCCCGTTTTCGAGACGCTGACCGCGTCCTCCGTTGAGGCGGCCGTTTCGTCTCCGGCGGCATCCTGGCTGATCTCATAGTCCAGAGAATCGATCGGATACTGGGTCTGGCAATATTCCAGCACGTTGAACGCCGCCTCGTGGAACGGGCTGTCTGACGCGTAGACCTCGGAAGGGGAAATCGGGCTTTCGAGCGCCACCATGCGGCCGCTCTGATCGTCGATCCATAGCTGAGCCTGCTTGTCTTTCTCGCCCCATGTGCAGCACCAGAAGATACCGGAGGACACCGGGGCGCCCGAACTCGCGAACAGCATCGGCACGACACTCGGCTCTTCCTCCATGGGAATCCCGAGGGCGAGCAAAGCGGCGGCATACCGAGCGGCCTCTTGGGCCTTTTCGGCGTTCATGGCCTCCCCTTCCGACAGCTCCACCTGGGAGTGGTCGGAGCGGAACAGTTCCAAAGTCTGGAAGAAATCGCCCTCCTGCGAGAGCACCAATGAAACGCTCGTATCCTCCCACCGCTTCGTCTCGTGTTCGAGTTGACGGTCCAGGGCCGCAGAAGCGAACAGGGGGATGCAGGCGCCCACGGCAACGACCAGTACGGTCAGCAGGACGGGCAGAGCGCGCACCGCTTTCATGCCGCGCCTCCTCTCAGCTCGGCGATCACGGTCGTGCCTTCTCCGACCTTGCTTTCGAAGCGCAGGGAGCCGCCGTGCACGTCGACGATCTCTCGGCACAGCGACAGCCCGAGCCCCGCCCCGCCCTGCGCGCGGGCGCGCGACTTGTCCACGCGGAAAAACGCCTCATCGAGATGCTCGAGTGCATCGGGAGGAATGCCGCGCCCGTCGTCGCTCACGGACAGCCTGCAGCCGTCGACCAGCATCTCGCACCGCACGCGTATGCTGCCGCTGCGCCCGTCCATCGCTTTGCGGGCGTTGTCCCATACGTTGACGAGCAACGACTTGACCAAGTCGGGCTCGAGCATGCACCATCCCTCCTCGCATTCGCACGACAGCTCGATCCCCTGCGCGCGGTACAGGGGTTCCCAACGCGCGGCGAGCCCCTGGACGAGCGCCGAGGGGGACGCCGCCGAGAGCGAGACGTCCTCTCGTTTCAGCACGAGCAGCTCCAGCAGCTTGGCGGACAGGTTCTCCAGCCGTTTGCCTTCCGAGACGATGTAGTCGGCCGCCTGCGTTTGCTCCTCCGCATTGAGCACCTGGCCTCTGATGAGGTCGCCGTAGCCGATGATGGAGGTCAGCGGTGTCTTTGCCTCGTGGGCGAAACTGCCCATGAACCGCTCCTGGCGCGCCGCCGCCTCCTCGAGACGGGAGACATTCTCCTCCATGGCCTCGGCCATGGCGTTGAAGTCGCGGGCAACGAGGCCCACCTCGTCTTCGGTCCGCACGCGCACGCGAGTCGACAGTTGGCCCGCTGCAATGGAGCGCGACGCCTCGGATAGGCGTACGAGCGGCGCGGTGAGCACGCGCGCAAGCGTGTACGAAAGCACGGCACACAAGGCGGCCATGAGCAGGAACACCCATTGGTAGGTCCACAGCTGAGCCTGGCGCGCCTCGAAGAGGGACGATACATCGAACGCCATATCCAGATACAGCGTCTCGTCATCCGCCTCGAGCGCTCCCGAGAGAGCCAGCAGATGCCCGTCGCCATCCGTGGTCGCATGGCGCATCGAACAGCTGCCGAGCGCCGGCAGCTCGTCAGGACGATCGAGGTCGGCGGCGTCGTGTTCGTAGACGGTCTGGGATGCGGTGTAAAGGCGCAGCGCGCTCCACGATCCCTCGTTCTGCTCCGAAAGCTGCCTGAGCGTTTCGGAGACGTCGGCGTAGTCCGTCTGCTCGGAGGCAGCGTTTACGATCTGGAGGGTGCCGAGCACCATCTGGTAGGCATTGTATGCGGACGCTTCCTCGCGCTCGAGCGAATCGTGGAACGAGAGCGTGATCAGCAGGCCGCCTCCCACTCCGAATAATACGGAGAGCAGACCGAGCATACACAGCGTTATCTTCAACCGGAACTTCACGTCATGCCTCGAGCCGGTAGCCCACCTTGTTCACCGCCAGCAACCGATCCTCCCAGCCCACCTTCTTCCGCAAGCGCTGCACGTGCAGGTCGACCGTCTTGCTGCCATACTGGTACTCCCCTCCCCAAACGCGCTCGTAGATAGTCTCCCGATAAAGGGCGCGATGGGGATTCTGGGCAAACAAGAGCAGCAGATCGTACTCCTTTTTCGTCAGTGAAACTTCGGCTCCGTCTTTGCGCACCTGCATGGCCTCGACATCGATGTGCAACCCGCCCACTTCGATGACCGACTCGTTCTTCCGGTACCGGCGAAGCACAACGTCGATCCTTGCAAGCAGCTCGACGATTTCGAAAGGCTTGACAATATAGTCCTCCGCGCCCGCGCGCAGGCCCCGCACCCGATCGGCCACCGCATCCTTCGCCGTGATGAACATGACCGGAACCTCAAGGGGCCGGATAAGCTCCATCAGCTCAAACCCGTCGATCTCCGGCAGCATGACGTCCAGGAGCACGAGGTCGAACCGCTCGCGCTCCAGCATATCGGCAGCCTCGTCGCCATCGTAAGCGCATGAACAGGAATAGCCTTCCTTGGTCAGGCTCAACCGTATCAGGTTCGAAATGGGCTTTTCATCCTCGACGATCAAAATCTTGATCACGCGCAACCTCCCTCGTCTCCCTCGTCCACTCTACCCTGAGCCGGCATCAAAACGGCAGAGGGAACGGAGTCTCGCCGACATCGACACAGCGCAGCGCAGCGAACACCACAATGCCTCTCTCCGCAGATGCTCGGCACCGCGCGTATGCACATCTTACCCGAATATGATGCCGTTTTGATGCCTTTTCGCTGCCGGGCAGAGGGGTTGAGCCTATACGATGATGGCGGAAGCCGACGGAGCAGGGTTGTGCGATACGGCGGATGAACGGTCCGGAGCAAAGCCCCCGCTGCGTTCGGAGTTCGGAGCGTCGCCGCGATTCCGCTCGCCGATGCCGCGCTTCCTCTAGTTGTACGTATCACGGGCGTTTTATCGTGTTTTGGATAGCGCCCACGCCCGTTCGGTCAGCCCTCGCTGCCGACGGCGCCGCGACTGCGTGACGTTTCCCTTCCCTCCCTCCCCGTCACGACGGTCGCGGCGCCCGCGGCGTCATGCACAACTTCTCCATCTGCTGCAGGGCTGGGCAGGCAGCACTCCGATTCGGCTACAATGGCCGTATGAAGAACAGCGCACGCATCCTCGTCATCGAAGACGACATCGACATCAACAACGTGATGGCCGCCTCGCTTGCGAAGGCGGGCTACGTCTGCACGCAGGCGTTCTCAGGAAGCGAGGCACGCCTCGTATTCAAAGCGGCCACCACCGCAGGCGAGGAACCTTTCGACCTCGTCATCACCGACCTCATGCTGCCGGGCGCCTCCGGCGAGGAGCTCGTGCGCGAGATCCGCGCGCACAGCGATGCACCCGTCATCGTGGTGTCGGCCCGCACCGATCCGGGCGACAAGGTGGAGCTTCTGGAGCTGGGGGCCGACGACTATGTAGCCAAGCCCTTCGACCTCGACGAGCTGCTTGCGCGCGTCGCCGTGCAGCTGCGCCATGCGTCACGCAGCACGACGCGCACCTCGGCCACGCTGCGGTTCAAGGACTGGGTGCTTAATACCGAAGCGCGCACCCTCGTAGCCGCCGGGGAACCTGTGAGGCTCACACGCCTGGAGTATGGCATCGTGGAGGCGCTCGTGCGCCGGCCGAAGAAGGTGTTCACGAAGCGAGAGCTATTCCAGGCGGCATGGAACGAAGACTGCGTCGTGGAAGAGAAGGCCGTGAACGTGCACGTGAGCAACATCCGCGGCAAGCTGAAGCCCTCCGGCACCGACGCCTACCTGGAGACGGTTTGGGGCATCGGCTTCAAGCTGGCAGAGTGAGCTGGCGCCATGAGCGCGACCCCGCCGCCCTCAGCAGCTTATAACTTTCTTAACGTTTTCGAGGCGAATCGCTGAACATCCTTTCCGTATCGTGGGTGGCGTGAAGGAAACCATAGAAAGCGATACCGAGAGGAGCGAGGACGTGAACGTAGTCGAAGCCTGCGGGCTCACGAAGACCTTCGGCGGCAAGACGGCCGTCGACCACTTCGACATGCACGTCGATCAAGGCGACATATACGGGTTCGTCGGACGCAATGGGGCCGGCAAGACCACGGTGATGAGGATGCTCGCGGGGCTGGCAGCGCCCACGGGCGGCGAGGCGCACGTGTTCGGCACGTCACCCCGGGAGGCGGGCGCCTCGAGGCGCATCGGCGTGCTCATCGAGCAGCCGGGACTCTACGGCAGTATGACCGCTGTCGACAACCTCATGATGAAGGCGCTCGCGCTGGGACTCGTCGACCCGAAGGCCGCAGTGCAGGATCTCCTCGCGTTCGTCGGCCTCGAAGGCGCGGGCTCCAAGAAGGCCAAGACGTTTTCCATGGGCATGAAGCAGCGCCTAGGGCTTGCGCTCGCGCTTCTGGGCGAACCCGACCTACTGCTGCTCGACGAGCCGCTCAACGGTCTGGATCCGGAGGGCGCGCGCGAGATCCGCCAGCTCATTGTGCGGTTGAACGAGGAGCGCGGCGTCACCGTGGTGGTGAGCTCGCACGTGCTGGAGCAGCTGGGGAAGATGGCCACGCGCTACGGCGTCATCCGGGAGGGGCGCAAGGTGCGCGAGCTCACGGCCGCCGAGGTCGACCAGGAGTGCAGCGACTTCCTGCAGCTCGAGGCTGCGAACCCCACGCTCGCCCTGGCCGTGCTGCAAGAGCGCTTCGGGGCCCTGAGCTTCCAGGCCCTGCCCGACGGCGCCATCCGCATCTACGGCGGCGCGGACGCGGGAGAAGTGGGCTCGGCCTTGAACGAGCAGGGCATCGCCGTGCGCGCCCTGTTCACGCACCGCCGCGACCTGGAGGAGTTCTTCGTTGAGATGATGGGGGCTGAGTACCGTGGCTAATATCTTGAGAATGGACCTGTATCGGCTCCTCCACGGCAAGTCGCTGTGGATATTCCTCGGCATCATTGTGGTGCTGGCCGCCGCAGGCGCGGGAACCATGGCCGTCATCACCGACCCGACGTTCCTGGAGTCGATGAAGGTGTCGTACACAAACGGAGCTCCCGCCGGAGTCAACATCGGGTTCACGAGCCCGAGCGGACCGGATGCGGACGACCTCCTGCAAGCGGATGCCCTGGCGGGCCTTGTCGCCCAGGGCCTCACGCCCGAGGCGCTCATCGGCAACGTGTTCCTCGGCGGCGGCGGGCTATCCTCCCTGTTCGCCGTGTTCGTGGCCATCTTCCTGGCGACCGAGTTCGAAAGCGGCTTCAGCAAGAACGTGTTCACCGTGCAGCCGAACCGCCTTGCGTTCCTGGGAGCGCGCTTCCTCGAGATCGCGGTCCTCGCGGCGGTGTTCACGGCGCTCATCGTCGTGGCAACCCTGGCTACGGCCGCCGTCGCAGGGCTTCCGCTCATCATGAGCCCGCTGCCCGACCTTCTGCTTTGGACAGCCCTCGTGGTGCTTGCCGCCACGGGCTTCGGCATGCTCACCGCGCTAGCCGTGTGGGTGACGCGCAAGATGGCGGCGGGCATCGTCATTGGCATCGTGTTAGCCGCGGGGCTCGTGACCCTCGCGCTCCAATCCGTGCTGCTGTTGTTCCCCAGCGCGTCGTTCCTTGCCGACTTCACCCTGTCTTCCTGCATGTCCTCGCTCTCCCTCGGACTTGCCGGACCATTGGGCGTGCCGCACATCGCGCTCGTGTGCGCGGCGTTCATCATCGTCGCCGCGGCGGCGAGCGCCGTCGTGCTCCAGAGGAAGGACGTGTAACCCATGGAGATCGCGGTCGTTCTGCTCGCCGTCGCCCTTGTCGCCGTCGTCGTGTTGGCTTCCCAGCTCGTGCGCTCGGAGCTGCAGCTGCGCGCCATCGCGAAGTTCCTAGTGGGCCGGGAGTCGGCGAGCAACGCCCGCGTCACTGTGTTCGTGCGCACCCGCGGGTTCCTGCGGCTCGCGCAGGCGGTGAACCGCCAGATCGACCGCCACCAGGGCGAGCGCATCGCCGCCGAGGAGGGCAAACGCGACCTGCGGCGCGGCCTTACCTACCTCGCGCACGACATCCGCACGCCGCTAGCGGGGGCGCAGGGCTACACGCAGCTGCTGGCGGCCGAGGAGGACGAGGTTCTGCGCGCCCGGTACCTGGGCGTGGTAGGCCGCCGCCTCGACGACGTTGAAGGACTGCTCGACCAGCTATACGCCTACGCCCAGGCACAGGACCCCGACTTCCGCCTTGAGCGCGAGCCGGTGGATGCGAGCCAGGTGCTCGCAGAGGCGCTCGCCTCGCTGTACGCCCAGTTCAAGGAGCACAGGTGGGAGCCCGTGATCGAGCTTTCCCACGAGGCGCTCATGGTCGGCTCGAACGCCGACGCCCTCGCTCGCATCTTCCGCAACCTCGCCGTGAATGCGTTGCGCTACGGATGCGAGCCCCCGCACATCGTGCAGGAGGGCCGCACGGTGACGTTCGAGAATCGTATGGCAGACCCGGGCAGCTTGGACGCCGATCGCCTGTTCGAGCGCTTCTACCAGGGCGACGCCGCCCGCGGCGGCGGGGGCAGCGGCCTCGGGCTGGCCATCGTCGCCCAGCTGGCGCATGCCCTGAGCATCAAGGCGTCCGCCCGCCTCGACGGCGACGTGCTGTCGGTGGAGCTCGCGTTCCCGGAGTAACGTTTCGGCGTCCCTTTTCGAGACGTCCTCAGGAAGCCTCTCCCCAGCGCGCGAATCCCTCGACATCGACGCCCAACTGCTGCAGCGCCTTGGCGACGATATGGCGCTCCATGTCCTCAAGACTCTCGGGTCGATGGTAGTACGACAGGACAGGCGGGCATATCGACACGCCTGGCAGCGAAGCCAGGCGTGTCAGGTTCTGCAAGTGGATCACGCTCAGAGGCGCCTCGCGAGCGACGAGCACCAGGCGGCGCCCCTCCTTGACAGTGACATCCGCAGCGCGCAAAAGGAGGCTGTCGGAATAACCGCTCGCAATGCCGGCTGCCGTCTTCATGCTGCAGGGCACGACGATCATGCCCCCCGTTTCGAACGTGCCGCTGGCAATGGGCGCGTCAAGCGCGGCATCATCGTGGCAGACGTCGGCCAGCGCCGTAAGATCCTCGAACGATCCGTCGAGCTCGTAAGCCGCCGTCGTCCGCGCGGCCTCGCTCGCCACGAGATGCACTTCGATGCCGTCAATTTCACGCAGCATGCGCAGACAGCGGGCCGCGAGCGGCGTGCCGCTCGCCCCCGTCACGCCCACGACGATGCGTCGCGCGTCCGCCCTACTCGCCATCGAACTCGGGCACCCAATGCTTCGGGTCCACATCCAAGAAACGAGCGCGTACGAAACGATGCTTCTCGGAGAAGGGAACCGTACAATCGAAGATGGTCTTACAGGCGATGCCGTGCTCGCGAATACTCGGCGACATGCTCGGATCGTTCGATGGATCGAGCGGGTGGCAGCGAACGCCGGGAATGGGCACGACATCCACATCGCCCTGGAAGCGCGTGTTCATGGCCCACAGTACATCCTCCAAGTCGAACGGATCGACGTCCTCGTCTACGATGAACACATGCTTGAGCTCGCTGAACGCAGAGAACGCCAACAGCGCGGCCTGACGCTGGCGCCCTTCGTCTGACGGCTGGGACTTGCAGAATTGAAGCACCGCAAGATACTTGCCGCCGCCAGGACTTGCGCAGTAGACGTTCTTCAGCTTGCCGGGCATGGCGCGCTCCACCATGGACAGAATGCTCGCCTCGGTGGGAATGCCGGTCATGGAGGTGTGCTCCTCGCTCGGCCCGATGCAGGTCTGGAAGATGGGATTCCTGCGCGTCGTGACGGCCTTCACCTTGATCACGGGTATCTCCGGCACGGCGGGGCCGGTATAGCCCGGGAACTCGGGCATGGCGAAGCCGGTGCCCGATTCGCGATCCTCGGCGATGCGCGTGCCGGGAAGGATCTCCCCTTCGATGACGTACTCAGCGTTGGCGATGCACAGCTCGTCGATGGTCAAACAGCGCGCAAGCTCCACGGGCTGCTCGCGCAGCGCGCCTGCAATGCTCAACTCGTCGTAGCCGAGCGGCGTGGTGGGAGGCTCGAAGCACGTCGACACCTCGATAGCCGGATCGACGCCGATGCTGATGGATATGGGCAGCGCTTCGCCGCGCGCTTCGGCGACCTCGTAAAAATGGCCTATGTGCCGCGCGCCGGGCACCATGTAGATGCTCAACTCGTCGGGCCCTTCCAAGCACATGCGGTGGATGGTGACGTCATGCACGCCCGTTTCGGGATCGTGCGCATAGCACATGCCCAGCGTCAGGTACGGGCCGGCGTCGTCGGGCGTATTCGTGGGGGCCGGCAAAATGGTGCGGATGTCGAAGTCCTCGTCCTCGGCCCGGTAGACGACCTCCTGACACAGCGCCTTATCGGCGCCCACCTCGACGGGCGCGACAGGACGGTCGACCGCTTCGTTGAGCAGGAAGCCCAAACGCTTCGGATCGCACCCGAGCAGATAGCCCACGCGCTTGCGACTGGCCAGCAGGCCGATATGCACACGCGCACCGGGGTGGCCCTTGATGGCGTTGAACGTCATGGCCGGCCCCAGGCGTGTCGGCCGCTTGACCGTACCGCCCGATCCGATGCGTCGGTACACGCCCGACAGCTCGTCTATGGGGTCCACCTCGACGTCGGTCTCGATGTACTGCCCGGGGATCCCCTTCAAAAGCTCGATCGCGCTGCGCAGATCGTTCACCTGGTTCTGCATGGCCGCAGTCCTTTCTCTGCCCCTCTGGTGCATGCGATGCACCCTTTTCGCATTCTTGCATTGTAGCAAACCGGCGACGCCGATGGCGCGCAAAGCGCTGGGCCGCAATACGTTCAGCAGCGCGGACGGCTTCGCATCCCCGCCGTGCGCTCGCCGAGGTCTATAAGTTCCTGGCGGCCGTGCGTCCCGGTCTTCGCATAGATGCGCCGAAGGTGCGTATCGACCGTACTCTTGGAGATGAAGAACTCGGCGGCGATGCGCTCCCCTGTCCTACCCTTCAGCGCGAACGGTAAGATCTCGGCCTCGCGCTTGGACAGTCCATACTCGCCGGCAATGAGGCGGCAGGCGTCGCCGAAGCGATCGGCCTCGCGCGCGATGACCGACAACGCACGGAAATCCCGTTCGGTGAACAGGAACAGATAGGCGAACAGAACCGCCAGCCCTGCGAACGCGGCGACCGCATAAGGCGCCTGCCCCGCCGGTTCCAGCAGCTCGATGCCGTTGCCGAGCGCGATGCCGGCCATCTCTCCCGCGTACAGTGCGGCAAACCCGAGCGAGAACACCGCCGCAGCATCCTGCCCAGTGATCCTGGACATCACGAGGAACAGCGAGACGAGCACGCACGAGAGTCCCAGATACCCCGCGAGCACGATGGACTCGCCCGGCACGCCGAACGCTCCGAGCACGGGCACGAACAAGAAGCCGGCCATCATCACGAGCACCGACAGCCGGTATACGCTGTCGAGTGGGCCTTCGGCGGCGCGCCCGTCCAATCTATCGGCGACCTCGAATCCTCCCGACGAGAACAGCTGCATCGCCGCTGCGCAGAACAACGCGAGCAAAAGCAAGGTCGCCGGAAACGCGGGCATGGAAGCCATGCCGGGCTCGGAGGCGAACGTCCCCATGAAGCCAGCCGCAAGCCCGAACAGAGCCGTGCCAGCCACGATCTTCTTCGAGAGCCGTGCGGCCTCTTCGCGCTGCTCCTTCGTGGCAAGCAGGTCGCCGAACGAAAGCGGAGCGCCCGAAGGCCGGGCTTCCGAGGAAACGGAGCTGCCGATCTGATGCTCGGAAGCGTCATTCGCGAGCAGGCCGCGCAGGGCGAGCGCGCTTCCGAGAGGCAGCAGCTTGAGCGCAAAGAGGGCTACGGCGCCGGGTACGGCCGCTGCCGCAAGGCATGCGAGAGCAGCAAAAGCAGACGCCGTGAACACCCGGCGGACCGATGCTCCCATCGGATGGCGGCCCAGCGCGCGTCCCCATGCCGCCAGCATGAGGCCCGCAGGCGCCCCCACGAGCACGCTCTCCACGATGATGCCCGGCTGCCCCGCCTCGGCGAGCGCCGGCACGAGCGACCCGACGACGAGCAGCCCTGCATAGCACCAGAGAAGCGGGCGCGCGAGCAGCGCGTCTCGGGCGCGCGGCGAAGCGGCGCGAAGCAACGCGAACGCAGCAACCATGCTCAGGAGCGTCCCGAACAGATCCGCCCGCTCGAACGCGAAGGGACCACCGCCGAAAGCCTGATTGGTCCCGAGGTAAAACAGCGAAAACGCGAATCCCTGATTGCACGCGAACCCCGCGATAACGCGGAAGGCCTCCGCAGCGCTAGGTTGATCGGCGCGGATGCCGAATCGCACGGATCCCTCCTTCTCTCGGAGATTCTTGCGCCGCCCACAGACGGCTGTCGACTCCCCATGATAGCAGAGGTCCTGAACTGCCCGAGTGCCCGTGCGGCGTTTTCCCTGAATACGCGCAACCGCCCGCGGCATCAGCCGCGGGCGGTTGCGGGGCGCAGGGAGGGAGGGGGTGCGCCACTGAAAAGAGAGTGATCAGCTGGATAGGCTACGCCGTCTGGCTCGCCTTCTTGGAAGCGGTTCTCGCAGCAGTCTGCTTCGGGGCCGGATCAGAAGCTTCCGCTTCCTCGGCATTGTCCTCGACGATGAGCTCGGCAGCATCGGTCTTCTCGTTGCCGCCGAGGCCCTCGCGCAGGCTCTTGACCGTTTTGCCGATGGATGCACCGAGCTTCGGAAGGTTCTTCGGGCCGAAGATGAGCAGGATCACGGCAAGAATAATAACGAGTTCGGGCATGCCCATACCGAGTATCTTCATGTTGGGTCCTCCTTGTGGGCGTTCGGGCAACGGCTCTTCTGGCCGTTGCCGTGCGGTTCGCAATCGACTGTGCCAGTATGCCCCCGCTGCGCACGGGCGCCTATCGTGCAGACTCATGATTTGCGGATCCTGCGATCGTGCTCCTTGTCGTGCAAATGGGGTATGTATCCTGTTTTGCCAGGTCAATTCCTTTTCCACATATCACTGCCCGTCCGGGGCGCGCATCGTGTCTTCCATTCCGCGCCTATGGCGACACCATCATCACCGGTCAGGCCATCTCGATCCCGTATCAGGATCCGAGATCGTCGCCTCCAACGGCTACGTTCTCTACGGAGATTTCTACGAACACGTAAGCAACCTGCGCTGACGCTGATCAGCACCCGTGTTTGCGCGCCATCAGAACAGCCGTGGCCGTACCGGCGGAAGCTTCGGCATAACCCGCTCGACCACGGTGTCGTCAGGCCGCAGAGCGTCGCAGAGCATCGGAGCGCACGGATCGTAGCGACGATGGCGCCAAGGGCCCCCGGAAAACGGCGCACCGGGATTCGCGTAGCAGTAAACGCATCCGTTCGTGCAAGTATCGTACGAGCCGATGTCCACGCTCGGCGCGCATCGGCATCCGCCCGGCTCGGCAGGCCAGCCCGGGCGCGTCTCGACACCCGCAACGCGCGCCACCAGATCAGCGTCGATGCATCCAACGCGAGCAAGCCCTGCGTCGTCGAGCGCTGAGTCTCCGCATCCTCCGACCGCGATGCCCCGCTCGGCCCCGAGTTCGGCAAGTCGAAGGGCCAGCGAAGCCTTTTGGTCGGCAGGCACATCCTCGAAACCAAGCAGGGCCATCCGCTCTGCGATCTTAGGGTAGACATCGAGGAAGCTCAGCCGGCAGGAAGCCGTGTATCCACGCAGCCGGTCGGCGAAGACCGCGAACCAGCGCAGATGATGCTCGACGGTATAGCGGCCCCCGAGAAGGATGGGACTATAGCGCCACACAACGCGCTCGGGCCCCACAGCGCGGGCAAGCGCGCGGAAGGTCTCGACCAGCTCGGCCTTACGGGGCAGGCCAGCCTCCACGTCGGAACCGTAGGCGTTGAGCGTGAACTGCACGAAGAACGGGGCCGGAACCGCACGTTCAAGCCGCTCGGCGCAGGCCAGGAGCGGAGCGGGGTCCTTCGTCCAAAAGGCAATGCAGTCCACCGCATCGGGCCCGAGCGGCACCCGGCTCACCTGAGCGCGGTTCACCGGGTTGCGAACGAGCGCGAACCCCTCATCGAAGCGATTGAGCAGCCAGTCCAAGTAGAACCGAGGTATATCTGTTCGCCGAGATGCGCTTACTATCACGCGCCGATCCTCCTTGGAACGCGCTACAGCTCTTCGATAACCTTTGCGGAAACAACGTTGCTCGGCGAGATGAGGATGACGCCGACCGACCCTTCATCGGGAGCATCGACGAAAAACGTGCCGTTCACGGTTTCCCCCATTACGAACAGCTCCTCGTCGTGGATCGAAAGCGCGATATCGACGCCCTCGACACCTTCGAGATACTCCTTGTCGGAGGTCAGTACGACTATGAAATCGACTTCATGCTCGGCGAAATAGGCGATCTGCCGCTCAATGAGGCGGGCAGGCAGCGACTCGAGGACGCTGAGCACGCCGAAGCGATGCGCGCCCTTTTTGAGGATCACGCCTTCCTCGTACCGGCCCGGGTCGTCGGTGTCGAGAGAGAATACCGTCGCGCCCTTCTCCTCGTAACTCTCTTTCGCTTCTGCCGCAGTGACGCCCTTGTGCGTACCCGACAGGTCGCTTGCGGCTGTTCCGCGCCCCGTGCCTCCTTCGGACGCTTTCGCATCCTCCGCATTGACCCCGGAACCACGACTCCTCGAGTCTGCGGCGCCCGCTCCTGCCGCCGGATTGACGGTGGAGCCGAAACCGGCGCCGGATCCTTCACCTGAATGCCCTGCGTCGTCGTCCGACCCCCCTGCCGACAGCAGCCCCGGAGCAGCCGGCTCGTCATCCGCATCCGGCAGCGCGACGTCGGAATCCGCATCGACGGGGTGCTCAACGCCATCGTACACGATGGCGGTATAGCCTTCCATGCTGCCGAACGTGTCGTCGATGTTGGACGCGGCGACGTTCCATGAATGACCGACGAGCAGGTACCATCCGAACCCGCACAGGCTGAGCACGATGAGCCCGGCGAACACCGCCAAGGCTATTTTTTCTCGCGACTGATGAGACAGAGTGGCCATAGTGTCGTAATTATACTCGCACGGCGGAAGACCGGCCGCACCTCGGCATAAGCGACAGAATATCGACAGGAAGTCTGGGGTACGCATCTGAACAGGCACAACACATCCTGCAACAGCGCAGGCAACGCGAGGTCAGACGCCTACACAAGCTTCTCGTAGGCAATGCGCTCAGGCACTCCCCCTTCGGCATGAGCGATGTAGATGGTCCCGCACTGCGCAAAACCCGTCTTCTCGAGCAGTCGGCGCATAGGCTTGTTCCCGGGATGCGTGTCGATGCGCACACTCGCCACACCTCCATCTCGCGACACATCTTCAGCGCAGGACAGCAGGAAAGACGCGACACCTCGGCCAAGAGCGCCGGCATCCACCGCCACGCGATGCACCACGGCATAGCCCGGATCATCCGAGCGGAACCGCGTGAGCCACGCGCCCTCGATCAGATCATAGTCGCTCTCACCGGAAAGCCCGATCATGGCGGTAGCCAGCACACGTCCGGATTCCTCCACGACATAGGATTCGCCGCAGGCGACGTCGCCCTCGATCGCTGCGCGATGAGGGTAGCATCCCTGCCATTGGTCGATGCCGAGCGCGCCCAGCGCCCGGCGGCCGTCTTCAATGATGTCCATGATGCGCTCGATATCGTTTGCCCTCGCTCTGCGAAAGTGCACTGCTACTCGCTTTCTTCTTCCGATCCCGCTGCGCCGCGCGAGCGCGTGCGCAGCAGCCTCTCGTACCCGACGCGCCGCTTTTCGCGTCCCAGCACATCGCGGATCGCCACGATGCCGCAGCGCCGATACCCGTGCTTTTCGAGCAGCTTCTGCATGGGCGCATTGGGCTCGTACACGTCGGCGCGAATGCTCGACCGGCCGCCCGCTCGCGCGATCTGGTCGGCTTTGTCTAGTATGAACATGCCCACGCCGCGGCGGCGTGCCCGGTAGTCCACCGATACCCAATGCAACTCGGCATAGGGCTGCGGCACGGCGTTCGTATCGGTGAGCCAGGCACCGCCTTCAATACCGCGAGCGTAGTTTTTGTCGGGAGAGAACGAGACGGCGAACACGGCTATCAAGCGGCCGTCACCGTCCTCCACAACGTGGGTCGTACCATTCTTGATGCTGTGCATGAGGCGCCTTGATGAAGGATATTTCTTGTTGCGCCCCTCATCGATACCAAGCGCGGCGAACGTCTCATGCCCAACGTCGATCAAGCTCGCCACCCGCTCGAAGTCCTCGCGCACCGCTGGACGCGACGTGTAGTAGCCGAGCACCGAAGCACGGCCCGCGAACAGCGGCGGATCGTCGTAGACCGCACCCGATCCTGGAAGCGCATCGACTGCCGTCGCTTCCGACGTCGGCTTCGGTTCTCGCTCGGTGACCAGGAAGATCATCGCCACAATGAACGCGCAGCCTGCAAGATCCCACACCGAAACGGGTGTCTGCAGCCAGACAAGGGCAAGCACCATCGCCGATACGGGCTCCACGCAGCACAAAAGGCTCGCCTTCACCGGCCCTGCATCGTTGATCCCTTGCAGGTAGAGCATGTAGGCCCCGAGCGTTCCAACCAGTACGATGGCGACGAAGGCGGCAAGAGCCCCTCCCGTCAGCTCCACGGGCATCGACCACGGCTGCACCACGACCGATGCAGCAGATCCGCCGAAGAGCATGGCCAGGCCCGTAACCAGCATGGACCCCCACTTTTTCAGCACCTTGACGGGCATGAGCGTGTAGAACGCGAGGGCAAGAGCCGACACGAGCCCCCACGCGAGCCCTTCAGGCGGAATGGCGAGCGTGTCCGGATCCCCCTGGGTCGCGATGAGGAGCATGCCGCCGAGGGCGAGCACAAGTCCGAGCGCCTCGCGGATGCGCGGCATGCGACGCGACCGCAGGCATACGTAAAGCATGATGAGCACAAGCCCCACCTGCTCGATCGTGGTGCCCACGCCGGCGCTCGTATAACCTATGGCGTAAAGGTAACTCAGCTGGGTGAGCAGCACGCCGAAAATGGCAAAGGCGGCTATCTGGACGAGCGACCGCCAATCGCGGAACACGGCAAGAAGGCCCTTCCAGTTGCGCAGCGCCGTCATAGCAAGGAAGAAGGCGGCTGCGATGACCATGCGCGCGCACGTGATCCAGGTTGCCGGAATCCCGTAGTCGTCCATGAGCAGCTGGGCGCACGTGCCCGAGAACCCCCAGCATATGCCTCCCGCGAGTGCGCACACGACACCGCGCGCCACATGGCGGTTTCCCGTCGACATCGCCGTTTCCGCCACCTTGACCGAACCCTCTTCTCCGCGCGTACGAACCGCTCATCATCAACAAAGCCGACGCATTGTCGCACGATGCGACTCCGCGGTAAAGAGGTTTTGCTCAAGAATCTGGCAAAGACCAGCCCCCCGGCCTTGAAAGAGCACGCGGCATGCATCGCCTGTCGTCGCGCAGGGCCTGGCGATCGTCCCCGGCCAGACCGAGCGCGCGATTCCCGAAGTCCGATCGCCCCGCGCCCTTGGCAGCCTTCCGCGCCTATAGCATGCGCTTCACGAACTGGCCGGTGTAGCTGCCCTCGACCTCGGCCACTTCCTCGGGGGTGCCCTGGGCCACGATGGTGCCGCCGCGGTCGCCGCCCTCGGGTCCCAGGTCGATGATGCGGTCGGCGCACTTGATGACGTCCAGGTTGTGCTCGATGACGAGAACCGTGTTGCCGGCGTCCACGAGGCGCTCCAGCACCTCCAAGAGCTGGCGCACGTCCTCGAAGTGCAGGCCGGTGGTGGGCTCGTCCAGGATGTAGAACGTCTTGCCGGTCTGGCGGCGCTGCAGCTCGCTCGACAGCTTCACGCGCTGCGCCTCGCCGCCCGAGAGCGTGGTGGCGGGCTGCCCCAGGCGGATGTAGCCCAGGCCCACGTCGTGCAGCGTCTGCAGCTTGCGCTTGATGCCGGGGATGTTCTCGAAGAAGGCCAGCGCGTCGTCCACAGTCATGTCCAACACCTCGGCGATGTTCTTGCCACGGTACGTGACCTGCAGCGTCTCGCGGTTGTAGCGTGCGCCGCCGCACACCTCGCAGGGCACGTAGATGTCGGGCAGGAAGTGCATCTCTATCTTGATCTGGCCGTCACCCTTGCAGGCCTCGCAGCGGCCGCCGTTCACGTTGAAGGAGAAGCGCCCCGGCCCGTAGCCGCGCGCCTTCGACTCCTGCGTGCTGGCGAACAGCGCCCGGATGTCGTCCCAGAGGCCTATGTAGGTGGCCGGGTTCGAGCGCGGCGTGCGCCCGATGGGGCTCTGGTCGATGTTGATGACCTTGTCGATCTTGTCCAGGCCGGTGATCTTCTTGTACGTGCCGGAGCGGCGGTGCGCATGATTCACGCGGTTCGCGAGCGCCGGTGCCAGCGTGTCGGTGACCAGCGAGCTCTTGCCCGAGCCCGACACGCCCGTGACCACGGTGAGCGTGCCGAAGGGAACCTCCAGCGTCAGGTTCTTCAGGTTGTTCTCCGAGGCGCCCGTGAGCTTGAGCGACCCGCGCCGCGGCTTGCGGCGCTTCTCCGGGACGGGGATGGTGCGGCGGCCCGAAAGGTAGTCGGCCGTGAGCGAGCCCTCGAACCTCACGATCTCGTCGGGCTTGCCGGCCGCCACCACCTCGCCGCCGTGCTCGCCCGCGCCCGGGCCCATGTCGATGACGTAGTCGGCGCTGCGGATGGTGTCCTCGTCGTGCTCCACCACGATGACGGTGTTACCCAAATCGCGCAGGCGCTCCAGCGTGGCGATGAGCCGCTCGTTGTCGCGCTGGTGCAGGCCGATGGATGGCTCGTCCAGGATGTAGAGCACGCCCATAAGGCCCGCGCCGATCTGCGTAGCCAGGCGGATGCGCTGCGCCTCGCCGCCCGAGAGCGTGGCCGTGGCCCGCTCGAGCGTGAGGTAGTCCAAGCCCACGTCCACCAGGAAGCGCAGGCGCGCCTTGATCTCCTTCACGATAGGACCGGCGATATGCTCCTCGGAGCCATGAAAGGCCAAGCCCTCGAAGTAGTCGAGCGAGTCGGCCGCGCTCATCTCGGTCACGTCATGGATGGACCGATTCCCCACCGTCACGGCCAGGATCTCCGGCTTGAGGCGCTTGCCACCGCACGTCTGACACGGCACGATAGCGAAATACTCCGACAGCTTCTCGCGCTGGTTGTCGGACTGGGCTTCCTGGTAGCGGCGCTGCACGGCAGCGAGCGCGCCCTCCCACTCGATGTACCAGTACGTCTCGCGGCCGTCCACGGTCACGTAGTCCACGCGCACCTTATCGTTGCCGAGGCCGAAGAGCAGCGCATCCTGCGCCTTTTTCGGCATATCTTCCCACGGCGTATTTTCGTCGGTGCCCATGTGCTTGGCCACGGCGCGCAGCACCTGCGGGTAGTAGTTGCCCGTCTTGAACGGCGCGATGGCGCCCTCGGCCAACGTGAGCGAGGGGTCGGGCACCACGAGCGAGGGGTCCACCTCCTCGCGGCTGCCGATGCCGAGGCAGTCCGGGCAGGCGCCGTAGGGGGCGTTAAACGAGAAGTCGCGCGGCTGCAGCTCGTCCATGGAATGGCCGTGCTCGGGGCACGCCAGCGCGAGCGAGAAGATATGCTCGCCGGCGCCGAGGCCACCCGTAGCGCCGCTCGACTTGCCGCCGCCCTCGCCGAGCGGCTGCCCGTCCTCGCCGAGCACCTGCACGAGCACGCGCCCGTCGGCCAGCTTCGTGGCCAGCTCCACCGCCTCGGCAATGCGGCTCGTGGCGCTCTCCTTCAGCTGCACGCGGTCCACCACCACGTCGATGAAGTGCTTGATCTTCTTGTTGAGCGTGAGCGGCTCGGCCTCGAGCTTCACGATCTCGCCGTCGATGCGCACGCGGCTGAAGCCCTCCTTCTGCAGGTCGGCGAACAGCTTCGTGAACTCGCCCTTGCGTCCGGTGACGACCGGGGCCATGATGATGGCCTTCGCATCGGGAGCGAGCGCCAGTATCTCGTCGGTCACCTGGTCGGTGGTCTGCTTGCGAATGACGCGCCCGCACTCAGGACAGTGAGGCACGCCCACGCGAGCGAACAGCAGGCGCAGATAGTCGTATATTTCGGTGGTGGTGCCCACGGTGGAACGCGGGTTCTTCGACGTGGTCTTCTGGTCGATGGACACGGCCGGTGACAGGCCGTCGATGCTATCCAGGTCGGGCTTGCTCATCTGCCCCAAGAACATGCGCGCGTAACTGGAGAGGCTCTCCACGTAGCGGCGCTGGCCCTCGGCGTACATCGTGTCGAACGCGAGGCTCGACTTGCCGCTGCCTGACAGACCCGTGATGACCACGAGCTCGTCGCGCGGGATGATGAGGTCGATGTCCTTGAGGTTGTGCTCGCGGGCACCCTTGATGACGATGGCATTCTGTCCCATGTGGCTTATCGCTCTTTCTCTTCGCGCATCTGCTACCGGCGCCGCGCCTACAGCGCTGCGCGCCGATGGTCGCAAATTAGGCTACCGGGAAACTATCATTTCCGTGCAATCGTCCATTCTAGCGCAGCGAGCGGAAAGAGCCCGCGAAAACATCCGTTCGTGTCCGAGCGTTCAAACGATGCGCACAATTCGTTCGATGGCAGATCGCGCGGGATTCTTCGGCTTATGTACAGCGCGCCCTTTATTCAGACGGCGGAGCACCGTCACGCAAGCGAGCCCGCTCCACCATTTCATCGAGGGGCAGCGCGGGGGCGTACAGGTAGCCCTGGAAATACGTGCAGCCGAGCATCTTCAGCACATCGCGCTGCTCGGCCGTCTCCACGTACTCAGCCAGGACGGAGAAACCCAGCTGCTCGGAGAGATCGGCGATGGACGAAACGATCTCGGCGTAGCGCTCGTTCTCCATGACGCCTTTCGCGATGGTTCCGTCAAGCTTCACCACGCTGAACACGCTTGTCTCAAGATACTGGAACGACGTTCGCCCCATAGAGAAGTCGTCGATTGCGAGCGGCATGCCGGCATCCGCCACGCGCCGCAGAAGGTCGTGCGCGCCCTCGTCCCAGCGCAGTGCCTCACGCTCGGTGGCCTCCACCACCACACGCCCCGCATCGAGACCGCTCGCACGAAAAGCGTCGATCATGAACCCGACCGCCGCCTCGTCCTGCAGCATCGAGGCCGTGGCGTTCACGCTCACGCGAAAGCCGAAGTCGAGCTCCCCCGCATGCGCGAGAGCCTCCAAAACCCGCGCATCTTCGATCGCCCGCTCGAATACGGCGCGTTCCAGCCGGTTGACGACGCCTGCCTCCTTTGCTAGCTCGATAACGAGCGGCGGATACAGCATGCCGTACACGGGGTGTTCAAGGCGCAGCAGCGCCTCGGCCCCTGTTGAGCGCCCCGTCGCGTCGAACTGGGGCTGGTAGCGCAGCTCGAAGGCGCGCTCGGCCACCGCACGGCGCACGTCCTCCGAAAGCGAACGGGCCACTCCTCCCAAGGCGCCCGGAGCCGCGACGAGCGCGCGCTCGCGCCCGGCGCGTTCATCCTCTTGGAACGACGCGAGCAGCGAGGCGTATTCCACTCGCGCCCGGTCGTCGGCCAGTTGCTCGTAACGACGTAGGAATGGCAGGTAGAGCACTGCTCCCAGCGCGATGCAGACGAGCTGCAGCACGGCTCCCGCAGGCGAACCCGTGGCCACATAGCCCCCGACAAGCGGCGGAGTCGTCCACGACACGTCCACCATAACGGGCGGCACGAGACCCGTCGCAGTCGCCGCATATGCCACGACAAGGTTCACCATCGGCACGATGATGAACGGCACGAACAGCGCCGGATTCCACACCACCGGCAGACCGAATAACATGATTTCCGAGATATTGAAGCACATGGGAATCGCGGCAAATGCTGACAGGCGCCGTGCGCTTCGCCGCCTTCCGAAAACGAGCATGGCGATGAGCAGCGACAGGAGCGCGCCCGCCCCTCCGATCGAAGCGAATACGTCAAGGAACGTCTTCGTCACGATCTGCACAGGCTCGCCGCCAACTGCGAGCGCAGCAGCATTGGCCGCCGTGCCCGGCACGAACACGCTCTGCGCCACGCCGTCGAGCATGTTGCCCCCGTGAATGCCGAAGAACCACATGACGTTGTTCATGAACAAATAGAGCAGGCCGCTGCCGAGGGTGGCCGTAGCCAGCGGGAAAAGCGCGCTCACTCCCCAGAAGAACGCCTCCTCCACGCAGCTCGCCCCAGTGAGCGCCGTCGCACCGACGTTCACCAGGCTGAATAGCGCAATCACCACGGCGATGGGGAACAGCCCCGTGACGGCCTGGTTGAAAACGTTGTCGATGCTGTCGCCGTAGAGCCGCGGCGCACGTCGGAGGTTCACGAGCCGACAGTACAGAACCGACGATCCAAGCCCGCACACGATGGCGATGAACAGCGAACGGGTGCTGAGAACGACCAGATCGAACCCCGCCGTGCCAAAGCCCACCGACATGAGGTAGGCCGCGAGCGCGGCGAATGGAGCTCCCTGAATGAAAAACGCGCCGAAGCGCTCGGCGTAGGCGTTCGCGTAGCGCAATGCCACAGCCACGGCTACGTAGAGCGAGAATATGCCCATCGTGGCATCGTAAACAAGGTGGAGCAGGCCCTCGACCTGCGGTGCACTGCCGAGCAGTTCTTGGTACGGTTCGAGCGGGAGATTCAGCAGGATGAGGCAGAACGAACCCACGAGCAGCACCGGAATGGTGAGGATGAGGCCCTGGCGGATGGCCTGGAACGCCATGACCCCTTCCAAACGCGCGAACTGCGCGTACACCTTGTCGAGCATGCCCGCCCTTCCGTCACCTCGTTCCGCTCTCGGTCAAAACCTGCACCGATAGCCTTCGGCAACCATTGTACCCCGAATAGGCACGGCGCGCAGCGCGGGCGGATACGTTCGGAAAGCGGATTTCGATCCGGTCGGCGCTTTAGCGAGCGAGTCGCATGGCGAACGAGCGACGCCGATCTGCACGCGGCCCAACAAGTGGAACACGAACCACGAGCGCGCGTCTCGACAACGCCGCCAGCTTCTACCGGCCCAGGAGATGGCGAACCGCTGCCACGGGATGCTTCCCGAGCATGCGCGGACCCGCATAGCGCATGACGGCGCAAATCTCATCGCGCTTGTCGGTCGTATAGCAGTGGTTGCCACACTTCTCGCAAGAAGTCTTGGCCTCCATGCGGCGACATCGTTCTGTGCGCAACACAGCATAGGCGTCCACGTCTGCACAGGCAGGGCATACGGCCTCGCCACAGTGCGCGAGCTCGCTGCGCGCGTTCCCATCATGGTTGCCTGCGCAATACAGCGCCACCATCTGGGAGATGGTGCGCTTCTCGCGGGCACGCCGCTTCGCCGTCCTCGGTGAGTCTTGCATAACGCGCATAATAGCAGAGCATACCATTTCGCGAGCATGAAGACACACGAATGGCTCGAACTTCCGGGGGTTTACCCGCTTCGGCGAAGCGGGGCGGAGTATACTTGGAGCGGTTCGGTGCGAACCAGGGGGTACGACCCCGACCTTCAAGGGAATGGCGGGTGCTCAGCGTCAGGAAAGAGAGGGCTGGGACGTGGAAGCGACAGCGCAAGCGCTCGACGAGAAGCAGGTCTCGGACGAAGCTCCGAGGCCGCAAAAGCTCACTATACGGCATGTCCTCGCAGTGGGCACCGGCGCGCTTTTGTGCTTCTCCTCCTCCGCTATCGTGTTCAATACCTGGTCGATCTTCGTCGTGCCTGTATCGACGGAGCTGGGAATAGCTTCCAGCCAGTTCACCGTGCTTATTACCATTATATTCCTGAGCTGTTCAGTCATGGCTTCTCCTCTGGGCAACCTCATGGAAAAACTCGACCTCCGCATCGTACTCTCCGTATCGGTCGCCCTTTGCGGCACCGGCGTACTCCTCTGCTCCCAGTGGACCGAGATCTGGCAGTTCTACCTGTCCGGCGTCCTCGAAGGAACCGGCGTGGTGGCCCTCTCCTACCTTGCATCGCCGACGCTCGTCAACCGATGGTTCAATTCGCACATGGGCGTGCTCGTAGGCATCTGTGTGGCCATGATGGGCGTCGGAGGCGCCGTTTGGAGCATGGTGGGCGGCGTCCTCATCGGCGATCTCGGCTGGCGCAGCGCGTACCTTGTGCTGGGCGGCGCCGTGCTCGCGCTCGGCCTGCCCGCCACGCTGTTCTGCATCCGAAGCTACCCTTCCGACATCGGACTGCAACCCTATGGCGAGGCGGAGCGAGTCGGCGCCGACGAGGGAATGCAATGGGGCGTCTCGGCCAAGAAGGCGTTCCGCTCCCCCGCATTCTATCTGCTTGCTCTCACCATCGCGCTCTTCAACGGCACCGGCCAAGCTGGCAACATGCTTCCCACCTACGTCTACCACCTCGGCGACACGGGACTGGCGGACATCACCCCCGCGCTTGCCGTGATGGTGGCCTCGGCGGTGGCTATGTGCATGCAAGCCTCCCAGGCGGTAGCGAAAGTATGCCTGGGCGCCATCGCGGACAGGAGCATCGTGGTGGCTCTGTGCGTCGCCTGCGCCTGCGGCTTCACGGGAACCGTGTGCTGCTGGCTGGGCTACAGTTCCACCGCGCTCATCTATACGGGATCAGTCCTGTTCGGAGCACTGTACGGGGCCACCAACGTGCTGGGTCCCACGATCGCGCGCCATCTGTTCGGTCCGCGCGAATACACCAAAATATACTCGCGCATCGCCGTTTTCATCAACATCGCGCCCGCCATCAGCGTCACGCTCTTCGCGACGCTGAGCGAGATCGGATGGGATCTGGAGTTCGCAACGGTGCTGGGCATTATCGTCGCGATCCTAGTCATGGGGATCGTCACGATGCGCCTTGGAAAGCACTTGGAGCAAACGCTTGAGCGCAAGCCGAGCTAGAAACGCTGGCGGCCGGCGTTTGCGGCCGCCAGCGTTTCGCATGCGCGCCTTTCCCTACCCCACGAGCTTCTTCCCCAGCGAGGCGCGGATGATACCCTTGCTGGCGAAGTACGTGACCAGCAGATACGCCCCGTACACCACCGCCACCAGCACGCCGGTCATGAAGGCGGGCTCGAGCACCGACACCCCGAGCTGGCCGAGCACCGCGTCGCTGATGACGCTCACAGCGCACACCGTGTGGCACACGGCCAGCGAGAGCGGCACGAGAAAGTACACGAGCACCTGCGCGCGCAGCGACCGGACGATCATGCGGCGGTCGCAGCCGATCTCGGCGAGCACCCGGTAGCGCGGCAGCGAGTCGCTCGTCTCGGACAGCTGCTGGATGGCCAGGATGGCCGCCGTGGCGATGAGGAACACGAAGCCGATGTAGAGCGCCAGATACGAGATCATCAGGTTCATGCCGCCCGACTGCACGAGCACCTCCTCGGCCGTGAACGACAGCGTCACGGGCCAGGGCTTCGGGCTGAACTTCCAGCCGGAGGCCGCCACCTCCGGGTTGGCAGGAGATGCGTCGACGAGCACCTGCTCGAGCAGCTTGTCGCCTTCGGCCCGGTCCGTCTTGTACATGAGGTTGAGGATGCTCTGCTCGGGCGCGGCACCTTGAGCACGCAGGCCGGCGATCACCGCGTCGGGCACGATAAGCTCAGCCCCGCTCGCGGAGAACGTGGTGTCCTCCATCGGCTGGCTGCGCAGCTCGCCTGTGGACTCGAGCACGCGCCCGCCTGCGACCACCGTCTCGCCCGAACGCGCGAGCGCCTCCGAGAGCCCCTTCATGGCGTCGAGCGTGTTGTTCACCGCGTAGCCGTCCTCGCCCACGTCCACGGTCGGCCGGCCCGCAAGCTCGGCGAGCGCGTTGAACTGCGAGACGCCGATGAGGGTGACGCCCTGGTTGTGCAGCGCCTCGTTCTGCTTCGCATTTCCCGTGCCCTGGCCGTAGCGCTCCATAAGCTCGCCGTAGGACGTCTCGTCGCTCACGAAGGCGTCGATCTGCGCCGCGCGCTCCACCAACTCATCCCACGCCGGCGAGGAGTCGGCCAGCTTGGCGGCGATGTCCCAGCCGTAGGCCTCCGCGTCGGCCGTCACGGCGGCCGCCTTCTCGTCGGCAACCTTCTGGTACTCGCGATCCTCCTCGGTCATCTGCGCAAGCTCCTGGGAATCGTGCGTGCCGCCCTGGTTCAGGTACACGTTCGCCGTGAGCGTGGCGTCGTAGATCGTACCGTCCTCGATGTTGCCGCTAAAGGCGCGCGCCAGCCCCATGCCGGTGGAGAACACGGTGAGCGAGAAGAACAGCATGATGCATACCACCGACAGCGACACGAACGCCGTGTTCACCTTGCTGGCTATCTGGCGCATCGTGAACATCATGAGGCCCTTGAAGTACACGCCGCGCGTGCGCTCGATCACCGCGATGGCGAAGCCGGCGAGCGACCAGAAGAGCAGAAACGTGCCGACCACCATGAGCGTCGTGGCCTTCCAAAACCCGTCGTCGAACTCCAGAAGGCCGTTTTCGACGAGCGTAGCGTACGCCCACGTGATCAGACCTACGGCCGCAACGAACCCGGCGAAGCTAATCCACGGGTTGCGTACGCGGAAGCGCGCGTTGCGGCTGCGGGCTGACAGCAGGTCGATGAGCTTGTAGCGGCGGATGGACACAGTGTTGAACAGGGCCGTCACCGCGAAGATGATCGCGAAGCACATCAGCGTGAGCAGGAAGGCGTCGAACGAGAAGATGAAGCGGTACTGCGTCATCTCGATGTTGAACAAGCCCGCCGTGACGAACGACATGCCCTGAGACAGCGCGAACCCGAGCGCCAGGCCTACCACGAGCGACACGAGGCCCACCGCCACCGTCTCCATGAGCACGATGGCCGACACGCTGGCGGGATTCATGCCCAGCACGAGGTACGTGCCGAACTCCTGCTTGCGCCGCCTGATGAGGAAACCGTTCGCGTAGAGCACGAGGAATCCGAGCACGCAGGCGATGAGCACGCTGAACATGCCGAGGAACTGCCCCGTCATCTGGAACACGCCCGCCGACGCTTCGTCCTCCAAGTCGAAGAGGATGGACTGGCTCGACACCGAATTGAACGCGTAGAACACCGCCACGCCGAACACGAGCGTGACGAAGTACACGCCGTAGTCCTTGACGGAGCGGCGGATGTTGCGGAAGGCCAGTTTAGCAAGCATCGCGCACGTCACCGCCCAGGAATGTGACCACTTCCATGATGCGCGCGAAGAAGTCCTTGCGCGAGGTGTCGCCCTTGCGTATCTCGTTGAACACGGCACCGTCCTTGACGAAAAGGATGCGGTTCGCAAACGACGCAGCGTAGGAATCGTGCGTCACCATCATGATGGTCGCGCCGAGAGAGGCGTTCATCATCGAGAGCGTCTCCAACATAACGGTGGCGCTGCGCGAGTCGAGCGCGCCCGTAGGCTCGTCGGCCAGCACGAGTTTCGGATCGGCCACCATGGCGCGTGCCGCCGCGATGCGCTGCCTCTGGCCGCCCGACATCTGGTAGGGGTACTTCCCCAGCACTTCGGACACGCCGAGGGTGGCCGCGATGGCATCCACCTTGGGCTTCACCTGGCCGGTGGGCTCGCCCTTCACCGTCAACGCGAGCGCGATGTTCTCGAAGCCGGTGAGCGTGTCCAGCAGGTTGGAGTCCTGGAAGATGAAGCCCAAGTCGTCGCGGCGGAACTTCGCGAGCGCACGGGAGCGCAGGCCCGTGATGTCGCGCCCGTCGACAAGGATGTGGCCGCTCGTCACGGTGTCGATGGTGGCCACGCAGTTGAGCAGCGTGGTCTTGCCGGAGCCCGAGGGCCCCATGATGCCCACGAACTCGCCCGGCATCACATCGAAACTCACGTTGTTCAACGCGTGCGTGATGGAATCGCGGTTGCCGTATACCTTCTCGATCTGACGTACGGACAACATCGACTCGGATCCGTGTGCAGCCTGCATGGCGGCCGCTCTTCCGACAGCCGACGGTTGAGGGGTTGCGTAGACTTCGGTCATAGCCCTATCTCCTTCTCGCATGTTTGCCATGACGATACTACGCACTCACCGACGGCGGCGCCATCGCTTGCGCTTACGCAATACTTACGCTTTTGAAAGGTTGGTAGCATGAACCGCTTGCGCGCATGAGCGGCACGTGCCGCCGGAAGGAAGGCCTTGCACAGCTCCCGTCGCTCATCTGCCGGCGATAACGCGCGGATCGGCGCCTTGGCGGAAGGGGCCTGAGCCTTACTTCCTTATATCATACGCCCGCCGATCATGCGGAAACGTCACCAGAACCCGCGTTCCCGAACCCTCTTCAGACGCGATCGCCACGCCAAGCCCCATCTTCTCGCACAACTGGGCCACAAGATACAATCCCATGCCCGTCGAGGCTCCCTGCTTACGGCCGTTGACGCCCGTGAATCCCCGATCGAAGACGCGCGGCACGTCGGCAGCAGGAATGCCGTATCCATCGTCGGACACCTCGAGCACCGTGTGTGCGGCGCTCGTACCCTCGCCTTCGATGCGCGACGAGAATCCTATCCGCACGGCCCCATACTTCGCAGCATTGACGATAAGCTGGCCGAGCACGAAGGACAGCCATTTTTCATCGGCGAACACGCGCTCGCCGTCGGGCACCCGAATGTCCGGCGTCGCGCCCTGCTCGATAAGATACCGGGCGTGCTTCTTGCACGACTTTCGCACGCATACTGCCAGATCGACTTCGCGGATCGCGTAATCACGTGCGAGCGATGTCGATCGGGCATAGTACAGAGCCTGCTCAACGTACGCCTCGATGCGGTCGAGCTCGCCTTTGAGCCGGTTCGCCTCGGAACCGTGCGAAGACGCGCTTATCAGACAGGCGGCTGCGATGGGCGTTTTGATTTCGTGAATCCACAGCTCGATGTAGTCGCGGTACGACTCCGCCTGGTCACGATAACGCGTCACCTCGTCCGCCGCTGCCTTGCTCGCAGATTCGATGGCCTCGAAGGTGAGTCTTCCTTCGAGAAACAGCGGTTCCTCGAGCAAGGACGGCATGAGACAGGGCTGGGTTAGCCGAGCCGCCAGTTCGCCCAACTCCCGGTAGAAACGCCGTATTCGAAGGTAATCCCACAAAAAACCGCCTGCTCCGCTCAGGACGACGAACAAGGACAGCAAGACAGCGGCATCCGTGCCGGCACCCAGAGTCGCCACGGCAGACCCGATCGCCAGAGCGCAGATCAACACGATGCAGACTGCCGGCATGCGATCCTTCAAGTAGGCCACCGGCGTCATACGGCAGCAGAGTTTCTCGCCGGTACGGCGCCCGGGGCCTCCAGCAGCATGGCGGGCCACGCGGCCGGCTGCACATGCAAGCACGCGGTGCTCATACGAGATACCCCTGACCCCGCCTCGTAATCAGGTAGTCGGTCACGCCCGCCTTCTCGAGACTCTTGCGAAGCCGGTTGATATTTACCGTCAGCGTGTTGTCGTCGATGAACGCGTCCGACTGCCAGAGCTCATTCATAAGCTCCTGGCGCGAGATGATAGTATCGCAGTTCTCCATAAGCAGGCGGAGGATCTTGAATTCGTTGCGCGTGAGCTCGACAGTCCGTTCCCCGAACTTCACCTCGCTTTTCGCCAAGTCGAGCGTCACCCCGCGATGCGTAATGGACGACGCGGACTCCGAACGGGCCGTCCGCCGGAGAACCGATTGGATACGCGCGAGCAGGATAGCCGGATTGTACGGCTTTGTCACGTAATCATCGGCGCCCAGGTTCATGCTCATGAGTTCATCGAACTCACTGTCGGACGAAGTAAGCATGATGACGGGCACATCGCTTCGCGTGCGCAACCCCCGGCAGATGGCATGGCCGCTCACGCCGGGAAGCTTGAGATCGAGAATGACACAGTCGGGAGCTGCCGCGATGATGTCGTCCACCGCAGCATCGTACTCAACCGTCGTCTCACAGGTGAATCCTTGCAGGTCAAGCAGGCGCGCAAGCTCCTCGCGCAACGATGCGTCGTCTTCGACGACGAATACCTTGGACATGGTCCTCCTCGCAATCGCATCGCACAAGACGTCAAAACAATAATGACAGTCGTCGAACGCTTCCGTAACCATACTATGGCACGCCACCATCGCGCGAAGCAACCCGTAACCGTTTCGTCATCGACGACCGCGGCCGCCGGAGGTCCCGCCTCTGCGGTCTTTCGAGTAGGTGCCGGGCAATGCCGGGCACGGCGTCTTGTCGCTGCGGAAATAGCGCAGCAGGAAGCTGACACCGGCCACGACCAGCGCAAGCCCCAGTCCCGTGTAGAAAAACGCAATAAACCAATCGGGCACCAACCCCGAAGCACGCAGTCCGATGCCCACCGCCATCATGATCGCCATCATGAGGTAGCCCTTACGGTCGAAGAACTTGAACACGTAGGTTCTGTCCTCGTCGAACCCACGGATGCGCTCGGCATGTTTGCCCACCATCTTGGTAAACACGAACACGTGGAACAGTACGAACACCGCCAATGTAGCGCCCACGAGAGCCCAAACAAGCCATCCGGTTTCCACCAGGTAGGCCGTCAAGCCGATGAACGCGATATTCAAGCCGGCCACGCTCCACACGATGCCGGCGATAAGCAGCAGCTTCTCCGAAGATACTTTCAACAACCGCATGCCCGACTCCTTTGCAATGCGCCGGTTCAAAAACGACGACGGGGACGCCCCTCCGATAAAGGGGCATCCCCGCATTATAGGTTCCCAAAGCTGAAAGGCAAGGGAACGATCCGAGACCCTTCGCTAACGGGACTGCTCGCCCGCTTCGAAGGGAAGATTATCGATCTCGATAACAGCCGGCTTAAAATCGGCCCCTTCGCCTGTGCCTTTCATGGCGATCACAGTATCGACCGTAAGCGTCGTGGGATCGAGCATGGCACCAGAACCGTCCGTGATCTCGACTCCGGTCCGATCGAACGTGATCTCATCTTGGCCCATCGTGAAGGAACCCTCGTCGTCACCGTTCGGCTGGTCCACCTCGCCGAGAACGACCGTCACCTCATCGCCGTTCACGGCCATGACCTGACCGTATTTGACCACTTCGGCAGCTTCGCCCATCGTGTCCTGCTGCTCGGTCGTTGCGCCTTCCGTCGTCTGTCCTTCGGACTGCGCCTCATCGGCGGCACAGCCGGACATGAACGGCACGATGGCAAGCGTAGCGGCCGCAGCGCACGCGAATGCGCGCATTCTCTTTTTCATGGTCCTCCCTTCGTCGGATCGCGCGCCGCGAAGATCGGCGCGCCGCTATGGCGCCGCCCATTGTGACCGAGAAGGGGTAGGCGAATCGGCACAGGAAGCAACCGTCAGGCAGCGGTCACGGTGCCGCTACCTGTGCGCCATGACTGGTACGGCACTCAGCTGCGAGGATGAGCCTGAGCATGCGCCGTTTTGAGGCGGTCGGCAGACAGATGCGTGTATATCTGAGTCGTGGACAGGCTCGCATGCCCGAGCATTTCCTGTACGCTACGCAGATCGGCGCCTCCTTCGAGCAGGTCGGTGGCGAAGGTATGGCGCATAGTATGAGGCGATAGCGTCTCATCCAATCCGGCAGCGCGCAAAGCGTCTTTGAACATCTTTCGCATGGCATCGGTGCCCATGCGGTTGCCGCGTGTGGACACAAAGAAGAATGCGCATGACCGGTCCTTCAGAAGATGCGGCCGAGCGACCGTCGCATAAGAACGCATTGACGAAACAGCCATGGCGTGCAGGGGGATGATGCGCTCTTTCGAGCCTTTGCCGAACACCTTGACCTGCGCGCATGCCAGATTAACGTCCGCTTCCAACAGACCTGACGCCTCCGACACGCGCGCACCGCATGCGTATAGAAACTCAAGCAAGGCCTGGTTGCGCATATCGGCATACGACTGCTCGCGGGGATGCCCCTCCGCATCGCGCTTGCCGTACACCGATAATAGCCTGACCATGTCCGACGCCTTGATGACGCGCGGAAGGCTTTTGGGCTGCTTGGGCCCCTGCAGCACGCTCGCAGGATCTTCGTCCGTCGTTCCGGTCACATTGAGCCAGCGGTAGAAGCCGCGCAGGGCCGAAAGCCTGCGGTTGATGGTTGTGCGCGAATACTGTGCTCGGTCGAGCTCTCCCAGGTAGCGCCGCAATTGTCGATGGGTAGCGATCAGGGGGTCGACGCCCTCGCGAACCGACCAGCGAAGGAAGTCCTCAAGATCGATCCGATAGGCCCGTACCGTATGAGCCGACGCATTGCGCTCGAAGCGCAAAACATCGCAGAAGCCGTCCACCAGCGCGGCCATCCGGGCATCGCGCCCGGTCTCGGTAGCGGCGCCCTCCTTCCGATCACGCTCCATCGCATCTCCCTTGCGCGCCTCCAGCCGACGCATGCAAGAGCAGATCCGCATTCGCAAGTTCGTCCTCATAGACGGCGAGGGCGCGCGAGCCGCGCTCGGCATATGCCCGGTAGCGCTCCCGCTTGTTCCGGATGCGCTGCTCGAACGGCGGGAGAATGCCGAAGTTGACATGCATGGGCTGATAATCGACCGTGGCGGGATCAGTCGCATAGGCCAAAAGCGCTCCGAAGGCCGTCTCGATCGGCAGAGAGGGCGCAGCGCGCCCCTTCAGCAAGGCCGCGACCGAGACGGCTGCATGCAGTCCGGAGCGAATGGCCTCGCAATATCCTTCAGTCCCCGCAATTTGGCCAGCAAGGAACACCGGTACGCCGATCGCAGCGGCGCCGGAAGCGCGCAGCCTCAGATCGGGCCCGAGCAGACGGGGCGCGTCCACGAAGGTGTTGCGATGCATCACACCATAACGGGCGAACTCCGCATGCTCCAATCCGGGTATCATGCAAAAAACGCGACGTTGTTCGGGAAACGTCAGGTTCGTTTGGAATCCGACGAGGTTGTAGCTCTCGCCGTGCGCATCCTCCGCCCGCAGCTGCAGCGCCGCCCACGGACGACGACCCGTGCGGGGATCTGTGAGCCCTACCGGTTTGAGCGGACCGAACCGAGGCGCGTCGGGACCCTTGCGGGCTATCTCCTCGATGGGCTGGCACGCTTGGAACAGATCGCGCGATTCGAAGTCGCGCTGCACGACGCGCTCCGCAGTCACAAGCGACGAGATGAACGCCTCGTATTCGGCACGGGAAAACGGCGCGTTGAGATAGTCGCCCGCTTGCCCCCCGTCAGCATCTTCGTAGCGGCTCTGGCGAAACAGCTTCGACCCATCCAGCGAATCGGCCATGACAATGGGCGCCGCAGCATCGAAGAAGGCCAGGTGCTCGGCGCCGGCCGCCTCGGCAAGTGAGGAGGCCAGCGCATCCGAGGTCAAGGGTCCCGTGGCCACAACGAGCACGTCCGCTCCGCGCGCAGCCTCTCCGAGATTCAAGGCTTCGTGCCGCACCAGATCAATGGAAGGGTGCTCCTCTACGAGCGCGGTGACCTCGCGAGCGAACGCTTCGCGATCGACTGCGAGCGCCCCGCCCGCAGGCACGGCGTTACGCAGCGCGACCGCGTACAGACGCGATCCGAGGCGTACGAGCTCTTCCTTGAGCATGCCGGCTGCGCTTTCGAACTTGGTGCTCTTGAGTGAATTCGAGCAGACGAGCTCGGCACAGCTCCCCGTTGCGTGTACAGGCGTGCCGACGGCTGGCCGCATTTCGACGAGACGCACGCGCACGCCCCGATCCGCCAACTGCAGCGCAGCCTCGCTCCCCGCGAGGCCCGCACCGAGGACGGTCACCCTGGAAAATGTCGTTGTTCGTGGCATGCCCGTAGGATACCAAAGGGTATCGCCCGATGCGGCGGGATCGGGAAAAAGACCGCCGACGAGCGCAAGAGGCGACCCTCCACCGCACCGGGCCGGCATCCTCAGCATGGTCCCCAACGCCCGTCGGGATAACGAGCGATTGCGCCGGCTCCCTCGGCCCGCACAAGGCGCTCCATAAGCCATTCGCGCGCATCGATCCTGCCGCAACCGGCACGCGCAATCTCGTAAAGCTCCTCCATGTTGAGAGCTTGGGCGCGCAGCGCTTCCACGATCGGATCATCCGGGCCATCCGCCTTCGCAACGGCGGCAGTTTCGCCAAAGGAGGATACGCACTCTTGCTTCAGGCAGCCGAACAGCGAGAACAGGGCGTCCGCGAACGCCTCGTCGTCGACAATGGGCGTTGCCCCTTGGTAGAGCAGACGGTTCGCGCCCCGCGACGAAGCCGATGTGATTGCGCCCGGCACGACGAGCACGTCCCGATCCGCGGCGAGCGCCTCGTCCGCGGTCGAGAACGTGCCCGAAGGCAAGCCCGCTTCCACGATGAGCGTGGCGCGGGCAAGCGATGCGATCAACCGGTTGCGCAGGCGGAATCGATACGGAAGAGGAGGCTCATCCCATGCATGCTCGGACACCACAGCTCCTCCTGATGCGACAATCTGCCGGAACAAACCCTCATGCTCGGCCGGGTACGGACGGTCGCATCCTCCGCCTAAAAACGCTACCGTGCGACCCCCTGCCTCCATAGCGGCTCGATGGGCGGCCGCATCGCAGCCTCGCGCCCCGCCCGATATCACCACCACGCCGTGCTCGGCGGCTGCACGTGCGAACCGCGCGGCGCACCCGAGTCCGTACGGAGTCGATCTGCGCGCACCGACAATGGCGATCCCTTCCTCAAGAGCATCGACCGCACCAGCCACGTACAGGCGCTCAGGCGGATCGGCTGCTCGTTCCAAAGCAGATGGATAGCCCTGGTCCGTCCGCGCGAGCACCGTACGCGGCCCACCCGATCGTTTTGACAAGTCTCCCGCACTCGGCGGACTCACTCCCAACCGAGAATCCGTTCGCATTCCGCTCATAGCTCCCCCTGCCTCGACCTGAAGCCAATCGCTTCGCACAGATCAGCTCGTCTGACGCGCGAGCGCTCCTCCATATCTGCCACGGTGCGCGCCAGTGCAAGCGTCCGCATAATGGCGCGGCCGCTCATGCACGAGCGTTGCGCCGTCGCTTTAAGGAACTCCTCGTCCTCCGAGGAAAGATCGCAGGCACGAACCAGCTCCTCGGTCGTCTCGCGACGCGAGCCGGTGCCTGCCCGAGCGCGGCGCCATGAGGCGTACTCCCGCGCTTTCAGCACAGCGCGGCGCAACTCTTCAGAACTCGTACCGCGCCCCGTGGCAAGAACTTCTCCGGGCGGTATGCGGCGCACCGCGATATGCACGTCGATACGGTCCATAACAGGTCCGCCGATCCGGCCCTGGTAGGCGCGTATCTGTCGTTCCGAGCACGTGCACTTCTTCTCATCGTCCCCAAAATAACCGCACGGGCAGGGGTTCGAGGCGGCTACGAGCATGAACCGAGCAGGAAATTCGACATTGCCGTCGGCGCGGGTCACCGTTGCCTTGCCAGATTCGAGCGGCTGCCGAATGCCCTGCAGCACCGATGGCGAGAATTCAGCCAGCTCGTCAAGAAACAAGACGCCGTTATGGGCGAGCGATATCTCGCCGGGGCGCGGAGGGGATCCCCCGCCCACAAGCCCCGCGAGGCTCGCCGAATGATGCGGCTTGCGAAAAGGCCGCACACCGTGAAGTGAACGATCGTAATTCTCTCCGGCAACCGAATGCACCACCGCCGTCTCGAGAGCCTCGCTTTCCGACAGCGGCGGCAGGATGGAGGGCAGTCTAGAGGCAAGCATGGTCTTGCCTGATCCGGGAGGCCCCATCATCAGCACTCCGTGCCCTCCTGCCGCAGCTATTTGCAGGGCTCGCTTGGCCATATCGTGCCCTGCAATATCGCAGAAATCGGAAGACTCGGCTCGTATCTGCATCTTCTTCCCCACAGCACGGGGAAAAGGAGGGGTGCGGAAGTCCGCCAGCGTGCGCGCGCAGCGCAACTCCAGCCTCCCAAGCGCACACGACCCCTCTTCGACTTCTGCGCTTACCAGCCCGACCCCAAGCATGCGCGCGCACAGCGCATAGGCAAGCAACCCGGCGACAGGTCGCACGGCGCCCTCGAGCGAAAGCTCGCCGACGAAGAGCGCGCGCTCGAGCGCGGAGGGATCAACTTGTCCTGTGGCAACCAGAATACCCGCAGCGATAGGCAGGTCAAAACCGGAACCTGTTTTACGCAACGCTCCCGGAGCCAAATTCACGACGATCTTGCTTGCCGGCATGGTGAACCCGCACGAACGCAGGGCCGCCTTCACCCGTTCGCGCGATTCCTGCACAGAGGCATCAGCCATGCCGACGATGGCAAAGCCGGGCACGCCGCTCGAAACCGCCACCTCCACATCCACCGGCACCGCCTCCACACCGCGCAAGGTGGCGGCCTGCACGAGGCATCGGCCCTTCCCGCTCATGCCGCGCCGAACGCATCGATATGGTGGCGGATCATCGCACGATCGGGCGCGATCACCACGATCGCCACAATATCGAAGCGGATGGGAACGTCGACCACGTCGCAACCCTGTAGATACAGCGCCGCTATTCGCTCGTAGCGCTCGCGCTTCGAGGCGTCCACAGCCTCGGACGGCATTCCTTTCTCGCAGCTTGAACGCGTTTTCACTTCCACAAACACGATCGTTTCGCCGTCACGTGCAACGATGTCCGCCTCGCCGGCCGCACACGTCCAATTGCGTGCGACTATCTCATATCCGCGCCGCTCGAGGAACCGTGCCGCAGCATCCTCGCCGCGACGGCCCAGCTCGGCGTTTTGCCTACCGATCGGCTTGCGCTTGACGGGCTGCTTGCGCTTCCGCTCGCAGCCCGGCCGCCCTGCGGAGCCCTCCTGCTTTCCAGATACCTTTTCCGCCGTCGCAGCTTCCTTCATAATCATCGCCCCTTTCGTCTCCGAGGCCATGATACGCAGCTATCCTGACGCCAAGATTGCTGGCATCCAGCAGGTCAACGGCGCATATCGACCTTCTATCATGCGCAGGGGCCACACAAGCCTTGCGAGGCGCGAACGCCTTCCCTGCGCGATTTCAACGCAGAGCTGACAAAAATCTTGCGCGCTTCCAGCGGCGTCCTCGAGCCATGGGCAAGGAGCGCCCAACCCCGTACCCACGCAGCGGCGCGTGGAAGCGGCGCGTTAGAACAGCGTCGGCTGGACGAACGCCGTGCAGAATGTGGCACGGTGGATGGGCGTGAGGCCGTAGCGTCTGATGGCCTCGATATGCGCTGGGGAGGCATAGCCTTTGCACGCATCGAAACCGTATTCGGGATACTGCTCGGCGTAGCGGCACATGAGGGCATCGCGCTCGACTTTTGCAACGATCGAAGCTGCGGCGATAGAGGCGCAGCATCCATCGCCCTTCACGACGCTTACCTCGCGCGGATCGAGACGCAACGGGTTCCCATCGAGCAAAATGACATCGGGGCACGCCCCCGCCTCTTCGATGTGCGCAACAGCGCGGCGAAACGCCAGGACAAGCGATGCGGTCATGCCGCAGGCATCGATGTCCGCAGCCTCCACGTATTCGACGGTCCAAGCGACGGCGACCTGCTTCACGATTGCAGCAATGCGTTCACGCGCTTCGGGACGCACCTGTTTAGAATCGTCCAAACCTTCAACGGCCGGCTCGAGCGGCAGCACGACGGCGCCCACCGCAAGCGGCCCCGCCAAGGGGCCGCGGCCCACCTCGTCAAGACCAACCACTACCCCGGCACCGCGGCCAGCCGCCAGTTCGCGCTCATAGGCATACAAGCGCGCCACACGCTCGCGCTCGGCGCGCTCGCCTGCAAGACGCCTGCGAGCAACTTCGACGGCCTCGCGCACGCCTCGTCGCGTGTCGGCCACGAGCGCGCGCTCCAGCACGGCAAACTCGCGCTCTCCTGCTTCCTGCAGCCGGCGCTTGATATCGGCCACTGTGGATCCCATGCGCTCTCATGCCCCCATTCGTCCCGTAAGCACGGGCCGCTATCTTATCTTGCCCATGATACCAAAACGCAGCTTCCTCGAAGCCGCAGCAGCGGCATGCGAAACAGCCTATGCAGCAATCGGGCCAGATGCGGAATGCCCATGCACCCTGCAAGCCGCCGCCAAAGCGCGCTCGAGCATCCTTTCGCCTGGGAGACGACAAGCTGCCGAGACCCAGGACGGCAAAAAGCCTCCTGCGCATCGGCATCCTCCTCCGCAGCGAAAACGCTAGGCTGACGAAGAAAGGAACCCGATACGAGGAGGCTTTGCGACTCCGGTCGAACCTCGGCACACGGAGCGACGGCGTAACAACTCCGTCGAAACGGATCGGTCGAAAACCGAGCCAAAACTAGCGGAACGCCTTCTCCTTGATCTTGGCGGCCTTGCCCACCTTGTCGCGCAGGTAGTAGAGCTTCGCACGACGAACATCGCCGTGGCGCGCGACCTCGATCTTCTCGATCTTCGGAGAATGCACCGGGAACGTGCGCTCCACGCCCACCGAGAAGCTCATCTTGCGAACCGTGAACGTTTCACGGCTCGATGCACCCTGGCGACGAATGACGTCGCCCTGGAATACCTGGATGCGCTCCCGGTTTCCCTCGGTGATACGGTAGTGGACCTTCACGGTGTCACCCACGTTGAACTCGGGGAGGTCCTGCTTGATCTGCTGTTGCTCGATGGCGCGAATGATATCCATGGTCCGTTCCTTCGTATATGTTCAGTGAAACCTCGTGCACGCTGTCTTGGAAAGACACGATTGGATAGTATACCGCCCAAGTAACCATCTTGCAAGGGGAAATCTTGGATACCGTCCCAGCTTGGCAGGCGCGTCCGTATAGCGGCCGAACGCTTCCGCTGTTTGACACTTTCGATGATGTGTCAAACAGCATCTGCGCATTATTAGACAATACTCCGCCCACGTCGACCAAGCCCGTTTCCAAGCGCGACACGGCCAGGCTTGACGCGGTAGAATAGAAGCACGGAGTCGTACCGCCCATCGTTAAAGGAGGAGTGCCATGAAAGTGAAGGACCTCACAATCACCGACGAACTGAAAGAGATTGTCCAGATTGGCATCGTAGTCGAAGATATCGAAAAGGCGAAGCAGGGAATGCTCGATGTCTTCGGCCTGGCGCCGGACAACGAGGGCGATTTCGTCTACAAGGAATGCTATTACCGGGGCGAGACCATCGAAGCGCCTGTTTACGCCGTGTTCTACGATTTCTTCAACGTGCAGCTGGAGTTTCTCCAGCCCGTCGGTGACCAGGATACCATCTGGAAGGATTATCTCAAGATGGGCATGCACGGCCTGCACCACATCCGCTTCGACGTGGATGACCAGGATGCCATCATCAAGCTCATGGCCGACAAAGGCATCGGCATCTGGCAGGAGGGGACGTCGCTCGTCAATCCCGCATGCCGCTTCACGTACTTTGATTCGATGGACAAGCTCGGCTTCATCGTCGAAGCCGTCACACGCGCTCGCTAAGAAGACCGATCCGAAGGAGACGCCCCATGTCGGATAAGAAAACCGTTCTGATTACCGGCGGCGCGATGGGCCAAGGCCGCACGCATGCCGTCGCATTCGCGAAGGAGGGCTACGATTGCATCCTCCTTGACATGCTCGATCCAACCGACGAACGCTTCGCCGAGACCGTCAGGATGGTCGAAGAAGCCGGCGGGAAGGCCCTCGCCATCAAGACTAACATCTGCTCGACCGACGAGATGGAAACGGCATTCGCCCGGGCTTGGGATGAATTTGGACGCCTCGACGTCGTCATCGCCAACGCGGGCATCATCAACTTCAACTACACCTGGGATCTCACCGATGCAGAAGTCGAGAAAGCGCTCGCGGTGAACCTGGAGGGCACGTGGCGCACCGATAAGTATGCCGCTCTATACATGCGCAAGCAGGGGTATGGCCGCATCATCAACATATCGTCCGTCTCGGGCTTGAAAGGCACAGCCAAACTGGCGACGTATTGCATGACGAAGTTCGGCATCATCGGCCTCACCAAGACGCTCGCCCTCGAACTTCAGCGCGAAGGGCTTCCCATCTACTGCAATGTCGTCTGCCCCACCAAGGTGCGCACCCCCATGTGCGAAACCGAGGCCTACGTTGATTTCGTCAATAGCACCATGGGCAAGAACTTCTCTTCTTGGCAGGAGATGTTCGAAGACGAGAAGAACCCCGGAGGGCTCAAGTTCCTCAACCCCGAGGACATCACGAAGATGGTGCTTTGGCTCGCCGAGTCCGACGAGGCCACGAAGTTCAACGGCCGCGAGATCGTCATCGATTTGGGAGCAATGCTCTGATCCAGCGCCTCCAAGGCGAAAAGGAAGGCGCGGCCACGGCCGCGCCTTCCTTTTCGCCCCATCTCGCTCAGGTATGCATAGCACTCACCGATGCGCAGGTTCGAACGCGTCGGCAAGCTCCCTCCCGCCCGAGCTATTCCCTGCTCTGCCGATTGGCAATATATTTGAGTACTCCCCACGTCGTATAGCCAACGATCCCCACGACGATGAGCACGGCGGGATCGTAGCCCAGCAGCAGACCTCCGAGCAGAATGACGAAGATCGCCGGGTTGAGCATCGCCGCCAGCAAAGCCACATCGATACGCGCAGGTCCGCTTCCTCGTCCCATGTCCGGGTCTCCTCTCTTTGCGGGCCCTCGGACCTGTCCGGGGGCGGAAATCCGCTGCAGGCCGGCCTCATGCGGCCCGCTGTCGAACATACCGTTCCAGTATAGGGATTCGCCCGGCGGGCGTCGATACCGTTTCCGCCGGCGCGCGGGGCGGCAGGGGGCGAGACGGGGCTCCGGGCGCGGGGCGGGAAGGGGCGACCCTCCCCGCGCCCGGCAAGCCCTGCAGGCCCTAGGCGCCCTCGGCCGCAGCCTCGGCCTCGGCCGCCGCCTCCGCGGCGAGCTGGGCGTCGTCTTTGTACCAGGCCCTTCGGCGCGCCTTGTCCCCCGCCTTCCAGGTGTAGAGCAAAAGCCCGAAGGTCACCGTGAGCACGATCAGCCCTCCGATGAAGAAGCCGTGCCAGCCAAAGCCCTCGGCCACGAGCGCCCAGCCGGTGGCCCCGAGCGCCCCGATGCCGTTGAAGACGGTGATCATCCACGAGTAGATCTTGTCGAAGTCCCGCCCGCCGAACACCTCGCGCACGAGGAAGGGCAGCATCGCAGTCGAGCAGGCGTAGGCCAGGCCGTAGAACAGTCCGCTGCAGAACATGGGCCAGATGCCCGCCTCGCCCATGAGTTGGGGCAGCCACCACATGAGCACAAGCCCGATCACGCCGCCGATGTAGCCGATAGCCTGGGCGGCCACGATGGAGCGCGACTCGACAAACCCGATGAGCACCTTGCCGCCACCCTGCCCGGCGCTCGCGAAGGCCTCAAGGGTGCCCGAGAGCAAAAGCAGTGCCACGAGCGCCTGTCCGCCCCAGCCGTCGTGGCCAAGGAACTGCACGTAGGTGGCAAAGAGCTGCGACATGGTGGTGATGGTGTTCAGAAGGCCCGCGCCCAGAAGCAGCGTCCAGAAGAAGGGCATCTTGAGGACCTCCTTGGCGCGGAACCCCGGCTCCTCGGCGGCCTGCTCGCCCGCCGCCTCGAGCTCGGCGGCCTGCGCCGCGGCGTCAAGCGGCATGCCATAGGGCAGCGTTCCGCACTCCTGCGGGGTGCGCTTGACGAAGATCGCGATGAACGGCACAGTGCCGATCGCCATCGCCACGCCGAAGATGAGGTAGAGCGTGTGCCAGCCCGCAAGCTCCGGGCCGAGCACGAACTGCCCGACGATGTTCCAGACGACCCCGCCCACGCCCGTCATCGCGAACACGATGCCGGTGACGGTGCCGTAGTTGGTGTGGAACCACCGGGAGAGGATGCCGGCGGTCATCGTGAACTCGATGCACACCAGTCCCAGCCCGATGACGAAACCCGCCACCCAGTAGCACCAGATGGCCGGGTAGAATGCGAAGCCCATGTAGGGCACGACGACCATGAGGGCCGCCGCGACGCACACCGACTTGGCGCTGAACCTGTCGAACAGGTAGCCCATGGGCGCCGCGCCCGCCATCTGGCCGAGGTAGACGAACGTGATGTAGAGCGAGACCTGCGAGACCGGTACGCCGAAGTGCTCGGAGACCGGCCGGTAGCACAGGCCCGCCGCCGTGAAGATGATGCCCACGGCGGTCAGGAGCGTGAGCGCCATGGTGACCACGACGCCGATGTGGCGGGCGGTGAGGCCCTGCCTGGCTATTTTCTCAGCTGACATGACTCCTCCTTATCGTGTTGCGGTTGCGAAGATTCCCCTTCCGCACCTCCTTCCTCGTATTCGCAGCGCAATCAACGGCCACGGCCTGGACGCTGCGAAACATCATCCTGTTGCTGAATTATAGAAAAAACCGATGATACCTACGCCTCGCTTTCTTGGATTACGGCACGCCAGGGGAAATGTACAGATGCGAAAGCGTTAATGTGTACATTCCGCCGGCGCTGTCAGCAATTCCGGGAATCATTGAAGGCAGCCTCTCCTCCAGTGCGGATCAGAAGCCGGATCGCCAAACCAGATCCATGCCCGTTCAAGCGGAGATGATCGCCCCTGTGTTGCATGCGGGCCATCTCACCTGTTCCCGAGCAACGTCCGCCTTGCGAACGGAGGAAGCGCCGCCATGTCGGCCTCCACGATGACGTCGACCGGAGTGTCCGGGGCCGTCCTGATCCATTCTGCCGTCATGCGCACCGCGCCATGGCAGTAAAGCATGAGCGCGTAGCGCTCCTTTTCGTCGAGCACCTTGCCCGTCAGCCGTTTCAGATTGGATTCGTAGTAGTTGAAGACGAGCCGGGGCTCATGCTCGAGCAGCCCCTCGCGATCGCCAACCCGATAAACCTTCGAGAAGAACCAGTCCTTCGATCTCATGATCTCAAGCTTGGTTCGCACGGCCCGCTCCCACGTCATGTCGATGCCGATACGTCCGGTCGTCCCGACGACGAGCTGACGATACATCCAGTTGACCAGGTCGTACTTGTCAAGAAAATGATTGTAGAACGTCTGGCGGGATATACCGCACTTTCGGGCGATTTCGATGACGGTGATCTTGTCGAACGACTGTCGTTCGAGGACCTCCTCGAACGCTTGCGCGATGCGCTGTTTCTGACGATCGGCCGCCGTAGGCTTCGCCGTGCGGTACAGCGACCACGCGCTAGCGGGTCGCGTCCATGGAATCTCCTGCTCGACGCGCCTCGTGTCCGACATAGCAGTACCTCCGCCCGCATCGCGCCGCAAACCGGCCCTGAGATGTTCCGTTGAGAAGCCGACTCTCGGTCGTTCGAGACAGCGGCCCGCCATGAACCCGCCGCCCAAAGCCCGATGAGATGGCCTTAGTATACCGCACGGAAAAGACTGGAGCGGGCATGCGCCTGAGTAAGAGCGATAGGAAATAGCGATGGTCGTTCGATCGTTACAACATCATGAGCAGCGCATAGGCGGCCACGCCCGACAGCGCGCACCATAGAAGCGACTTCGTCTTCCACGCCACGGCGACCACCACCGCAGCAGCAACGAGCGGCGCGGCAGCCGGCCACAGGCCCGCATCGAACATGCCGGGCGTCAGCAAATCATTGGCCACAAGCGCGGCAAACGCGGCCGGCGGGATGAAACCGAGCGCCTGTTCCACGTTTTCGGGGAGCTCTTTGCCTTTGAGCGCGAACAGCGGCAGCACGCGGCACGCGAGCATCGTGAGCGCGCAGCAGGCGAACACGATCAGGAAATCGCCCCAACCCATCGCCTCCATCAGCCGCGCTCCTTCGCCCATGAGAACAGCAGCGCACCCATGACGCCCACAAGCGCACCGATGAGGATGGCAGGTCCCGAAAGCCCGATCGTCTTGCAGGTGAACACGCCGAGCATGGCGCATGCGGCCGCAACGACATTCGCGGCGCTCGCTTTCTGCGTGGCGAGCAGGCATATGAAAATGGAGGTCATGGCGAACGATGCGATGGCCAGAGGCACTCCCACCGCATTTCCCACGAGCACGCCTACGACGTTGGAAATCGCCCAAGAACCCTGCGACATGAGGTTGACCAGCGTCGCCCGGCCCACCGACCAGCCGCCCGCCTCGAATTTCGCCGTGTTCACACCGTAGCTCTCATCGGTGACCGTGGCCGCAAACAGGAAGGCGAGGCGCTTCTTCACCCCTTCGCATCGGGGCGCGAACGAGGCGGCATACAGCATCTGTCGCGTGTTTACAAGCGAGACACTGGCCACGATGGAGGCGAGAGGAGAACCGGCCAGCCACATGTTCGGAATCATGAACTGCCCCGCCCCCGAATAAAACAGCATTGACAGCAGGAACACCTGCAGCGCGTCCAAGCCGATCGATGCGCTCAGGATGCCGCAGGGTATGCCGATGGCCACGTAGCCCAGCATGATGGGCAGCGCGGTAGACAGCGATTGTCGTATGTGATCCCCTGAAAGCACAGCTTCCCGATTATACAAGTTCCAAGCGCGGACGCAAGCAGGTTCCGTCGCCTATCGATGCATATCAAAGACGATACGAGAAGCTGCGCGAACAACCAGGCAGTCGTTTCTAGTGCAGCGCGTGTGGTATGAAAAGCCGCTGGTAGAGGTTCTTTGCATAGCGATCAGTCATGCCCGCGATGAAGTCTGCTACAGCACGCAGATCATCGCCGTCTGAAATGAGATGGTACTCCTGGGGGATCTCGCCAGGATGCTCAACATAGTGATCGAACAGATCGCTGACGAGGTGCGTCGCCTTGACCACCTCCGCCATAACCATCTCCGAGGTGTACACGCGCTCGAAGAGAAAGGCACGCAACTCCATCATGGCGGCCCAGACGTGCTCGCTCATGAGGATATCTTCCGCAGCAGCCGACGTTTCCACCATATCGAGAACGAGCGTCTCAATACGGGAAGAATGGTCGGGTCCTAGCACCGTATGCGTAGAGTCGGGCAAATCGCGTTCCGAAAGGATCCCCGCCCGAATGGCATCGTCGATGTCGTGGTTCACGTAGGCGATCCTATCGGCCGTGGCCACAATGCGGCCTTCAAGCGTCTCAGCGCGCACCTCGCCGGTATGGCAGACGATGCCGTCACGAACCTCCGGCGTGAGATTGAGGCCCTTACCGCCGTTCTCGATACGCTCGACCACGCGCAGGCTCTGCTCGTTGTGGCGGTACAGCGACATCGCCTCCGGAGAGGAGGGGTCGATGCCGCGATGACGAGCCAGGCAACTGGCAAGCGCCTCTTCCCCGGTATGGCCGAAGGGCGTGTGGCCCAGATCGTGCCCGAGCGAAATCGCCTCCGCGAGGTCCTCGTTCAGACCGAGTGCGCGCGCGATGGTACGGGCGATCTGCGCCACTTCGAGGGTATGCGTGAGGCGGGTGCGGAAATGGTCGCCCTCGGCGGCCAAGAACACCTGCGTCTTATGAGATAGGCGGCGGAACGACTTCGTGTGGAGAATCTTGTCGCGATCGCGTTGGAAATCGGTGCGCAGGATATCGGGCTCGGCCGAGCGGGCGCGCCCTTCGCTCTCATCGGCGAACGAAGCATCGGACGAAAGGATCTCGTGCTCGCGCTGCTCTTGATCCTCACGGTGAATGATGCGCATACACCCTCCTCACAACGGCTCCAGCCGAGCTGCGCGCAGGGCCGGCCTGCGACGACACGGACATTGTAGCAGAACGCGCGCGCAGAAACGGCTACGCCACCTCGCTCGGATCAAAGGCGCCGCGTTCTGTGATGATGCGCGTGATAAACCCCGCTGGCGTCACATCGAAGGCGGGATTCCATACGTCCACACCAGTAATGGGCGCTGGGAGCACCTCGGCGGGGTCGCGCTCTTCGATGGGGATGTCTGCGCCGGTGGGGATAGAGCGATCGATGGTCGACTCGGGAGCGGCCACATAGAACGGGATCCCGTGATGGCGTGCGAGCACAGCCACGCCGTAGGTGCCGATTTTGTTGGCCGTATCGCCGTTGGCCGCGATACGGTCCGCACCTACCACAACGGCGTCAACCTGGCTGCGTGCCATAAGGCTCGCGGCCATATTGTCGCAGATGAGCGTACAGGGCACCCCGATGCGCGAGAGCTCCCAGGCGGTAAGGCGAGCGCCCTGCCCCACCGGTCGAGTTTCATCGGCGTATACGCGTTCGATCCCGCCGCGCGCCGCCGCCGTATACACGACGCCGAGGGCGGTACCGAAGAATACCGTCGCCAGGCTGCCGGCATTGCAATGCGTGAGCACCCGCGCGTTCGAAGGAAGCAGTGCCGCGCCATGGACACCGAGAGCGCGGTTTGCAGCCTCGTCTTCGACCTCCATCCGCTTGACCTCGGCAAAAAGCGCATCGGCAATGTCAGAGGGAGAAGCCCCCTCGTCAGCGCGAACGCGGGCGAGCCGTTCGAGGCGACGAACGCCCCACGCCAGATTCACCGCTGTCGGCCGGGCGTCCGCAACCTCGTCGGCTATGCGGCCGAGCGCTTCGAAGAAGCGCGGACGCATCTCGCAGCATCCACCCGCCTGCAACGGAACCGCGCCTTCGTTGCAGGCCCAAAGCGTCATCGCAGCCGCCCCTGCCGCTCCAAGAGCGGGCGCACCGCGCACGGCGAGCGTCTTGATCGCCTCGACAACCGCACGCCAGTCCCCGGTGCGCGCAATATGCAGACGGGCGGGAAGCAGGCGCTGGTCGACGTATGCGAAGCCTGCATGACCGTCACCGTCGCGGACGAGTTCTACCGTGCGGGGCAAACGATCGAAGCGTGCATCAGCCATTGCGCATCCTCCCACTCATAGCGGAGCTTTTGTCTGTTTGGGCAGCGCCGCCCTGCCGCCCTAGGCGCAGCACGCAGCGTACGACGAAAAGGCCGTCTGCATGCCGAACGGTTACTGATCCGCCGTAACGTTGAGCTATTTGGCGCATGGACGTCAGACCGAAACCGTGCTCGGCGGGATCGCGCTTGCTCGTGCGGCCAGAAGGCGTCCCTTCGGGGGCGCTGTTCTCACAGCGCATACACAGCGCCTCTCCGTTCCAGTCGGCATCGAAGCGCAGCGCACGCCGGCTGCCCTCGGGCGCGCGCCAACATCCCTCCACGGCGTTCGACAGCAAGTTCGAGAGGAGCACCGCCAGATCGCCATCGCGCACGGGCAGTTTCTCGGGCACACGCACGTCGCAACGCACCTCCACACCCTGCTCGGTTGCCGCCGCGAGGTATGCCGCGCACGCGGCGTTCACCACGAGGTTTCTGCTGTAGCGCACGGGCGCGATAACGGCAAGCCCCTCGCTCAGCTCGCATGCATATGCCCTTGCACGATCCCACTCGCCCTCGGTCGCGAGCATCGCGAGCGCGTTCGCATGGTGCTTGAGGTCGTGGCGCATAACGCGTGTCGCATCCTCGCTAGCACGGATGTGGGCCAGCGTCTGCTCGGCGGCTCGCAACTGCACGTCGAGCTCGTGCGCTGCGGCCTCGTGCGCCACCATGCGCCGTCCGCGCGCCACGATCAGGGCGGCGAACGCGGCCATGGCCGCAAGCGCCGCATACTCGTTCTGCCAGAGACCGTAGAGGGGTTCGTAAGCCCCGGCGTCCAGCAAGTTCGCCGCGAATGCGAGCGCCATGGCCATTGCGGCGCACAATACGTAGGGCGCATCCGCCAACCGCGAACGCAAACCCGCGGCGGCGGCCGCCATGACGAGTGCCCACGCCGTCAAGCGGAACACGATCTGGAACGCCTCGTTCACGCCGATGAGCGCAGGAAAAGCGGGGATACCCGCCCCCACCAGAAGCCCTGAGGCAAGCGGCGCTACGGCAAGCAATGAGAACACGACTCGACGGCGTCGCGCAGAATCTGCAAGTCCTGACACGATGAGGGCCATGGCCGTCGCGCACGAAAGCACCGCCGTCCACAGCGCGTCCACGGCAGCGTGCAGCCAGGGGCCCGACCAGCCCAGCTGCCAGGCGAAGGGCTCGAAGCAGGCGCCCGACATGCACAAGCACAGAACCGCGAAGAGCACGAGAACGTGATCGTTGCGTCGTGGAGCCCATACCGCGCAGGCAAGCGCTGCAAGCACGAGCGGCGCGAAGCAGGCTGCTCCCGACGTCGCCGTGCGCACCGCTTGCCACATCCCCATAACCTGAGCCGTACCCACAACCGGCGGGTACACGAGCCCGCTGTAATAGCCGCCCGCGCTTTCAACATCAAACTCCAGCAACGCCGTACCGTCCACCACGATGCCCGCGAAAGCGCCGCTTCCTCGCGAAGCAATCTCCTCGCCGTCCACACGCAGCACGTAATCGCCGAACACTTCGGGTACGAACAGCGTGAGCGCCACCGGCTGCTGCATATCGACGGCCCGCAACGCGAGTGTATACACGGCCCGCCCATCTGGCGAGGGGCTTCCGGGCACGTAGGAGAAGTTGGAGTACTGCCCAATGAAAGTCTCGCGAACGCCGACGCCTTCGAGGTCCATGAGCCAGCCGTCGATCAGCACAAGCGGGCGATCGAGTTCGTCGCTTGTGAAAGCGAATTCGGCATCCGCGCCACGCGGGCATGAAACTGCATATTTGTTATCATAAAAGTAGCCCGCAGCGAAAACGGCCCCTGTGAGCACGAGAACGGCAATGCAAGCTGCCAGCGTACGAGTGCATCTCAACGACGACATAGCCCCTCGAACGATCCATCGGAGTAATCCTTGCCTTGTCATTGTAGCAAACCTGCAGCCCCTTACTTCCATGCTGCGCCGCTCACAGCCTGCGCACTGCTTGCCGCCTCGCTCCTGCTCGCCTGCCCTCTCCTCGCCGCAACAGCCGCTGAACCCGACGGCTCGACGGGCGAATCTTACGGCACCGGTCCGCAGATCACCGACGATGGCAGGCTGCTCGCATGGCTATACCTGCCAGAGCTGCCGAATCGCCCCGAGCTGGAGACGCTCCGCGTCGAGCGCGCCTGGGCTGACAATCCCCATGCCTGGGAGCCGCTCTACACGTTCGTTTGGAATGAGGGTTGGGCCGAGTTCGCAGCGCTGGAGGATCCATTCCAAACCATCCGCTACTATAATTACGACACGGGAGAAGACGTCCCCTTTGTCGATTACTTCGAAACCGAGTGCTCCGGCCGCTCGTTCTATCTGCGAGCCTACGCCGGCATCGTCGTCGACGGCAAGACAGCGACGCGCTCGTTCGCACCCGTGTTTTTCGTCGTGCCCGACGATGGAAAACCTGATGGACCTCCTTCCGATGCCGGGGACGGCGGAGGCAGCGGCGGCGACAAGGGCGGCATCGGTCAGGGCGAACACGAACGCCCCGTCATCGAGACGCCGAGCTTCCTTCCCTCCGAGCGATACGGCGAGAATGCGGGCGCACATGCAGGCGAAGAAGCAGAGACGGAAGCATCAGCAGAACCCGACGCGTCGAGCGAACGTTCGGAATCCAACGGATCGTCGAACAGGGGATCGGAGGGCGCTTCGGATGCTGATGACGCACAGGAAGACGCTTCGTCGGCAATCTTGAGCGCACGGCCGTTGGAAGGCAATGCTGCGCAGCCTACCGAGGCGGGCGACAGGCAAAGCACGCCATCAGAGCGCGAAGCAGCCTCTCGCCTCCCTGGAGCCCTCGTCGCGCTCGCAGTCGCCATGGCGCTCGTCTGCCTCGCGGGGATCATTCTGCGGAAAGATGCTCGAAGGGGTTAAGAAGGCGAGCAGCTCGCGTCGACGAAGTACGCGTAGTACGCCTCGGTCAGCCGCTTGCGTTCCTTTACGCGGATCGGCACGCGCGACCCATCGTGCAGGACGAAGTCGCCCTGCACGTCGGCTACCTGGTCCATGTTCACAAGGTAGCTGCGATGGCAGCGCAGAAACCGCGGATCATCCAAAGCCGCCTCCACGTCGTCGAGCTTGCTGTAGCCCTTGTGCGTCGCGCCGTCAGCCGTATGCAGGATGACAGCATGATTGCGACTTTCGACGTAGAGGATGTCGCGGTGATCGAAGTACCGCCAGGCCGACCCCGCACGGAAGGCGAGGCGCGGAGGCGACTGCTTTTCGAAGAGTTCGTCAAGCAGTTTGGAGAGCCGCGCCTCGTCGAGCGGCTTCACGAGATAGCCTGCGGCGCGCACCTCGTAGCCGTCGAGGGCGTATTCGGGCGTCACCGTGAGAAACACGAGGGGGACCCGCTTATCGACGGCGCGCACCCTCCGTGCGGCATCGATGCCCGACATGCCGCCGAGCAGGATATCGAGGAACAACGCATCGAACCGCTCGACGCCCTCCTCCATATCCTCGACGAGTCGTTCTGCGGCGTCGTACTCGAAAAACGACACGAGGAGGCCACGACGCTCCGCCCAGCGCATGACCGCATCGCGAAGCAGGGTCCGATCCCGGGCATCGTCCTCACATAGCGCAAGCTTCATCGACCTCGCGCTCCTCTCTCCTCCAACCTCGACCCCACGCGCAGCGCGTTCGGCGGCCCCTCGTCCGACCATGCACGCGTAACTGCGAAACAGCTTTTCAGTGTAGCGAAGCCCCGGCTTCGGAGCAGGCACGGTGCGAATTCGGCACTCAGGGGAGCGAATTCGGCGACAACGGGATCGGGCCCGTCGCTCGATGCGGCGGGCCCGATCGAAATGCGATGGGTTTCCCGACTAGCCGCGTATCTTCCTGCGCAGGGCGAGTGCCGCAGCGCCGGCGCCCGTCAGCAGCACAGCCGAGGTGCCCGCTGCCGTTCCAGCGCCCTGGCCGGTCTTGGGAGATTTGACGCCGGCGCCGTCGGCGGATCCGGCCTCGGCCGACGGTGCCGAACCTGCATCGACCTTCGAAGGAACGAATGTCAAGATGAGATCGGCCCCGTAGGTGTTGCCGCCCGTCTGATCGCCCAGGTTGAATATCTCGGACGTGAAGTCGAAGGCCTCAACGCCGGCAGGCTTCGTCACTTCGAACGTTTTGGCAACGCCTGCGCTGCCCGTATTCGGCCTCACGTGCACCTCGAGCGTGTTGCAGTCGGCGTACGCACCTGAAAGCACAACGAGGAATTCCATCTTCTTAGTCGCCTCCTGGGCGATCACCTGGTACGAAGGCATACCCTTCAAAGCCTCATCGTATTCGTCAGCCACTTCGGTGGTGCTAATGATGGTGAAGCTCGAAGCCGTCGTCTCGCCGAAGAGCGAGCACGAGCCGTCGCTGTTATCGGCGTTGGCGGGGCGCGAACCGATCGATCGATCCTGCGCATCCGCCAAAGGCGCAGCACCCCCGTCGGCCGTCTCGGTCGGCCCCTCGGCCTCTTCCTCCGCCCATGCGAGCACGGGCAGGGCAGCTGTCAGCATCGCGGCGCACAAAAGCGCTGTCAGTCTCTTCTTCACCGTAAAACCCTCTCTCGTCGTCGCGCTTTCGCAGAAAAGCGCTCGGCAAACCACAGCCTCCTCATACTACTGCACCCCTCCGCGCCATTCGACCCGTCGGGCGAAAGCAGCCTTGCTCTTCGCGAATTCGGGCGGGACTTTGACGTTGCGCCGTGCGCAACCGGCCTGCCGACCGCCCGGCATCATGTCGTGGGTTGGTCGTCCACCAGCACGCCGGTGACCAGGTAGCGCACCGGATCGTCGGCATAGGCCGATCGACAGGTGCTCAACTGCACGATCCGGCTGTCGGCGTCGAGCACGACACCTTCGCGCACGTTCGCCTGCGGGTCGTCGGGCGCCAGCACGGAGGCGAAGTAGCCCTCGCGCACTGCAGCGTCGGCGAAGCCGAACGAATACAGGATATGGCGGTCGTCGTAGTTGTAAGCCGCCACTACGCGGTAGGTCAGGATATGTCCCGGCACGTAGACGTAGAACAGTTCGTTCTCGGCGAAAAACGCAGGATCGCTGAAATCATGGAGCGTGGCGAACATGGCGCCGTTTGCCATGTTGTGTCCGTATAGGACCGTGACCGGGTCGGAAAAGTCCGCCGCGTTCGCCGTTTGGGAGAACACGGTGCCTGTGGCATCGTAGGCGCCGTGTCGATCGTGATCGAGATAGAAAAGATCGTCGCCCTCGCGGCGGGCCACCGGCAGATTGACGTTCGTGTTCGGCACGTAGACCCATGCATACAGGTCGGGGTTCTCCTGCCGAAGCTCCTCGAAATCGATCGGATTCAAGGGAAGGGAGTCTTCCTTGGGTTCATAGAGCGGCTCGGCGGCCGGTAGGGGCGCCTCTTTCGCTTCGCGCAGCGCCGCAGCTGCGCTCTGCTGCTGCCAGACCAGGAAGCCAACGGCACCCGTCGCCCCTAGTGCGAGCACGACGACGAGAACCGCGAGAACAACGACCGTCGCGCGGTTGCGCGCCTTACCCGAAGCCATGAAGCCCCTTCCGTCGGAATCGAAACGAACCCCTATCCTAGCCCCGGCGCTGCGCTTCCGACAATCCCCCCGGCGAAACCGGCAGTTCGGAGCGCGAAAGGGGGAATCCGGAGCCCCCCCGTCCAACAATCGGGCGGGAGATCGAACGGGAGATCCGCCCCGTGCTGACGCACCGTCCTCCCACACCGAAAACGAGGCGCCCCCGAAGGAGCGCCTCGTTCAAGCTTGAAACCGATACGCGACCGCGATCTACTTGTCGCGCGCGCCATCCATCTGCTCGGCAAGCGCCGCCTGGCCGGCCGCGAGCCGTGCGAGCGGCACGCGGTACGGGGAACAGCTCACGTAGTCGAGCCCGATGGCGTGGAAGGTCTTCACGGAATCGGGATCGCCGCCGTGTTCGCCGCACACGCCGCACACGAGTTCGGGATTGCCCTCGCGACCCAGCTCAACACCCATCTTCACCAGTTTGGCAACACCCGGATCGATGGTGGCGAAGGGGTTGTAGGGCAGCAGGCGCTGCTCGAGGTACTGCGGTACGAATTCAGCCTCCACATCGTCGCGGCTGAAGCCGAACGTCGTCTGCGTGAGGTCGTTCGTGCCGAAGCTGAAGAAGTCGGCCTGGGCGGCTATTTCATCGGCAGTGACGGCAGCGCGCGGCAGCTCGATCATGGTGCCCACAGGGATGTCCAGCTCGACGCCCTGTTCAGCGGCCACCTCGGCAATGGTCTGCTCGGCCACGCCGCGCAGCTTCTCGAGTTCGGGCACCACGGACACGAGCGGGATCATGATCTCAGGTCGCGGATCGAGGCCCTGCTTCTTCAGTTCAGCCGCCGCAGTGGCGATGGCGCGCACCTGCATGATCGGCAGGATGGGGTATACGATGCCCAGACGGCAGCCTCGCAGGCCGAGCATCGGGTTCGCTTCGCTCATCGCGTCGATCTGCTCCATGAGTCGGCGCTTCTCGGCGATGGCCGCAGCGTCTCCGCCCATGGCTTCAAGCTTCGCAATCTCCACATCAAGCGCGCGCGGGCTTTCCAGGAACTCGTGCAGAGGCGGATCGAGAAGCCGCACGATGACCGGCAGCCCGTCCATGGCCTTGAACATGCCGAGGAAATCGCCTGTCTGGGCCTCCAGCAGCTCGTTCACAGCCTTGTCTCGCACGGCGGGGTCTTCGTTCAGAATGAACGTCTGAATGATCTGCTTGCGATCGCCCAAGAACATATGCTCGGTACGGCACAAACCGATGCCCTCGGCGCCGAAGTTGCGGGAGAGTTCCGCGTCCTCAGGGTTGTCGGCATTGGCGCGCACGCCGAGCGTGCGGAATTCGTCGGCCCACTCGAGGATGGTGTCCAGGTCGCCCGTGAGCTCGGGGAGCACGAGTTCGACCGCACCCAGCACCACCGAACCGGTCGTGCCGTCGATGGAGATCATGTCGCCTTCCTTGATGACGACGTCGGTGCCCGTAACGACGGCCTGCTTCTTCTCGGCGTCGATCTTGAGCGCCTCTACGCCGCAGACGCACGGCGCGCCCATGCCGCGCGCGATAACGGCGGCATGCGAGGTCTTCCCGCCGTGCGACGTGAGGATGCCTTCGGCTGCGATCATGCCGGCAAGGTCGTCGGGGTTGGTCTCCCAGCGCACGAGCACGCACTTGCGACCTGCTTCCGCACACGCAACGGCATCGGCGGCCGAGAACACGGCTTCGCCCACAGCGGCGCCGGGGCTGGCGTTCAGGCCTTTGGCCACCACATCGTAGGAGGCGTTCTTGTCGAACTGCGGATGCAGCAGCTGGTCGAGCTGCTCGGGGTCGACGCGCATGACGGCCTCCTCCTTCGAGATGAGGCCCTCCTTCTCCATCTCGATGGCGATGTGCAGCGCGGCTGCGGCGGTGCGCTTGCCCACGCGGGTCTGCAGCATCCAGAGCTTCCCCTGTTCGATGGTAAACTCGATGTCGCACATGTCGCGGAAGTGGTTTTCCAGCGTCACGAACACTTTTTCAAGCTCGCGGCCCGCGTCCTCCAGACCGTCGACGTGCTTGAGGTCGGCGATGGGGCTCGTGTTGCGGATGCCGGCCACGACGTCCTCGCCCTGGGCGTTCACTAGGTAGTCGCCGTAGAACTCCTTCTCGCCGTTGGCGGGGTTGCGCGTGAACGCGACGCCGGTGGCCGACGTGTTGCCCTTGTTGCCGAACACCATGGACTGCACGTTCACGGCGGTGCCCAGGTCGTCGGCGATCTTGTTCTGCTTGCGGTAAAGGACCGCGCGCGGGTTGTTCCAGCTGCCGAACACGGCTTCGATGGCCAACTGCAGCTGCACGCTGGGATCCTGCGGGAACTGCACGGAGCCGCCCACCACGAGCTTCGGATACGCTGCGGCATCCACGTTCTCGGAGAAGATCTGCTTAAACTCGGCCACGAGCTCCTTGAGGTCGTCGGCCGAGAGGTCGGTGTCGGACGCGACGCCGCGAGCGTGCTTCATAGCCGTGATGGCGTTCTCGAACAGGTCGCCGTCCAGGCCCATGACCACGTTGGAGAACATCTGGATGAAGCGGCGGTAGGAGTCCCACGCAAAGCGTGGGTTCTCGGTCTGGGCGATGAGGCCGTTGATGGACTCGTCGTTCAGGCCGAGGTTGAGAACGGTGTCCATCATGCCCGGCATGGACATGGGGGCGCCGGAGCGCACGGATACGAGCAGCGGGTCGGCTGCATCGCCGATCTTCTTACCCATGCGGGCTTCGAGGTCCTCACGATAGGCCTGGATGGTGTCGAGCGCGCCCTCGGGCCAGGTGTTGTCGGCGTTGGCGTATTCCATGCACGTCTGGCACGTGATGGTGAATCCCGGAGGCACGGGCAGCCCGATGTTGGCCATCTCGGCGAGGTTCGCCCCCTTGCCGCCCAGCTGGGCCTTCATGTGCGTGTTACCCTCGGTTACGTTGTTGCCCTGTGCGTCCTTGCCGAACGCATAGACTCGTTTGACTTCTTCGGCCACCTTTTTCTCCTTTAACCGACGTATCTAACGTTTCAAACCCAAGTCACAGGCCTAGCCCATCATATCAGCAGATGGGGGATGCGCCCGCTCATAGTAACGCAAAATTTCCTGCGCTGTTTCCTCAACGGCACGATTTTCGGTGTGGATCACGATACAGCCGAGTTTGCGCATCAGCGCACGAGCCTGCTCGAGATCTTGGTACACATATTCGGGATCGGCATAGCTCGACGCGACGACGCCGGCGTTGCCCAAACGGCGCTTTCGGATGCCTACGAGCACATCGGCCGTGGTCATGAGCCCGAACAGCCGCGTAGGCTCAACCTGCTCGAGTTCGACCGGCGGCTCGGTATGGGGATCGAGCGGAATATTAGCCACCTTGTAGCCCTGCTGGGACAAGTAGATCGAGGTAGGCGTCTTAGAGGAGCGCGACACGCCAAGAAGGACGATATCGGCGCGCGAGAGCTCCTGGGGATTGCGTCCATCGTCGTGAGCGATGGTGAACTCGATGGCCTCGATACGTCGAAAATAGTACTGGTCTGCTACATGCAGTCCGCCCGGCTTCGTGGAAGGCGTGAGCCCGGTCATGCCCGCAATGGCGCCGATAGCTTCGGTCATGAGGTCGACGGCCACTATGTCCTCGCGCGAAGCGGCGTAGTTCTCAAGGCTGCGCGAGAGAGACGCATCTACGAGCGTATAGAACACGAGCATGCGCCCATCCCCCGTGAGTTTGCGGTGGAAAGCGCTGTGCACATCGATGAACTCTTTGATCTCGGCGAACGTGCGAACCTTCGGCAGAACCTCAATACAAGGGTTCGTGACGCCGAACTGGGCGGCAGCCGCACGGGCCACCGCCTGGGCCGTGAGGCCCACCGAGTCGCTGACAACATGGATGGTAGGCAGCGACGTGAGGTTCTCGCAGATGACGAGATCGTCGAAGTCCATGGATCCCTACTTCTGTCCCTTGGCCATCTTGCCGAAGTCCGCTACGTGGGCGAACGCGGCGACGAAGCGGTTGAGCAGGCGCAGGCGGTTCTCGCGCAGGGCCCGATCCTCGTCCATGATGAGCACGTCCTCGAAGAACGCATCGATGGGCGCGCGCAGGGCGGCGAGGGCAGAGAGGGCAGCCGCGTAGTCGTCGGAGCCGAGGGCCTCCCCCACGCGCGCCGCAGCTTCATCGGCGGCGGCGAGCAGCGCGCGCTCGGCGTCGGCCGCCAGCGTCTCGTCCACCTCGGCGCCCAGGCTCGCGTCGCGCAGGTTGTTGGCGCGGGCGTAGGCCGTGGCCAGGTCGGCGAACGTGTCGGGGTCATCCACGCGCGCGGCCTCGAGGGCGCGAGTGCGGGCGATGATCTGCGCCGGCTCCTCTACACCCGTGGCCAGCACGGCCTCCACGGCGTCGGGGGCGCAGCCGCCGTCGCGCAGCATGACCTTCGTGCGCGTCACAAAGAAGTCGGCCACTTCGGCGCGGACCGCGTCCCGATCGTAGTCGATCCCGGCATTCTCGTAGGTGCCGAGCGCCGCGTCGATCGCGGCGGACAGCGACACGGGCAGGCCCGCTTCCAGCATAGCCACGATGCCGATGGCGCTGCGGCGCAGCGCGAACGGGTCAGACGAGCCGGTGGGAGCCTGGCCCGCGGCGAACAGGCCGCAGACGGTATCCAGCTTGTCGGCCATGGCCACGATCCGCCCCACGTCGGACGCAGGCGGCTCGTCGCCGGAGAAGCGCGGGCGGTAGTGGTCGGCGATGGCGCGCGCCACCTGGTCGTTCTCGCCGCAAGCAGCGGCGTAGTAGGAACCCATGACGCCCTGGACGCTCGTGAACTCCACGACGGCGTTCGTCACGAGGTCGGCCTTGGCCAGGTACGCGGCGCGCTCGGCGTCGGCGGCGTCGGCGGCGTCCAGCTGCGCGTCGGCGGCGAGGTGCTTCGCCAGCGCCACGATGCGGTCAGCCTTCGCCTTCATCGTGCCGAGGGTCTCCTGGAACACCACCTCGTCCAAACGGTCGACGTACGCCTCCAGCGGGTGCTTGAGATCCTCCTCGTAGAAGAACTTCGCGTCGGACAGGCGGGCGCGCACCACGCGCTCGTTGCCGTCGATGATGGTGTCGGCATGCGCCGGGTCGCCGTTGGTCACGACGATGAAGTTGTTGGTGAGCTTGCCGTCCGCGTCGTACAGCGGGAAGTAGCGCTGGTGCATGAGCATGGCGTCGACGATGATCTCCTCGGGGACGCGCAGGAACTCCTCGTCGAAGGAGCCCACGAGCACGGTGGGCTGCTCGCAGAGGTTCACGACCTCCAGCAGCGTCTTCTCGGGAAGCTTGGCGCGCGCACCCGTACGCCGCTCGGCCTCGGCCACGCCGGCGCGGATGACGGCCTCGCGAGCCTGTTCGCTCGTGACCACGTGCGCGGCCTCGACGACGCCCAGCAAATCGGCGGCCGTGGGCACCTCATGGGGGCCAGGCGCCAGGAAACGATGGCCGCGCGTGAGGTTGCCGGCCTCGAGGCCCGCGAACCGCACGGGGATCACGCGCTCGTCCAGCAGCGCCACGAGCCAGCGCACTGGGCGCGAGAAGTACTCGCTCGTGGTGCCCCAGCGGCACGACTTCGGCCACGAGATGCCGGCGATCACGCCTTCCAGCACGCCGGGCAAGAGCTCGGCCACGTCGCGCGCGGCGATGCTGCGGGTGGCGAACACGTACTCCACACCACCTTCCTCGCGGCGCTCGAGTGCGCCGACTTCGACGCCCTTGCCGCGCGCGAAGCCCGTGGCGGCCTTCGTCGGGTTGCCGTCGGCGTCGAACGCGATCTTGGAGGAGGGGCCTCGGAAGACCTCTTCGAGGGCAGCGGTCTCATCGGCCACATCGGACACGATCATGATGAGGCGCCGCGGCGTGGTGTAGACGGCCACGTCTCCGTGCGGGATGCGCACCCGATCGAGCGCTTCGGGCACGAGTTTCTCCAGCTGCTGGGTTGCGCGATGCAGGTCGAACGCCGGAATCTCCTCGGTGCCGATCTCGAATGCGAGCGTATGCAGGTTACTCACAGCCGGCCTCCTTCCCCGCCTTGGGCTTGGATGCCGAGGCACCATCTTCGGCGGCCTCGTCTTCCTCGGCGGGCTTGATGCCCACCACGTGCTCCATGTACGACGCGCACACCGCCTTGGCGATGGTGCGCACGCGTAGGATGTAGGCCATGCGCTCGGTGGCGGATATCACGCCGCGCGCGTCGAGCAGGTTGAAGGCGTGGCAGCACTTGAGCACGCTGTCGTAGGCAGGCAGCGGCAACCCCGCCTCCAGCGTGCGCAGGCACTCGGCCTCGCGATCGTTGAACTCCTGGAACAGAAAGTCCGTGTCGGCCACCTCGAAGTTGTAGCGCGAGTACTGGCGCTCGTTCTCGAGGTACACGTCGCCGTAGGTGAAGTCCACGCCGTCGGCGCCGCGGCTCCACACGATGTCGAACATTGAGTCCACGCCCTGCACGAACATGGTGAGGCGCTCGAGACCGTAGGCGATCTCCACGGGCACGGGGTTGCACTCGAAGCCGCCCACCTGCTGGAAGTAGGTGAACTGCGTCACCTCCATGCCGTCGATCCACACTTCCCAGCCCAGACCCCACGCGCCGAGCGTCGGGCTCTCCCAGTCGTCCTCGACGAAGCGCACGTCGTGCGCGTCCACGTCGATGCCGATGGCGCGCAGGCTTCCCAGGTACAGATCCTGGATGTTGTCGGGCGAGGGCTTCATGAGCACCTGGAACTGGAAGTAGTGCTGGGTGCGGTTCGGGTTCTCGCCGTAACGACCGTCCGTCGGACGGCGGCTGCCCTGCACGTAGCAGGTGCGCCACGTATCGGGGCCCAAGGAGCGCAGCGTGGTGGCCGGGGCGTTCGTGCCGGCGCCCACCTCGTTATCGTAGGGCTGCAGGACGACGCAGCCCTGGTCGCCCCAATAGCGCTGTAGATTCATGATGACGTCCTGGAACGTCGGCGGCGTCCCCTCGGACCGCCCAGTCGTCACCGGGGAGATTTCGGTTGGCATGGCTCTCCTTGTCTTTCAGATCGTTGTGTTCCCGATCGCCCTCGCTCGGTCCCCCGCGTCAGTCCAGCAGACCGAAATCGCTCACGGGCCAGTACACGAGCGCGCCGCGACCCGTCACCGACGAAACGGGAACGGCGCCGAAGTAGCGCGAGTCCTGTGAGTTCGTGCGGTTGTCCCCCATCACCCAGATGGAGCCTTCGGGCACCGTATAGGGAAACGACACGCCCCCCGAAAGGGTAAAAGATGGCGCACCATCGCGTATAGGGTTCCGAGAGCGCCACCCCGTCCACGCGCACGAGACCGTCTTCGTCGCCTATGTCCACCGTCTGCCCGCCCACGGCGATGCACCGTTTAATGAGAACGCGGCCCGGTATTTGGGGATCCTGGAAGGTTACGATGTCGCCGGGTTCAGGCTCGCGGAAGTAGTAGCTCACCTTCTCGGCAAAAACCATGTCCCCCGTCATGATGGTGTCCTCCATAGAGCCGGAGGGAATCTCGTAGGTTTGGAATACGAAGGTGCGCAGCAACCACGACAGCCCCAGGATGAAGGCCACCATGAAGAGCAATTTGAAGAACGTACCCAGTATGCCCGAACGATGGGAAACGGCGTGCTGACCGGAATCCATGAAGTCTGTCCATCCTCCTCTGCACGGGCTCACCGAAGTCGCCCGAATAAAGTCGCGAGGGTATATGATAGCGCTTCGGAACGAACGGCTCGCTCCGCTCGACAAACTTTGCAGAAATTTCCCGATCATCGGGGGAAAGTCAGGGGCCCGAGGTCGCCTCGAAAGCCGCGCGGCGGAGAGGCCAGATCGCGAACAGGCTGCGGGTTTCCATGGGCGTCATCCTTTCGAGGCCTGCGCGGAAATTGCGCCTGTACGGCCTGCTCGCCGAGACTGACTTCGGCTTCGCAGCAAGTTTTCATCGTTTCGCCCGGTCACGTAACGTCGATATGGCTTCTATTCGAGTAGTCGGGGATACAGCCCGCGCAAACGCAAGTCTCGTGCAAGCCGCACGACCCGTGAGTCATTCGCCCGCTTCGGCCTCCGGCCCGGAGAGGAGCTTCCAGTCCGTCGCCGAAAGCTCGACGCTCTCCAGCAAGTCGGGGCGCAGGCGCGCTGTGCGCTCGAGGCTCTGCTCGCGCCGCCAGCGCGCGACGGCTGCATGGTCCCCCGACAGAAGCACCGGCGGCACCTCCATGCCGCGAAATACGGCCGGGCGCGTGTAGTGGGGGTATTCCAGCAGGCCGTCGGCGAAGCTCTCGTCGAGCGCTCCCGTCTCCGCGCCGAGCACGCCGGGCAGCTTGCGCACCACCGCATCGATGACCACCATGCTGGCCAGCTCGCCGCTGGTGAGCACGTAGTCGCCGAGCGAGATCACGCGATCGGCCAGCGCATAGGCGCGTTCGTCGATGCCTTCGTAATGCCCGCACACGAACAGCAGCCGCTGTTCGCGCGCCAGCTCACAGGCCAGCGCGTCGTCGAAAGGCTCCCCGTGCGGAGACAGGAATATCGTATGGGGACGGCTGACGGGAAGAAGGCCGGAGGAACACGACGCTCGAGCAGCCCCGAGTTCGCCGGCCTGCGAGCCGGCGCACGAAGAACGGCTACCGTCCTGTTCGGATGCGCCCTTTTCAGCCTGCGGCATACGCGCGAAACGGCAACCGACAACGGCTTCCCAAGCCTCGAAGATGGGTTCGCACTTCATGACGAGGCCGTCTCCGCCGCCGTAAGGATCGTCGTCGGTCGTGCGATGGCGATCGTGCGTCCAGTCGCGCAGATCGTGCGCTTTGAACGAAAGGATGCCCTTCTCCTGGGCGATGCGCATCATGGATGTTCCCATGACGGAGTCGTACATGGAGGGGAACGTCGAAAGCGTTTCGATGACCACAGGAAGTCCTTTCGGCGAAAAGATCCGGAACGGTGGAAACGATGCCGGGAACAGACAGGACGGTCGATGGAGCGCTAGAGATCCAGCAGCCCTTCGGGCAGGGTCATGTCGATCCTGCGCGCCTCCTCATCGATAGAGGCGATGAAAGCCTCGACCATCGGGATGAGAATCGCATGCCCTCCGTCTTGTCGCGCCACGTCGCGCAGCACGACCTCGAGGAGTGTCTGCGCCGGTTTCTCCACCACATCGCTCACGACGCCCACGAACCCGGTGCGCACGTCGCATACCTCCCACCCAGCTAGGCTGTCGCGTTCCGTCGCACGCGCGTCTTCCGGCACGTCGGCGCGACGGACAAGGCACCGGCAGCCGCTCAGCAGCTGTGCCGTAGCTATGTCGTCCACACCTTCGAAGGCGACCACGTAGGCATCGCCCTCCTCGCGCACGCTTTTTACGATGCTCCGGCGCGGCGCTTCATGCCGGGGAGGGACGAACGCAACCTCCATGCCCTCGTGTAGCAAAAAAGGAAGACCCGACGCGCTTCGCGCGACGAGTCCCCCCTGCAACGTTTTCGTCCTGGCCAGATCGGCCACATGCATCCAATCGCGCATCTAGTCGAGAAGCTCCACTTCGACGTGCGTGTTCGTACGCGAAGCAGCTGCACGCGCAAGCGTCCGGATGGCCTTGATGACGCGACCTTGACGACCGATCACTTTGCCCGCATCCTCTTCGTTCACGCGTACCTCGACGAGGATCGATCCGTCCTCCGCATCGCTCGCCACGATCTCGAGATCGTCTTCGAACTCGACGAGCGGCCGAACGATGGCATCGACGAGGCCGGCGATGTCTTCCGTCTGCTCGGCCATGAGCGCATCCCTACGCGTTCTCGCGAGCGCGCTTGATCAGGCTCGCGACCGTGTCGGTCGGCTGGGCGCCGTTCTTGATCCACTGATCGACCTTTTCCATGTCGAACTGAACCATGGCAGGTTCGACGCAGGGATTGTAACGGCCGACTTCCTCGATGAACTTGCCATCGCGCGGAGCGCGCGAATCGGCGACGACGATGCGGTAGTACGGGCGCTTCTTCGCGCCGTGACGGGCCAGGCGAATTTTGACTGCCATGAAGATGAACTCCTTTTGCTTCTTACGTTTCTCCGAGCGGGCGCTCTTCCTTTGGGAAGCTCCGCGAAAACAGCAATTGCTTATGATACGGCCTGAACGCCCGTTTGACAAGCTGATTACCGCATTGAATTGTACCCAACGCCGCCCGTACGCGCATCCCCGACCCGGATCGTCCTCGAAAAGCCCACGTTTTCCGCCATGGCCGCGGACTCTGGGCAGTGGAGAGGGCGGGCTTTCTCTTTCCCGGCGCCCGACCCTCCCCGAAGCTCGTTCGAAGCATGACCTCGCACGGACGGCGGGCGCCCGGCTGCGACGGAGCCGAGCGCCGATAAGACCGTCTCTCACATGCGGCTACTGCAACCCGTCGATGTATTCCTTAACCTGATCGGCGGCAAAGAACCCCGTGAAGTATGAGTAGCCCGAGCAGCCTCCCGAGAAGCCGTGGTTGTAGTTGTCCTTGAAGAATTCGCCGGAATCAAGCCCGCCGGCGTACAAGCCCGGTATAGGTTTGCCCTGCCCGTTCACCACCTGGATCTTCCCGTTGATCTTCACGCCGCAGAGCGTGGAATACCACGACGGTATGAGCCTGAACGCATAGAACGGCGGCTGATCGACCGGGAACAGCGCGGCGGGATCTTTGAAGAACTCAGTATCCTCTCCCGCTTTCGCCATTTTGTTATAAGCGTCCATCGTGGTCGCAAGGCCCTCTGCATCGATGCCTGCAGCGGCGGCCAGCTCCTCGATAGTCTCTCCTTTGAACACGGTGCCGTCTGACACGCCCTGCTCGAGCGCCTCGGCCATGTCCGGCACGGGGTCGGACGAACCGAGAACCGTGCGTGCGCTTGTCATCAGCGGTTCGGAGGCCATGCGCTCAACCGCAGCCGAATCGATGACGTTGAAGTAGACGTAGTCGTTCTCTTTGATGCCCACCTTGAACATGACGTCCATGACCGACCACTTCTCATTGCCAAGGCGTTTGCCCACCGCGTTCACCCATACGTACGGCTCGCGCGCAGCCTTGTCGATAGGGGTGTCCCAGGCGACATTCTCTACGCTCGACGCCGAGGGCTGAGCCAGGCTCAAATCGGATTCCACCGCGCCGGCGCCCAGCATCATGCGAATGCCGTCGCCGTCGTGCGCGAGATGCGCATCGTTTTTCCATGCGAGCGTCCCATAACCAGGTATATAGCGCTCGATCATCTCTTGGTTGTTCGAGAATCCGCCCGTGCCCACGAACACGGCTTTCGCTTTCACAAATGCGGACTCGCCGTCGATCTTTGCCAGAGCGCCCGCCACCGCGCCTGCCTCGTCGACTACGAGCGCAGTGGCTGGGGCGGACGTGATGATCTCGACGCCGTACTCCTCGGCCGCAGCCTGCATGACCTCGAAGGCGCCGACGCCTTGCCCCTCGTACATAATGCCGCCGCCGGGAGCATCGAGCGATGGCAGGAGCATCATGGGATAGGCTCCGTGCTCGTAGAGAAAATCGTGCTGGCGGTGGTTGTTCTTCACGTAGTTCGACACAAGCTCGGCATTGGCTTCCCATGAATTATGCATCATGAAGTACGTGTACAGCTCGTCATAGGTACCGGTTGGCTGGCTCATGTTGATCACGTTCGGATCGTCGGCGCACTCCTGCATGATCTTGCAGTCCGAGAACGCCATGGTCACCTCCGTGCCCACCGACGAGCCGCCCGTCACCGAGCTCTTCTCCAACAAAATGGTCGAGAGACCGAGCGAGCCGGCGTGCGCCGCCGACATCATGCCGCAGTTGCCTCCCCCTATGACGAGATAGTCGCACTCGCGTGCGGGTTCGCCCGCCTCCGCAACGGGAACCGCCGCGATAGCCAAATCGGAAGTCTGCGCTGCATTGCCCGCTCGGTCGGTGGAAACCTCCTCCGCACCTGTTGGAGCACACCCTGCGAGCCCCGCAGCGGCGGCCGCCGTCGCAACGCCCGTAAACGCGGCCCCGGTCAAAAACGTCCTGCGCGTCAGACCCTTCTTCTCTTTCGCATACCTGGTCATCGCAATTCCTCCTCCGTTTTGCATACGATCCCCGAGCTGCGCCCGGGATATCCCATGGGCCCTATGGTTGTGCAAACGGAAGCGGGACACCATCCGCTAAATGGATGATCGGCATCACATGAAATCGCTGATATTGGCGTCTAACCAGGTGCGGGCGCTATCCGATACGGCTGCCAGACGATCGAGGCGAGGCAAGCCGCGCCTCGACAAGGTCGAGGAACTCCTGGCGCGAGTGGACGTCGAGCTTCCGGTAGATATGGCGGGCATGGGTCTGGGCGGTGCCGGACGATATGTAGAGCTCGTTTTGGACGAACGGGAGGCTGCGCCCCTTCGCCAAAAGCTCGGCAACCTCGGTTTCGCGTGGGGACAGCCCGAAGTCCCGCGCGATGCCCCCCACCGCCTCCGCGATAACATCGTCGTGCGACGAAGCGATCGTATCGGTGCCCTCGCGCGCTTCCCCGACGTTTTCGTTGCGCAGCAGCTGCCCGATGCCCTTTCCGTTGAGCACGAAGATAGCGGTGAGCATGAGTACGAAAACGGCCACCAGCGATACCGCCGTCAACTCGATGCGGCCCACCTTGATGGACTCGGCCACCCAAAGGTTGAGTTGGCCGCTCACGACCACGGACAATGCGAAAGCTCCGTCGAGCACGGCCACTGCTCGAACCGGCCGATACCCGAATCTGAACGCCAACATGAAGCAGACAATCCAGCTGATGGCGCGGAAGCACCAGAAGCCCGCACCGAAAATGCCGTAGGATACGGCAAGCGCCTGCCCGCCGAGAAAGGGAGCAAGCAGAAACGCAACCGCCATGATCACCAGAACCGTGCGCACGAGCGGGGGCGTGATCACGGTACGGGTTCTGCCACCCGGCAAGAGAAACCATGCAGTAAGCAGAAGGAGCCCCACAAGGCCGCCTGCCAAATACAGGGTTCCCATCGTATCGACGCCTCCGCCCATGATTTGTATCGAGAGCACGCGCAGCATCTCGCCGCACAGAGCGAACACGAACGTCGCTACGACGGCAAGCGCAAGGTCGCCGGGCAAGCCCGACGGAACCGCTGCCTCGGCTGCCTCTGCGCCTACATCGTGCCCGCTGCGACAAGCGGCCATTGCCAAACCCGAAAACAGAGGGAGGAGCACCGTCATCGACGTAGCAACGAGAGACGGAAAGAGCGAAACGAGAAAGTACAATGACAGTCCGATGGAAAACGACAGCAGCGAGAGCGAGGCGACGGCATGTCCCGCTCCGGCGGCATAGAGCTCTGCCCATTGCAGTACGTGCCACGCGCTGCTGAATCCGATGAAAACAGCTGCGACCACGACAATCGTCCCGCACGCCGGACTCGACGGATCCAGAAGAAGCAGCGCCGCCGGGATCGCCGCCGACCCGAGCGCGCTGCCCACCGCGCCTCCGGCGCAGAATATGCGATTCGAGAAGAGGCTCTTCAACCGATCCGCAAGCATGGCGCACGCAAACAGGCCGATCATGTGCGACCAGGTGGCCCAGAGCCATATCTGCTCGACGAGCCCATCGGCACCGGACGGCAAGGGGGCGAGCGCATCGCTGTAAAAAACGACGGTCACCCACGCCCAATACAGTCCCAGACCCAAATACGAGCCGTGCTGTCGTATATCCGCCGCACCCGACGATCCCATAACCGCTCCGCTTCTCGACGAAAGGCGCGTGCCACGTGGACGGGCGCACCCTCGATCCGGAAGAATATTCTAACAGGAAACAGAAAAGACGAGCGTGCGTAGCCCGTAGAGGGAAGCCGTTTCGAAGCAGAGGATGGCCGCACGCGAGCAAAGCAAGCGACAGGACAACCCCGCCTTATGGGATTGACGCGGTAGCAGCCGCTGCGGGTCCTTCTTGACCGGCGGCTTTCCCTATAGTACGCTCGCACCCGGTTTCAGAACGATGTGCCGTCGAGCAGATTGAAAACGCGCAAGCACGCTTTTCGTCAGGTCGGAAAGCAAGCCCGATGCGTTTGGAACCCAGCCTGAAACGGAATGCGATCGTGCACGCGACGCGAAGACGGGAGACTATCATGCAGAAGTTCATCGCCGAGGACTCATTCTGGGAGTTGTTCCCCCATGCCGCCGTGGGCATCATCGTCGTACGCGGCATGAAAGGCGCCGCCGAGGTGTCGGCCGAGGATGCGGCCGCCGTCGCAAAGCTTCTGCGCGAGGCGAACGAGCGAGCCAATTCCTATCTGACAAGCACTACCATCTCGGAGAACGAAGTAGTGCGCGTATGGCGCGAGGCCTACCAGAAGTTCAAGACGAAGAAGGGCGCGCGCTGTTCCATCGAAAACCTGCTCAAACGCGTGCTCAAAGACAATCCTGTGCGATCCATCACACCGTCGGTGGATATATATAATGCCATCTCGCTTAAATATGCGTTGCCGGTAGGCGGCGAGGACATCGACGCCTTCGCGGGCGATCTCAGGCTCGGCATCACCGAAGGAGGCGATGCGTTCAGGGCTCTCGGCGAGGACAAGGACGATCCGACCCTGCCCGGCGAGCTGTGCTATCGCGACGATGAGGGAGCGGTGTGTCGCTGCTTCAACTGGCGCGATGGCCAACGCACGGCGCTCAAGGACGATTCGGAGAACGCGTTTCTCATCGTCGAGTGCGTCGATCCCGCGCGCACGTGCGAACTGGACGGCGCCCTCGACGAGTTCGCGGATCTCATGAAGCGCTACCTGGGCGCTGAGGTGATCGCACGCGCGGTGGTCGACCGTGCGCATCCAGAGCTCGTCATCGCGGAATAGCACCGCTCCTACCGCTCTACGGATACCGTATTAGAATCGCAAGCATGGTCGCTCGAAAGGCGCGCTGTCCCGCCTCAAAGCATGTGTTTCGGTCTACGATTTCGCGCCGTCCGACCGGACGGCTCCGACTAGCCTCAGCAGGAGCGCTGGGCGTTCAACGTATTCTTGTAGTAGATGTACATGTCCTCGTAGGCGCCCATGAAGTTCACGAAGCCACCGGGAATGGTGCCGACGCGCGTAAAGCCCATGTCCTCGTATAGATGAACAGCGCCTTCGTTGCTGGCCACGACGGCATTGAACTGCAGACCGCGAAAGCCCTTGCGCGCCGCCTGCTCGAGCGAGTCCTCCACAAGCGCGCGCCCGAGACCCAGGCCCCGCGCGCTCGACGCCACGGCGTAGCTTGCGTTGGCCACATGCGCGCAGCGGCCCACGTTGTTCGGATGCAGGATGTAGAGACCAAAGAGGCGCCCGTCCAGATCGGCAACCGTGGTGAGGGTCTGTGAGGAGAAGAACGCGCCAGCCGTCTCCATCGTCAGTGGATCGATCTGCGGAAACGCATTGCCTGCCTCCACGACCTCGTTCCACACCCGTATCATGCCCGCAAGATCCTCCTCGCGGTACGGGCGAATTTCAAGCGCCATGCAGCCCTTCCTTTCCTGCCGATCCGGTTCTCTGCGAGCGCCAGTATAGCATCAACGATCGCACTGGGGGTGACATCCTCGTGCGGGCTCGAAAAAGCCCGCACCCGAAGGCATATTCGCCACCGATCTTCTCAACCTGGATGACCGGCAATCATCGTCCTCGAAAACGCCCGTCTACATCGCACGGGCGCCATTCATGCCAAGTTCACGTGCCGCTTGAGACGAACGACGCACGCGACATACGAACACGCCGCCAGCGCAACCATGACAACGTTGCCTATCATGTTCGACGCCGGCCCATACGGGTCGAGCGACCCGATCGGGTAGGCAGGCGCGAGGGCCGAAAGTGCCGAAAACGCGAACACATTGAGCAACGCCGTCACCACACCTACAGCCACGGCGATGAGCAGGAATGCTCCGATGCTCGCCGCAACCTTGTGGCGCGCGGCAGCGGAGCCTGCGGCGAGCGCGGCATACGCTGCGATCAACCAGGCGATGATCTGCAAGAACGAATGAGCGAAGGAGAGCCATTCGCTCGGCGTGGGAAGGCTCGGAAGCCCAACCTGGTCGCTTCTGCTCAGAATCTCCGAGAACACGTCCATGGCGAACAGCACCATAGCAACGCAGGCGCCAACCACCAGAAAATCGACGAGCAGCCACAGCGCGGCCGCCAGCACCTTCGATATCACGATCTGGTGAGCGGTAACAGGCAGCGTAAGCGTGAGATAGCCCTCGTCGGTGAACAGGTTGGCGTAGAAGCGATGCACCGCGACGAAAAAGGTGGCCAGCGTGAGCACGAGCAGCAAGAACAGGCAAACCCCGAACGCCATGAACGCGAAACCGGCGAACATGCCGAACAACTTCCCCGCGCTTCCAGACGCCTGGTGCGCGGCCTGCCCCAGGCCGTTGCCCGCAAGCCCGCATACCGCAGCCAGAAGCGCCACGCCCAGCGCCGCCAAATGTAGCGGCGCGAGCACGCGCGTGAGCGCCGCCATATCGTATTTGAACAGCTTCCCTAGCATCGAAACGCCCCCCTGAAGTAGTCGTCCACACTCATGCCGAACGTTTCATGCACATAGGCCACCGGCGCGTGAAGCACCATGGTGCCGTACTGCAGGAAGATAAAATCGTCCAGCACCCTCTCGACGTCGGCCACGAGGTGCGTTGACAGCAGGATGGTGGCCTCGCGACGGTAGGCGCCGATGATGGTGTCCAGAATGTAATCGCGCGTGGCCGGATCGACGCCGCCGATAGGTTCATCCAACAGGTAGAGCATTGCTCGGCGGGCCATCACCAATACCAGTTGCACCTTCTCCTTCGTTCCCTTCGAGAGCGCTCCCATATGAATGTTCGGAGGAACCTGCAAGCGTGCGAGCATATCCTCGGCAAGGGGACGATCGAAGTCGGCGTAGAAGTCCGCGAAGAAATCGAGTGTGCGGGCAACCTTGATGCTAGGAGAAAAGTAGGGTCGCTCCGGCAGATAGGACACGAGGGCTTTCGTCTGCGGGCCGGGTTCGCTGCCGGCCACGAGCACCTGGCCTGCCGTGGGAGTGAGCAGACCCGCCGCCAGCTTGATAAGCGTGGTTTTACCGCTGCCATTGGGCCCGAGCAGCCCTACCACGCGCCCGCGCGGTACGGAGAATGACACATTGTCGAGCGCCGTTGCGGCCCCGAACGTCTTCGTGAGCCCCGCGCATCGCAGAACCGGCGATTCGAAGGCGATGGCCGCCCCCTGCCCCGGATACGTCGCTTCCGCCATGATCCGCCCCTTCCCGTCGTCATGCGTTGGAGCCATTATACGCGAAGCCGTGCTCCTGCATCTCGCAAGCTCTACTCCTCCACCAGCTCCCGCACGTCCACGCGCTTCACCTTGCGGGCGCTCGCGTAGGCGGCGACCAGGAACAGCGCCGAAAGGCCCAGCGTGAGGCCGCCTACCATGAGCGGATTCGTATCGATGGCGAAGCGCGAAACGCCGAAGAGGCCGAACAGCTGCCCCATGAGCCAGCTGCCGCCGAGCGCCGCCAGCGTTGCGCCCGCCGAGCAGCCCGCGAGCGCCACGAGGAAGAAGCGCAGGGCGAACTGCACGCGAAGCGCGCGCGTCGTGAACCCGAGCGCGCGGTACACGCCCAAGTCGTGACGCTCGGCCGTGAACATGCGCCCGATAATGAGCGACACGGCGAGGAACACGAGCGTCGCGGCAACCGTCGCCATGGCAAAGCCCATGATGGTGAACAGCTGCTGGATAAGGCCGATCATGCCCTCGGTATCGCTGAACATGCCGGCAGGCCGCGCGTCCACCGCATCGCCGAAGCGCGCCTCGATGGCCGCACGCGCCTCGTCGGCCTTCTGCGGATCGGCCAGGACGTACTGCCGCGCCGTCTCGGCGACGTCCGCGCCTTTTCCGGCCAGATCGCACACCCCGTCGTAGGTGAGGATGGTGCCGTAGCCAGCATTGAACATGGCGGAGAGCAGCCCGCACACCACGAAGCGGCGCTCCTCGCCGTCCGCCCCGTCGACAGCCAGCTCGTCTCCAATGTCAAGACCCATCGACTTCGCAAGGTTTCCGCCGATGAGCGCCTCGTTGTCGTGAATCGGCAGACGCCCTGCCACCACACCCGTCACAAGCGAAAGGTCGCTCAAGCCCGCGAACGAGTGGCTCTCGCCCCCGAAGCTCACCATGGCGAACGACTCCTTCCACGACTTCTCTATGGGGCTGACCTCTTCGATGACCCGCTCCACCTCGTCGAAGCTCGCGTCGGGCGAGACGAGGGTGGCCGACACGTCGCTCGTCCACATGCCGAAAGCCTCCTTCGCCGCATTCGGGCCGCCGAGCGCGCCGCCTATGCCGAACACGAGCACGATGAATGCACACATGACCAGCGCACATCCCGCAAGCCCCACGTAGCGGCGCTTCGCCGACACGATAGCGCGCACGGCCAACCCCAAACCGAGATGGGAGCCGCCCAACGGGCGGGCAGCCCGGCTGCGGAACGTCACGTCGGCCGCGCCGCCCCGGAAAGCGACGAGCGGCGAGATGCGCGAGAGCTTGTGCGTCTTGCATACGACGACGGCCGCGACCAGCGCCAGCAGCGCCGCCAAAAGGAGCAGCGCCGCCGCAGGAGGCGCTGCGTTCGTCGCCAGCACGCCGGTGAATTGCGCGAAGAACGGCAGGACGGGAGGCACGAGCGCCCAGCCCAACCCGAGGCCGGCCGCGAGTCCCAGAAGGCTCACGCCCACGTACTCCACGCCCAGCATGCCGCGCAGCGAGCGGTTCGACAAGCCGAGGGCCTTGAGCGTGCCGTAATCCGCGTAATCCTCCTCGATGGACGTCGCGATGGCGTGCGTGCAGATGACGAGCGCTATCACGAACAGCAGCAGCGCGAACACGCCCAGGACGGCGCCGCCGATGACCACGACCATCATCGCATAGCCGGCAAGCGTGTCGGCGGCGAACATGCCCGTTGCCGTGTTCGCCCAGGCCACCTCATCCGCGATGAGCCGGGCGAGGTCGGTCGAGGTCGTGCCCGTCGCGCGGGCCTCGTCCGACAAGCGCACGTTGATCTCGGCCATGCGATACGCCGACATCTTCGACGAGGAAGAAAGAACGTCGGCCGGTTCGCCGCCCTGCGCGACGGTCGCGTCGACGAGCGAGCCCACCTCGTCGTAGGCTCCCTGCGCCACCACGTAGCGTTTCATCTCCAGAAACGGCGTGCCAAGCTGAGGATCCTCGAAGAAGCCCGCGATGGTGAAGCGGCGTGCCTCGTCGCCCACCAGCACTTCCAGCTCGTCGCCTACCTGAACGCCAGGAGCGACCTTGAGCGACGCCGGCACGTAGACCTCGTCGGGGCCCGGCTCGAAAGCCCCGTCGACGAGACGCGTCCCGTCGTCGGAGAACAGGCGGAAGCCGAGGGCGTCGCCCCAAGCCACAAGCGCGGTGCCCGAGGTGGGGTTCTTGTCCACGGCCTCGCCGCCCGCATCGTAGAACCTCACGGGAACGGAGAGGGCGCCGTTCAACCGCGCCTCGCTTACCTCGGACAGCGCCTCCACCTCGGCGGCCACCTCGTCAGTGAGGTTCGTCGCCATATCGACGGCATACACGTCGCCCGCCCCGATCTCGGCTAGCGCGGCCTCCTCGCGGGCGTTCAAGTCCGCGTACATGCTCACGGTGAAGGTGAGCGCAGCGGCGGTGAGGGCCATGAGCAGGAAGATGCCCGCGAACGAGCCCTTCCCCCGTTTGAGGCCGGCTGCGACGAGCGTTCGCATGAGCGCCATCTCGCACCCCCTACCAAGCCAGCGACGACAGCCAGGCGTTCACCTGGGCGTCGCGGGCCTTGAGGTAGGCGCCGCCGCCGTCGCCGCGGAAGGCCGGCAGCTCGAGCTCGCCTTTGATCGAGCCGTCCTCCAGGTACAGCACGCGGTTCGCGCGCAGGGCGCACAGCACGTCATGCGTGACCATGCAGATCGACTGGCCGCTGCCGTTCAGCTCGCAAAGCAGCGAGAGCACCTCGAGCGTGTTCGCGCGGTTGAGCGCCCCGGTGGGCTCGTCGGCGAACACGATGTCGGGATCGTTCACCACGCTGCGCGCCACGGCGCAGCGCTGCTGTTGGCCGCCGGAGGCCTGGCTGGGAAGATGATGCGCGTCGGCATCGAGCCCCATGCGCTCGACGAACGCCTGCGCGACCGCGCGCGTGTCGGCAGCCGAGCGGCCGGCCTTCAGATAGCCGGGTACGGCCACGTTCTCGAACAGCGTGAGGTTCGACACAAGGTGAGCCTGCTGGAACACGAACCCGAAGCGCTGCGCGCGCAGCTCGGCCATGTCGCGCTCGCGCAAGCCGGTGATGGACGAGCCTCGATAGCGCACGTCGCCGGCCGTCGGGGCGTCCATGCCGGAAAGGCAGTACAGAAGCGTGGACTTGCCGGAGCCCGACGGCCCCATGATGGCGGTGAAATCGCCTTCGTAGAGCGTCAGGTCGACGTTGCTCAGCACGTGGGTCTGCACCCCGTCGGCCGCGTAGCTCTTGCACAGCCGCTCGGTTTGGATGATGGGATTCTTCATGATGCCCTCTCGTCTCGCCTATTCGTTGGAAGGCATCGTAGCCGCGCGAACATTAAGGCGTCCTTAAGATGCGAGGGGGAATTCGAGGATGGCGGCGAGGCCGGGCTCGGCGTTCTCGAGGCTTAAGCCGCCTCCCATCTGCTCAACCAGGTAGCGCACGATGAACAGCCCGAGGCCCGCGCCCGGCGCATCGCCGGCGTTCGAGCCGCGGTAGAAACGGTCGGCGACGAACGGCAGGTCCTCGGGCGGGATGCCGGGGCCGCGGTCGCGCACGCGCACGCGATAGGCGCGCGCGGCGGTGTCGAGGACGCCCTCCACCTCCACGTCCGCGCCGGGCGCGTACTTGGCGGCGTTCGCCAGCAGGTTCCCGATCGCCTGCTCGAGGCGCCTCGGGTCGCAGCTCGCCTGCGCCTCGTCGAGGCGCCCGAGCGTCACGGTGCCGCCCGCGTCGAAGTCCGCGACCGCCCGGGCCACGACGCGGGCGATGGGCGCTTCCTCGCAGCGCACCTGGATGCGGTCGAGGTCGGCGAGCGCGTGGAGGAACAGGTCGTCGGTGAGCGACGTCACCTCGTCGCACTTGCGCGCGATGGTGCGCGCGTAGCCCTCGCGCTCCTCCTCGTCGCGCGCGAGGCCCAGCTCGAGCGCCTCGGAGTAGGCGCGGATGGACGCGATGGGCGTCTTGATGTCGTGCGACAGCGCGGCGACGGCCGTCTTGCCCTGCTCCACGGCCTCGGCCTCGGCGGCGCGGGCGCGTTTGATCTCCACGCGCATGTTGTCGAACGCCCAGGTGAAGCGTCCGAACGGATTGTTGCGCTCGTAGGCGAGCGGGGTGTCGAGGTTGCCCGCAGCCACGTCCTGCGCGAACGCCTCCAGCCGCATGAAGGGGCGCACGACGCCGACGTAGAGGTAGGCGACGACGCCCCATGCGAATGCCGCGCCGAGCGCGGCGAGCGCCCAGACGAGCGCGACGGGGAGGCCGCCGCGCGCGTCGGCGGCCGTTCGCAGCGCATCCTGCGCGCGCGAGAGCGCGGCGTCGGCGGCCTCCGCGTCCGCGCCTTCGGGCAGCTCGGCGCGGGCCGCGTTCAGCTCCACGGTCTGCGCCCGCATCTCGGCGGCCGGCCCGTCGCCCGCGAGCAGGGCCGTGGCCGCGAGCGCCGCCAGGGCGAGGACGAGCGTCGCGGCGGCGGCGATGCCGACGAGCCGTCGCGCGATGCGCGCGCCCTCGCGCGAAGCCGCCGTCACGACGCCCCGCCCTCGGCGTCGAAGCGGTAGCCCCTCCCCCGCACGGTCTTGAAATGGGCCGGGCGGGAAGGGTCGTCTTCCACCTTCGCGCGCAGCCAGCTCATGTGCACCGACACCGTCTGCGGCTCCACCTCCGAGAACGCGCCCCATACCTCGGCCAACAGGCGCTCCTTCGACACCACCTCGCCCTCGTGCGCGATCAGGAAGCGGGCGAGCGCTAACTCCTTGGGCGACAGCGCCACGACGACGCCGTCCTTCGCGAGCGTCCCGGCGGCTTCGTCGAGGGCGAACGGCCCCGCGACGAGCGGCCGTCCCGCGCCGCCGGAGCGCCCCCGAGAGCGCCTGAGCAGCGCGTTCACGTGCGCGAGCAGCTCGCGCAGAGAGTAGGGCTTGGGCAGGTAGTCGTCGCCGCCCGTGTCGAGCCCGACGACGCGGTCCGTCTCGCTCGTGCGCGCCGACGCGAACACGATAGGCACGTCGCTCGCGCGCCGAAGGGCCTCGCACGCCGCGAAGCCGTCGTCGCCCGGCAGGTTGATGTCGAGCAGCACGAGGTCGAACGGACGGGCGCTCAGCACGTCGTAGGCCTCCTCGGCGCTCGCGGCGCGCACGACCGCGAACCCCTCGCTTTCGAGGTAGCGCGCCACGATGGCGGACAGATCCGCGTCGTCGTCGACTATGAGTACGCTCGGCATCGCGCCCCTTCCCTCGCTCCCTTCAACGAGCAGGATGTCGAAACCGTTGTTCCCCAGTCGATCGGAAAACGGCTCCTACGCTTGCATGCCTCTGCAATCTCGTCGCTCGCTTCAACGACTGCGACCCAAACGCTTCCTCAAGGAAATTTCGAAATCCGGCTTGATTTGCGGCGCGACGACCAGGGCAACGACCTCCTTCGACCGATGTGCAAGCCTGCAATGCGTCATGCGGGCCGCAACGCCGAGCAAGCTACTCGCCTCCAGCCCTCCCCGAAACCGTGGCGTGACCTTAGGTCGCTCAAACGCTATTGCATCATATCCTGGATCTTCTTGAGGTCGGCCATGCTCATACCGCCAGGCATGCCGGGCAAACCGCGCCTGCGGCCCTTCTTGCCCTTCTTTCCCTTTTTGCGCTTGTTGCCTGCTTGCATTTCCTCGACTGCAGGCATCATCTTCTTGAGCATCTTCTTTGTCTCGCTGAATTTCTTGATAAGCTGGTTCACGTCCGACACCGACACCCCGGCTCCAGCCGCGATGCGGGCGCGTCGACTGCCGTTCAGCAGCTCGGGCTTCTCGCGCTCGGCCTTGGTCATGGAGTTGATGATGACTTCCATATGGTCAAGTGCTCCTTCGTCCACCTGGCCTTTCGCCATAGCCTTGTCTCCTCCCGGCATGGCCGCGACAAGCTTGGACACTCCGCCCATCTTGCGGATCTGACGGTTCATCTCGATGAAGTCGTTGAGGTTGAGCTGAGCGCGCATCATGCGCTCGGTCTGCTCCTGCTCGACCTCCTCCTGCTGCACCTTAACGGCACTCTCGATAAGGCTGATCACGTCGCCCATCCCCAAAATACGCTTGGCCATGCGGTCGGGATGGAACTCCTCGAGGGAATCGGGTTTCTCGCCCGACGAGATGAACTTGATGGGTTTACCCGTGACCTGTTTGATGGAAAGCGCCCCGCCGCCGCGTGCATCGCCATCCATCTTGGACATGATGACGCCGTCGAAATCCACGCGCTCGGCGAAGGCAGCCGCCACGTTTACCACATCTTGGCCGGTCATGGCATCGACGACCATGAGAATCTGTTCGGGTTCGACGGCGCGCTTGATGGCCTCGGCCTCGTCCATCATCTCGTCGTCCACATGGAGACGGCCCGCCGTGTCGACGATCACCACGTCGCGAAGACTGTCGATGGCGTCCTGCACGCCTTCCTTCGCGATCTTGACCGGATCCTGGCCATCGCCGCGGTACACGCGCACGCCAATCTCGGAACCGAGGGTTTCCAATTGGTCGGCTGCAGCAGGACGGTACACGTCGCAGGCCACGAGGAGCGGCGAATGGTTCTCTTGTTTGAGACGATAGGCAAGCTTCGCGGCAGCCGTCGTCTTACCGGAGCCTTGCAGACCTACGAGCATGATGACGTTGGGAATGCGGCTTGAGAACTCAAGCTTGGAGTCCGTGCGACCGAGAAGCTCGGTGAGCTCGTCGAGCACGATCTTTATGACGTTTTGTGCTGGCGTGAGCGAGTCGAGCACTTCGGCATCCAGGCAGCGCTCCTTCGTGCGGGCGATAAAGCCCTTCACCACTTTGAAGTTCACGTCGGCTTCCAAAAGCGCCAGGCGGATCTCACGCATGGCGTCGTTGATATCGTCTTCGGACAAGCGGCCCTTACCGCGCAGGCCGGAGAAGATGCCCTGAAGGCGTTCGGAGAGGTTATCGAGCATGGAAATGCGCCCCCGTCATCGGTCATGTTGTTCGCTGGAAGAGATTATACTTGAACGCCGCCGCCCTCGGCGAACTTCACCTTATTAACGGCTCGCGAAACGACACCCGCCGGCATGGAGTCAGCCGCCAATCATCAAGCACGCTTCGGTTCGGCGCGGAGAATCTCCATCGACCAGCCCGCTTTCCGACCGCTACGCAGCGTCGGCGATGATGCCGCCTAGATGGCGTAGCCTTCCTGCGCGCACGCGCCTTGTCGGACAAGAGGATGCTCCGACCCCGCTCGCTTCGCTCATACGCCCAGGATGACAGAGGAACGTCGGCCCGCTTGCCGCGCACAAGGTCGAAGAGCCGTCTACCCGCGTTCGTCGAAGTCGCCGACGAGGGCAAGCGCGAAGTCGTGCGCGTCGAAGTCCTTGAGATCGTCCAGGCCCTCGCCCACGCCGATCTTGAGCACTGGCAGCTCCAGCTCGTGGGATACGGCCAGCACGATACCGCCCTTCGCTGTGCCGTCGAGCTTCGTGACAATGACGCCGTCCAGGTCGAGCGCGCGATCGAACTCGCGCGCCTGCGCCAGACCGTTCTGCCCGGTGGTCGCGTCGGTCACGAGCACGGTGTACACCGGCATGTTCGCCCGCTTGCGCACCACGCTCACCACCTTCTCCAGCTCGCGCATGAGGTCGGCCGACGTGTGCAGGCGCCCGGCGGTGTCCACCAGCACGAGGTCGGCACCCTCCGCCTCGGCGCGCTCGATGGTGTCGTAGCACACGCTGGCCGGATCGCTGCCGCGCTCGCGCGTGCAAATGGGCACGCCGGCGCGCTGCGCCCACACCTCCAGCTGCTCGATGGCCGCCGCGCGGAACGTATCGGCGCTGCCCAAAAGCACATGGCGGCCCGCATCGGTCGCCTCCTTAGCTATCTTGCCCACCGTGGTGGTCTTGCCGGTGCCGTTGATGCCCACGAACAGCACGATAGCCTCACCTCCGCCGAACACCTCGTCGCCTCCCGGTGTGAATGTGGCCGCTATACGGTCGTTCAATAGGTCGAGCACGGCGTAGGCGTCGGGAAGCGCGCGGCGCGTAGCCGTGTCACGCAGGTTCTCCACGATCTCGCTGGCCGCCGCGCCCCCGATGTCAGCCAGGATGAGCGTCTCCTCCAAGCCGTCCCAGAACTCGTCGTCCACGTCGGGCCCACGGTCGAGCAGGACGTTCATCTGCTCCTTGAACTTGTCGCGCGAGCGGGAGAGCCCCTCGCTGATCCTATCGAAAAATCCCATGTGCGGGCTCCTTTCTCAACAACCTGAACAGTGTATCCCAAATAGGACTGCACGTCAGCGGCGCGGGTCCGCTTCCTGCTCGTCGTGGATCTTGCGCAGAGAACGCGTATATCCGACGAAGGGGAAGAGCGAGAAGACGAACCCGGCGGCGAGGACCATGCACGCCGCGAGGCATGCCCACGACGCCGGCTCGTTACCCTGGGCCGAAAGTCGTGACTGGAGCACGAAGAACAACGCCGCGGCAACCGCGCAGAGAAGCGCGCGCAGGCCCAGGCCTTTCCGGCTCTCCCGAAGCGTCTCCGATTCCGCGTCGTCGTCGGTGTACAGCGGCGTGGTGCCGGCCTCGGCGCGCACGATCTGCCAACCGGGCCCCAGCACGACGGGTTCCCAGCCGCCGAGACCGTACAGCTCCCGCGCCTCCTCCGAGAAGTCGCGCTGGAAGTCCACCGCGTAGTCGTAGCCGTGCGGCTCGCCCTGCTCGAAGCGGTAGAGAAGCGCCCGGTTGATGCCGACTACGTGCCAGCCCTTCGCGCTCATGCGCTTGAGCATTGCCATGTCATGGCCCGGCATCACCGCAAGGCCCCCGCACATCCTATAGGTCGTCTTCGCCATGCTCTCCCTCGCCCGTCGCCCCGGCGCCCGCACCGAGCCCGCTCGTCCCGACCAACAGCCCCTCGGCAAGCGCCATCAGCTGTCGACGCCGCTCGAAGTCGCGCCTCAGCACCGCGCGGCCCTCCTCGGTGGCCGCGTAGCAAATGCGGCTCTCCTCCTCGGGCGCCTCGCTCTCGTCGGCGATCTCGGCGATCCACCCCGCGCCTTTGAGCTTCTTGAGCGTCGTGTACATGGTAGCCGGCCCAATCTCCACCGTACCCTGCGTGGACTCCTTGATCCTCTGCATGATGCGGTAGCCGTGCACCGGCTCGAGCGTGGCTAAGAGGATGAGGAAGATGCTGTCGGACAGCTCCCCCGTCTCGTACGGGCTCCTCTTCGCCATTTCGCTCCCTCTACTATATCAATGATGGATACTATGCTACAATCATCCTGCTTGCAAGCGAATACGTTCGATCTTACTATACTCTATCTGGAAATGGAGCGTTTCATCATGGCTGAAGAGCATTTGGAAGCTGCTGCAAGCGGGCAGGCGAAGGGCTGGTTCGAGCAGCGGAAGGACCCCGAGTTTCGCAAGCGGCAGGATGCGAGCCTGTTCCGGACGATCACCCTGGTCATGCTGCCCTTCATATGGGCGGGTTTCGTCTACTCACTGGTCACGGGCAACGAGGGCAACATGAACGGCTACTCGCTCATGATCCTCTTCTTCTCGCTGCTGAACGCCGATGTGCTGGTCAAAGGCGAGAAGCTGTCGAACAAGGTGCTTGACGTCCTGGCGAAGGCCAACTGCGTGCTGTTCTTCGTCTGGGCGCTCGCCAACATCGTCTACTTGTTGGTGAAGTAGACATAGCGGCCGCGGCGGGAGCGCGGCCATCGCCCGCTCCCCATCCCGCGCGCAGGCCGCTGCGCTATTCCGCGTGGCGCAGAGCGTTCTCGAGCTTCTGGCTGACCACCTTCGTCACGCCGTCCGCCTGCATGGACACGCCGAACAGCACGTCGGCCATCTCCATCGTGCGCCGCTGGTGCGTGATCATGATGAGCTGGGTGGAATCGCGCAGCCCCTCGAGATAGGATACGAGTCGACGGAGGTTCGAGTCGTCGAGCGCAGCCTCAACCTCGTCGAGGATGTAGAACGGCGTCGTGCGAATGCGGTACACCGCGAACAGGAGCGCGAGCGCCGTCAAGGACTTTTCGCCGCCGGACATGAGCATCATCTTCGTGATGCGCTTGCCGCGCGGCTGCGCCGTCACCTCTACGCCCGTATTCTCCAAATCATCTGGATCGGACAGCGCTAGCTCGGCTGAACCGCCCGGGAACAACACGGCGAATATCTCGCGGAAGTTCGCATCCACCGCCTCGTACGTGCGGATGAAGTCGTCTTTCATGCGCGCATCGATGACGCGCACGATCTTCGAAAGCGCTCGGCGTGCGCCGTCGAGATCGGCCAGCTGAGCAGCCAGGTAGTCGTAGCGCTCCTTGATGTGCTCATACTCTTCAGCGGCATCGGGATTAATGGTGCCCATGTTGGCGATGCGCCGGCGCAGTTTGAAGGCAGCGTCTTCGGCAGCACCGCGATCTTCCAACTCAGGAAGCTCAAGCGCGCGATCGAGCGGCGTGCCGCAATCATGGACGATTGCGTTCACCGCAGCATCCACTTGCACTTCGAGCCGACCTTTGTCGACGCGCGCAGCCGAAAGGCGCGCGTTCGCGTCATCGAACGCATCGTGCGCAGCGCGCGCAGCAGCGCGCGCCTCGTTGACCGCGGTATGCAGTCCCGCTGAAGAATCCTGCGCGGCCGTGGCCGCCTCCTCAAGATCGCGCGTCCATGTGCGAGCACTGGCAACGAGTTCTTCGAAAACAGCAAGGAGCGGCTCAATGCGCCGCTGCGCTACCTGCTTTCTGACAAGCGCCTCACGCGCTTCGACATCGCTTGCCGTCACAGCCTCGAGGTCGCGTGCGCGCGCGTCTACCACGCGACTTTCGTAGGTCTGCCGCTCAGCGAGGGTGGCAGCCTTGAGTTTCGCCTCCGACAGCGCATCGCGCAGAAGGGCGGCTTCCTTGCGCAGCGGCACCACCGCCTCGCGCGCCTCCTCAAGTCGCTCGGCTCTTTGCTCGAGCTCGTGCTTGAGCGTTTCGAGTTTCTGCTCGAGAGCCATTGCCGATGGGCGCGCCTCGGCCACGGTACGCTCTGCCTCATCACGCTGTCGCTCGATGTCCTCGAACTCGCGCCGGACGGCAGCCAGCTTCTCTTCAGCGCGATGCGCCTCGGCGCGCGCAGAATCCGCCTTGCCACGCAACTCTGCCAGCTCCTGTGACAGACGCAGGCTCTCTCCTTGCGCGGCGCGGAGGGTTTCCTCCGCTGCCGTTGAGCGCTTTTCCGCGAGGTCGCGCTCGCTCTCAACGGAGCGCAGCTGTGCACGCAGCTCCTCTACACGGCGTGCGCGCGCGAGCACCCCTTCCTCGCTGTCGACGGCAGCGGCGCCGAGCGTCACCTTGCCGTTCGGCCACACGACGCAGCCATCGTGCGTCACGAAACGCACATCCTCTTCGAGGCGCGCATGCGCGGCGAACGCAGCATCGATGTCGTCGCACACCACCACATCGCCCAAAAGCGCCTCCACTGCTGCGGCATCGATTTCGTCGTAGGACAGCTCGTCTACGAGCGCGCGTCCATGACTCGCCGCGGCAGCATCGCGCGCTGGACACGAGCGCCTCGCTTCGCCCGCACGCGGAACGAGCACCACTTCGCCCTCCTCGTTGCGCACCGCAAGTGCTGCAACCAGAGCGTTCGCGCGCGCGGAATCGTCCACAAGCAGCGCCGACACGTCCACGCCCAGCAGCCGCTCCACGAGCGACTCGAAGCCCTCGGAAGCGCGCACGGCGTGCGCGATGGGCACGAGGTGCACGTCGAGTTCAGCTGCGTTGTCGAGCGCCCATGCACGGGCTGGCCCGGCCGCAACGCTTGCGCGCTCGACCTCTTCGAGTCCTTTGATCTTGGATGCCACGAGCGATGCCGCATCGCGCGCCTCGTCGAGCGCCGCGCGTGCTGCTTCGCGTGCCGCCAACGCTTCGCCCACGCGGGAGCGCGCCATGCCTTCCGCCTCCGCAAGCGCCTCAAGCTCCCGAGCGACCTGCGATGCCTCGTCCGCGCGTGATGCCGCTTCGACTTGCGCGCGTTCCAGTTGTAGCTCCAGCTCTTTGCTGTGGGCTTCGATAAGCTTCACATGCGCAAGCCCGCTCGCGAGGGCTTCCTGCGTCTCGGCAAGCTCGCGACGCGCTTGCTCCTGCGCGCGTTCGTCCTCGCGCTTCGCCCGCTCGAGCTCCTCCGATTCGCGCTCGAGAGAGCGGCGCTTCCGGGCGTTTTCGGACTGCTCGCCCACCAAACGCGCCACCGTCGCGTCAGCTTGCGCACGTTCATGCTGCACCTCGGTCAGCTGTGCGGCGGCCTGAACCCGATCGGACTCGGCTCGAGCACGCTTCGCCTTGTTCGCCTCAAGCGTAACCCGCAGCTCCGCCTCGTAGCTTTGGGCTGCGCGGCGTTTCTCGTGCAGGAGCAGCGCCGCGCCATCGAACCGCTCGACGGCCGACGAAGCGCGACGATGCTGCCGCGCAAGCTCGCCCGCATCCACGCTTTCAAGGCGAATCTTTTCCTGCAGCTCCTCGGCCCGACCTTCGGCCTGCGAGATGGCGATGCGGCGCTGTTCGAGCTCGGCCACAAGCGTGCGCTCCCGTTCCACGGCTTCGTCCCAGCCGCGGCGCAACGTGCGCAGATCGTCCACCGCAAGCGCAAGGCTCAGATCGGCGAGCTCGGCCGATAAGCCCTGGTAAGCACGCGCTCGCTTCGCCTTGCGCTCGAGCGGGCCCAGCTGCCGCTCCACTTCGGAGGCCACATCTCGCACGCGTGCCAGATGCGCGTCCATCGCAGCCAGCTTACGCTCGCTTTTCGCCTTGCGCTGCTTATGCTTGAGCACGCCTGCAGCCTCTTCGATGAGAGCGCGCCGATCCTCCGGCTTCGATTGCAGGATGGAGTCGAGGCTGCCCTGGCTGATGATCGAGTGAGTGCCCGTGCCCAGACCCGAATCGTGCAGGATGTCGAGCACGTCCATGCGGCGAGCCACCGTGCCGTTGATAAGGTACTCGCTCTCGCCAGAGCGATACATGCGTCGCGTGATGGCAACCTCGTCGTAGTCGATGGGAAGCGTCCCGTCGGCATTGTCCAGCACGAGATCCACCTCGGCGATACCGACCGGCTTGCGAGCCGAAGATCCTGCGAAGATGACGTCTTCCATAGCCTGGCCGCGCAGGTGCTTGGCGTTGCGCTCGCCGAGCACCCAGAGCACCGCATCGGAGATGTTCGATTTGCCCGAGCCGTTCGGCCCTACCACGGCGGTAATGCCGGGCTCGAGCGCGAGAACGCTGCGATCTGCGAACGATTTGAACCCTTTGAGGACAAGCGATTTCAGGTACATCGGCGGCTATCCCTGTTTGCGCTGCTTGGCAAGCTCGCGTTCGCGTTCGCGTTCGCTTTTTTTGCGGGCCTTCTCTTCTGCCTTTGCGGCGGCCTTCTCGGCCTTGGCCTGCTTGCTAGCCGCCGCAGCGGCAGCCTTCTCGGCACGGGTCTCCTCGTCCATCCCCAAGCCGAAGAATTCGCCCAGGCGCGCAAGCGTGCTCTTGGCCGCCTGGCTCTCAGCCTCCTTCTTCGTGCGCCCCGTGCCGCGAGCAAGCCCTTGCGTTCCCGCAAACACCTGCGCTACGAATGTGCGATCGTGCGGCGGGCCCTGCGTTTCCACGAGCTTGTACGTGGGCGTGATGCCATCCTCCTGCAGCTTCTCCTGCAGAGCGCTTTTGGGATTCTCAGGCTCGCTGGCCAAATCGGAGGACATGCGCGGGATAAGCGTCCGTTCCACGAACGCCTGAGCCGCATGTATCCCGCCGTCCAGGAACAGCGCGGCCACCACGGCCTCGTACACGTTCTCGAGGGCCGAATGCAGTCCGCGCTTGCCCGTGCCCGTCTCCGACGAGCCGAAAACGATGATGTCGGCGAAACCCAACCTGTCGGCCACATCGGAAAGACTCGCACCCGACACGAGCGCCACCTTGATACGCGTAAGCCCGCCTTCGTCCAAATCGTGAAAGCGGTGGAAGGCGGTGGCTGCGACAATAGCGCCCAAGATGCTATCGCCTAAAAACTCGAGACGCTCGTACGAGTACTTGACAGACTTGCCCTCAGTTGCTGAAGGATGAGTAATGGCTGACAGCAGCAGCCGTTCGTCTTCGAAGCGATAGTCCAGAATGTCTTGAGCCCTCGTCAGCTTGCCGCGCTGCTCGTCGCTCAGCGTCATGGATTCATCATGCAATTTCATCTGCTCGCCAGCTTCCTCGAAGGCGCTCATGCGTCCCGCCGTACATTGTTCATTGTAGCGGAGGCGCTGGTGGTAGCCGCAGTCTGCGCGATTATTTCAGAAACGCCCGCACGAACGATGCGCATCGTGGCAAGCACGCCGTTTTTGATGGCGAGAGCACCCGACGAGCCGTGGCCCACGAGCAGCGCGCCCTTTACACCTAGAAGCGGAGCGCCTCCGTAGGTGTCGGGGCTCACCTGAGCCTGGAGTTCTTTCAAGCCGCCTTTGATGGCGAGAGCGCCAAGTTTGGTGACGGGCGTTTTCATCATAATACCCTTGAGCGTTCTAAACAGCGTCTTAGACGTGCCCTCGATGGTCTTCAGGCACACGTTACCCGTGAAGCCATCGGTGATGACGACATCGAACTTCGCAGGCAGGATGTCGCCGCCCTCGGCGTTGCCGGCGAAGTTCGGCAGACGTTCAGCAAGCAGACGATGCGCCTCTTGGGCAAATTGAGAGCCCTTCGCGTCTTCCTCGCCTATGTTGAGCAGCGCTGCGCGCGGGTTTTCGATGCCGATGACCTTTTCCGCATAAACCGAGGCCATCTGGCCGAACTGCACGAGGTATTCCGGCTTGCAGTCGGCGTTAGCCCCGATATCGCACAGGATGACGGGCCGCACGGGCGAGGGGATGACCGTTGCGAGCGCCGGACGCGCGATGCCCTTGATGCGTCCCATGACGAGCGTGCCTGCAGCAAGGCAAGCGCCCGTGGAACCTGCAGAGAAGAAGCCTTGCGCTGCCCCCTCCTTCACGAGGCGGCAGCCCACCACGATAGACGAATCCTTCTTCGTTCGAACGGCGTTGGCCGGGTGCTCGGCCATGGAGATGGTCTCGGAGCACGCGCGCGCTTCGCAGCGACCGTGCGTCGCAGCGAACGGCTCCACGACGTCGGCTGGACCGCAGAGGATGACGGTCAGATTCTCATCGGCCGCAAGCGCATCGGCAACGCCTTCGAGCACTGTACCGGGAGCTTCATCGCCTCCCATGGCGTCAACAGCAATAGTGACCTTATGGGACATGGTATCCTCGCATTCCTCTCAGGGTCGCGTGGACGCATGCGCCCGATCGCTCGCGGGCCCGAAGCAGATGGACGGCCGCTGGCGAGCAGGTGCATGCATGCAGCGCATAGCTTCACACAGTATAGACGAACACACAAAAAGCCTCCCGGCGCTTCGCGCAAAAAGCGCGAGGTGCGGGGAGGCTTGTCGATGCGCGGCAGACAAAGCACCGACGCGCAAACGAGAACCCGCCTATTCGGTCTCGATGACCTCACGGTTCTTGTAGAACCCGCAATTCGGGCACACGCGGTGCGGAAGCTTGGCCTCCCCGCACTGCGGGCATACGGAACGCGAAGGGGCCGCGATCTTATCGTTGGTGCTGCGGCGGGCATGGGTGCGGGCACGGCCCGTCTTGCGCTTAGGTACTGCCATGGTCCTCTATCTCCTTCAGGTAACCCGAGCGGCATCCGCTCGCTCGTTTTCGCTTAGTAAACATGCGAACCGATATGTTATCAAAGCTCCTCAGCCCTCGCAAGGGGTCGATTCGCACATTTTCCCAAACCGCACGCAGGTTTCACAGATCCGAAACAGATCGTTCAGGCCCATCGATGCCGGCGCGAAGCGTCGAAGCGATTCGGATCGTCCCGTTTCACGAGAGATCGCGTTCCGTGCACGGGGAAGCCGCAAAGGGGCAAAGTGGAGCGCCTCGCCCCTTTGCGGCGGCCCGTTCGCGGCCGTCAGGCGGACGAGACCCTCGGCCCGAACTGCATCTCATAGTAGCGCGCGTACGTGCCGCCCAACGCCAGCAACTCATCATGGGTTCCCTGCTCTGCCACAACCCCGCCTTCCACGACCGCGATGAGATCGGCTTCGCGTATCGTGGACAGACGATGAGCGATCACGAGCGTGGTGCGTCCGGCGGAAAGCTCCTCGAGAGAAGCCTGGATTGCCTGCTCGCTCTCGTTATCGAGAGCGCTCGTGGCTTCGTCGAGAATCAGGATGCGGGGGTTTTTCAGAAACACGCGCGCAATGGCGATACGCTGCTTCTGGCCACCGGACAGGCGTGCGCCGCGTTCGCCCACATAGGTGTCGTATCCATCGGGCAGGCCCATGACGAACTCGTGGATGTTCGCACGCCGAGCCGCCTCCACTATCTCGGGCGTTGCAGCGTCGGGACGACCGTAGGCGATGTTCTCGCGGATGGTGCCGCCGAACAGGTACACATCCTGCTGCACGATGCCAATAGCATCGCGCAGCGACTCCACGGTAACCCCTCTAATATCGATGCCGTCGATCTCCACCGATCCGTGCACCGGATCGTAGAAGCGCGGCAGAAGCGAGCACGCAGTGGTCTTTCCGCCGCCTGAAGGGCCCACGAGCGCTATGGTCGTCCCCGCAGGAACAGCCAGGTCGAACCCGCGCAACACCTCATGGACGCCATCGTAGCTGAACCGCACATCGCGATAGCGCACCGCCCCGGCCACAGCCCCATCGCCATCGTCGGCCGACATGGGCAGGCCCGCGGCTCCGGTTTCGCCGGTCGACCGTCGCCGTGCGCGCTCGGCGGCGTTGAGATCAACCGCGTCGGGCGCGTCGGCGATATCGGGTCGCACGGCAAGCACCTCCATGAAGCGGCGGAAGCCCGCGTAGCCCTTCTGGAACTGCTCGGTGAAGTTGATGAGCTGCTCGATGGGCGACAGGAAGATGCCGATGTACAGGGCGTAGATGGCAAGCTCGGTAACGGCCAGGCCGCCCGTGGCAACGAAGTAGCCGCCACCCACGATGGTCACGGTGTACAGCACGCCGGTGAACACCGAGTTGACCGCATGGAACGCGCCCATGAACCGATACGAGCTTTCCTTCGTGTCTACGAAGCGCTTGTTCGTGCCGCCGAACTTCCGGATCTCCACGCCCTCGTTGCCGAACGACTTCACCACGCGGATGCCGCCGAGCGAGTCCTGCAACCGCGCGTTGATGTCGGCCATCTTCCTGCGGTTCTCTGTAAAGATGACGCGCTTCTTGTAGTTGCGCCAGAACGCGTAGGCCGCCATGACCGCCGTGGCCGCCAGCATGATGGCCGTGAGCGGCACGTTTATCATGAACAGCAGCACGAACGATCCCACGATCTTCAGGATGCAGATGAACAGGTTCTCCGGTCCGTGGTGCGCGAGCTCCGATATATCGAACAGGTCGGTGAGCAGCTTGCTCATCATCTCGCCGGTGTTGTTGCGGTCGTAGTACGAGAAGCTCAGGCGCTGGTACTGCTTGAACAGGTCCATGCGCATGTCGGCCTCCATGCGCGCGCCCATGATGTGGCCCCAGGCCGTGATGAAGTACTGGCAGGCTGTGCGCAGGGCGTAGAGCGCCGCGAACCCGAGCGCTATCCATCCGAGCGTGGAGAGGATGACCCCGGGCGGCTCTAGGAAGAACTGCTTCGTGAAGAAGTTCAGGAACTGCGGGAAGGCCAAATCGACCGCCGCGAGCACCGAGGCGCACACGAGGTCGAAGAAGAAGAGGGATTTGTAGGGACGGTAGTAGCCTGCAAAGCGCGCAAGCACCTTGCGCGCCGTGACCGTAGCCGCATCGGAGGAGGGCTCCGATGCGGTCGAGGGAGCATCTTCTGAGCCGCCGATTTCCTGCGCCGTAGCGCCGCCGGAATGGACTTTCGATGCAGTGGCGGGGTTCGTTCTAGTTTTCATGGTCGATATTGTAGCGCCTACCTTTCCTTTTCCCTGCGGCGTTTATCGCGCGCGGTCCGCTTCGCGCGCGATAAACGTCCCGTGAGGCCACGGCCGAACATGCCCACGTCCGTGCTTCCCATATAAGCCGGGAACACAGCCAGCGCTGCCCACGGCGCCACGGCCCACCCGAACGTCTCAGCCGCGAGCAGCACCGCAGCGAGCGGGCAGCGTGCGGCCGCGGCGAAAAAGGCGACCGAGCCCATCGCCGCTGCAAACGACGGATCGACTCCCAGCAGGGCCGCGAAAGACGCTCCGAGAAGCGCGCCGATGCACAGCGAAGGCATCACTTCGCCGCCTTTAAACCCGAAGCCGAGCGTTACCGTGGTGAGCAGCGCCTTCACAGCGAAATCAAACGGCTCCGACGTCCCGTCGAACGCCGCGTAGACCAAGGTCAGTCCCGAGCCTTCGAAACGCTGCCACCCGAAGGCAAACACGAGCACGCTGACTACCGCCCCTCCGGCGGCCACGACAAGAGCGGGGTGCGCAGGCGAGCGCACGAAAGCGCGTCTGAGCGCACGCAGAGCCCAACCGAACACCGTGCCCGCAGCGGCGCAAGCAAGCCCCACGAGCACGCAAAGGGCGGCGACCTGCCACGAAGGATCTGGAGCAGCCGCAGCCGGCAAAGCATAGCCCCCGGCGAGCGGCATCGCGACGAGCCATGCGACGAAGGAAGCCCCGAGTAGAATCGGGAGCCGACGGGCTACCGCACCGTCGAAGCGCACAAGTTCGAGAGCGAACAGCGTACCCGCCAGCGGCGCGCCGTAGAGCGCGGAGCACGCTGCTGCCATACCGCACGCCGCCGTCCAACCGCGATGCACGAGCCGATGTGCCTTCGCGCCGCGAGGAGCCAATCCGAACGCACGACCCAACCCCGACGCTGCTGAAGACGCCATGGCAAGCGAGGTGGCCGTCGCTCCGGCCGATCCTCCACCGAGCACCGTGAAAAACGTCCCGACCAGGGCTGCAGGAGCAAGAGCGGGAGGAACACGATCGTCGTTGCGGACGTCCTCAACCACCGAGCCAGGCTGGACGCCAAGAGGAAGCTTCAACAACCGAAACAGGCCGATGGATGCCACGCCCAGAAGAGGCAATGCAAACAAAAGCCAGGACCAACGGTGCGAAAGGCACGAGGCGACGTCGAGCGCGAGCGTAGCCGCGGTGGCCGCGATCGCGCCCGATACGCCTGCAGCTGCCGAAAATGCCACATGGCGCAGCGCTTGACGTCTTGGAGCGGTCGGTCTGCGAGACGCGCCGCCTCGCGCGTAAGCATGCACGGGCACGGCTAGCGTCCCGTCCGTCTCTGCATTCGCTCGGCCAGCTCCGCCGCGCGCTCTCGTTCCTGCCTGCGCAGACGCACCAACTCGCTTGCAGCGCCGTGACCGAATACGCCTACATCGCGGCTGCCCGCATAGGCCACGACCACCGCGAGCGCCAGATACGGCGCGGCTGCCAGGCCAAATATTTCAGCGCCCATGAGCAGCGCCGCTAGAGGGCAGCGACTCGCGGCCGCGAAGAACGCCGCCAGCCCGAGCGCGGCCGAGAACGGCGCCGCCGCACCCGTCAGCCCCCCGAGCGCGCAACCCAGCAGCGCGCCCACGGTGAACATCGGCATGATCTCGCCGCCTTTGAGCCCGAACCCGAGCGCGAGCACGGTGAGCGCCGCCTTCACGGCAAAGTCCGCTCCACCCGCATGTCCCGCGAGCGCACCGCGCAGAAGCGGCATGCCCGTCCCCTCGAAAGCCTGCCAGCCGAAGGCCAGCACAATGCCTGCGAACAGAAGGCCGCCTGCAGCCGCAGCGATCAGAGGGCGCCCTATCCGATGGCGCACGACGCGCCGCGCAAGGCGCAGCCCCGTGCCGAACACGGTTCCCGCCGCTCCGCAGGCAAGCCCCACGAGAACGCATTGGGCAACGAGCGACCAAGAGAGCGGGGGCACTGCGACGCCAGGGATCACGTCGCCGATACCCGTTGCGCGCGCAATGCCAAACGCAGCGAACGACGCCACGAGGAGCGTGGGCACGTGGCGCGCGACGGCCCGGTCGAAACGGGCGAGTTCGAGCACGAACATCGTCGAACCGAGCGGCGCGAAGAAGAGCGCGCCGAAGCACGCCGCCATGCCCGTGGCCGCCGCATAGCCCCGCGGTATGGCCGACGCACCTCGACGCACGGGCGCGAGCTTAAAAGGACGGCCTACGAGGGCGCCAAGGGACGCGCCCATTTGCAGCGCCGCCGCCTCCTTGCCCACCGATCCGCCGCCGAGCACCGTCAAAAACGTTCCGGCGAGAATGCCCGGGGCGAGGGAGGGCGGCACGAGGTCGTTTCGGCGCAGACGGTCGACCATCGTGTCGGTAGCCAGATGGGCGGGCAGCCTGAGCGCGCGGTAGAGCAGCACTGACAACATGCCAAGGACCGGCAACACAAGCAGGATCCACGCGAAGCGCGCCGAAAGCCGCCCGGCGAAGTCAACGGCGATCGAGAGCACGATGGAAGCTGCAGCCCCGACAACTCCTGCAGCCAACGCGAACCCGAGATGGCGCGCGACCTGCGAAAAATCGAGACCGCCACGCAGCCGAGGATCTCCCTCGCTGCCGTTCATCGAACGCTCGGCCATGTTCTCGCCTTTCCGCCTTGTCGCCTTGATGGATGCCTACCCAGCTCATGGTAGGCGTCCGGCGCCGGCTGGCAGGCCTGCGGACGGAACCCGTCAGCGAGCCGCCACCCCCTGTGCACCGCCCGGTTGCCGACGATTGCACACCTCTCCCTTTGCTCAGCGCACCTCGATGCGACGGACTGCCGCCCAGGCAATGAGAACGCCGATAGCCGCAATTGCAGCGAACAGGAGAAACGGATTTGCCAAGCTTGCCCCTTCGCCAAAACCGAGCAGCCAGGAGAGACCGTTTCCCACCAAGGCTGCACCCCTGCTTTGTAGGGCAACGAGCACGAGGACGACTGCTGCGACAGTGAGCAGCACGACCCGCCGCGCGCCGAAGCGCATCTGCAGCGACGCAAACGCGAACCCCACGGATGAAGCCGCAGCGCAGCCTAGGAACGTGAAGAGGAAGTCGAGCACCGGGCCGTTACCGGCTCCGTACGACATCAGGAACAGCGACTGCCCGCTCGGCCAGAACGGAAAGACGACCGAGCATACCGCCTCGATGGAGGCCAGAAACAGGCAGGCCGCCCCCAGCGATGCCGCCGTGCTTGCGATCATCTGGGGACGCGCGAGCCCCATCTGCATGAGGAACCGCACATCGCCCGAAAACGTGGACAAGGCGAGCAGCGGCATGAGGACGTAGGGTAGAAAGCCCAGGTTCGGCACATACACGTAGGCGATCCGAGTGATCGTCATCGCGAAGAAAACGACGATGATAGCACCGATGATCAGGCAGAACACGGACGCACTCTGCACGAGCTCGACAGCTTGATAGCGAAAGGCCGCCTTGAGCTTCATGAGGTCACTCCCCCTTCTCGGTCAGTTTCACAAACAGCTTCTGTAGGCTGATAGGCGCCGTGTCCAGCCGGTCGGTGAGGCGCGCGGCATCCGGCTTGCCCAACAGGTACGCCACCGCCACGCCACCCAGCTCGTCCACGCTGAGCGCATCGAGCCCCTCGCAGTATGCGCGCACGTCGTCGGCGCGACCCGACACGCTGTAGCCGCTCGCGCGCAGCTCGTCGGCCGACGCAGCCATGAGCACCCGGCCCTCGTCGATGATTGCGACGTGCTCCACGAGCGTCGCCACCTCCTCGATAAGGTGCGTGGCGATGACCACCGTGCGCTGCCGCGCCAGATAGTCCTCCATCAGAAGCCGGTAGAACAGCTCGCGGTGTGCGGCATCCAGGCCCAGCACCGGCTCGTCCAGCAGCAGATAGTCAGCGTCCAGCGAGAGAGCCATCACCAGTTGGCAGATGGTGCGGTAGCCGGTGGAGAGCGCGCCCGTCTTCGCCTTCAGGTCGAGATCGAACGCCTTGGCCAGCCGCACGGCGCGTTTCGCATCGAAGCCCTCATGGAAGCGGCCCATCCATCCCACGAGGTCGTCCACGTACATGGACCCGGGGATCGTCTGCACGTCGCTCGTGCAGAACACCTTCGAGAGCGCACACGGATCGTCCGTGACCGGCTCGCCGTCCACGAGGATGCGCCCCTCCGTGGGCACGAGGCGGTTGGCCGCGATGCCCAGAAGCGTCGTCTTGCCCGCGCCGTTGCGGCCGAGAAGCGCGTGGATAGTGCCATATTCGAAGGAAAGCGACACGTCGTCGAGCGCCATCGTCTTTCCGAACCGCTTCGTCAGATGATCGGCTCGAAGGCAACGATCAGCCGTTGCGTCCGGTGTTTTGACGGGTTGGGCGGACGCGGCGCAAACGCTGTTGGACTCCCGTCCCGCATGCGCGCCCAACACGGAAAACGAGACATCAGACATGGTCGTACCCTTTCTCGACGAGATCGACGACCTGCTCTTTCGTGAAACCCAACTTCTTCGCCTCGGCCACAAGGGCCGCTACATAGCGCTCGTCAAAGGCGGTTTTGCGCTTCACGCGCACCTTGTCGCGCGCGCCGTCCTGCACGTACATTCCCATCCCCCTTCTCTTGTAGATAATGCCCTCGTCCACGAGGATGTTCATGCCTTTGAGCACGGTATGCGGATTGATGCCGAGCAGCGCCGAAAGCTCGTTGGTGGAGGGCACGCGATCGCCTTCGATATAGACGCCGGTGAAGACGTCGTCCTCAATCTGCTCGGCGATCTGCACGAACAGAGGCACGTCGCTGGCCGGGTCGATGATCACGATGCTTCCGCCCCTTTCCTCATTCATTCATCCATGCTTGTTAGTTTGTTACTCATGTAACTAACTAACAGTGTAAAGAAACTTCGCAAACTTGTCAAGGAGAGCCGCGTCAAGAGGAAAGACGGGAGCCGAGAGGGGCGGAGCCAAGGCTAGGAGACTCGAATGCAGAATCACGGAGCGCCCGAAGGGCCGTGAGCCGGCGTTCCCCAGGTCTGGATCCAAGGATCGATTAGAAACAGCTCGCAACCCCATCGAACCGAAAGGGCGCTCCGTATGAAGCGCCCTCTCGAAACCCGAGCAGGAACCAGCGATCGGCGAAGCGCTCAGATCTCGTTTTGGAACACCGTCCGCGTATCTTTGCACAGGTATTGCACGGCGATACGCCCGGTTTTGAGCGCGTTGACCATACCGCCCGGCAACAGCATGCGCTGGCCCGCGAAGTACAGGTTCGCGATGCCTTGCGGCTTGGCCGAATGCGGAGAGACATTCGTGCTCGGCCTGAGAATGGACATCCAGGAACCGCGATAGGAGTGCAGGCGGCGCTCGAAGCTGAGCGGCGTCGCCACCTCCCATGTCTTCACATTGCCGGCGAGGGGCGGGAAGCGCTCTTCAAGCGCAGCGATAACGCGCTCGGCCACGAGACGCTTTTCTTCGGAGTAGACTCCTGCAGCCTCGCGCTCACGCCACCAATCATACGTATCGCCCGGCAACGAAACGGTGAGCGCCGTGCAGCCCTCGGGCGCAAGGCCCTCGTATGCCGCGAAGTTGCACAGCGTGATCTCGGAGAACGAACGCCCTGCTATCTGCAAGGGTTCCGCAGGCGAGAACCCGATGCTTTCGGGAAGCTCGCCGAGGTCAGCAGCCACACCTACGCCGACCACCATGCCGGTCTGGGGTTTCGTCGCGGAGAGCATCGTGTGCACCCACGGCTTGTCGAGAGGCGGATCGAACAAGGAGAACGCTGAAGCAATCGTATCCTGCGCCACGATGACAGCATCGAAGCTCTGCACCCCGCCTCCGGCGATGACGCCCGTTGCGATGCTGTCCTTCACCACGACGCGCTCGACGGGAGCGCCGAAACGCAGCGAGCCGCCCAGCTCTTCGAAGCGCAAGGCCATGCGCTTCGCCATGCCGGCGGATCCCCCTTCAGGGTAGCCGCCGTCGCCAGCCGCAAACTGGGCAAGCGTGCTGACAAGGGACGTGGCACTCTCGTTCTCTCCGGCAATGCATGACAGAAGGCCGCGGATGAGCGGGCTTCTGAAACAGTTCAGCAAGCTGGATACGTCCTGTTTCGCGTACGACGGCATGCGGGTGAACGCCGGCATCATGGATGCTGCCGTGAACGGATTCGACTCCAGCGGGTGTTTTGCCTTGACCCCCTTGACGTCGCCGAAGGGAAGGTCCACCTTCGTGAATCGGGCAACATCGCGACACAGGCGCTTGATCTCGCGCGCGTCTTCCGGCGCAAGCTCGGTCAGATGAGCGCGAAGGCGCTTCGGATCGCGGAAGAGCAGCGCGACGCGGCCGTCGGACTCGTACGCGAAGTATGGATCGGGAAGCTTAACGGCCACCTCGTCGTCAAGCGCACCCACCTCGCGCCACAGCGCGTTGAACGACGTTCTGTCGGCCGTGCCAGGAACCCAGTGCGCTCCGCCCTCGAAGCGGTATCCGTCCCGCTCCCAGCCTATCGTCGCTCCGCCCGGCTCGTCGTTTCGCTCGAACACGTGCACATCGAATCCGCTCTGCTGCGCGTAGACGCCCGCCGCAAGCCCCGCGATGCCGGCGCCGACAACGGCTACCGTCCGACGACCGTCCGCGTTCTCTTCGTTCATGACCCCACCTCTCGCCAGCGGCGCCCCCCTCCGGCCGATGTCTCGGCCGGCAGATCCGTTTCGGGCGCCTCGATCTGCAGCGTCCTCGTAAGACGCTCGGATAAAAACGCGGATGCAACCCGGGTCGCATCCGCGGCATACGCTTTCAGCAGGATAGCACACCGCACAGGACTCCGAATCGCGAAATCCTCGGGCAAGGCCTATTCAACCAGATACCGCAGCGGGAATCCTCGATGCAACGGGGTTGGCTTGCACTATGCGCTGGTAACGGCTGCGAAGAGCAGGTTGCGATCGACGCCGGTCTCGCACCGACGACGGTCGTCGTAGAAGATCTACAACAGATGCGATACGGAAAGAAGCGAACATAAGACCCCGACGCTCAACGCGAGCGCCATGGGGCGCAAGCTATCTGTCGTCGAATGGGAAATCCTTAAGCACCGAGAAAGGATTTGCCGGACCGTCGTTCGCGCCTTCGGTAGGCGCGCATTCGCACGGGCCTTCATTGAGATTCGCACCGCAGACGGCGCATAGGCCCTTGCACTCCTCGTCGCACAGGGGCACGAGGGGAAATTCCAAAATCAACGCCGCCTTGATCAGCGGCTCAAGATCGATGACATGATCCTCAGGCAAAACGTCGAACTCGTCGTCATCCATGTCCTCAGGAGCCGATCGGGACTCATCGAGCAAGTAGTAACCCTCGATCTCGCCTTCCAGGTCGAAGCGAAACCCATCGAGGCAACGGGCGCACGAACCGATGGCTTCGCCGCTCACCGTCCCGGTCACCAAAAGCGCGTCCCCGGTATTCGAGATTTCCACGTGCCACGCCAACGGATCGGGAAAAGAGTATTCGTCAGGTCCGGCTTGCAGCGAGGGCAGCTCGAGCGCACCCTCGAAACGAGAACTCTCCGCAGGCGCGAAGAGTTCGGGCGGCACGGCTATGCGCAGTGTCGGATCCATGGGATAGCCTAGCGGCCCGAAGCCAAGGAGTTCGCGTTCAGACGATCGCGGCAACGGCGCACGTTGCCCAGAAGCGTATCGAGGCTCTGCTCGACGTGGCCGAACACCTCGTCGGCGTAGTCCTCGGCACCGGCACGCGTCTGGCGCTCCAACTCACGCGCATCAGCGAGCACTTGATCGGCCTGCTGCTGCGAGATGCGCACGATCTCCTGCTCGCTGGCGATGGTCATCGCCTGGCTGCGAGCGTCCTCGATCATGCGATTCGCTTCCGCCTCCGCATCGTCAAGCAGGCTTTGACGCTCGCGGACGATCTGACGGGCCTGGGCGAACTCGCTCGGGAACGTATCGCGGATCTCGTCCATAATCTCAAACGCCGCGGCGATGTCGACCTGGCGCATGTTTCCTTTACCGAACACCGGCTTAGAGTCCTCAAGCAGAATCGAGAGCTCTTCGAGCAGCCCCAAGACTCCTGTTTCGTCCATGATTGTCCTTCCACCCAGGTGCTGCGTTTCATCTGCGTTGACGTGCACGGGCCTTCGCGCGCATGCGTCGCAATATAATAGCATGGATGGTGTCGAAACCAACCTCCAATGCACAAAGCATGCACATTTTACCCGGTCGGAGCCGTGTCGACACGGAAGCGTTTGCCACGGTACACAACGACGGGCCGAAACGGACGAGAGTTGCAGCGGCTCCGAAAGCGCAGGCGGAGCCCCTTAGCAAAGCTCCCAATCCTTGGGATCGCGCTTCTTTTCGGGTTGGCGCACGTTGACCTCCTGGTTCTTCAGGCTCACGCGCGCGCCTTTTGGAATGGAGGAGGTGACAAACGCGCTGCCTGCAATAATGGCGCCTTCGCCAACCACAGTCTCGCCTCCGAGCACGCTCGCGTTGGAGTAGATGGTAACGTTGTCCTCGATGGTGGGATGGCGCTTCACGCCTGCCAGCTGCTGACCAGCTCGCGTCGACAGCGCTCCGAGCGTGACGCCCTGATAGATTTTTACATGGTCGCCAATCTCCGTCGTCTCGCCAATGACAACGCCGGTGGCATGGTCGATGAAGAAATACTCGCCCACCCGAGCGCCCGCATTGATATCGACGCCCGTGCCGCTATGGGCGTACTCGGTCATGATGCGCGGGATGAGCGGCACACCCTGCACATACAGCTCGTGGGCAATGCGGAACACGAAGACGGCGAAGAAGCCAGGGTACGAGAAGATGATCTCCTCCTTGCTCTGTGCGGCGGGATCGCCGTCGAAGGCCGCCTGCACATCGGTGAGCAGGATACGCTGTATCTCGGGCAGCTTCTGAAAGAAGTTGAGGCAAATCTCGTCGACTCGCGCATCCACATCGGCTGCATCGACGCCTTCTTCTCCACGGAACAGCAGCGCTTCGCGCAGCTCACGACGCAGCGAGTCCTCCACGCGGATGAGCGTTTCGCCGATGAAGTACTCGGGTTTGGCCCCTGTGGGAGTTTCGTCGCCAAAGTAGCGCGGGAACAAAACGCGGCGCAAATCCTTGATGATGCCGATCACGGCCTTCTTATTGGGAAAATGCCGGTCGGGATCAGTGAAGAATATCTCTTGCGCGCTATAGTTGCGAGCGATGCCCGCCACGATTTCATCAAGGTTCTCGTTGAACATGAAGCCGTCCGTTCTCTCGCCTGCGAGGCGCGCTCGGCGCGCCGCTTCCTCTCGCCGCTTATGGCATCGTCCCGCCAACCGCACATCGCAGCCGCGGCCGATGCCCCCTTCGCCTCCCGTGCCCCGCACAACCGCCTCCCAACGATGCGAAGCCCTGTCCGCCCCGCTTCTACGCGATCCCGAACTTCTCGTTCAGCGCGTCGTTGACGCACGGCGGAACGAATTGGGTCACATCGCCACCGAGGCTCGCAATCTCGCGCACGATGGATGAGGACAGGTACATGTACTGCGGAGGCGACATGATGAACAGGGTCTCGATTTCCCGATTCAACTGATAGTTGAGCGCCGTCATCTGGAACTCGTACTCGAAATCCGTAATGGCCCGCAGGCCTTTGATAACCACCGTGGCGTCCATTTTCTCCGCCAAGTCCACCAGCAGCTCGTCGAACGGCTCGACGCGAACGTTGGACAGATGGCTGGTCGCTCGAAGGACAAGGTCGGTTCGCTCGTCGAGCGTGAAGAGCGGTTGCTTCTTCGGCGAGGCCGCCACCGCGACGACCACCTCATCCACCAGCTGCGCAGCGCGGGTGATAACGTCGAGGTGCCCGCTTGTGATTGGATCGAACGTGCCGGGCGTCAATGCGCGTTTCATGATAGGTGCCGTTCCCTCTCTGTCGCCGTACCGGCGTCCTCTGTGCGCACGGTGCGCAGGACGTCCACGACAGTATCCCCGTACTTCTTGCGACGCGCAAGAGACAAATCGCACGCTTTAGCCGCATCATCCACCTGCATCTCGTCGCCTGCGGCATGCTCGTACACCACGATCGCATCCTCGGCGAGCGCCCCGACCGAGCGAAGATGCGCGACAACGCCCAGAGCCTCCGTGGCCGCAAAGGCATACGGGGGGTCGAGAAACACGAGATCGAAGGACGGCTGCGCCCGAACAGGAGGATCCTTCAGAATGTCGGCCCGATGGACGCGGGCGCAACGGGGATCCAGTCCCATCGCACGCACGTTCTCGAGCAGCACCCGCGACGCCTCCGGAGCGCGCTCGTAGAAATGCGCGCACCGCGCGCCTCTGCTGAGCGCCTCGATCCCAAGCGCGCCTGAACCTGCAAAAGCATCGAGCACGCTGGCGCCGTCAAAACCGCCCCGAGCGCTGGCGATCGCGCTCATCATCGACTCGCGCACCCGATCGGTTGTCGGGCGGGTGCCTTCCCCTTTCGGCGCCTTCAGCGAACGCCCTCCGAACGCTCCTGCGATAACCCTCATGGTCAGCCTCCTTCGACGGCCCGATCGTCGGGAAACGCCCTGCGCGCCTCGCGCGCAAGCGCTCGATGCGCGGGCATCACAAGGGCGGGATCCGCCTCCAGAAGTGCGGCCGCATCGGCATGGGCCGCCTCGATGAACGCGCTGTCGCGCACGACGTTCACAAGCTTGAGCGCCGAAGCGCCATGCTGCCGATTGCCCAATATGTCTCCTTCGCGGCGCAGCGACAAGTCGTATTCAGCCAGCTCGAACCCGTCGTCCGTACGTTCCATGGCCGTCAGGCGGGCGAGGGCCACCTCCGATCTTGAAGCCGAAACCAGGTGCACCTCTGCCGGCTTGCCGCCGCGCCCGACGCGCCCCCGCAGCTGATGGAGCTGCGCGAGGCCGAACCGGTCGGCATCCTCCACGATCATGACGGTGGCGTTGGGAACGTCGATGCCCACCTCGATGACGGTGGTGGCCACAAGCACCTGCGCCTCGCCCTCGCGAAACCTTCGCATGGCCTGCTGCTTCTCGTGCGACCCCATGCGTCCATGCAGAAGCTCCACCCGCCAGTCGGCGAACACGCCTCCTTGCAGCGAGGCGGCCTCGCGCTTGGCGGCAGCGGCATCGTCGCCTAGCAGGTCCGATTCGTCCTCGATGCTGATGGCCGCATACTCGTACGCTTCCTCGTCAGGTTCTCGACGGCGCGTGGCGCCGGCCTTCTCGTCGCGCTCTTCAGCGTCCTTGCCGACGAGTGGGCATACAACGTACACCTGCTCGCCGCGCTTCAGCGCCGCGCGGGCGGCGTCGTAGGCGCGTCCGCGCTCGGTCTTCCGATGTACGCTCGTTGTGCGCCGGGCGGCCCCGTGCGGACGACGCCTGATATAGGAGAGCGTGAGGCCCCCGTACAGGGCAAGCGCAAGGGAACGCGGTATGGGCGTAGCCGTAAGGTAGAGCGCGTCGGGTGCACCGCCCTTCGCGAGTAGCCGCGCGCGCTGTTCGACGCCAAAACGCTGCTGCTCGTCAACCACGACGAGGCTCAGCCTAGGAGGTGCCACGTCGTCCTCAAGAAGGGCGTGCGTCCCGATCATGACATCCACTTCGCCGGCAGCCGTCCGCTCCGCGAGGGCTGCGCGCTCGGAAGCAGGCGTGGACCCCGTCAGCACTTCCCAGGAGATGCCCGCAGCATCGAGCAGCGGCCCCAAACTTGCGCCGTGCTGGCGTGCGAGCACCTCGGTCGGCACCATGAAAAGCGCTTGGGATCCCGTGTCCGCGGCAGCGGCCAGAGCGAAGCCCGCAACGACCGTTTTCCCCGTACCCACGTCGCCGAGCAGCAGATGGTTCGCAGCGCGCGGATCCGCCAACTGCCCGAGGATCTCGTCGCGTGCCGCCTTTTGCTCGTCGGTGAGCTCGAAAGGAAGCGCGGCGGCAAGCGCCCGAACGCGCGGGCCATCGACGATGTGCGCCGTCGGCGTGCAGCCCTGCGCCCGTCCGCGCTCTTCGCGCATGAGCATGATCTCGAGAAGCAGGAGCTCTTCGTACACGAGACGACGTCGCGCTTCGGCAGCCTCGGCGGCGCTCTGAGGGAAATGGATCGACATGAGCGCTCTTTGCCTGCTCATGAGGCGGTACTTTGCGCGCAGCTCGAGCGGGAGCGGATCGTACATCCCCGTGCAGGCCGCAAGCGCGTTGCCCACGAGCCGTCGCATCCACGCAGGAGACACCTTCTCGCACGCCGGATGCACGGGGATGATCATGCCTTCGGCAGCCTGTTCATCTCCAAGCACTTCCAGGTAGGGATTCGTCATCCGTTTGAAACCGTAGTTGAATTCCAGCTTGCCGGCCACGGCGATGCGCATACCGGGCTTCACCTGATCCATGAGCCACGGTTGGCGAAAGCACGTCACCATGAGCACGCCCGTGCCGTCCACGACGGACAACTCCACGAGCGAGAGGCGCGGTTTGGGGCGCTTGAGCTTGATCTCGTGTACCGCGCCTTCGACCGTGCACTGTTGACCGATAGCCGCCGAAGCAACGGTTTCCTTGCGCGACAGATCGATGTAGCGCCGTGGATAGTGGGACACCAGATCGCGCACCGTTCGAATGCCGAGCCCCTCGAGCGCGCGAGCGCGCCCCGGGCTTACCAAACGGACGCGCCCGACGGGTTCGTCGAGCGCGAGCGTGGCTGCCATGCGGTCAGGGGCGCTCGTTTCAGCGTTTTTCGGCAACTCTTGCAGCCTCCAGGTTTTTCCTATCGTCAGCGAAACGCTTCTTGCACGGATCGTCCCCGCCGCGCGTCCGATCGTGCTTTTGCAGACGAAGATGTGCGCGTAGAGCGTGGATCGGTGCGCGGGCGCGGATCGGCCGTTCCGCTCATCGCCGAAGCGGGCGGAACCTCCCTACTCGACGGACATCACGAGGGGATACAAAGGCTGGTCACCGCGATGCGCATCGATCTCCAGCTCGTCGAACTCCTCGCCGATGCGAGCCACGAGCGCTTCGAAGGCATCGTCGGCAAAATCCTCGCCCGCTAGTATGGTGAGCGTATCGGCGTCATCGGCATCCATCGCAGCAAGCAGCTCCATAGCCACGGCCTGCACGCACGAGCCGACAGCCTCGATGGCGCCGTCGGCGATGCCGATGACATCGCCTTCTTTGATGGGATTGCCTGCCGCATCCTTCGAATCCTTGATGGCAGTGGTCACCTCGCCGGTCTTGACGTCAGCATACGCTTCCGTCATCGCCTCGACGTTGTCCTCCAGGCTTGCAGACTCATCGACCCCGAACAGAGCCGCGAACGCCTCCGGCACGCTTTTCGTGGGCACGACCGCGCAGGGCTTCTCCGACAGCTCGCAGGCGCTCTGGGCTGCCATGATGATATTCTTGTTATTTGGCAGTATGATGACGGCATCGGCGTTCACGCGACCGGCGGCGTCGAGCAGGTCCTTCGTCGAGGGGTTCATGGTCTGACCGCCCGAAACGACCACGTCCACACCCAGGCTCTCGAGGATCTTCGCGTTGCCCTCGCCCGCCGCAACGGCCACGAAGCCGAGCGGCTTGACCTCGGCCTGACGCTCGGCAGCCAGAGCGTCGCTGCGCGCGACACTTTGCTGCTGCATATTGTGGATGTGCACCTCTGAGACCTGCGCGTCGTGGTCGAGGAACCACCGCAGCACCTCGTCGGGACGGTTCGAGTGCACGTGCACCTTGAAGTTAGGATGCATGCCCACCATGAGGTCGCAATCGCCCATCGTGGGCAAGAAATCCTTGGCTGCATCGACGTCGACCTCGTCGGAATGCACGAGGAACTCCGTGCAGTACCGGTAATCCGAACCCTCCCAATCGTTGATCTGCTCGATCTCGACCTTCGGAGCGGCTTGGCGCGCAAACGCCAGCTCGTCGCGCATCGGGCCCTCGCGCCCGGTCAGAGCGGAAGCGAACGCATCGAAGAAAATGGCCAGCCCGTATCCTCCCGCGTCCACGACGCCGTTCTCCTTGAGCACGGGCAGCAGATCAGGCGTGCGCTGGACCGAGGCGTAGGCCTCGTCGACGACCGCGGCGAGCGCCTCCTCCGTCGCGAGCTTCTTCTTGCGCGCACGCTTGGCAGCCGCCGCACTATCTTTGAGCACCGTGAGGATGGTGCCCTCGACCGGCTTGCGGACCGCCGAGAAGGCCACGTCGACCGCATGCGAGAGCGCTGCGTCGATGCTGGCGGCGTCGACATCCTCGCAGCCGACGCTGCCCTCGCACAGGCCGCGCAGAATCTGCGAGGTGATAACGCCGGAATTGCCGTGTGCGCCCATAAGAGCCCCGGTCGTGATCGCCTTGCGAATCGCAACGCCGTCGGCCCCGATGGGCAAGGATGCGATGTTTCCTACGACGGATTCCAGCGTAAGCGACATGTTCGTGCCCGTGTCGCCATCGGGAACCGGGAAGACGTTCAGGCGGTTGATCTCGTCCCGGCGCTCGCCCAACGTCTTGCTCGCAGCGGCTATTGCATTGAGCAGGTCGTTCGCGGTATAGGATTCTGACATGACGGTTCGTTTCTCCTTAAGCGTGAGGCCGCTTCGCGCCGAATGCGCGGCGATGCGGCCGATGCGGAATCGGGGCTATTTGCGCACCTTGACGCCCTGCACGTGCACCTCGACGCCGTCGAGCGGAACGCGGGCGTACTCGGTGAGAGCGAACGTGACCTGGTCGATGAGGTTCTGGGAGACCGTGTTGATATTCGTACCGTATTCGATGACAACGTAGAGTTCCACATGCACGCCCGCGTCGGTGGACGTCACCACCACGCCGCGCCTCAGACGCGAAGCGGGCAGGATCTTGGCGATGCCGTCGACCGCCGAAGGCGCGGCCATGCCCACGACGCCATAGCATTCGAGCGCCGCATTGCCGACCATGTCGGCCAGCACGTCGTTGGCAACATGGAGGTTGCCGGGTATCGTATCGTTCATGGCATTCCTTTCACGGCGCGGACTTCCCGCGCGCGACCGAAACCTGCCTTCGCAGTATAGCGCAAGGGATCGGGGCGTGGTGACGTGCCTGATCGCAGCGCAAAGTATATTACACGAAAAATTCTTGTAACCCATTTCTCATATGTGCTATAGTATGAAGGCTTTTTTGCCCTCAACGGCATGCAGCCGATTCAGCAACCAAGGTAATGGAGTGAGAACGATGTCGAAGGTTTGTGAAGTTTGCGGTAAGGCACCGGTCGCGGGACGCAGCATCAGCCACTCGCACCGCGTGACGAATCGTTGGTTCCGTCCCAACATTCAGAAGGTCACGATCAAAGACAAGAACGGTCGTGTCCGCAAGGCCAACGTGTGCACGAAGTGCATGAAGGCCGGCAAGGTGGAGCGCGCCTAGCAGGTTCGCCGGTCGATCCGTCGGCGTCGAGTATCTCGCATTGAAAAAGCCCGTTCGCACGGGCTTTTTTGCGTTGGACGAGGGTCGTCTTGCTGCGTGCAGGCCGAAGCCCGCCCTTTCGACGCGAAGATCGGATACGTGAACCGGTGCATATCTCGAAGAGGATGCAACCTGCGAGGGGATAGCGCGAACCCCTCGCCTACTCTATGATGAGCAGGCGCCCGCACTGGGGACACGGCGCCACGTTGCCCTTCGCCTTCATATCGATGAGCCGTCCGCCCTCGATGGCCATGCGGCACACCCCGCAGCTACCGCCCTGCAACCTGCCTACGGCCACGCCGCCCGTGCGCGCTGCCGTCTTCTCGTAGAGAGCGGCAAGGTCCTCTGGCAGCGATGCGCTCAGATGCGCGCGCTCGGTCTCGAGCCGGGCAAGATCCTGCTTGAGCGCGCCGCCTTCACGCACGAACGACTCCGTGGCCTGCGCCTCCTGCTTATCGAGATCGCTCATCATCTTCGCCACCTGGACCTGCACGCCCTCGATTTTCGAAAGCTCATCGCTCACGGCCGAGAGTTCGCCCTCTAAGGTGTTGCGACGCTTCGCGAGCCCGTTGAGCTCCTTCGACCGAGCCTCCACGTCGCGATAGCCGCCATGCGACGCATCGATCTCCTCCTGCACACGTCGCTGCTTCTCGACGAGCAGGCCGTCCTCTTCGCTGATGCGCGCGAGTCGCGCGTCGGCCTCGGCGTGAAGCGCGTCGAGCTGATCGCGCTTTTCTTCGATTCCCCGTTTCTTCGTACGAGCTTCAAGGATGGCCGTTCGTTGCGGGAGCTGCTGGAGCTTTTTGCTCGCTCGCATGATGTCCAGGTCGATGTGCTGCATCTTCAACAGCGTGGCCAGATCGTCGGTGTCTACGCGCATGCGGCTCCTTCGTCTGAGGAAACGGCGCCGCGGCCGCGGCGCCTCCTCCATTATACCCGTACCGTTTCGGGATAGGCCCAGTTTTCCCCTTGATCCACGATAGACACCATGGCTTCGGGCATGCCGGCAGCCTGGACGGCAGCCGCAAGCACGGCAACGAGAGGAAGCTCGCTCGTGTCATGGCCTATATCAATGACGGCGAGACCCGCCTGCGAGAACTCAAGGGCGTCGTGATACTTGATCTCCCCGCACACGAGGCAATCCGCTTGCGCCCGCAGAGCGGCGCGCGCCACATCGCCCGCAGCGCCTGTACACGTGGCGACGCGATCGAGCTCGCGCGAGAAATCGCCCCACACGCGCGGCGCGCGTCCGAACACCGACGTGCAGCGGGCTGCCAGCTGGCCGAGCGAAAGGCCGTCGTCCTCTCCCGGCTCGCACAGCTGCCCATAGCCCTTGGCATGCGATCCTTCTATGGGCACGAGCACGCTCTGCAGCGCAAGGCCGAGCATGCCGGGGAGCACGCGCTGAACGCGCGCGCTTACATCGAGGGCGGTGTGGAACGACATGACCGACACACCACGCTCGACAGCGCGCCATACCCCCGCGCCGGGATTTACAGCGACCGACGATGCCGGCATGAAGGAATCGGGAGCAGCAAGGTATGCAGGATGGTGCGTCACGAGCACGTTCGCGCCTCGCTCGGCAGCCGCCTCGATGGCCTCCACCGTCGGATCGAGCGCGACAGCCACGCCGCTCACCAACCGAGCAGGATCGCCCACCGTCATCCCGGTGCGATCCCAGGGCTCGGCGTCGGCGGCCGGAAACTCCGCGAGCAATGCCTGCTCGAGCGCTCCGGTCGTCATCGCGACGATCTGTTTCGATAACGGGCCCGACGCGCGGCGCGCGAGTCCCTCCGCGCCCGCACCGTCTTCCCGGTTCTTCTTCGCAGCAACCATGGTCATGTCCTTTCATATGTTCAGCCAACTCGGCCGAAGGAGCTTACAGCTCGATGGTAACCTCGCGGCGGTCGCCATCGGCTGTCGGCACTGTTACCGTTCGATAACCGGCTCGCGCCATAAGACGGTATGCACGCTCGATGTCGCGAGCCACATGTTCGGGCTTGTGCGCGTCGGTACCCACCGTGCAGGGCACACCTGCACGGCGAAACGTCGCCAGCAAGGCCGGCGCGGGGAACATCTCCTTGCAGGCATAGTAGGTCCCCGACGTGTTCACCTCTACCATGCGGCCCGCCGCTGCACACGCTTCGGCCGCCCGGTCGTAGAGCGGCTGAGGATCGAAGCTGGGATAGAAGTTGAACTTCTTTGCGAGGTCGGGATGCGACATCACCTGGAAGGGAGCGTCGGAGGACACGGCCTCGCACCACACCTCGAAGTAGCGGCGCCAGATATCGTCGGCACCCACCTCGTCCCAGCGCCCGCGCTGAGCGGGGTCGTCGAAAGGCCACCGGTCGACGAAATGCACGGAGCCCAGGATAAGCTGGAACGGCGAGAGGTCTTCCGCCGTCAAGTCGCGGTCATCGTCGTCGCCAAGCCAGTCCAGTTCGCAGCCCACGATGACCTCGATCTCGGGATGGGCCGCGCGCGCCTTATCGATGGCGGACAGGTACTCACCCACTCGCTGCTCGGGCATGGCCAGGTAGTGCCGCGGATCGAACGCATCGGTCAGCGGGTAATGCTCGGTCACGGCGATGGTGGCCACACCGGCGGCCGCAGCGGCCGAGACGAGCTCTTCCACCGTTCCTTCGCCATGATTAGTGAAGCAGGTATGCGTATGGGTGGTGATCAGTTCCATGCTCGGTATACCTCCGCATCGGCGGCCCGCGAGCGGCTGCCCGCCGCGTACGGGCCGATTATCAGTTCCAGTCCAGCACCGTCGCTGTCGCGTTGATAAACGCGTCCACATCGCTTTGCCGGGTGTCGCGTCCCATCGAGATACGCAGAGCCCCTAGCGCGCGATCGGCGTCAATGCCGATCGCGCGCAGCACGTGACTCGGCTCGAGCGAACGCGACGAGCAGGCCGATCCTCCCGACACGCCAAAGCCTTGGCGGTCGTAGCGGAGAACGAGTGTCTCGCTCTCCAGACCGTCCACCAAAACGTTGACGATATTGGGAAGGAAGTCCTCGCTGCCTTCCGCCACATCGACCGTCGCCTCGACCGGTCCGAAGCCGGTCAGCGACCCATAGAGCCGATCGCGCAGGCCGCGTAGACGGGCAGCCTCGGCCTCCTGCTCCTCCGCAGCCTCGCGGCAGGCGGCCGCGAACCCCACGGCGCCGGCCACGTTCTGCGTGCCGCTGCGCCGTCCCGATTCCTGCCCCCCGCCGAGCATCTGCGCAGCGAACGGCGTGCGAGCCTTAAGAAAAAGGGTCCCGACTCCCTTCGGGCCTCCGATCTTGTGAGCCGAGAACGACGCCGCGTCCACGCCGAGGGCACCGAGATCGATGTGTGCCTTACCGAGCGCCTGCACGGCGTCGGTGTGCATAAGCGCACCTGCCGCGTGGACCGCGTGCGCGAGCGCCGCCACGGGCTGGACGCTACCGACCTCGCTGTTAGCGGCCTGCACGCTCACAAGCACCGTGTCCTCATCGAGGCTCTCCTCGAGGGCGTGGACCTCGATGAACCCCTGGCGGTTCGGCTTGAGACGCGTGACGCGGAAGCCTTCCGCCTCAAGAAGCCGCGCCGGCGCCAGGACGGCTTCGTGCTCGATAGCCGATACGATAACGTGCGGCGACGCCGTGCGGCCGTGCCGGCGACGCTCTTCGGCTGCAGCGCGGGCAATACCGAGCACGGCCATGTTGTCGGCTTCGGTCGCCCCCGAGGTGAAGATGATCTCGCCGGGACGACGTGCGCCCAGATCTCGCGCAATGGAAGCGCGGGCGTCTTCGAGCGCGGCGAAGGCGGTACGACCGGGCGTATGCAGCGAGTTCGCGTTCGCCCCGTGCATCAGGCCGAGGAATCCGGGAGCAAAAAATGGAGCCATGGCCTCCAAGGCACAGGCGCGCGGCAACGCCGTGGCAGCGTAGTCGAGATACACGTAATCCGAAGGCACAGGCATTGCTCAAACCTCGTCCAGTATGTCGGATAGCCCGAGGGCGGCCGCACGCGCCTCCTCGGCAGCCGTGCGTATGGCTTCAAGAGCCGCCCCAGGATCCTTCGCCGCGAACACCGCATTGCCGCACACGAGCACATCGGCCCCAGCAGCGGCCACGCACGGCGCCGTTGCAACGCCAATCCCCCCGTCCACCTGGATGAGCGGACTCGCGCCGGCCATGCGTGCAAGCTCCACGACGCGCGCAACGCGCGCATCGCTCCCTTCGATGAAGCTTTGGCCCGAGAAGCCCGGCTCCACGCTCATGACAAGCACCATGTCCACTTCGCCGATGACGGGCACCACGGCCTCGATCGGCGTCGCCGGCTTCACGCTCACAGCGGCCCGGGCCCCCGACCCGCGAATGTCCGAAACAGCCCGGAACAGACCAGCCTCGTCGAGCGCCTCAACATGGACGGTGACGGAATCGGCGCCCGCATCGAGAAACCACGACACCTGCTCGAGGGGATTGTCGATCATCAGATGCACGTCAAGCGGGAGCGATGTGGCCTTTTTTAACTGTCTGACCACCGGCACGCCCATCGTCAGATTCGGGACGAAATGGCCGTCCATGACGTCGACGTGAACATACCCCGCGCCAGCCTCCTCAATGAGCGCGATATCGCGCCCGAGATCCATAAAATCGGCCGACAGGATGGAAGGCGCTATCTTCACCGGTTCGAACATCAGGACTCCTCACGTTGATCGCTTCATCCATTCTAGCTCAACGACGCAAACGCGGCGTCTCTCCGACGCCTGGCGGCGGAGAAACCACATGCAGAAGCGATGGGCGGCGCCCGATGCGCGCAACGCCGAGATGCATGAGTCGGAATACGGCATGCAGTATAATGATGCGAAATCGACCGGAAGGGGCGATCATGGCTTCGAAATGCTTGACGTACTATCCCTACCAGACACCACTCGGGCACCTCACGGTAGCCTCGGACGGCTCGGCTATCACAGCCATCGCGTTCGGCAGCCCGCCGCTCCCCGGCGAGCGGCGGGCGACCGAGCTCACAAACCGCGCGGCAAACCAGCTGCAAGAATACCTTGCCGGTAAACGGCGCGCTTTCGATCTGCCGCTCGCTCCTGAGGGAACGGAGTTCCAGAAGCGCGTATGGGCTGCGCTCTCCGACATACCCTACGGCCAGACGCGCTCCTACAGCGAGGTCGCTGCAGCTATCGGCAATCCGAAGGCATGCCGTGCCGTCGGAGGAGCGAACAATAGGAATCCGCTGCCTATCGTCGTTCCTTGCCATCGCGTGATCGGCGCGAACGGCTCGCTCGTCGGCTACGCCGGCGGCTCGAAGATAAAAGCCTATCTGCTCGATCTTGAAAGCCGCGCATGCGAGGAGGACGGCGACTAGCCTCCATTCGATCGAATCGCGACCCACGGCATCTATCCAACATCCAGAAAGGCCCTCCTTCCCCCTCATGAACGTCTACGTGTCCAACATCGTTTTGGCGGCAGTTGCTTTCCCGTTGCTCGCCTTTGTCATCACGCTTCCCTACCTCGTCTTCCAATATCGCAAATTCGGTTCCGTTCCGTGGCTGCACACCCTCGTCGTGTATTCGTTCGTGTTCTATCTTCTGTGCGCGTACTTCCTCGTGCTGCTGCCCCTGCCCGAGAACCGCGCAGCCGTGGTGCCGTACGCCCAAACCCCGCAGCTCGTACCGTTCAGCTTTGTGCACGAGTTCCTCGCCGAGACGCCGTTTTCGGCAGGCGATCCTTCCACCTGGCTCGCCACGCTGCGCGACCCCTCCGTCTACGAAGCCCTTTTCAACGTGCTTCTTCTCGTGCCTTTGGGCATGTATCTGCGCTATTATTTCCGACGCACCTGGTGGCAGACGCTTTTTATCGGCTTTCTGGTCACGCTGTCGTTCGAGCTCACGCAGCTCACGGGTCTTTGGGGAGTCTATGCTCATCCGTACCGGTTGTTCGACGTAGATGACTTGATTTTGAACACGTTCGGCGCGATGATCGGCTTCTGGATGGTCGGACCCGCCATGCGCGTGCTGCCCGACATGCGCCTCGTAGACGAGGAGGCGCGCGAGGCCGGCGTGCGCGCGAGCGTCACCCAGCGAGCGCTGTCGTTCGGCATCGACTTGATCTTGGCCCAAGCGGCGGCGGGTGCACTCGCATCGATCGTCGCTTCGGCTGGGGCGCGCGAGACGCTCGAAGCAGCGGGCGGATCGTGGGGGTTCGCCGTGCAGGCTCTGGAGCTCATAACACTCGTAACTTTCTTCGTTGCCGTGCCCGCATGTTCGCACGGCCAAACGCTCGGCCAGCGGCTATTGAAATTGCGCATCGTGCGCTCCGACGCCTCCTGCGCCCGTTGGTACCAGATCCTCGCGCGCTACGGCCTGCTCTATCTGTTCGCCACGGTTCCCTTCGCGCTGCTGTTCGGCGTATTGGATCTCGATCCGTCGAAGGCCGGCGAGATGAACGCCGTCGCAGCGTTCGCCGTAGAGCATCGAGCGGTCGTCGTTTGGGTCTGGATCGCGTTCATGTCCATCTGGGGCGCATCGCTCATCGTGCGGGCCATGCGGGCAGCCGTGAAGAAACGTCCGTTCGTCATGCTCAACGGCTTGCTGTCCAACACGCGGGTTATGACAGTCGCGGGGGTTGAGCGCGAACGCGAGAGGCGCCAGGTGCTCGACGTACCCGAGATCGGGGAGCTCGAGCGGCGTATCGCGCAGGATGGCACACCACTTTCCGAGCTCATGGAGCGTGCCGGATGCGCCGTTGCCGACACGGTACGTGCGCACGTGCCCGATCCAGCTCCCGTCGTGGTGCTGGCAGGCTCGGGCAACAACGGAGGCGACGGGTGGGTATGTGCCCGCATCCTTGCGGAAGCTGGGTATCCAACGACCCTTGTGGCAGCTGAGCTTGCCGAAAGAATCCGTGCGGAACCGGCCCGCCAGACGGCAATCGAGACGTTCTCCGAGATATCGGCGCGCAAGCTGCCGCTCACGGTGCTCATCGCGCCCGACGCCGATGTGCTCATCGACGCCGTAGACGGCGCCGCCGCGGTTGTCGACGCGATTTTGGGGACAGGCTTTTCGGGCGACGAGGTGCGTGAGCCGTATGCAAGCTGGATCAGAGCCGCTAACCGGCGTCGCTTCGAGGGCGGGCGGGGAAAGGGCCGTGGACGCCACCGCCGCAGGCGGCACGAGCGTGGCGAGCACGAACTCGGCACGCGGCGCGCACTCCCGGCCCGCGCCAAAGACGCCCCTTTCGCGGTCGCCGTCGATACGCCGAGCGGCCTTTCGGCTCAATCGGGCGCCGCCGCCCGCCCCACCTTCGCCGCCGACATCACGGTGACGATGATCGCGTTCAAGCCCGGGCTCGTCTTGCCCTCGGCTGCGCGCTGGACCGGCTTGGTGAGACTGGAGAAGCTCGTCGATGCGCACATCTGCCTCGAGCGGTTGCGCGCAACCGACTCCGGGGATGAGCCGTTTCGAACGCAGGTATAAAAACGCCCTCCTTCGGATGGGGGGTCCGAAGGAGGGCTTGCAGTACGCACAGAGGAGAAGGGGGAAGGTGCGCATGCTCTTGGGCCCGTCGGAGGTTTGAGAGAGAGGGGGGGGGGTTCACACGAGAGACGAGACGACAGGCCCTGTATAGGTTGTATCAGTGTTCGTTCGCGGCGCAGGACGCAGGACGCACTTCCCTATCGCTTATTGCGGATAAGCGCATCGGGTCCAGCATCGCGATCTCCTTTCGACATCTGCATCCCAACAGCCGCGCTGCGATGGGGATGCGTTCGTTTCGACAAGGAGTACTCTACGATACGAGAATGCGTTGCGCGATGCGATCGGCTCGACGGTCAACGCGCGGTGGTCGATCCGACAACCGGCCGAAACCTGCGCGCCGCCGCACCCGATCGCACCGTGCGCGAGTACGGCAAGCCCCCCCCCCCGAAAGGGACCTTCGGATCGGCGTGGGCTATGCGGTCCAGCGTCGCCCCTCCCCGGCATCCGAACGGCCGGCCGGGTGCGCAAAGCCTCCTACAAGCCGTAGAATTCGGTAGTGAGAGGACGGCTCGTCAGGGTCTTTGCCACATCGTGCGGGTCGGCGCCCTCCCAGACGATAGCGCGCACGACATCGGTTATGGGCAGCTCCACGTCGTAGCGGTCGGCCAGCGTCTTGAGCGTCTTGCACGCGAGCGCGCCTTCGGCCACCATGTGCGTCTCGGCGATGAACCCGTCGAGCGTGCCGCCTTCGGCCAAGAGTCTGCCGAAACGACGGTTGCGCGAATGCTCGGATGTGCACGTAGCCACGAGGTCGCCCGTGCCGGCCAGCCCCATGCAGGTGATCGCCTGTCCGCCGCAACGCACGACGAGGCGGCTCATCTCGGCCAGGCCGCGCGTCATGAGCATGGCGGCCGTGTTGTCGCCGTAGCCGAGGCCATAAGACACGCCCACAGCGATGGCGATCACGTTCTTGAACGCAGCGCACAGCTCCACGCCGCACACATCGTCGCTCACATAGGTGCGGAAGGTCTCGGCGGCGAACAGCTCTTGGAAAAACGCTGCGGTGCCTTCGTCCGAGCTGGCAATGACGGTGCCCGTCGGGATGCCGCGGATCACCTCTGCAGCGAAGTTCGGGCCCGAGAGCACGGCCAGACGGCTCGCGTTGCCCATCTCGGCCTCGAACACTTCGACCGGCAGAAGACCGCTTCCCTCCTCTACGCCCTTCGAGCATATGATGATCGGGAAATCGGCGTCTACGACGTCGGCCAACGCGCAGGCCACACCGCGCATGAGGTTTGACGGCGTGACGATGACGGCCGCTTTCGCGCGCAAGAGCGCATCTTTGTACGAAGTCGTGGCCACGATGTTTTCGGACAGCTCGACGTCGCTCAGGTAGCGCGGGTTCACGTGGCTGCCGTTGACAGACCGCACCACCTCGGGTTTACGGGCCCACAGCCCCACGTTGCAGCCGTTGCCTGCGAGCAGCTGCGCGAGCGCCGTGCCCCACGAACCCGCCCCGATAACCGCGATCTTCATGATAGTCCCTTCCACCGTTGTGCCGCGTCGTCCGGAGAGCGCATCCCCCAGGGAAACGGAACGACTGGCACCTCGAAGCGCCGATACCGTCGATCGTGCCGCTCAAAGCCCTCATTCGCAAGCAGAAGCGCGCTTCGCCCGGCGTTCACGGCCGCCTTGACCGTCTTGGCGCTCCACGCCGATGCAATCGGCGCTATGCGCTTTCTCAAGCTCTCTTCCTGTCGCCTATGCGGCTTTCCGTGCCGGCGCGCAAGCGCTTGATATTCTCCCGATGCGCCCACACCACGGTCAGGCCCGCGACGGCGCAAAACGCCACCGCCGCCCAATCGCCCCAGAAGAAGTACAGCGCGAAGAACGGGCACGCCGCCGCGGCAGCGATCGACCCGATGGACACGCGCTTGGTGGCGACGACGAGCACGATGAAGATGAGCAGCTCCAAACCCGCACCGACCCAGCCGAACGTCACGAACAGGCACCCCACGGCCACCGCGATGCCCTTGCCGCCCTTGAACTTGAGCCAGGGGCTGAAGACATGCCCCCATACGCAGCCGAGGAACGCTACGGCGAGCATCGTGTCGTACGAGACGAGCACCCCGGGCGCCAGCCCCCCGCTTGGGAGAATGTTCCAGCTGAACCACCAGGCAAGCAGGCCCGACAGCAAGCCTTTTCCAAAATCGAGTACAAACACGGCGTAGCCGCCCACCTTGCCCATCGTGCGGATGGCGTTCGTCGTGCCGATGTTGCCGCTGCCGTGCTCGCGCAGATCGGTATGGTAGAACACTTTCGAGATGATGAGCCCGAAAGGAATCGACCCCAACAGGAAAGCCGCGACAAACAGTCCGGCCGCACCTAGCGCGTCTTGCATGCGCTCCCCCTTAATCCTTTTTCTTGAACTTGAACCTGATCGGCGTTCCCACGAGATCGAAGCTCTCGCGCAGGCGGTTCTCGAGGAACCGTTCGTAGTTGTCGTTCACGAGATCGGGACGGTTGGCGAAGAACGTGAACTGGGGCGGGCACGAAGCCGTCTGGGTGACGTATTTCACGCGCAGGATCGCCTTGCCCTGCGTCACCGTGTGGCCCGTCTCACGGATGGCCGCAAGCCAGGTGTTGAGCTTATTCGTGGGAATGGTCTGGCTGAAGTTTCCGTACGCTTCATCGATGGCCTCCCAGATGCGATCGACTTTCTTGCCGGTGAGCGCGGATACGGCGAGGACAGGCGCGTAGCCCACGAAAGTCATGCGATCGGCGATGCGCTCGCGTATTTCGGCCTTGGCCTCGGGACCTTCGACGAGGTCCCACTTGTTCAGGACGATGACCATGGCGCAGCCGCGCTCGGCGGCGAATCCCGCTACGCGCTGGTCCTGGTCTGTCAGCCCGAGTGTCGAATCGATGACGAGCAGCGCCACGTCGGCGCGATCGATGGCGCGCATGGCGCGAACGAACCCATAGTATTCCACGTCCTGGTCGATCTGGGCCTTGCGGCGCAAGCCCGCCGTATCGACGATGGTGTAGCGACGGCCGTCGTGCTCGATCACGGTGTCGATGGCGTCGCGCGTGGTGCCGGCCACATCCGACACGATGGAGCGCTCGCCAGCCGTGAGCCGGTTCGTGAGCGACGACTTGCCCGCGTTCGGCCGACCGATGATGGCAACATTGATGCCCGGATCGTCATCAACATCCTGAGGCAGCTCGATGCAGCGCAGCTTCTCCACGATCGCATCCAGCAGATCCCCCGTGCCATGGCCATGCATGGCCGACACAGGCCACGGATCACCCAGTCCCAGCTGGTAGAACTCGTACATCTCGTCAAGACGGTTCGGCGTGTCCATCTTGTTCACGACGAGGAATACCGGCTTCGCCGTGCGGCGCAGGATGCGCGCGACGGCCTCGTCGTCAGCGTTGATGCCCGTCTTGCCATCTACGAGAAACACGACGACATCGGACTCGTCTGCTCCGGCGAGCGCCTGAGCCCGGATGGAACCCTGAAACGCGTCGTCGTCACCCATCTCGATGCCGCCGGTATCGATGAGCTTGAAATCGACGCCGTTCCAGTCGGCCTCGTGATACGAACGGTCGCGCGTGACGCCGCGCATCTCATGGACGATGGCCTCGTCGGCCTGGGCTATGCGGTTCACGAAGGTGGACTTGCCGACATTCGGCCGTCCTACCACCGCAACAATTGGCAGGGGCATATGGGTATCCTCACAAAAGCGGTCGATGTTGCGGGCCGACGTCACTGCGCGGCCAGATCGATGATCTCCTCCAGGAAATCCGATGGATTACAGGATACCACGGCCAGCGGCACGCCCGCGGCCATTTCCATATCCTTCAAACTCATGTCATCCAGCGTCACGCCGTCGTCGTTGAAAACGACGCACGGCAGCAGGAAGATCGGAGCGCGCCGGCCGGTCTCGCCAGCGCCGGCCTGCTTCTTCACCGCCGCCACGATGTCACAGCCGCAGAGGAGCCCGGTCACGTCCACGTTGCCGCCGAAGAAGGCATTCTCCACGAAGAGCGGATCGAACAGACCCTCGAGCGGGCTCGCAGCCACGAGCGGTGCGATGACGTCCTGCATCGCCAAGCCGTAGATGAAATGCACGCGCGCGTCCGCGAGCAGCATCGCTTCGGCACAGCGCGCGACAAGCCCGGATCGCTGCGCGTCTTCCCAATCGTCGGCAAACGAACGGACGATGCCCACGCCGTCCTCGAACATGGCAAAGTCCCCATAGTGCTCCGTTGGAGGAAGATCGTCCAACAGGCGCGGACCGAAGGCGTTGCGGTAGAACTCGTCGGCCGTGAACGCCCATGCCGTTCCGCGCTCCTCGCATGCGCGTCGTTGGAAGGGCTCCACGAGGTTGAGTACGGCGCGTGCGGCGGCAGGGTCGTTGAAGCTGCGGTCGAAGCGTCCTTGATGCCTCGTGAACCCAAGGGGCACGATGCAAACGTCGAGGATGCCGGGACGCGCGTAGGCCCATTCGAGCGTATCGGCCAACACTCCGCCGTCGTTCTCGCCGGGCATGAGCACGATCTGCGCGTGGAACTCGATGCCTGCGGAGAGCAGGCGATCGAGGGCCTGAAGGCCGTCTGCGGCGTGCCTGCCGATGATCCGGCGCCGCACGTCGGTGTCGGCCGCATGCAGGGAAACCCGCAAGGGCGAGATATGCTGCTCGACGATGCGCGCCTCGTCGTCGGGCGAGAGGTTCGTGAACGTAACAAATGTGCCGGACAGGAAGCTCAAGCGGAAGTCGTCGTCGCGCAGAGAGAGTGAGGGGCGCATGCCGGGCGGCAGTTGCCGCATGAAGCAGAACGTGCAGGCATTGCGGCATTGCTTCACGCCGTCGAATACGACGCCCTCGAACCCGAAGCCCCACTCCTCGCCCTCGTCGCGATCCAGTTCCACCACGCCGACGTCGCCATCGAGGTCGATGTAGCCCACCGCGATCGTATCGTCCGAGGACAACCAGCGCCAATCGATGAGATCGCGCAAAGGCCGACCGTCAACCGCAGTCAGAAAGCAACCCGGTTCGAAGCCCGCATCGTCGGCGGGGCTGCCGGGCGCGACTGAAGACACGAACGCTCGCGGCGATCCTTCGGCGTGCAAGTCTTCCGGCGCCGGCAAAGCGCCGCCACCGGCATCTTCGCCGGCGGCCCGCAAGACGTCGGCAGGCGGATAGGATGACGTGCTCGGCCGCCCGTCAAAGCATGGCGTCACCTTACGTCGCCCCCTCCCATAGCCGTCGCTACAGGTAGCGCATCGGATCGACAGCGGCGCCGTTGACCTCGACCTGGAAATGCAGATGCGCGCCGAACGAGTGACCGGTGTTGCCGACGGCACCGATATGCTCGCCCCGTTCAACATGTTGCCCCACCGAGACGAATACGGCCGACGAGTGCATGTACTTGGTCACGAGGCCGTTGCCGTGCGCGATCACGATCCAGTTGCCTGCACCCCCGTTGTAACCGCCGTCATAGGTGGCATAGATCACCGTACCGCTGTCGGCCGCGTAGTAGGGCGTACCCTCGGCTGCGCCGAAGTCGACGCCCTTATGGAACGATCCGGTGAACTCGCGATACCCGAAAGGGCTCGTCAGGCTGCCAGAAGGACACGGGTGCGTAAAGATACCCGATCCAGACACGACGGAACTCCCCTGCGACGAGCCCTTCTTCGTCGCTTCGGCCGCAGCAGCCGCTTGGCGCGCCGCCTCGGCTTCGAGTTCCTCTTGAGCCTGCAGCTCGGCCACCTCGACCGTAATCTTGTCGGCCTCTGCACGGAGAGATTCCTGCGTGGCCTCGATCTCGTCCATCAGAGCGGATGCTTTCTGCATTTCGTCGGTCGCCGCCTGCCCTTGCGCAGCGTACTCGTCGTGAGCCGCCTGAGCTTCGGCGCGGACATCCTTCGTCTCCTGCACGAGCGCAGCATCCTGATCGGCGATGCGCTCGAGCATATCCCACGCGGTCAGGAACTCCTCGAACGTCGTCGATCCCAGCACCACGTCGAGCAAGGACGACGACCCCCCGGTCTTGTACAGGCTCACGGCCCTGTCGCCCAAACGAACCTGCAGCTCATCGATGCGCGCCTCGGCTTCATCGATGCGCTTCTGCGCCTCATCCATAGCCGCCACGGCCGCATCGTGCCGCTCGAGCGCGCCGGCATAGCTCTCATTCGCCGCATTGAGATCGGTCTGCAGGGCATCGATCTTCTCGAAGAGAAGATCGGCTTCGGCTTGCTTCTCGGTCGACGTCACCGCGTACGCGGGCGACAGGGGCAGCCCGGCGAGCGCCGCTGCCGCGACAAGCGCACAGAGCGCGAGGAGGAGGGATGAGAAGAGCGTGCGTTTTGTGTTCGAGTTCTGCATATGCACCTATTCTTTCGATTCGGTTGCGAACCGTTCATGGCATGATAGCAGAAAGCGCCGAGAAGATGCGTCCCGACGCGGATCCGACGACTTTCTTCGCGGGACCCCTTGCGCACTCCTTGGCTCGGTGATGCGCATGCGTCCCGCTTGCGCGGTGCTCACAGCATCGCAAGGCGAGCGACCACGGCGGCGATCTGGTCCTCGGGCGTGCTCGCGCCAGCAGTCACGCCCACGCTTCCACAGTCCACGAACCAGGCGGGCTCAATTTCCTCGGGGGCCTCGATGTGGTGCGTGCGCGGGCAGGCGGCAGCGCAGATATCGGCGAGGCGCGTCGTGTTCGACGAGTTGCGCCCGCCGATGACCACGATGGCGTCCACGGCATCGGCCAGCGCCGCAGCCGATTCCTGGCGTTGGCGCGTGGCGAAACAGATGGTGTTCTTCACCTCAGGTTCGATGCCGCGCGCGACGAGAGCGGCCACCACGGCGTCGAGCGCCTCGCGGGTCTGCGTCGTCTGCACGACGATGCCCACCGGCGCCTCAAGCCCATCAGGCAGATCGGCAGGACCGGCCACCACGGCTACCTCGCCGCCTGCTTCGCGCGCATGCGCGACGAGGCCTTCAACCTCCGGATGGCCCTCCTCGCCCACCACCACCACGCGTCCGCAACGGCGAGCGAGCGCAGCGGCGGCCTTCTGAGCGCGGGCGACGTGCGGACAGGTGGCATCTATGAGCGGCAATCCCCGCTCTTCCACCATACGGCGCACAGCCGGCGTGACGCCATGGCTGCGGATGATCACCGAGCCGCGTTCCACATCCTCCGGTCCCGACACCGCGCGGACGCCGCGCTCGGCAAGGTCGGCCACCACCTGCGGGTTGTGGATGAGCGGCCCGAGCGTAGATGCGCCCTCCCCTTCCGCAGAGGCCTCGACGGCCATATCGAGCGCGCGCTGCACACCGTAACAGGCTCCCGCATGCTCCGCCAAGATCACCTTCATGCGGCCGTCTCTTTCGCCGCCTTCGCTTTCGCGGCTTTCTTCGCTTCGATCTGCGCCATGACCTCCTCGGAGGTGCGTTCGGGGATCGGATGCTCGGCAAACGATGCCGTGAAGTCCTTGCCGCCCGGGAACAGCGCCGGCATGTCCACCTGCCCGCGCGGCACGCGCAGCGACAACGCGAAGCACTCGCGCATGGCGTACCACGTGCAGCCGTCCAGACGGTCCTCCTTCGGGAGAAAGTCGAAGTCCTCCACGAGGATCGGGTTGCCGTACTCGATGGATATCTTGGGGAAATGCAGCCGCTCGCCCTTGCGCTTCACATTCTCGGCATTGCGCACGGTCATGGGAAGGATGGGCACGTGCCCCATCTTCGCGATGAACGCCGCGCCGGAATGGATCTCGGGCGTCTTCGTTCCCTTGCCGCGGCGCGTGCCTTCGGGAAGTATCCCCACGATCTCACCGTTCTTCAACATGCGCGTTGCGCGTTTAATGGCGGTGCGGTCGGCGGAGTCGCGCTTGATGGGGAACGCCCCCACGCGCGAGAGGATCTGGCCCACCAGGCCGTTCGCGTTACCGAACAGGCTCTCGCGCCCCATGAAGCGGATCCATTGCCCAGGCCGCGTGACCAGGTACATGAACGCCACATCCAAAAACGAGGTGTGATTCGCCACCACCACGAGACCGCTCTTGCCCGAAAACGCGCGGATGCGCTCGCGGTGCTCCACCTTGTAGCGGAAGCAGATCTTGAACACGAAGGCAAGAAAGCCCCAGATGAGGTTGCCCGACCAGTGGGGCGCCTGCTTCTCGTCGGACGAACCGCCGAACGGCATGTCCCACATCTTCTCGTAGGGAACAAGCAGGCTCATCGGGCGTCCTTCTCGCGTGCAAGCCCCACGATGTCCTCGATCACATCCTCGATGAAGCGGCCTGTGGAGTCGAGACGCACGGCGTCTTCGGCGGGCTTGAGGGGCGAGGCCGCGCGCGAGGAGTCATGATCGTCGCGACGGCGGATGTCGGCGAGCACTTCGTCGTAGTCGATGGAGCCCACGCCCCGGTCGACGTTCTGGCGCACGCGGCGATGCGCGCGCTCCTCGGCCGACGCGGTGAGGAACACTTTGACCGGGGCCTCGGGAAACACCACTGTGCCGATGTCGCGGCCCTCCACCACGTAGTCGCCCGAGCGCCCGATGCGCTGCTGCTGCTTCACGAGCGCTGCGCGCACGGCAGGGACGGCCGACACGGGGCTCACCGCGCGATCTATCTCAGACGTGCGGATGGCCGAGCTCACATCGACGCCTCCGATGGTGACACCCTTGGGCATTGGGTCGTTCGATTCGTGCAAAAACGCGATCTCACAATCGCGCGCGATGCGCCCGAGCGTCTCTGCGTCATCGAGCGCGACGCCGTCCTCAAGAGCACGCCACGCCACGGCGCGGTACATGGCGCCCGTGTCCAAACACGAGAAGCCCAGTTCGCGGGCCACAGCTTTCGCAACCGTGGATTTGCCGGCCCCGCTTGGGCCGTCGATGGCGATGATCATCGTGCCAACCTTTCGATATCGGAGAGAAACCGGGGGTAGCTGATCTTCACGGAATCGAAGTGGGCCACCTGCACGGGCGCGGTGCCGCAAAGCCCCGCAAGCGCCCATGTCATAGCCAGGCGGTGATCCATTTTCGAGTCGAACAGAGCCCCTTCGGGCGTATGCAGGCCGGGCTGGCCCTCAACGTACAGATCGTTTCCGTCGATCCACGCGTCCACGCCGAGCACCTCAAGGCCTTCCACGATGGCGGCCAGGCGATCAGTCTCCTTGACGCGCAGCTCACCTACCTCGCGAAACACCGTTACCCCTCGTGCATGAGCAGCGACGAGCGCGAGTACGGGCACTTCGTCGACGATGGCGGCTATCTTCTCGGCAGGCACTTCGCAGCCATGCAAATTCGAGGTGTAACACGCCGAGATGAGACCGAAAGGCTCCTTTCCCTCTGCGCCCATGTGCCGCACGCTCACTTCGGCGCCCATGCGCTCGAGTGTGCGTGTGAAACCGATACGCGCGGTGTTCAAGCTCACGTTCTCCACCTGGATGGAGCTATCGGGCTTGAGCACGGCGGCGCACACGAGGAAGGCAGCTGAGGACGGATCGCCCGGCACGCGCACCTCGCAGGCCGTAAGGCGAGCGGGGCCCGTCACGCTGGCCGTGCGTTCGGCTGCTGTGGTGGTCACGCCGAACTCGGGCAGCATGAGCTCGGTATGGTTGCGGGAGGGAGCAGGCTCGTTCAAGGTCGTCGTACCGTCAGCGTAGACGCCGGCCAGAAGCACAGCAGTTTTGAGCTGGGCCGAAGCCATGGGTGCGTCGTAGGTGATGGCGCGCAGACGCGGCGAGCCGCATATCGTCAGCGGCAGCGTCTCCCGCCCCTCGGGCAAGAAGCGCGCACCCATCTTCATAAGCGGAGCGGTGATGCGGCGCATGGGACGACGCGTGAGAGACTCGTCGCCCGCAAGCTCCGCCTGCACGTCCCAAGGCGCGAGCACGCCCATAAGCAGACGCGCGGTGGTTCCGGAGTTGCCGCAGTCGATTGCGCCGTCGGGCTGCTTCGGGCCGCGCGAGCCCCAGCCGGTGATGCCGCCGGCGAGGCTCCCGTCGGGTTGCTTCTCAAGCGACACTTCGGCACCGAGCTGGCTCACGGCCCTGATGGAGGAGCGCACGTCCTCGGAGTCGAGCACGCCCGAAAGCCGCGAGGTGCCCTCGGCCATAGCCGCGAACAGCACGGCGCGATGCGATATAGACTTGTCGCCGGGCACCGAAGCAGAACCGTGCAAAGGCGCCGGCAGGGGGTTCACGACGGTATGGATGGCTTCATGCGACATGAGTATGCTCCTTTGCCGTCAACGGGCTGAACGAAACTGAGAAACCTGCATTGATGAGCTGCGCGGACAGCCGCCCGACGTCGCCCTCATCGGTGAGCACGAGGCTGAGCACGGCGCTGTCCTCGGTGACGTGGTCGATCTCGATGGATTGGATATTGCAGCCCGCCGAGCTCGTGACGGTAGTGACCTCGGCCACCACGCCGGGACGGTCCTCCATGGGAATGCGCACTTCCAAGAGGCGCTCCGTGGAGGGCACCCACGCCGCAGGCAGCGCCCGGCGAGCCTCGGCGGCTTCGGCCAGGAGTGCCGTGAGCGCTGCGCGGTCGTCAGATGCAAGCGCATCTGCGAACGAGCCGATGATACCCTGCATCTCAGCCAGCCCTTCTCCCAGAGCCTCGCGATTGTCAAACGCGATGCCGCACCACAACTCGGGAGAGCCGGCCGCGATGCGCGTGGAATCCTTGAAGCCGCCGGCGGCCAGGCGCATGAGCGCCTGCTGGTCGTCGGCATGCCGGCTCGCCAGATGCATGAGCGATGAAGCCATGATGTGAGGCACGTGGCTCACGACGGCGACGGCCGCATCGTGGTCCTCGCGCGGAAGCGCGATGACGCGTGCGCCGAGCGAGGTGACAAGCTCGTGCAGGCGCGGAAAATGCTCGGCGGGCGTGTTCGCATCCGGGCAGAGGATCCAATGCGCGCCTTTGAACAGATCAGGGCGCGCTCCGTCGATACCGTTCTTCTCCGAGCCGGCCATGGGGTGGCCGGGCACGAAGTGCTCAGGATGCGGCAGGATCCTTGCAGCTGCCTCGGAAATGCGAGCCTTCGTGGATGCCGTATCGGTGACAATCCCGCAGAAATCCCAGGCGGCAAGACGCTTCAGATGTCCCTCCACCGCATCCACGGGCGCCGCAAGCACAACGAGGTCGCAGCCTTCGCGCACGAATCGCTCGAACACTGGGTCATCGGGCAGCGCGCCCTCCGTCGCCCAGCCGCGCTGGACGGCCTCCTGCAGCGTGCGCGCGTCGACGTCGACGGCGAGCATCTTCGTGCCCGGATGCACGGAGCGGACCGCAGCAGCGAACGATGCGCCGACGAGGCCGAAACCGACGACGGCAATGCGCTCGAAACCCGTCCGATCCGTCTGCGCTGATTGCTTGTACGCCATGCGGTACGGCACCTCTCCCTCTCGTATGATCATGCGTTTCGTTTATGGAATGCGTCCGGAACGGACGTATCCGGCATCATTCTAGCATTAATCGCGGCTCTCGGCCGCCGCATGCAGCGCTGCCACTTCGTCGGCCGAGAGCTCGCGCCAGGAGCCCCGAGGAAGCTCCCCCAGCTCGAGCGGCCCGAACGAGTCGCGATGCAGCGCCACCACTGGGTGCCCGATGGCTCCAAGCATACGCTTGACCTGGCGCTTCCTCCCCTCGCGCAGGCAAATGCGCACAAACGAGCGCTTTGCAGCGCGCCCCCGGCACGCATCCGCGTACTCGCGGGAGGAGCGCGGCGGCACTGCGGGCGGCACGTCGAGCACGCGGCCTGCGCGCATCGCCGCGCCGCCTTCGAGCAGGCGCGCGTCGGCCGGCAGAGCGAGTCCATCGTCGAGTTCGATGCCATGGCGCAGCGCTTCGAGTTCGCGCTCCGTGGGACGACCTTCCACGCAAGCAAGGTAGCGCTTCACTACGTGGCGTTTAGGGTGCAAAAGCCCGTTTCCCAGCTCTCCGTCGGTGGAAAACAGCAGAAGCCCCGTCGTATCGGCGTCGAGCCGGCCCACCGGAAAAAGTCCCGGGCAAGCCTCCGTCGGCACGAGCTCGGCCACGGTAGGACGCCCCTGCGGATCGGACATCGTGGTCACGAAGCCGGCCGGCTTGTGCAGCATGAGCGTGACCGGCCCATCGGCAAGCCGCACCACTTTGCCATCTACGGCCACCTCGTCCACGAGCGGATCCACCTTGCTTCCAAGCTCGGTCACCACCCGCCCGTTCACCGTTACGCGTTCGGCCGTCATGAGGTTCTCCGACCCGCGTCGGCTCGCCACCCCTGCCCGAGCGAGGAACTTCTGCAGCCGCATGGGCACGATGCGAGGCTCGGGGTTACTCATCGTCCGTCTCGAACGTCAGGTCTTCGAAGTCGATCTTCTCCACAAGCCCGAACCCGCTCGAAATGGCCTCAGCGAGCATCTGCTGAGCTGCATCGGCGGCAGCCTCCTCACGCGGCGTCTCCATGCTCACGACCGCGGCTTCATCATCAAGCTCGAACTCCATGCCGTCGAGAGGATCGTCTCCCTCTCCGCCCAGGCGCGCGCCCTCGGCGATGCGCACGTCCTCGCGCGTCGCAGAAAGACGCTCTCGGATAAAGGTGCGCGTATCGTCGTCAGGCGCGAATTGGTCGAGGTCGGGCAGATCGACAGTCGAACGCAGCCCGAACTTTTCCAAAAACGCACGCGTCGTGGCGTAGAGCGTGGGATTGCCCGGAGAGTCGGCAACGCCCGCTTCGCGCACGAGTCCTTTTTCCACGAGCGAGTTGATGGAGCTGTCCGAGTTCACGCCGCGCACGCTAGCCACGCCGCTTCGCGTGACCGGTTGCATGTATGCCACGATGGCGAGCGTCTCCATAGCCGCCTGCGAGAGCTTGCGCGTATCCCATGACAGCACGTACTTCTCGATGAGCTCATGGTACACCGGATGGGTGTACAAGCGCCATCCGCCGGCCACCTCGCGCAGCTGGATGCCGCGGTTCTCCTCCGCCAGCTGCTCGCGCAAATCCACGAGTGCGCGCTCTGCCTCGAGCGGCTCCACTTCCAGCATATCGGCGAGCGCGATGGTTCCCACCGGTTCGTCGGTAACGAACAGCAGCGCCTCAACGGCCCCTTTAAGCTGGTTTTCCTGCAAGCCTTGGAACATGGGAGCCTATCCTTCCTCCACGGACGTGAGGGCATCCTCCCCCTCGAGCAGCAGCTCGCCAGACCCCTCGATATAGCGGATGTCGATATCGCCGAACAGCTCGGCTTGTTCGATCTTCACCATCGCGCGCTTGTACAGCTCGAGGATGGCCAAGAACGTCACCACCACGACGGGGATCGGCGTGCGCTCGTTCACGAGCTCCGAAAAGCGCAACGCCTTCTTGTTGCGGATGCGCTGATGAATGGCCCGCACGTGCACCTCCACCGGAATGGGCTTCGCGGCGATATGCTCGGATTCCAAAAGGAACACGTCGCGCCGCGCAAGGGCGCGCGCCGCCAGAAGTGCCAGGCCGTCCAGCGTCACGTCTTTGAGATAGTCTGGCATGAGGTTCAAAAAGCACGCGTCGGGCCCGAACGGTCGCGCATGCATGCGGCCCTCCGAGACAAAGCGCATATGCAACGCGCTCGCGGCGTTCTTGTACTGCTTGTACGCAAGGAGCCGTTCCACAAGCATATCGCGCGCCTCGCTCGGTGCGAGCTCCTCCAGCTCGTCGACCGCCGCATCGCGCTCGCGCGGCAGCAGACTCTCGGCTTTGATCTCCAGAAGCGTCGAGGCCACCAGCAAAAAATCGCTCGCCACATCGAGATCGAGCGTGTCCATGCGCGACACCTCGGCCAGGTACTGATCGGCAATCTGCGTAATGGAGATGGCGCCGATGTCCACCTTCTGGCGACTGACCAGGTACAGCAGGAGGTCGAACGGCCCTTCGAAGCTGTCTATGCGAACCTTGTACGACATGGGCGGTCCTACGAGACGCGGAACGGGAACAGCAGGTTGGCTACCGAGCCGGCTGTGGCGTCGAGATAAAGCCCGATCGGGTTGAAGTGGAGCACGTAGGGCAGCAGGAGCACGACGACCAGGAACACCGGCAGCGCGTACTGCTGTACCTTGTAGTACTTCGGCAGGTATTTCGGCGGCAGGAAGAACGCAAAGATCGACGAGCCATCGAGCGGGGGGATGGGCAGCAGGTTGAAGAACATGAGGTACAGGTTGATGAGTGCGAACATTGGCAGGAACATGAGATAGAAATAATAGAAGAGCTCGTTTTGCTGTACGAGTTGGGCCACCGGCAGGACAAGGTAGAGCGCCCATGCGACCAGGCCCGCCAGCGCAGCCATGGCAAGGTTGGCGGCGGGGCCGGCCAAACCCACGATAAGGTCACCCTTGCGGGGATCCTCGAAGTAGGCTGGATTGTACGGAACGGGCTTCGCGTAGCCGAAGACCGGCATGTTCATGGCGATGAGCAGCAGCGGCATGATGACGGTGCCGAACGGATCCACATGCTTGAGCGGATTGAACGAAAGCCGCCCGGCGCGCTGCGCCGTCGGGTCGCCCAGCTTGTAGGCGGCGAACCCGTGGCTGGCCTCGTGCAGCACGATGGCCGGAACGAAGCACAGGACGCTGATGATGATATACGGCAACGTTGCAGACATAATGCTGACCAGTCTATCGCAACCTCGGGCACCCATGCACTCGGCCGGGGAAACTTCACAAGTGCCCCCGTCGTGGCGACAGGCAGCTGACAACGGCTCGCGCTACTTGTCGACGAAGCAGTCGCAGCAGCGTTCCTTGAAGGGTTGGACGGAGTCGATCATGCCGGCGAGCTTCGTTTCGAACTTCTTGACGGAGTCCTTGCCGACAGGCAGCCACAAAGGGAGCGGCTCGTCGGCCGAGACGATGTCGAAAACAAGCTGCGCGGCCTTGCGCGGATCGCCGTGCTGCCGATGGTTGTGGCCGAGGCAAAACTCCTGGGCGCCGCGCGCAGGCGTGCCGTCGTATACGTCGAGAGGCGCCTCGGGCGAACGGATCGAACTCGAGTCGAAGAAGTTCGTGCGGAACATGCCGGGCTCGACCACCATGCTCTCGATACCGAAGCCCTTCATCTCGAGCGCCAACGCCTCGCTCACGGCGGCCACGGCAAACTTGGTCGAATCGTAGAGCGCTCCTCCCGGATCACAGGCGAAGCTGGCCATGGAGCCGATATTGACGATACGGCCCGCCCCCTGCGCGCGCATCGCGGGAAGCACCGCACGAGTCACGTTCATCATGCCGAACACGTTCGTGTCGAATATTGCGCGCGTTTCCGCATCGGTGGTCTCCTCGAGCGCGCCGAAGATGCCGTAGCCTGCGTTGTTCACCAGCACGTCGATACGGCCGAACGCGTCAAGGACGCGCTGCACGGCATCGGCTATTGTATCGGTGTCGCACACGTCGAGCGCGACCGCCACGAGGCCTTCCTGTTTTCCAAGCGCTTCGCTCACCGCTTCGGGCCGACGAGCGGTCGCAGCAACGCGGCAACCGCCTTCGAGGGCAACCTTCGCGAACTCGCTTCCCAATCCTCGGCTGGCACCGGTGATCATCCAAACAGGACCGTCGAGCATACCGCTCTCCTTTCTTCGACAGCTCGGCGCTCTGCGTACTCATTGTCGCAGGGCGCCGGCGCATGATCGGATTCGGCGAGCCGCAGCCTAGGCGTTCTCGGCCTCGAACTTCTCCATGAACTCCACGAGCGCCTTCACGCCCTCGCGGGGCATGGCGTTGTAGATGCTCGCGCGCATGCCGCCCACGCTGCGGTGGCCCTTGATGTTCTCGATGCCGGCCTTCTTCGCCTCGGCGACGAACTTCGCGTCCAGCTCGTCGCTTCCCGTGACGAACGGCACGTTCATGATGGAGCGGTCCTCCACGCGTGCCGTGCCGCTGAAGAGCTTGCTCTCATCTAGGTAGTCGTAGAGCAGCTGCGCCTTCTCCCGGTTGCGCTTCTGCATGCCCTCGAGGCCGCCTTGGGCCTTCAACCACTTGAACACGAGCCCGCAGATGTAGATCCCGTAGCACGGAGGCGTGTTGTACAGGCTGTCATTGTCGGCCATCGTCTTGTAGCGCAGCATGGTGGGCGTGCCGGGCAGCACGTCCTCGGTGACGAGGTCGTCGCGCACGATGACGATGGTGACGCCGGCCGGTCCGACGTTCTTCTGCACGCCGCCGTAGATGAGGCCGTACCTCTCGACGTCGATGGGCTCGGAGAGGAAGCACGACGACACGTCGGCCACGAGCGGCTTGCCGTTCGTGTCGGGCAGCTCGTGGTACACGGTGCCGTAGATGGTCTCGTTCTGGCAGATGTAGACGTAGTCGGCGTCATCGGAGAGCTCGAGGGCGCGCACGTCGGGCACGTAGGAGAAGTTCTCGTCCTCGGAGGAGGCCACGCAGCGCGCGTCGCCGTACATCTTGGCCTCCTTGAAGGCCTTCTTCGACCAGGAGCCGCTCACGATGTAGTCGGCCGCTTTGTTCTGCATGAGGTTCATGGGGATGGCGGCGAACTGCGTGGACGCGCCGCCCTGCAGAAATAACACGCGGTAGTTGTCGGGGATGCCCATGAGGTCGCGCAGATCCTGCTCGGCTCCTTCGATGATGCTTTTGAACGCGGCGGAGCGGTGGGACATCTCCATGACCGACATGCCGCAGCCTTGGTAGTCGAGCATCTCGGACGCGGCCTGGGCAAGCACCTCCTCAGGCAGCACCGCAGGACCGGCGGAGAAGTTGTAGACACGCGCCATAGTGACGACCTCCTTGAACGAGCTTCATGATAATGTGATTAAGTATACACATTTCGTTATGCCGGCCAACGCTTTATCCCGCTAAAGCAGCGAACGAGGGCCTGGGCGGCTAGGGCGGCATTCCTATCGCATGCGACAGCTCGTCGTCGACGAGGCTATGCGACAGCCGGGAGCATTCTCCCTGCACATGATCACATCGATCCTACGAAAGTCCCGGCCATCCTTGCTGGCGCAGGGCCTCGTACGCGGCCACCGCCACGGCGTTGCCCAGATTGAGACTGCGCAGGCCCTCGCGCATGGGAATGCGCACGCAGCGGCTTGCATGTGCCTCGATGAGATGCAGATCAAGCCCTCGACTTTCGCGTCCGAACACCAGATAGGCTTCCTCGCCATACGCCGTCTCGGCGAACGAGCGACGCGCCTGCCCGGTGAACAGGTGCAGCTCGTCAACGTCATGAGCCTCGAAAAATGCATCGGCGCACGGCCAGCGCACAATATCCGCCTCATCCCAATAGTCGCATCCGGCACGCGCGAGGTTCTTCTGCGTCAGACGAAACCCCAGCGGCTCCACCAAGTGCAGCCGCGCGCCTACACACGCGCACGTCCGCACGATGTTGCCCGTATTTTGTGGTATCTCGGGCTCCACGAGCACGATGTTCAGCACGCGTGTTCGCTCCTTCCGCAGCGGGCGAAGGGCTGGAGGCCGAGAGGACCAGCCAGCGAAAACCGAGCGAAGGACGAGTGGGTGGACGCCCGCCAAGCGAGTTCCGAAGAGAAGCGAGGACCGCTCGATCGACGGGGCGTCCACCCGCCCGCCCTCACGACAGCTCCTCAGCCTGGCGCGCCATCTCGGCCTCCAGCTCTTCGGTCAATGTGAACCATTCCTCCTCGGCCGAGGCAAGCCGCTGCTTGAGCTTGGCATGCTCGGCGACGGCATCGGATGAGGCATCCTCATTGATATAGAAGCCCGGGTCGGCCATGAGCTCTAAAAGCTCCGCCATGCGCGCGTTGTCGCGCTCCATCTGACGGTCGAGCTCGGCAATGCGCTTGCGATGATTCTTGAGCGCGGCGTAGGCGCGGTTGCGAGCCTCGGCCTCGCGGCGCTTCTGCTCCTTGGTCTTGGGAGCGCTTTCGCGCGGAGCAGTGAGCTCGGCGGACTGGCCGGCCGGCTTCGCAGCGGCGCCCTCGGCCGGGCCCGAGCAGTCGCGTCGATCTACGTTCGCGACGGTTTTGGCTCCACGGAGCTTCGAACCCGCGGCCCTCGATCCGTCCTTTGCGCTGTTGCCCTTCTTGCCGGATCCGTCCTCCGCCATCACTTCGTCCACAAGCGAGCGCTCATCGGACGCAGGACCGTCCAATTGCCCGCTTTTGAACAGATAGTAATCGTAGTCGCCGTCGTAGTTGGTCACCTTTTCGGGCGTCACTTCCACGATGCGGTTCGCAACGCCTCGGATGAGATGTCGATCGTGCGTGATGAACAGGATGGTGCCCTCGAACGCGCGCAGGGCCTGCTCCAGGATATCGGCGCTCGCGATGTCCAGGTGGTTCGTGGGCTCGTCCAGGCACAGCAGCGGCCGGGGCGCCACGAGCATCTTCGCCAGCGCCAGGCGACTCTTCTCGCCGCCGGACAGCACGCTCACGCGCTTGTCCACCGCATCGCTTGTGAACAGGAACGCGCCCAGGAGCGTGCGCACCTGGGAGATGGTCCAGCCGGGCGCCACATGGTCCAGCTCCTCGAACACGGTGTTGCCGGGGTGCAGCTCCTCCAGCTGGTGCTGGGCGTAGTAGGTCTTGGTCACGTGCACGCCGTAGTCGATGGTGCCCGCGTCGGGCGCAAGCGCGCCGGCCACCATCTTCAGAAGCGTCGACTTTCCCGCGCCGTTGGGCCCTACGAGCGCTATCTTGTCGCCGCGGTACATGGTGAAGTCGAAGTCGTCGTACACCGTCTTGTTGCCGAAGCGCTTCACCAGGCCCCGCGCCCGCACCACCTCATCGCCGGTGCGTGGAGGCTGCTTGAAGTTGAAGTGTACGGTCTTCTTCTCCTCGGGAAGCTCAATGCGCTTGATCTTCTCCAGCTTCTTCACGCGGTCCTGCACCTGCTTGGACTTCGTGGCCTTATAGCGGAATTTCTCGATGAACGCCTCCATGTGGGCGATCTCCTCGGCCTGCTTCGCCGCCTCGGCTCGCAGGCGCTCAAGGCGCTCCTCGCGCGCCTTGAGGTAGTCCGAGTAGTTGCCCTTGTACAGGTTCACCTGGCCGTTGTCCACCTCGGCCACACGGTCCACCATGTTGTCCATGAACGCACGGTCGTGACTCACCACCACCACGGTGCCGGCGTAGCCGCGCAGGAACCCTTCGAGCCACTTCACGCTCTCCAGGTCCAGGTGGTTCGTGGGCTCGTCGAGCAGCAGCACCTCGGGGTTGCGGATCAGCAGCTTCGCCAGCGCGATGCGCATCTGCCAGCCGCCCGAGAACTCCGTGGTGGAGCGGCGCAGGTCGTCCTCCTTGAACCCGAGGCCGAACATGACGCTGCGCACCTTCGCCTCGATGGTGTAGCCGCCCAGCACCTCGTAGGCGTCGCGGGCGCGCCCAGCGGCGGCCAGCTGCTGCTCGGTGGGGTCCTCGCCCAGCTCGTGCTCCAGCTTGTAGAGGCGCCGCTCGGCTTCCAGCACCTCAACCTGGGAGGACATGACCTCCTCGAAGATGGGCTGGTCTGCCATCTCGATGGCCTCCTGCTCCAGGTAGCCCACACGCGCGCCCTTGGCGAACAGCACGCGGCCCTCGTCGGCGTCCTCCTGGCCGGATATGATGTTGAGCATGGTGGTCTTGCCGGCGCCGTTGGGACCCACGAGCGCCAGGCGCTCATACTCTTCCAGGCGGAACGTCACGTCGTGGAAGAGCTGGCGTCCTCCGAACGACTTCGCTATATGTTCGAGCTGCATGATCATGGTGCGTGCGTGCTTTCCCTCGACTCGTTTGCGGCGCGACGAAGCGGCTTTCGACCGCACCGGCGCGACCATTTATGATAGCCGATATTCGGCCGAAGCTACCACCCGCTTTCGCAGAGCCCGGAAAACAAGCTTATCAGAGGGCTCGCCCATTTGTCCTTGTGCCAGCAGCACGCCGCCGTGATGACGGTTTCGCCCAGCCCCGCCTCGAACTCCACCAGCTCGCCGGCGCGCAGCTCGCTGGCCACGGCGAAACGCGGCAGAAACGTGAAGCCCAGGTCGTTTTTCACGAGGTTCTTTAGTGGGAATGCTCCAAAGTTCGATGACATGGGAGAACGACACGCCCCGCTAGCCGCCGCAGCGGGAAAACGCTTGCCACAGGCTTACTCCCGCGGCTGCGGTTTCCGCGCCGTCGGTCTCGTTCTCCGCGCAGAAGGCGGTGCTATCATTGCGCGAACGCGACATGCTCATCCTCCGACGCGCGCTCGAATCCGCGCGTTCGACGTCCTTTATCTGCGAAGCGGATCCGCTTTCATCCGATCGCTTGACTTGGAGTGCGCTCCATGTGCTTCAATAGGCACAGCACGCGAACGAAAGGAGCGACGCGCTATGAAGATAGCCGAAGTGAGCAAACAGTACGGATTGAGCGCCGACACCCTACGCTACTATGAGCGCATCGGTTTGCTGCCCAGCGTCACGCGCAACGCAAGCGGTGTGCGCGACTACGGCGAGCAGGACTGCGCGCGCGTGCAATTCGTGAAGTGCATGCGCGGCGCCGGCGTGTCCATCGAGGCGCTCATCGAGTACATGCAGCTGTTCGAGCAGGGCGAGCACACGGCCGCCGCGCGCAAAACGCTGCTGGAAGAGCAGCGCGAGCTGGTGGAGAAGCGCATCGCCGACATGCAGGCCGGCCTCGACCGTTTGAACGGTAAGATCGAAAACTACGAAGAGATGCTCATGAAGGAACGTGTGATTCGCGGGGATGCGCCCGAAGCATAGCAGCGCGAACCGCAGGAGGAGCAGTTCGGAAAACAGCGCCGAATCAGCCCCACAACCCGCGCATTTCGCTGAAAATTCGGTATTGCGTATTGGCGAGGTTCGGGTATAATTCTCACTTGCGCACTGAAGCGCTTGATTCCTCGGTAGCTCAACGGCAGAGCATCCGGCTGTTAACCGGAGGGTTGTAGGTTCGAATCCTACCCGGGGAGCCATAAAATGCCAGATCACCGGTATATACCGGTGATCTTTTTGTTTACCCCGCCATAACAAGACTCGATGGCCGCACGATATCCGCACCTCGCAAGCTCCTAGGCATTCCGAGCCAGGCATCGGCACAGTCCTGCAGCCGTCTCCGCGATGCACCGGTAGTAGCCGTCGGGGGCTGCGTTCTGCACGGCCGCGCAGAACGCCGGCGCCCATGCACCCGGATGCGTCCCCACAAAGCCAACCAGCATCGCAACCTCATCAGCGGAAGGCGGCGCGCAGGCGAATCGATCGCAGAGCGTTGCAATGTAGAGCAGCTCGAGCCCCATATGGTCAGCGTACTGGTTGCTTGCGCCCCGCACCTCCAAGCCTGCCTGCCGCAGTATGGAGCGCATAGCGAACGTCGCGCGGCCGAAGCCCGCATCTCCGATGCATCCAGGCTGCGCATAGAACGTCTCCCAAGGAGGAGCGGCCGGCTTCGGAGGGCCGACGAACAAACGCGCATGCTCCATCCGAACAAGACCGAGCGCGCCCTCATCTCCGACAGCCATACGGCGCGCGAAGCGTTGCGCATGATCCACGCCGCTCACGATGAGCTCGTTCGCACAGCCGACGCCGACGAGCCCCTCTGCGAAAACGCCCCAAAACTGCTCGTGCAGTCCGAGGGCCGTATCGCGCGAGGGTGGATCGAGCAGGCTGTTTCCCAAAAAGGCGAACCGCTCGGACAAAAGCTCCCATTCCGAAGGACCGAACGCGAAGACGCCCACGTTCGGCTCGGCATCCGCTTGCATGCGAGCAGACGGCACGTCGAGCACGCTCATTGCGACCGCTCCTGCTCGCCGGCGCGCACCGTCCCGAAACGGCAATCGAGGGAGGCTTCGATCGGCTCGTGGGACGCAACGACGTCCTCTCTTTCAACAGCGAGCATGCCTTTGTCCGTCAATCCTTCTTCTGATGAGACATCGTCCACCAAAAATCGTTGAGCGAGCACGAGGAAGGCCAGGACGCCGAGCGCGAAAACACCTGCCACGATGAGCACCTCGGGAAGCGTCGGAGCATACGAACTGACGACCGTCCAACCGTGCACGCCTTCGACGCCCTGCGTCGAGCTCGAACCGGAGATAAGCCCGGGCGCGCCAGCCACGTTGGGATAGACGAAGCTGCCAAGCAGCAGCCAGATGCGCTTGCAGAACACACCTGCAAGCACGCCAGCACTTGCAAGCGCCACGATGCCCGGTCGACGTCGGTTCTTCGCAAACGCAAGAATCAAGCAAGGCGCGAACACGCCGACGATGACCTCGATCCAGAAAAACGGCGCCATCGATCCCGACGTCATCTCAGCGAGCAATGCGGCGGCCCCCTCCGTACCCGGGTACGCCATAGTCAGCACCTCGCAGCCAACCATATAGCCGTCGACAGCAACGAACAGGGCGAGCAACCCGGCCAAACCCGAGAGGCATCTTTCTGAACCAGCCCGCACGCGGTTGCGGTTCAACCAGATAAGTGCGAGCACGAGCAACGCCAAGCCCGAGTCGAGCGCCGATGCGACAAACAGAGGGGCCATGATCGACGAGTACCACCCCTCACGAGCGATCTGCAATCCGAAAAGCCACGCCGTGACGGAAGGCACGAGCACCGCAATAGGCAGAGCGATGCGCGCCGTCGCCATCTGGCTGGCCGCAGTGCCGCGTTTGGACGTCAGCAGGTACAAAAACACCACGCCCACCACGAGAAAGCAGCTGACCAGACAGACATCCCAGAACAACGGAGAAGCAGGGTTGAACGAGAGCATCATGTTCGCTATACGGACGACACCGCCCAGGTCGATGAGTACGAGGGCCCCGGCCAGCAGCATGCACACGACGGATATGATGACGGCCGGGAGCACCGCCGCACGATATGCCGAAGCGCGGAACACCGTCACACCTGAAGCTATGGCAAGCGCGCCGGCGCCAAGTCCTTCGAGAAACATGAAGCCCGCGATGTAGAGCCCCCACGACGTGCCGTTCGACATGCCGGTGACGCCCAGGCCTCCAACAAGCTGGAAGATGTAGGCGCCCATACCGAGTGCGACGAGCACGGCCAAAACGGCGATAGTGATTTTGTAAGGCCTTGTCAGACTCATGATCTCTCCTAACCGATGTAGAAGATCTGGGGCCGAGAACCCTTTTCTTCGAGAAGATGATGCGCGCCCGAACGAAGTGCAGCCCGGGATATCTCGCTGTCGGGATCGTCCAAATCACCGAAGATGCGGGCGCGCGCTGGACACACGCGCACGCACAGGGGAACCTCGTCGCCATCGGTTCGCTCCTTGCATAGCGTGCACTTCTCCACCACGCCCTTTGCACGGACAGGAACGCGAGCGTCGCCATAGTCGAAACCAGGCTCGCGCACCGGGTCGTCCCAGTTAAACACGCGCGCATTGTAGGGGCACGCCGCCATGCACATACGACAGCCGATGCACTTGTCGTAATCCACCTCGACTCGGCCTTTCTCGTCCTTGTACGTGGCGCCAGTCGGGCACGCCTTCTGGCACGGCGCATTCGCGCAATGCTGGCACTGTACCGGCAGATAGGTGCGGGCGAGCGCAGGGTACTCCCCCACCGCTCCGTCGATGACGTCGCAATCCTTCGTGAGAATCCTGTTCCAAAGCATCCCCATGGGTACATTGTTTTGCATCTTGCAGGCGTTCGCGCAGGTGTGGCATCCCACGCAGCGGTCAAGATCGATCGCGATGGCAAGCTTGGTCATGGCTGCCTCCTTACGCTTTCCTGAGTTCCACAAGGGTGTCCGAGAATGGAATGACCGGGCCGCACAGAAGCTCCGAGCCACGCTCGATCATCGTATCGTTCGTAACGGATTGCATGTTGCCCCTCGCAAGATAGTCGGCCGTCGCGCCCTCGCACAGACGCGCCGAGCCGGGCCGAATGGAAGGATTGCCCTGTACGCGCACCTCAAAGCTGCCCCGATCGTTGAACACCTCTGCGACATCCCCTGTAGCTAGGCCTCGCGCCTCGAGATCGGCGGGATTCGCATCAAGCGTTGGCTCGAAATACTGCTGAATCCACCGCGCATCGTTGAACTGATTGTGAATATGGAACCGCGTGCGCACATTCGCCAGCTGCAACGGAAAGTCGGCGCGCTTTGGATTGTCCCGCCATGCTTCAACAGGCGGCTCCCATGCGGGCAGCGCCTGCCCGAAGGAAACGAGATTCTCGTAGTAGAGGTCAAGTCGTCCCGAGCTCGTGGCGAATACGAGATCGGCGAACTCTTGACGCGGCTCGTCGATGCCGGGCAGAGGCCAGGCTCCATGATTCTTATTAATCTGCCCGATGGTGAGAGAGCCAATCTCAGGATCCTCAGCCCCGGAAATGAGAGTCTCAACGAGCTCGACCGAGTCCGACGGGAGCGCATCCTCAACGCCCAGCCTGCGCGCAAACTCCTTCTGAATCCAGAAATCGGTTTTGGCCTCGAATAGCGGGTCGATCACCTTGTTCTGTAGCACAAGCTGGTTGTAGCCCACTTTGGCATTGCCCACCTCGGCGTCCAATTCGAAGCGCGTCGTAGCCGGCAACACGTAGTCGGCCCACTTCGCACCCTCGGTAAAGTACGGGTCGATGGACACGATGAGATCGAGCGAACGCGCCCAGTCCTCGGTCTTTGCCATGTGCGCGAAGTGCTGCGCCATAAAATCGCCGCAGCAGATGTAGGCGCGCACGTTGTTGAGCTTCTCACGCATGTCGTAGGCGGCCATCTCGTCCTCGGACGGCTCCATGCCCTCAGGCAGCTCCCACGCTCCGAGCGTGGTCGAGCGACCATTCCAGCAGCCACCCACGAACACGCCAATGTTCGCACCGGGTTTGGCGATGTTGCCGGTAATGCCAGCGAGCACGGCGGCCGCATGCCCGGCTATATCGGCGTTGGACAGCTTGTCGTTGCCACCCCATCCCAAAGCAATAGTGGACGGGCCCTGTGCATAAAGCCGTGCAAGCTCGACGATCTTCTCCTCGACAACACCGGTGATATCGGCGCCCCAGGCGGGCGTGCAGGAGGACAGGCTCTCGACAAGCAGGTCGTAGACTGTGCGCGCCTGCGCTTCACCCACCTTCGTCGTGCCGGAAAGAGCCGGCTCGACGCCGGCGCGATCATAGGGAACCGGCGCTCCATCCGACCCGATCACAAGAAACGGGTTCTGCACACCCGTCTCGGGCTCCTCCGCCGCAGGATCCGCCACATGCTCGCGCAGGAGCGATCCCGTCCTGACGTCCACCAAGAAGGGCAGCGACGTATGCGCCGCCATGAACACCGCGTCGCCCAGGCCCTCATTCAGGATGACGTGCGCCATGGCCAGAAACAACGCCGCGTCGGTGCCCGTCTCGATGGGCACCCACTCATCGGCCTTCGACGCCGTGGTGGAGAAATGCGGGTCGACGACGATCATATTCGCCCCGGCCTCCTTCGCCTCGAAGAACAAACGCACCTGAGGCAAGCTGGATTCGCAGAAATTGCTGCCGACGGTCAGCACGAGACGCGCATTCACCCAATCGCGCGCTTCGGCGGTCGCCATGGCATAGCCTCCGCCAAACCCGATGGCAGGATCAAGTCCGTTTCCGGTACCCACGTCGATACCTGTGTTACCGCCCGTCTGGGCGCCGAGCATGGCGGCCAGAAACGGAAAGTTCGCCTCACTTGATGCCGTGACCATCACGGCATCATTGCCGTGCGTCTCTTGGATGCCCTGAATGCGCGTCACGATATCATCAAGTGCTTCATCCCAGCTCACCTGCACGAACTCATTCGACCCGCGCTCGCCGGAGCGTTTGAGCGGCACCTGCACGCGCCCGGCTCCGTAGACGTGCTCCACTTCGGCTATGCCCTTGAGGCAAATGGTCTCGTAACGGTCGTCCACGCAGTCGTTCGGCTCCACCTTCACCAGGCGCCCGTTCCGGACCGTGCACTTGAGCGGGCACATCCCGCCGCAATGCTCCTGATGGTACGTGCAGGCGATACGTTCCTCGCCCCCATCAGCGCTCGTCGCGCCCACAGGGCCAACGGCTGCATGCGCTGCTGCAGGCGCCAACCATCCGTACGGCATCACCATGCTTGCCGCCGCGCCCATGCCGCACGCCGCAAGCGACTCTTTCAGGAAGCCACGTCTCGTCAGCTCCATGCCGTGCTCCTTCGCTCTCGTTCCACGTTCGTTTGCTCGTTCGCTTCTTCCCGCCGCAGGTGCGCCGAGAGGCGTTCCGGCCGCTAAGTCTAGCCAGCACACGCGGCGCCGTCATCGTCTTCTCGAACCAAATATGAGCATGATGCTTTGTGCATTCTGAACAAAGCTCGGACTCATACCTGATAGAATGACCGGACGTCGCCGATTGGAAGGCCCGCCGTTGCTCACCCGTTGATAAGGCCGTGCCGATCGGCTTCTCAAACCAGCCGATTATCAGAGAAGCCTCGTCAGGGCATCGAACCGTTCCGCCGCCAAGGAGTGCTATGGACTTCAATCTCGATCTCGTCTATGCAGAGCTCGCCGATCTGCACCCCATTGCCCGGTTCGCGTCGCACTCGGCGCTCGACCTCGACCGTATCGAAGTGTTCTCGCCCGCAAGCAGACCGCGCCCTGGAACCCTTTTCATCGCCGATATCTGCACGTGCATGCAGCAGAAACACGACATCGCGCACTTCGGATCGTTCGTCGTGCTCGGATACGATGCCGATGCGAACCATCTGAGCTTAGAAGGTTTGAACGCGATCTTCGTACCGGCTGCAGAGGGGCTTCCGTCCCCTCATGAACTGCTCGGACGCCTCCTTGAGTACCGTATGCGCCTTGACGGTTGGGCGGAAGGCATCCTTGCAGCAATGGCCCGCGACGCCCCGCTGCAGGAGGTGTTCGACGTCGCAGCGACCATGTTCTCGAACCCGATCATGCTTTCCGACGGAGCACTCTACTTCGTTCTGACGGCCGGGACGATTCCTGAAGGCTTTCACGACCGGCTGTGGACCCCCGCAATCGAAACCGGCATGTGCCCTTCCGAGCTCTACGCGGAGGCATGGGCGGCATGTTCGGGAAACGCATTCGGAAGGCGAGACGCCTATCTCGTCCCCAATGCGATGGACGATGGTCGCACCTATCTCGTACGCAACCTCGTGTGCGGCGATGCGTATCACGGCTGCTTCGAGCTGGTTGATGTGAACGCCCCGTTCACACCCGCCGATCTGGCCCTCGCCGACCGGTTCGGCGATATGCTCAACATGATTCTTCCCCGAAAGACCTATCCCCAAATCGCGGAAGCGTCCCTCGGCCCGCTGCGCGACCTGCTCGCCGGATCGGCCGTGCGACCGCGCGCACTCGAATGCGGACTGGCTGAGCTGGGGTGGAAGGTAGACGACTCCTATTTTGTGGCGTGTTTCAGCGGGGCAGACGAGGAGGATGAAGCGCAGAGCGCGCAGACACTGCGACGTATCTCCAGGCGCTATCCGTTGGCACGCTTCTACCAGGAGGGAGCATCCCACCTGATGATCGCGCGCAACGACGACTATCCTTTGAGCGTTATGCACGATCGCCACGCCCGCTGCGATGCCGCCCCCGATACGGAGCCGCGATTTCTTGCGGGGTTTTCATCGCTTTTCATGGATTTCTCGCTCGTGCGCACGGCGGCTGATCAAGCCGCATTCGCCTATCGACATGCCGACAAAGGAGCCTATGCGGGCAGGTTCGGCATATCGCGAACCTGCTTTTATGACGACTGCTGGTTCGAGGACGCTGCCGAGCGGCTCGCGCTCGACGACGGCGTGCACCAGCTGCTTGATCGCAGCATCGTCGAACTCGCGCTCTTCGATGCGCGCGATGGGGCAGACTATGTGCCAACGGCACTCGCCTATCTCGAGCATGGTTGCAGCGCCGTACGCACAGCCGAAGCGCTTTTCATCCATCGCAATACGCTCGCATACCGCTTGAAGCGCATCAAGGCTATAAGCGGCATCGACCTTGAGGACCTGGCCGAGAAAGGCTTCGACCCGCTCCGGATACACCTGTCTTTGCGCTTGCTTTCAAAAACGGGGACGACGCCATCGCCTTTCCCGTCTTCCGACGCCGACCGCAAATGAGGCTCGCGCGGACCACGGGGAACTATCCATGCGCAAGCGACGGCCCGAACCCCTCAGGAGGGTTTCGGGCCGTTGTCAGCAACCAGCGTCCGCGAACGCCGAAGCGCCTATCGTAGCGAAGAGCGCTCCTAGCCGAAGCGGTACTCTACGCCCATCGTAGGCTGCGGGTACTCCCACTTCTTGATAATGGTGTCGCCGCAGGCAATGCGGCAGGTACCGCATTCCAGGCACCCGGCGTAGTCGAACGTCTTGGCTCCCTCGTCGTCACGCTTGTACAGCGCGGCGGGGCACACGCGAATCAGCTTGTCGAACTCGGCATCGGACGGATCGTCGACGAGCTCGATATGCGCGTTGGACTCGTCGACCTCGTACTTGTTGATCGCCAGATACTCGTCGACGTTCACCGTGATCTTCATATCGCTCATAGCGCCTTCATCGCTCCTCTCACGTCCTTGAGCAGGTTCATGATTCCAACCTGCTTGACGATGGGCATCATGGACTTCTTCATGGGCTGGACGGGCGTGCCGTCGACGATGAACATCGTGTTCATCGCGTCGCGAATCATCTCCGGGTAGCCGCAGAACATGCGCTCGAAATTCTCCATGAAGTCCGGAACGGCCTTGAACTGCTTGAGGTCCTTCAGTACGAAGGAGTTCTCGAGCGCCGTCTTGTAGGGGGCCAGGCCCGCCTTCGAGGTGTCGCCCGCATCGATGGCCTTCGCGGCGCATTGGCCGGCCATCTGGCCCGCCGCCACGGCGAAGTCCATGCCGCGCACCATATAGCCAAGATTGATGCACATCATGGCGCAGTCGCCCGCCAGGAGGACGCCATCGCCGACGACCTCGGGCATGATGTTGATGCCGCCCTCGGGCACCATATGTCCCGAGTGCTCCACAACCTTGCCGCCCTTGATGAGCGGGGCAACCGCCGGATGGTTCTTCAGGTCCTCGAGCATCTGGTACACCGGAGCTTTGCCGTGGTTGGCCGTAGCCTCGATGCCGGCAACCACGCCGAGGGAGATGGACTCTTTGTTCGTGTACATGAACCCGCCGCCGAACGTGCCCTTGGTGCAGTCGCCGGCGAACAGCCACGCCGCGCCCTCGTCGTCGCTGCCAGCCAGCACGCGGTCGGTGATGACGTTCGCGGGAAGCTCGATGGTCTGCTTCACGCCCACCGCCAGCGCATGCGCTGGCGGGCGCTTGGCGCCGACGGCCTGATCGGTCAGCAGCGAGTTCACGCCGTCGCACAGAAGTACGACTTCGGCGGTGATCTCGTCCTCGCCGGCCTTCACGCCGACGACCTTACCGGAGTCGTCTTTCAGAAGCTCCTCGATGGCGATGCCGTAGATGTATTCGGCGCCTTCGTTCTCCGCCTGCTCGGCAAGCCACTGATCGAAGGAACCGCGCAGAACCGCATAGGAGTCCTGACCCTCCTTGCCCATCTCGTCGGAGGTGAAATCGACGGTAAAGTTCGCGTCCGGCGACATCATGGAGATGCGCTCGTGGACGATCCTCCGCTCGATAGGCGCATTCTGCTCGAAATCGGGAAACACCTTTTTGAGCGAGTGTGCGTAGATGCGCCCACCCGTCATGTTCTTGGCGCCGGCATAGTTGCCGCGCTCAACGACGAGCACCGCCTTGCCCGCCTTGGCCAGCTCGTAGGCCGCGACCGAGCCGGCGCACCCCGAGCCGACGACGATCGCGTCGAAATCAGCCATTCTCTCATCCTTTCTCGAAACTGCGTCCCTCGTGGGCCGTTCGGGACCTCCCCGGCCCTCCCCTAGACTGCGGCTATTCTATCGCGTTTTGCATCTCAACCGCTAGAGCAGGAAGAGCATACTCCATATTCCCACCGAACCATCTTCGCGCCGATCAAGCTTCGCGGCGCCCTCGTCCTCTTCAATATCGCACGACTGATGCGAAAGCGATCATTCGTACCGCCACGTTCGGCAAGAGGCGTCGATAGCCTTGCTTACTTTAAGATGGCGGGGCTCTTTGCGGACGAGAGGCCCGCGTCCTGGTCGGCAACCAGCCACCAGTCTCGGTGAACGGAACAATAGAGGTCCGATTCCCGGACAGTATGAATCATTCGTCCATCTTTTTGCTATCGCAAAACCGCCACGAATCCTTTATTACTTATATTTTGACGATAGTATCACCGCGCTTTCACATATCCGCGCAAACGCATTCGAGCTTCACGGTACCCGAAGAGAACCCTCGTGCAGCGCCAAACGCGCCCCGCATGCCCGCTACTGCTTTTCTTGCGATGCACGGTTTTTTAGGTATCGGCGAATTACCACCCCGCTAGCGATGCCGCCAAAGCCGACGTTTCCTATCATACAAGCCAGTTCTTCGAGCGTGCACGGAAACACGGACATCGAGCTGCACCGACCACCTGACACCGCGTCGCTCGGCACCTGGAAGGAAATCGCTACAACCCAAGGAGGAGCAATGGCAGATTACTACGGAACCGAGACGGTCGTATCCGAACTTCGCGAGGACGGCCTGCTGATCATGCGCATCAACCGACCCGACGTGGCGAACGCCCTTAACGGCGTCACCTCCAAGGCCATGGAGAACATCATGAACAACGCCGAGCTTGATCCCGCGGTGCGCGCGATCATCGTCACCGGCACCGGCAAGGTGTTCTGCGCCGGCGAGGATCTCTCCGAGCTCTCAGAAGGCGGCGAGTGCCAGACCGTGACCGAGCACGGCTTCGGCGGCCTGACCGCGCGCCTATGCTCCAAGCCCGTCATCTGCGCCTGCAACGGCTCCGCGGCCGGCGGCGGCATGGAGATCGCTCTGTCCTGCGACATGGTGGTTGCCAACGAGAACGCCAAGTTCGGCTGCACCGAGGTGGGCCTCGGCATCATCGCCTCCACGGGCGGCCTCGTGCGCCTCGCCCGCGACATCAACCGCAAGGACTGCATGGAGCTCCTGCTCACCGGCAAGAAGATCAAGGCTCCCGAGGCGAAGGCGCTCGGCCTGATCAACTACGTCGTGCCGGCCGAAGAAGTCATGGACAAGGCCATCGAGCTGGCCGAGGAGTGCCTGAAGAACGCGCCTCTGGCCCTGAAGTGGACGAAGTACATCGTGCACGCCGCCGACCAGATGTCCGAAGAGGACGCCATGCGCTACTCCGATGCCGCCTACCGTTTCCTCGAGAAGACCGCCGACGGCATCGAGGGGCCGGCCGCCTTCGTCGAGAAACGCACGCCGAACTGGCAGGGCAAGTAACCGCTCTCGCACAGCTCCTTCTCGGCGAGCCGCCTCTCGTCCATCGCTCCAAAGCCTCGCCGATTCGCCCATGCAAAAACCCCGAGTCTCCAAGGCTCGGGGTTTTTGCATGCCAGATCCCCGTCGCGAGGCACATCGAGCACCGTGCTCGCATCGATATCCGGCCGTATGCCGACGCGAGCCGATCGCTTGGCGACGGCCGAGCGATGCATGCGGAGCGCAGGCATCATCGAAACACGGCGATATGACCACAGCATCTGCGACTCCTCTTATCCGGAGTCGCAGATGCTGCGAGCCGCAACTGTTACGCCCCGCGACGGCTCATGTCGTCAGCGTCGAGCGCGCTCGTCTCCAAAAGTGATTTACCCTTGGTCTCAGGCGCCATGAAAATCGACAGCACAAGTCCGAGGATCACGAGTCCGGCCGCCACGAGCATGGTCGGGCCAATGCCGAACGTCGCCAAGAAGATGGGGGTGCCGTACGTCGATACGATGGTGCCGATACGCGAAATTGAGATGGCGATACCCACGGCGCTTGCACGCACTTCCGTGGGAAACAACTCGTTGGGATAAAGCCACTGCAGAATGCCGGGGCCGCCGCTGAAGAATGCATACAGCCCAAAAGCCAGGATGACTACGAGGATGGGCGCATCCGGGAACAGCCCCAGTACGACCAAGCCCGCCGCCATTAGAGCAAGCGAGCGGATGAGCAGCGGGCGGCGTCCCATGGAATTCAGCCAGAACATGGCAGGGATCGAACCGATAAGGAAGAATAGGCTAACGGCGCTTTCTCCCAGAATGGCCTCATGGCCTTCGCCCAGCCCGAAGGCGCTCATGATGTCGGGGCCGAACGTGTAGATGGCGTACATGGGCACCACCTGGCACAGCGTGAGTATCCCTAGGAAGATGATGCGCTTGAAGTACCCGCCCTTGAACACCTTCGACAGTTTCGTCTTCTCGCCCGGGTCCTCCATCTCCAGCTCCACATCGTCGCCGAACACCCGGTGCACGATGGCGTCCGCCTCTTCGCGGCGGCCCTTCTGGGCCAGCCACATGGGCGACTCGGGAATGTCGTGCCGACCGATCAGGAGGATGATGCAGGGGATGACGGCACTGCCGAGCATCCACTGCCATCCGTTGGGCACGCTGTAGAGGAAGTAGCCTACGACCGCCGCAACGGTGGCTCCCAAATACCACGCCGCCGACACCATGCCCATGGAGATGGAGCGGTGCTTCTTGGGCGTGAACTCGGCGATGAGTGACGTGGCGATAGGATAGTCGGCGCCCACGAACATGCCAATGAAAAAGCGCGCCGTCACGAGCTGGAGCGGATCGCTCGCGAGCACGGACAGCAGCGAGAACAAACCGATGGCCACCACATCGATGATGAACATCTTGCGTCGGCCGATGCGGTCGGTCAGGTAGCCGCCCAGGATGGTGCCCACGAAGATGCCGACGAGTACGGACGCGCCGATGGCGGCCGTCCACATCTCGGTGAGGTCGAACAGGGGTGTGATCTGCGTGAGCGCTACGCCGATGAGCGAGAGCACGTAGCCGTCGAGGAACGACCCGCCGCTCGAGAAGAACGTGATCTTGCGCAAGAACGGCGTCATGGCCACATCGTCGATGGTGCGCTTCGCCGTATGCTTGACCTTTCGGACAACGCTCTCGCCGATCTGCTTTGCGTTGCCGGCCGCCTCGGCCGTCGGAGAGCTGGTCACCTGCGTCATATGCTTCACACTGCTCATGCTCTTGTCTCCTTCTGCGCAAAAAAGCCGCCTGCGTCGATCGCAGGAGGCTGCTTCGGGGAGCCGCAGCGACGAAGACCGCACGATCATTGGAGGCGAATGGATGGTCTTGCAAGCCTCCGTCGCCACGGCTCCCCGAAGCGTGGACCTCGCCCGGTCAACCTGCTTGCTTCCATTCGCAGATGCCGAAGTTCAAATGAGGCTTCGCGCCGGTCTCGTCGGCGTCGGCATCCACAAGTTGGAAGCGGATCTCGTTGTCGCCGACCTTCCACATGCGGGTCTGCAACGCGGTGCCCGGCAGCACCGGCGAGGTGATGCGGGTCTTGAAGCGGGTCATGCGCTCGGGCTCGCCCGGGAAGAACGAGCTGACGATGTGGCGCATCGCGAAGCCGCCCAAGCTCACACCGTGAGCGATGGGGCGCGAAAGCCCCGTCTGCTCAGTGTAGGCGAAGTCGATGTGCTGCTGATGCCAGTCTCCCATTATACGATAGATCAGCGGCATGTTAAGAGGCATCGTCTCGACTACGACGGCATCGGGCGCGCGGTCGGGCATCTCGACGATGTCCTTCGGCGGCTTGGGGCCTCCCCAACCGCCATCGTAGATGCACACGTCCCAGGTCTCGGTCTCGCACAGAAGCGTTCCATCGGAGGAATAGGAGCGCCCTGTCTGCTTCGACAAGCACCCGCGGCCCTCACCGCGGTCGTAGAGCGCGTCCTGCGTGACAAACGTCTCCACGCGGTCGCTCATCTTGAAAGGCGCATGCAGGCGGATCTCGAAGCCGTAGTGGAGCGAGCCGTCGTAGTTGTAACCGTAATCGAGCGTGCGCGTCATCTCCTCGTGCACCGTCAGCGGCACGCCGAAGATGGGCAACACCTTCAAATCGGGGTTCGCCGCGTCGTGCTCGTTCACATACTCGAGGTCGGTCCAGCCGTCGTAGCCGGCATTGCAGCCGAGCGCGCATATCTCCAGGTCTTTGAACGTGTATTCCCGCACGAACGGCCCGAACTCCCTGCCCACGATCTCAGTGCTGATAGCCATATGCTTTCTCCTTAATCTCCCAAGCCCTCCAAAAAAGGGCTTCTGAGCAACCGAAGATGTTGTCACCTCGCGCGACGACTAGGCTGGGCCGGACGGGCGGTGCCCATCAAGCGAGTTCAGCAGCGAAGCGAGTGCTGCTCGAGCGACTGGGCACGGCCCGTCCGGCCCAGCCTAGTCGTCAGGTGGGTTACCGAAGTAGCTTCTTCTCGATCTTCATGGAGCACGTCCGTGGAAAATCTTCCACGAACTCGATGATCGAGGGCACCTTGAATGCGGCCAAGCGCTCCTCGCAGTGCGCGCGCACCTCCTCCTCGGTCAGACGCGCACCGGATTCGAGTCGCACGAACGCCTTGACGGCCTGATCGCGGATGGGGTCGAGCACGCCGATCACCGCCGCTTCAGCGATGGCCGGATGACATTCGAGTACCTGCTCCACCTCGCCGGCGGAAATGTTCTCGCCCGCTCGCTTGATCATGTTGGCCTTGCGGTCGACGAAAAAGAACCAGCCGCTTTCGTCGACATAGCCTTTATCGCCGGTGCGCAGCCACCCATCGGGGGTGAACGCCTGGGCCGTAGCTTCGGGGTTGCCGAAATACTCCTTCATTACCGTGCGACCAGGTATGCCTTTGACCTGGATCTCCCCCACTTCGCCGACGGGTGCCTCAGCGCCGTCGTCGGCCACGATACGCGCCTGGTACCCAAGCCCCACGCGGCCCACGCTCGGCCAACGCCGCGGGCCTGTGGGCGGATCGGTGAGCACCCAGCCGATGGTTTCGGTCGAGCCGTAGGTATTCATGATGCGCACGCCGAAGCGACGCTCGAACGCCTCCTTTTCCTCCGTCGTCACCGGCAAGAAATAGAGGATCTCGCGCAGCTCGTGATCGCGCTCAAGCGCGTCTTCGGGTTGCAGCATGAGCGTACGCAGCATCATGGCAACGCACTGCGTGACCGTAGCCCTGAACTCGCGTATCTGCGACCAGAAGCGGCTCGCGCTGTATTTCTCGATCACGATAAGCTCGGCACCAGCGGTGAGCACGGGCATAAGTGCCGCCATCTGAAAGTTCGAGTGACAGGCCGGCATCGTGGTGAGCAGTCGATCGTCACGCGTGAGCGAAACCTCCCAATCTGCATACAAACCGCTGAATAGGATATTCGCATGCGTGAGTACGACACCCTTCGGACGCGAGGTGGTGCCAGACGTGAAGATGATCTCCGCAGGATCGTCTGAAGAAAGCGCACAGCACTCGGCCAGCTCGACGGCAGCCCGTGCGCGCAGCGCCGTGAAATCGCGCAGCAGCGGATCGGAAGCCAGCGCCTCACGCGCCGCATCCGCACCCTCGACGTCTTCTTCGTTCATGCGCGCAACGAAGAGCCCCTTGGGCAGGCGCCCAGCCTCGTCGCGCAGTCCGCAGTAGAGCCCAAGGAACTTCGGCTCGATGACTGCGCAGGTGGCGTCCGTCTTTTCAAGCACGTAGTCCGCCTCTTCAGCGAGGTATTGGTCGTTCATCGGCACCATGACCGCGCCGATCTTCGCAAGCCCGAAGAGCGCGATCATGAACTCAGGGCACGTGCACAGCTGCACGGCCACGCGCTCGCCATGCTTGACGCCGAGCGACAAGAACACGTTGGCAGCCCGATTGATCTCCTCGTTGAAGGCGCGGTACGTAAAGGCGCGCGTCTCGTCGGCGCGGTTGCGGAACCTCAGGAAGGTACGGTCGCCGCAGGCCGCCACGAGACCGTCCCAGAGACTGCGCACCGTTTCGTTTCCCACGATGTCCGTCACTCGACTCACCCTTCTTGTCGTCAGATCCGGATGCGCGGCGCCCGCTTCTGCTCGAGGCCGCGCATCCGAATGCGCCGAGAGGTTCACCCCTCGGCGCGCATCAGCGCTACTCGCCCACTTTGACGACGCCGGCTGCGGCCAGCTCGTCGATCTGCTCTTTGCTGTAGCCCAGCTTCGTCATGACGTCGACGGTGTCGCCGCCCTGATGCGGCATCGGACGCCAGATCGTCCCGGGGTTGTTCTTAAACTTCGGGAACACGCCAAGGCCGTGGAACGTCTCGCCGTCGGCCGTCTCCCAGTCCACCCACGTGTTGCGGAGCTTGAGGTGCTCCTCCTCGACGAGATCCTCCATGTCGTTGACCACCTGGGCGGCGATGCGATGCGCCGCGAAGTCCTCTTCGATGTCGTACTTGGAGTTGGCCAGGCAGTAGTCCTCGAACGCCTTCTGAATCTCGTCGGCGTGAGGGTTGGACAGCCACAGCCCGCTCGTGTCCTCGGGGATGTCCTCGGTGCCCCAGAGGTGCCCCAGGCCGATCGTCTCGAGGAAGTACTTGTTCTGGTCGACGCCGTACAGGCACACGCCCAAAAAGCCGTCCTTGCACTTGAACTCGCCTATGCCGCAGAGGTTTTGGTTGCGGGCGCCGGGACGGGGCCACTTGATGCCCTCGTTGAGGTAGTCCACCAGGTAGTACTGGCCGATGGCCAGCAGCGTCTCGTACATGGCCAGGTCGATGGACTCGCCCTTGCCGGACTTCTCGGCCTTGTAGAGGGCCGCGAGTGCCGAGGAGGCGATCATGAGCGTGTTGAAGTAGTCGCCGGCATAGGGTCCGGGAAGCATGGGCTGCTCCTCCGTGCCGTTCTGCATGATGATGCCGGAGTAGGCCATGACCGTCAGGTCGTAGGCGGCGCGCTTGACCATCTTGGGGTCGCCCTCCTGGCCGAAGCCGGAGACGTGCACGATGACCATTTTGGGGTTGATCTCCCACAGCACGTCATCGGTGATGCCCTTGCGGGCCCAGGTACCGCCCTTGGAGGCCTCCATGAAGATGTCGGCGTCGCGCACGAGGTCGAAGAAGACCTTCTTGCCCTCTTCGGAGAAGTAGTTCAGGGCGACGGAGCGCTGGTTGCGGCGCTCTGCCTGCTTCACGTACGGAGTGTCGCGGATCGTGTCGCCCGCGCCCGTGTTCTCGAGCCAGACGACGTCGGCGCCCCAGTCGGCCATGAGGTCGGCTGCCTTCGGGCACGCCAGCTCCACCGCTGCGTAGACAACCTTGACGCCGTCGAGGGGGCCGTAGGACGGCTTTTCAGTGGGAAGTGCCATGGTGGTGTCCTCCTTGTTCACATTAGTGTCTTCGATGCGGGGGGGGCATCGCCCCCCCCCCGCGGTCGTGCGGACCGGCTACTTCTGCTTGTACTTGATGGAGGCGCCCTTAGAGGTGGCGAGGATCATCATCTCGTCGGTGCCGCCGGAAACGCGATCGACGCGGAGATCGCGCCAAATGCGCTGAATGCGGTGCTCGCCTGCCACAGCCACGCCGCCCATCACCTGCATGGCATCGTCGACCACCTTGAAGGAGGCGTTCGCGCAGTAGTACTTGCACATCGCGGCCGCAGCGGCATCGAAGTTGCCGCCGTCGTTATCGGCGTTCCATGCAGCCTCGTAGAGCATGTTCTTCATGTTGGTCAGCTTGATGCACATCTCGGCGATCTTGAGCTGGTTGAGCTGGAAGCGGCTGATGGGCTTGCCGAAGGCGATGCGGGTGTTCGCATGCGCCATGGCATCCTCGAACGCGCAGATGGCGGTGCCGTAGTCGCAGGCGCCCACAAGCCAGCGCTCGAAGTTGAAGTCGGATACGCCGCGGTTGAAGCCATTGCCCTCTTTGCCGAAGATGTCGGACTCTTCAAGCTCGACGTTGTCGAGGTAGACCTCGCAGCAGCTATCCATGCGCAGACCGAGCTTCGGCAGGGGCCCCAACTTCACGCCGGGCTTGGACATGTCGACGAAGAATTCGGTGAACACCTCGGGGTCGTCGGCATTTTTCGCCATGATGACGAGATACTTCACGCCAGCAGACGAGGTGATGAAGGTTTTCGTGCCGTTGAGGTAGATCTTGCCGTTCTCGCGCTTATAATTCGTGGTGAGCGAGCTCACGTCGGAGCCAGCGCCCGGCTCGGTGCAGGCGGAGTTCCAAATCTGCTCGCCCGTGCCAAGCGTGGCCATGACGGCGTCGATCTGCTCCTGCGTGCCTTCCCGGATGATGGTCTCGAAACCAGGAAGCTGGTAGAGCACGTAGGTGGGAGCGCCGTAGCGGCCGAGCACCTCGTAGACGGCCATGAGCGTCACGCAAGGTTGCTCAAGGCCGAGCCCGCCGTGGCTCTCGGGCAGCATGATCTGGTCGAAGCCCAGCTCGCAGAGGCCGCGAACCCAACGCAGGGGGTACTCGTGCTTCTCATCGCACTCGGCGAAATACCCTTCCCAGTTCTCGCTTTCCATGTAGTCGCGATAGCTGTCGACCATCAGCTCCTGCTCGTCCGTCAACTTGAAATCCATGACGATCCTCCTTTTAGTGTGTCGGCACCTCCGTGATGCCGTTGAACCCTGGTTTGATACGTAGTTTCGACTCGGGCTTTCGACCTCTGCTCGTCCCGATCGGAAGCTAGAGTCCCAGCTGCTGGCGGTAGAAAGCCGCTCCGTGCTCGAGGGCGTCGTTCGCCTCGTCAAGCATCTTGGTGTAGTGCAGAAACGCGTGGATGACACCCTTGAACACCTCGTAACGATACGGCGTGCCGTACTGTTCGCAGATGGCGGCAAGCGTCGCCGAATCGTCGCGCAGCGGGTCGTACTCCGCGGCGGCGATATAGCAGGGCGGCACAGCGTGCTCCAAATCGTTCAGGAACAGGTTCGCATACGGACTCGTCGCGAGGCCGGCGGGGTCTTCGGCGTACATGCTCAAATAGAACTGCCAGTCCTGCTCGGTGAGACCGTCCCATGGGCCTCCGAGAAGGCGCATCGAGGACGAATCGGTCAGACCGAACCAACCGTAGAACAGCAACAGGCACTTCACGAAGGCGCTGTCGCCCTGCTCCTCTCGCAGATACATCGTCGCCGCCAGCCCCAAGTGCGCACCGCCGGAATCGCCCGCGAACGCCAGGCGTTCGCCGTCGATGCCGAACTCCGCGCCGTGCTCATGCAGATGCCCTGCAACAGCGGCCACTTCTTCGACGGCGCTCGGGTACTTGGCCTCGGGCGAGAGGCGATAGTCGACAGCGACTACCGAAGCGCCGGTCTTTTCGGCCAGAATGCGGCAGATCCGATCATGGGTGTCGAGGTTGCCGAGGACGAACCCGCCTCCGTGGACGTACACAATGCCCGGCGTCGAGCCCTCACCCGCCGCGGCGGCCGAAGCAGCCTCGGCAGTCGGATAGTAGCAGCGCAGCGGGATCGGGCCATGGGGACCGGCAACCGCAACGTCGGACTTTTCAGCCATGACGGGGCCGCCTTCGCACCAGAATGCGCGCCCGGCCACATAGTTCTCGCGCATCTGCTCGAATCCCACGGACGTGTCGTTCGCATCGCCAGCCAGCTCGTCTTCTTTCGCGAGCACGGCCTTCATCTGCGGGTTGATCAGATTCAGCACGTCGAGCTTGTTCATGTGGAACTCCCTTTCGCTTGAGCTTTGCGCGTACCGTCGGACCTCGGCCGGGTGCGCGGGGGTGCTTCGCACGACGCCCCGCGCCCCGATGGCAAGGCGCCTAGGCCGTCGTCGCCTCGTTCTCGGCCTCGTTCTCGGCCTCCGCGGCTTTCTCACCGAAGTGCTTCTTCAGGGTGCGCAGCACCATGACAAGACAGAAGCAGCCGACGACCGCGAACATGATCTCGAAGCCGAAGATGGCGTTGAAGGCGGCGGTGCCCTGGGCGTCGATCATGCCGCCATACCACGTATGGATGAACACGTCGGGAAGGAAGCCGATGACCGACAGCAGACCGGAAGCGGTGCCGAAGATGGCCATCGGAATCTTGACCTCGGAGAGGGGCGACGAGCCGATGGAGAAGGCGCCGTAGGTAGTGAAGCCGAACACGACCACCAAGATAGAGGCGACGATGGCGCCCGAGGGATCCTGTGGGAACAGGATGAAGCCGACGAGAGCCGCAATCGAGAGGATGAAGCCTCCCAAGATGGCCTTCGAGGGGCTCTTGATCTTCGTGGCGATCCACCCGACGACCGGGCCTGCGATGAGGCCGATTCCGTAGGTGCGGATGAGGCCCACGATGTTCACAAGGTTGCCATCGGCATTGAAGCACTGGGTGAGGTACGGAGTGGTGTAGGTAGCGCCCTGGTACACAGCGTACACGCAGAAGTAGGCGACGCAAGCCCAGATAACGCCCGGATGCTTAATGGCCTGGAGGGCCTCCTTGATGCTGAACAGCTTCGCATCCTTGTTGATCTCGCCCTTGAAGTCCGGGATGAGGAAGAAGGCGGCGACGCCCAGGAGAGCGATCATGACGCCCAGAAAGACGAGCATGGCCTGCACGCCAGCCGAACCGGAAATAGCGGCGATGATGCCTGCGTTGATAAGTCCGATCACGAGGCCAGTCACGCCGTAGATGGAATAGCTGATGCCGATTTTGCTGGCGTACTCGTTTTCCTCACAACAAAGGCGAATGACTTTAAAGCGAGTGCCCCACCAAATCAGGATCGAGGTGACGCCCATCAAAACGAACAGGACGAGGCATACCGTGACGGAAGGAAGCATCGCGTAGACGAACACGAGTACCGCCGTCGCGAGAAAGCCCACCCAGGCCAGCGTGCGCATGCGAAACTTGTCAGCCACGATGCCGGAGGGCAGGTAGCAGATCATGGCGGCGATGCCGTAGGCCGACACCATGAGGCCCAGATCGGCGTTGGTCGCACCGAGCGCCTGCATCAGGGGATCGTAAAACACGTTCTTCAGATACATGGGGGCGTAGATGATCGACGAGCCCATCGAAATGAGCACGACGAGCGCCCACTTGTGCACTGTGGTGAGCTCCTTGTAGGTCACCTCACCTTTGCTCTTGGCAAGCAACGACATCGTTCTTCCTTTCTCGTTGTTTTGCCCGGCTTCACAATCGGTCGTCGGCCTATAGTATCCGGCGACCGGTCGTCAACCGAACCGTTGCCCGCATTGTGTGCGCATGCTGCAGATTTGCCATCGCAAAGTAGCCGTGAATATCTGATTACTCATGTTTTGACGAGGAGCAGTCCGAAACGCACGTGCTCCCGACTGAAACCGTCGATCGTCTTACTCACGAGTTGGCGAGGTTTTGCCGCCATCGCCAATTCGCCATGAAAGGCCGAATACTTATTTTTTTGCGAGGCAGACCAATTCATGCTAGTGATACATTTCTCGTCGTGGCACAATAGATGCCAGGGGTTGCATGAACGTGCTGTACCTCGCGGTTTAGGCAGTTCAGAGGCATCGTTATCCATCGCAAACTGCTGATAGAAGGGTGTCGGGCATGGGGACTACGTCTGGACAGGGCAAAACCGACGGCAGAGGGGAAGGCCCGCTTGCCGCCTTCGCGAAGCGCCCCATGCTGAAATACGCCGGCTTCTCGCTTCTGCTCGCCTGGCACTACACACTCTGGTTCGTCCCGCATTCTTTCGCATTGGTGCCGTTGCTCGACGACCGCGTCACCTATTCATGGCTCGTCAACTTGGGATCTACCGTCGTCTTCCTGCTCCTCATCGCCCTCGCCCTCGGTCGCAAGCAGCGGCTGTCGAACTACCGGTGGCTGCGCATCGCGGCACCGACGCTCATGTGTGTGGGCACGCTCGCGCTCACCCTGTGGGCGGTATCGCTTCCTACCCCGCTGCTCGCTTACGCCATTGCGTTCCTGCTGGGACCGGCAGAGGCGGCGCTTTGGATCCTCTGGGGCGAACGGTATGCCTGCGTCAAAGCGAATTTCTCAATTCGCCATATTGGCACCGTATTCGGTATCACCATGATCGTGTGTATGGTGATAGCCTGGGCGCTGCCCGCATATGCATCGAGCGCGTTCACGTCGCTTCTGCCCCTTGCCTCGGGCGCCCTGCTGATCGTCTCGCAACGGGATGGACAACGCCGCTTCCCAGTGCTCTTGCCCGAGCAGGCAAGCCGGAGCGGCCTCAAAAACATGGCCATGGTGAGCACCATCACGTTCTTGGCGAGCGTCGCGTGCTACTTTCTCGTGGCCATCATCCCCTGGGAGGTTTTACCCACCGGCGACACGAGCTTCACCATCGGCACGCTGTGCGGCGGCGCCATCATGCTCGCCATCGCCGGCGTCTGCGCACTTTCAAAGGATAGAACCAACGTCTTCAAGCTCTACCCCTGGCTCCTCGTATTCGAGATCGTCGCGTTCTCGCTGTTCCTGTCCGATGAAGCGGCCTTCTTCCCCGCCTTCTTCGTAGCGCTCGGCATCTCAGCGCTTTTCGAGATCCTGCTCATCATGTACTTTGGCATCCTCACCTCGAAGGGCTACACGACCCCCGCCGTCGCGTTCAGCTTCTCAGGGAGCTTTGCACGCGCCGGCATAGCCGTCGGCAACACGCTCGCCGTGTCGTACGAGCATACACCCGAGCTTGCCGCCGCCATCACCCCCGAAACGTGCCTCGCGTTCATCTGCGTCCTCGCCGCGCTGCTCATCCCCCTCGTCCGTCAGGAATACAACATCGTGGCCCTCACTGCAACGCCCCCCTCTAAAGACGAGATCGGCGAGATTTGCGCAGAAGTGGCTGAGGAGTTCGGCTTATCGGCTCGCGAGCGCGAAATCCTGCTACTCATCGCGCGCGGCTACACGACGAACAGCATGGCCTCGAAACTGGTCATCTCGCCCTACACCGTCAACACCCATATCCGCCACATCTACGACAAGATGCAGATACACAAACGAAGCGAGCTTCTGAACTACCTCAATATGCAGCGCAGCGACTACTAGCCGCTACCGGCACGACGCTCGACCGTCCCGTTTCGAGCCCTTCAGCTTGATGTCTTTTGGCGGTTTCGACCACGTGGGCCTTCCATCCGGCGCATGCGCCAGACGCACACCAAAATCCCGATCCATGCAGCCGTCCTGCTATAATGACCGATGCGAGAGAACAGACGCGTGCAGCCTGAGAGCTGCTCCGTGACGAGGAGGATACAATGAGCAAGAAAGACGAGAAACCGGCAACCAAAACAGCATCGGATGTGAGTCCGACGCGCACAAAGGCGACGTGGAAGCCCGGGGTGACCGACGACTCCATACCCTTCTTCCGCTGCGCCACGTGCGGATCGGTCGTGCAGGGCATCGACGGGCCGAATGGTCCGACATTCTCCGGACTGGTACGCCGACCCGACGTCAAGCTTCCCTATGCTACCAACTCGTTCGCCCCGTCGTGTTGCGGCGCCCCCATGGAGCCTCTCACCGGCCCAACGGCCCAAACGAGCGCGGCTTTCGAGCTCCGCTACGACATCGTGGGCGGATTCGACGAAAACGCGCTGCGCGTGTACTGGACGTCGAACGAGGGGGCCGCGCCTCGCTGGATCGCCCTCAAGACATTCATGGGCTCTCAGCTCAAGTACGTGATGCCCGACAAGCAGCCCCCCCTCGTGTTCGCCCTCGGCGACGAGGACGCGTATGCCTATTGCGATGAGGATCCCTGCGTCTGCTGCACGTTCCATTGCAAGCGCGGCTTTGAGATTTACGCCTACGTCGACGGCATCGGGCTGGTCTCGATGCCCATCCATCGCGAGGATCTGCTCGGGTAAGCAGGCTGTCGTTCCCCGCAGGAGAAGCCTTTGCAGACACGCGAGTACGCACAAAAGCCGGCCCTTCATCGAAGCGGCCGGCTTTTGTGCGTTCTCAGGCCGTGCGCGCGAGCGCAGCCGCGCCTCACCGCGCTTCGCGCGATGCGCGGGCAAGGCAGTGCCCCCGCCGGCCGAAGCCTGCGGGGGCACCTAAGAAGCACGCTTGAGTTATCGAACGAAGTGCACTCGATTCCTCATATCAAGCACATGCGCTTACTTGCCTTCCTTCTGGAGATCCTCGTCGTCGACGATAGCGCCGGACTTGAGAGCCTCCATGCGGATGCGCAGAGCCTCGAGCTGGCGAGCGGTTTCCTCGTCCTCGATGCGCTGACGATCCTTGTTCCAAGCATAGTCTTCGCGGATCTTCTGGTTGTTGGCGATGATCAGATAGAACGCGATAGCCGCAGGAAGGGCGATCTGGGCGCCGCGGGCCACGAAGAAGCCTGCGCACATACCGGCGATACCCTTGTCGAGAACCTCGCGACCTTCCATGAGGCCGAAGGCGATCGTGGCGCACGCCCAACCCTGCACGACCAGGATGACCACCAGCAGTGCAGCGGAGGCGGCCAGGGAGGCCTCGTAGAGCGGGAAGATAAACAGGCCGACGACCGTGAAGATCAGGTTCGTGCCAGAGCCGTCATAGATGGAGTCCATGCCCTCGCGACCTTCCTGCTTGTAGCGCGCATAGGTGGCGATGCAGTACGGGGCGCTCAGCGGGCCGGCAAGTGCCGGGTACGGAGCGAACAGGGCCAGGATGACGTTACGAATGCCGCAGATGACGTTCGTGCGGTTCGCGTCGAACTCGATGTGCTCGTCCTCGCGGACGGAGGACATGCCGAGTTCCTGCACGGTGACGAAGTCGCCGTAGGCGATGATCCATGCGGTGAGCGCATAGGGCAGGGCCATGAGCCACACGCTCGGCTCAGCGAAGCCGATGAAGAACGGGCAGACGGCCATGAACAGGCCCATGAAGTCGGGCACCTTGAAGATCTCGCCGGAGAAGTTGTACTGGACTTCACCGGAGAGGCCGCCGACCAGGAACAGCACGATAACGGCCCACAGGAAGCTGTAGTTGCCCATGAAGGAGAGAACCTTGTTGCTGTTCATCTTGTTACGGACGCGCTGGCTGAACATGAACAGGCAGACAACGACCAGGCCGCAGATGCAGGCGATGGTCATCGTGTCGGTGGCGCCGCCTTCCTTGAGGCGCGAGACGACGGCGTTGATGCCGGCGCCCAGCACGATGCCTGCTTTCAGCGCTGGCGGTACCAGCGTGTTCAGCTTTTTCGATAGGCCTGTAAATCCGAGTATTATGAATAAGAGGCCTAATTCAAGCTGGATCGCTGTCAATGCCTGCAGTCGCGCCACCCCTTCCGGCAAAGTCTCAAGGAATAGCACCATAATGGCCATAGCGGGAGTGATCCAACCGCAAATGGAAGGCTCACCGAGCAACCAGTTCAGCGTGTACATAGCCGTTTCGAACACGACCAGCGCCCACGCGACCTCGGGATCGAGGCCCAAAGTGGTAATGAGAACGGCGAGCGCTCCATAAGAGGTACAGGCGTTCATGAGGCCCGTAACGATCTCCGGAGGAGAAATCTTAAAGTGGATGAAAGGAATACGAATGCGGAAGATACCCGCACGAATGCAGGGCTGGATACCGCCGTATTCACGTTTTAAAGCCATCGATAAACCCCTTTCTTTCCTCGTTCCCTGGAAGGGAACGAGCGTTCCCGAGTAAGTGCGAGCACCTCCTCCTTCCTCTCGTGCCGACGGGAATCAGCCGCAGTGCCTGAGCCGACCCCTTCTTTCCTCCTTGTATCTGGATGAGGAAGATTCCTCAAAATCCACGATCCCGCCCCTTCGACGGATGGCGCTTCCGATCGCATCGCATTCTTCCATTCACAGAGAAATAATCGATAGGATCGAACCCTTGCAATTATCATCCCCGACGAATGCTTTAATCCAATCGATTTTAAATGGGTTTCGATCGTAAACGAAAATATCATTCTCAGAAGCTATCGTTTTACCACCCATCGATAGGAACTACCCTATTGATACAGCGAAACAGAAAGAAAGAGGACCATCAGATAAGATGGTTTGTCCCATATTTTTACGTCAACTATTCTCAGAATCAATAAATGGGCATGCGCATGGGAGGAACGATCGGATTGACGGTTGAGAATGTGCTTCGCTATCATGCATCGAACGTTGTCGAATCGTCATGGAGCACCGACGGTTCAGCCGCGATTCTTCGCTTTCAGCACGGCTTGGCCGCGAAGGATGCGTCATTGCCTGCCTACGACAAGGAGCGTGTCCCCTCATGATTGCCCTGACCACGGCACAAATCATCTCAATCGTTGTATTCGTCGTCGTAATGGCCCTCGTCGTTTCCGAGAAGGTCCATCGCGCGACCGCGGCGCTTGCCGGCGCCGTCGTCCTCATTCTGCTCGGCATTGTCAGCTTCGATACCGGCATGGAGCACATCGACTTCAACACACTCGGCGTGCTGGTGGGCATGATGATGTTCGTCGCCGTCGTGAAGTATTCGGGCATCTTCGAATACCTGGCCATCAAGTCGACGAAACTTGCGAAGGGCAACCCGTGGATCATCATGATCCTGTTCTCGTTGATCACGGCCGTCCTTTCGGCTTTCTTGGATAACGTGACCACCGTGCTGCTCATCGGGCCGGTCACATTCACCGTCTGCCGCATGCTCAACATCAACCCCATCCCCTTCTTCATCACCGAGATCATTGCATCCAACGTGGGCGGTACCGCCACGCTTATCGGTGACCCACCCAACATCATGATCGGCTCGGCGGCCGGCTTGTCGTTCTTCGACTTCCTCATATATAACGGACCCGCCGTCGTCATAATGATGGCCGTATGCATCGGCATCTTCTACGTTCTGTACGGACGCAAGATGGGCGTGGCCGATGCCGAGAAAGCAGCCGTCATGAAACTGGACGAGAAGGAGGCCATCAGCGACCCGCGCCTCTTCAAGAAAAGCGTTGCGATGACCGTCATCGTGGCGATCGCTTTCATTGCGCACGGCGCCTTCCATATCGAACCGAGCGTCATCGCGCTGACTGCGGCCGCCGTCATGCTCATCATCAGCCGCACGGACATCGAGAAGATCATCAACGATGTCGAATGGACGACGATCGGTTTCTTCGCCGGCTTGTTCATCGTCGTCGGCGGCATGGCGGAAACCGGCGTCATCGAGTTGATGGCCCACGCACTCATCAACGCGACAGGCGGCGATCTCATGATCACCATCATCGTGCTGGTATGGGCCTCCGCCATCCTCTCCTCCTTTCTCGACAACATTCCGCTGGTGGCTACGCTCATCCCTATCATCACAACCATGGAGATGAGCGGCATCGACGTAGGGCCTCTGTGGTGGTCCATCTCGCTCGGCGCTTGCGTCGGCGGCATCGGCACCCTCATCGGCGCCTCGGCGAACGTCGTGCTGGCCTCCATCTCCACGCGCAACGGCTGCCCGCTTACGTTCATGGAGTACACCAAGGTGGGCTTCCCGGTTATGATCGTGCTTACGGCTATCTCCTGCGTGTATCTCGTTTTGCGCTTCGTCGTCCTGGCTTAGCGACGAAGCTGCGCCGAACATACGCCGAGAATCCGGGCGTTCGAAGGAAAGCGGTCTGCCGAAAGCGGGCCGCTTTCCTTCGCGAACAGCGCGTTCGACATGACGAAGGCGGCGCCGATTTGATCATCGGGAGGACGATGGATATACTGAACGCCGACACGAGCGAAGGGACGTACCGGGATGGATTTTGAGCTCAACGACAAGCAGGAACGGCTTGTTGCCGTTTTCCGCGAGTTCGGGCGAACGTACTTGAAAGATGCGCAGGTCATGCAATGGTGCCGGGATCAGGGTCTGCCCGATGAAGTTGCGCAGGGCTTCGTCAGCCTGTACTTTAACCTGCCCGAACTATGGGACAACGACACGAACGACGCTTTCACCCTCACGTCGCAGGCCCTGATCCTCGAGGAGCTGTCACGTTGTGCCGGTGCGACGCTGCCGTTTCAAAACGATCTGTTCAACCTTCGTATCATCGAGGAGTTCGCGACGAGCGGCGAGTTCCTCCCTATCCTCGAAGATTACCGTCATACGGGCCGGCTGCTGTTCGGTCTCGCCATCTCGGAACCTGATGCCGGCTCGGACTGCATGAACATGCAAGCTTGCACGCGCACCGTAAACGGCAAACCGGTGTTGAACGGCGTGAAGACCTACGTAAACAACGGCGAGTACGCACCGTTCATCCTCGTAGCGGCCATCGACCAGGACGAGGAGGAGCCGGGGAAGTACCCTTCGCTCGCCTTCTGGCTCGTCCCACGCGATCTGCCGGGGATCACCGCCTACCCCATCAGCAAGATCGGCCAGTCGATGCTGCCGTTCGCCACCATCGTATTTGACGGGGTTCAACTCTCTCCCGATTTTCGCCTGACGGGCGGCTCCGGCGGCTTCCGGCAGCTCTTCCGGTTGCTTGAGATCGGACGCGTGTTCACGTGCGCTTCGTCGGTGGGGATGGCGAGCGCCGCCATGCACGACGCGGTAAACCATGCATGCCGCCGGACGGCGTTCGGAGCCAACATCGGCAGCTTCCAGCAGATCGAGCTCATGCTGACCGACATGGAGGTGAGCCTGTGCAACATGCGCTCCATCCTCTACCGCGCCGCACAGGGCATCGACAAACGCGCCCTCGACGAACGGCTGAACGTGGCCCTTATGAAGCGCTTCGTACCTGAGACCGCCACCAAAGTGGCGAGTGACGCCATGCAGATCCTCGGTGGCGGAGGTTATTCCGAGCGGTGCAGGACAGGTCGTATCTGGCAAGACTGCAGGGGCAACCAGATAGCCGAAGGCACCGACGAGATCATGGTGTACATTGCCGCACCGCTCATCTTGGAAAAATACCGCGAGGATGAATCTGCGGCCGGCTTCGATGGAGACTTCCCTGCGTAGCCTCGAAGGCTTCGCGCATTCTGCCCGACAGCGACACGAAAGGCCGCGCATGTCGAAGAAGAAGAACAAAACCAAGCCGACGCCTCAGGCAACCCCGGCGAACCCCTACCGCAAGATCGTCCTCATCTTGAATCCTCTCGTTCTCGTGGTGCTGGCCGCCTGTATCTACGCCGGCTTGCCGCTCGAGGCGATCGTCTCCCTCGGCGTCGTCGGATACGGGATATGGGGATACCTCTTCTTCAAGGCCCGTCGCGTGGACCGCGAGAACCTCGGACACTGAAGCGAGAACCTCGGACGCTGAACACGCCGCGCCCGCCGCTTCAGAGACAATAGCTCCCAAGCCAGCGGCGAACACTAGTCATTTCAAATCATCTGTGTGACCGCCAATGGCGTGCTTTTCGCCGAGTCAAGTGGTCTCGGTTGTTTGCGGGCGGGCTGTTTCCCCACAATCTTACAACTGTCCATAGAATGGGCTGCTGTTCCATGAGATTATACGATTGGGTTTACACTCATACTGCGAAATTCGAGGCACATAGGTTACGAAAGGGGAAAATGCGCATGTCAGTTACCGAAAAGCTGAACGGCTACGGCCCGCTCGCGGGCATCAAAGTGGTCGAGGTGTGCACGTACGTCGCGGCCCCCGCGACCGTTCGCGTCCTGTCCGAAATGGGCGCCGAGATCATTAAGGTCGAGTCGTTTGCCGGCGACACCCAGCGCACGCAAGGCCCGGGTTTCGGTTGCGAACTCACCGAGACCGAAGATCCCACCATCGATCTCAACAACACGAACAAGAACTGGGTCTCCCTGAACCTCAAAACCGAAGAGGGCCTGACCATTCTGAAGAAGCTGATCGCCGATGCCGACGTCTTCATGAACAACATGCGCACCGGAGCCCTCGAGAAGCTCGGCCTCGATTATCCCACCCTCTCCAAGGAATTCCCGAACCTCATTTGGGCCCAGATGCGCGGCTATGGCGAGTTCGGCGAGTTTGCACACTCCCCCGGCTACGACGCGGTCTGCTGGGCCGCTCGCGGCGGCGTCTCGGGCACGTTCCCCGAAAAGGACACGGCTCCGGCCATCCCGCCGCAAGCCTTCGGCGACTACAACGCCGCCATCATGATGGCGGCCGGCATTCTGGGCGCGCTCGTAAACAAGCTGCGCACCGGCAGGGGCGACAAGGTCGTCGTTAACCTGTACCATGCGGCTATTTGGGCTGGCGGCATCGGCTTGGTCGCTCAGCAGTTCGGTGCCGACTACCCCAAGTCCCGCAAATCCGTGCCGAACCCGTTCAACAACACGTATAAGACCGCTGACAACAAGTGGCTCTACATCTGCCAGCCCGAATACAACCGTTACTACAACGACATGATGAAGATCATCGGGCGCGACGATCTGGTCGACAACCCGGCGTATTGCACGATCGAGACCGTCAAGCAGAACGATTCGCAGCACGAGGTCATCAACATCCTCGAAGACGGTTTCGTTCACAAGGAACTGGAGGAGTGGCTGAGCATCCTGGCCGAGTGGCAGGTGCCGAGCCAGAAGGTATTCCGCTTCACCGACATTCTCAAAGACGACGAGGCGTACGTGAACGACGCGCTGCGCAAGGTCGAGTACAACGCCTTCGGCGAGCATGCCATTACTACCACGCCTATCCGCTACGCGAACTTCGGCGATCCTCCGATGATCCTGTCCAAGCCCATCGGCTATCACACCGCTGAATACCTGCATGGCCTCGGCTACGACGACGAGCAAATTGACGCGCTCGAGGAGCAGGGCGTTGTCAAGTGCTGGCACGGCGAAGACGTACCTGACGTCATCTTCAAGTCCCAGCGTCAGGCTGCAGGCGAAGCCGAGTGCAAGTGGTAAGTCCTGAGTGAAATCGTTTGTCGAGCGGGTTCCAACCGCTTGCATATGGAAAAGGGGCTGCGAAGCCCCTTTTCCATATCATGTCGAACGCGCCCTCCGTCGGTCTTGATACGTGCTCGGGGAGGATAGGGCACGGAAGCGTCTGCCCAGCGGCCTGCCCGGAGCCGTATCCCCGGCACGGCCTACGGCGCCGAGAGCCCTCCGCTTCGGCTTGCAACGCTCATGCTGAGCCAGCTCCGCATGAGCGTGAACCTGAAAGCCGCTCGGCGAGTTCGACCAAATCGCCTCCCAGTTGACGCGCACAGGCGAATGCGGCGGCATCGCGCTTCACCGAGCGCCAAATAGGCTTCCCTTCCTCATCGAGGCCCGCAAAGCCCGTCGCAGTTGCACCGCTGCCCAAAACCGGCCCCGCAGGACGCGCATGAACGACGAGCATCTCGTGGGTTGCAAACCAGCGTTCCATGGCGGCCATGGTTTCCTCGATGCCGCAATTATCGAGACCCGCCGTAGCCACCATGCCCCCTACCTTGCCCTTGAGCGCGTTCTCCACCATATGGAGGGGGCGCGTGCGCTCCATGAAGGATTTCATGCGTGCCGTAATGCTCGAGAAATAATCGGGAGATGCCAAGACGATGCCGTCGGCCTCCCGCATCTTTTCGATGAGGATGTCCATATCGTCGTGGAGCGCGCATGCCGCCTTACCGAGACATGTATTGCATCCGATGCAGAAGCCTATCTCAAGCTCGGCCAACTCGACCTGCTCGACGTCAGCCCCCTGCTCCTGCGCTGCCTCCAGAACCGCCCCCAAAAGAGCCGCTGTGCCCCTGCTAGGCCTATGGCTGCCGTTGATTCCCAGGATCTTCATGCGAGAGAGCCCCCTTTGCCTGCTCATCGCGACTGCATGCCTTCGATGAAGGCATGCAGTCGCCAGATCGCCCGAATGCCCGCATCCAGACGATCCGATCCAATAACGAGGAACGCCCCCGCCAACGTTCGACAGGGGCGTTCCTGTACGCGTCGACGTCAAGCCGGCACGATCAACCCGCCGTCCTACATGTTGTGGAACGCGTACTTATCAGGGTTCGCCTTGACGTCCTCTTTGTTCTTCGGGTTCATCTTCAGCGTGCCCATGATGCCGTCGTGCGTATTGGATGCGAGCACCTGGTTGCGGTTCTCCATCTTGATCTGGGTCTCAAAGCTCGTGCCGTCGAGCGAGGACTTCAGAGCCTCCTTCGTGAGGCGCAGACCGAACGGAGCCGTCGAATCGCAAATCTGCTGGCCGAGCGCAACGGCCTCTTCGACGACGTCGTCATCGGCGACAACCTTGTTGGCGAAGCCCCACTCGTAGAGCTTTTCGGCACCGAAGCGCTTGGGGTTCATGAGGATCTCGCACGCGCGGGCGTACCCGACGATCTTCGGCAGATAGAACGAACCACTCATGTCCGTGCCGGTGTAGCCAATGGACAAGTAGCCCGCGTTCATCTTGAAAGACTCGCCAAGGATGCGCATGTCGCAGGCGCACGCCAGGGAGAGCCCGCCGCCCACGGCGTAACCCTTGAGAGCGCCGATGATGGGCTGCTCGCAGCGGTGCATGTTGACGACCTGATCGGAGCACATGCGCTGCATGACGTAGAAGTCGCGCTGGATGCGGCCCATATCCTCAGGCGGATCGAGCGCAAGATCGTTGAGGTTGAAACCGGCGCAGAAGGACTTGCCTTCGCCCGTGAGGACAATCACGCGGCAATCCTTGTCCAGACGCACCTTGATGAGGAAGTCGTTGAACTCGCTCATCTGCTGGTACGACATGGCGTTGAGGTTTCCGGCGTCGTTGAACGAGCAGACGTAGACCGGACCGCGCTTGTCGATCAGCAGCTTCTCGTAATCGTAGTCGAACTCCGGCAGATGGTAACTCTCCTGGTACACGCTCATAGGTTCAGAACCCCTTTCCCTGTGCTCCACTTCTCTACTTTCGATCAGGCTGATCGGCTTTCACAGACACAGTTGTAGTATATAATCACACGACGCGCGCAGGCTTGCCATGGGCAATTGAAACCTATTGTTGACCGCCTGAATCGCCGCGGCGGACACAGTTCGTCCAAGCTGTTCAGCCTCGCCCGACCACAGCGGCCGCAATCGGGCCCCTCGGGCCGGACGCGTCTTCATCTGACCTATAAAATACTTTTTGACCAGGTGTTTCCGTGCACGTCGTTCCAGAGTGCTGCGCCGGCCGTCGCCGTACCCCCAAAAGACAACAAAGACTTTCCTACCTTATATTTGCAGTTTCTATGGTTTCATAGAAACTGCTGATGGAAGATCATGCGATTCACCGATCGGTTTTGCCGTTGAGCGTCCTACAATAGCAACATGCATGTTCCAAGGGGGAGCACCGAATCCAACCGTCGGATCGCGCCTCCCTCCGACGGAACAGGGAGTCACGTCTATGCCGAACGACGTCCGAAACGCCTACGGGCCGGGCAGCCTCGCGCAGCCGAACCGTCCGTGGCGTGCGGCCAGGAGAGGACATCAAGGCGATGATAACGGATCTTAAGATCAACGACGAACGTAAGAACCTGTACTACGAGCAAGGCTACTGGACGGAAAAAACCCTCGGGGATATCTGGCTCGAACAAGCCGCGCGTTTCCCCGATCAGGAGTATGTGAGCGACGATCAAGGTTCGCGCTTCACCTATCGGGAAGTGGACGATCGCGCGTCGCGCTTGGCGGCATGGCTTGTCGAACAAGGCGTTCGACCCGGCGACGTCGTATCGTTCCAATTGCCGACCTGGGCAGAGTTTTGCATCGTGTATGTGGCCGCGCTCAAAACGGGGGCCGTCATGCATCCCGTCCCGCGCAAGTACAACGACGCCGATCTAATCTACGACATGAACCTCGTAAGCACGAAGGCGTTCATCTGCCCCACGAAGGTGGCGAAGATCGATTTCGAGGAACAGATACTCAGCATCCTCGAAAGCATACCGTCGCTTGGGCCGGTGGCACTCGTGGACAAAGCCGCGCCCAAGCACTCCGACCTGCCCACGATCGACGAGATCTGCGCACGCTACGAGCCGCTCGTCGAACGTCCTGCCATCACCTCCGACGACGTAACCTGCATCCTTTCGACGTCCGGCACAACCGGAAAGCCAAAAGCGGTGCTGTTCACCCACAACAATCTCATCTTTTCGGAGAAGTCATTCGTGGCAGGAGCCGAGCGCACCCGGGATGATGTCATGTTCATGGCGTCGCCCCTCAATCATGCGACAGGGTTTTTTCACGGGCTAATCTCGCCTATGCTGCTGGGGGGGCGGACGGTCCTGCAGCAGGACTTCCGCCCGGCGAAAGCTCTTGAGATCATGAATACCGAACGCTGCACCTGGTCGATGGGCGCTACGCCGTTCATCTACGACATGCTCAAGTGCATCGAGCTGGGTGAAGGACCGCGCCTGGAGACGCTCAAGGTCTTCATCTGCGGCGGAGCCCCCGTGCCGAGTTCTCTGGTGCAGTGCGCGTTTCAGCACGGCGTGCTCCTGTGCGAGTGCTACGGCTCGACGGAAAGCTGCCCGCACATCCTGGTGCCGCCGTCGGAGTGCATGGAATGGAACGGCGCCTGGTCGGGCGTGGCCCTCCCCGGCATCGAAACACGCATCGTCGATGCGAACCGCATGGATGTGCCGCTCGGCGAGCAGGGCGAGGAGATCTCCCGCGGCCCGCACCAGTTCGTCGGCTATCTCAACGAACCCGAACGAACGGCGCGCGCCCTCGACGACGACGGCTGGTTCTACAGCGGAGACCTCGGCTTTATGGACGCGCGCGGCCGCATCCGCATCAACGGTCGCAAGAAGGAGATCATTATCCGAGGCGGTGAGAACATCTGCGCGAACGAGATCGATGACGACCTCATCGGCTGTCCCGGCCTCGACGAGACAGCCACTATCGGCATGCCCGACGAGCGGCTTGGAGAGCGCATATGCACGTTTGCGGTGCCCTCGGACGAACGCCGCCCCACCGTGGCCGATGTCACAGCCTATCTTGCCGAGAAGCATGTTGCAAAGCGTCTGTGGCCCGAGCGCATGGAATACATCGACGCCATCCCCAAAACCGCGACAGGCAAGGTCAAGCGCCACGAGCTGGCCGACGAGCTGGCGCGCCGCATGCAAGCCGAGCAGTGCTTGTAGAACGGCGCCTCATCGACGGAATACGGCAAGGCCCTCGCGCGAGGGCCCTTTTCGTTATCGTTTGTTCGCACGAGGAAGGCTCTCGCGTGCTCGTGCGGTCGTCTCGGCTCGTTCGAAGAACAGCCTCCAACAGCCGTTACAGCTCGCCGTGTTCTTCGAGATAGGCGAGTTGGGCTTGGATGTTGCACCGCACCGCCGCATTCAAACGCACATCGACCCCCTGGTAGACGCGCTCCGTGATACGTTCGATGTCGCGCCCCGCGCCCTCTTCGATCACAGCCCTGACCCGGTCGAGACGGCGTCTGCGATGTGCCTCCTGACGTTCGATCGCGGGAAGCGGATCGACAATGGGAAGCCCATGCGCCGTGAGCAGCCGCTCGATCCCCTGCTGACTGACGACACGATGCAGCGCATCGAGGCTCTCCAAGTACGCCGACAGGCTGCCATCGGGCCAACATATGAGCGTCGAGCTCTGAAGGAAGATGAAGTCACCGGTGACGATGGACGCATCGGCGGGGAACACGAGGCCGATTGAGTCGCTCGAGTGGCCTGGTAGCGATAGCACTTCAAGGAGCGGCCCCGGCTTCTCAAGGCGAAGCGGGCCATCCTGCAGCGTCCCCTCGCGACGCCCCACGATCGGCGCCCCGACGGTATCGGCAAAAGCTTGCGCACCCTGAGCGTGGTCGATGTGGTCGTGCGTGAGCACCACGAGAACTACCTCGAGGCCGTCCTCGTCAACGGCGGCTTGCACCGCGCGCAGATGGGCCTGCTCGGCAGGACCCGGATCGACTACGACGCAGCCCGAACAGCCCGGCTCGGACAGAATCCACGTGTTCGTGCCAAGATACGTCAACGGCGACGGATTGTCCGCCAGCACGCATCGCGCGCGCGGCGACAGCCGCCCGCCCGTCCATGTATCGGGAGCCCTCTCGATGATATCCGGTGCGCGGCGGGCGGCGTCCGCTAGCGTCGGCGGCGTGGCGCCGCCTGGCTGCTCTAGGGAAGTCGACATCTGAGCACCGCCTCCCCCGTCTCACGCCGGGAGGGCTCCAGCATGATGCGCTCGACTCGCGGTACGCCCGCAACGAAATCCTCGGCGCCCAGCGAACGCGCATACTGCGCAAGATTGTACGCGGTCGGAGGCATGAGTAGCACCTTGCCGCGCTCTCCTCCTTCAAGGATGCGGCGCGCATCAACCCATCCTGCCCCGTTTGCTTCAGTCGTGCGATCATCGGGCACCTGGCCTTCGGGCGCCAAAGCCGCGAAGAAGTATGTATCGTAGCGACGGGGTTCGTATACCGGTGTTAGCCAGTGCGAACGCAGGCCCAGCAGGTCGGCGCGCAGCACCAATCCATGACGCATCAGCACTTCGGCGAACGACGATTCATGCTCGGACAGGCGCTGGCGCTCCTCTCGCCACTCGGGCCGGCCCACATCGGAGACCACGCTCCCGCCCTCACCGGCCAACAGCACCCCGCATTCTTCGAACACCTCGCGGGCCGCGGCCACTACAATGCTTCGAGCCGTCTGCTCGTCGACTCCCATCCGATGCGCCCATTCGCCGGACGTCGGTCCCGTCCACGGCAGGCGCTCGTCCGCATCGCGTGGATCGACGCCGCCGCCGGGGAACACCACGGCATCCGGCACGAAGGCCATCGTCTTAGCACGGCGGAGCATGAAGACTTCCTGCGATGCATCGTGGAAGGAGTCGGCACGCGGTGCCTCCTTTTTCTGTCCGGGACCGCGGACGAGCATCACCGTCGCCGCAAGCCGCGGCGCAACGGGTTCTGCGCGGTGCTCGAGAAACGATCGATACGTCTCCAGAGACGACGCCTCCATCGGCACCTCGAGCAGTTCCCCCGGCAGCCAAGCATCCATCAGCCCTCTCCTTTCCGCCGCGGCGCCTCTTCGACGCCTTGGCCGTTCGCCGTTCTCGATTGTATCGCAAACGCAACGCGAGCGGGCGGCCCTAGGGCCGCCCGCTTCTGGCGATTCGGTATGAGGCGATCGGTCGCCCCCGTCGGCTTTGCAGCAGGCAGACGGGATCGCGGCGAGCGCCTGGACAAGCCTGAGGAGTCCTAGAAGGCCATACCCGCCTCGTAGCCGCCCTTGGTGGCTTCGAGCGTGCGGTAGACCTTGCCCTCGGGGGTCGTGGCGTCGCCGATGAGCTTGGCGTTCGGGAACTCCTTGACGATCTTGTCGTAGAGGTCGGTGTTCTGCTCGACGCCGAGCGAGGTGAGCACGGTATCGCACTCGATGAAGGTCTCCTCGCCGGTCTCGACGTTCTGGACGCGCGCACCCTTCTTCGTGACCTCCACGAGCTTCGTGAGGGGCATGAGCTTGACGCCCTTGGACTTCACGAGATTGATGGTGGGGTTCTTGTCGATGATGCCAATGCCGTTGCCGAGCTTCTTGGCCTCTTCGATGACCGTGATCTCGCGGCCCTCGCACATCGACTCGGCGCACTCCAGGCCGGCGAAGCCGCCGCCGACGATGACCACGCGCTTTCCAACGATAGCCGTCGGGCCCGTGGACATGTTCAGGCCGAAGCGCATGAAGCCGACCGTACCGCCCTGCGCCTTGATCGCAGCCACAGCGGCCTTCCAGATCAGGCCTTTGCCCTCGGGCACATGTCCGGCCACCATGGCCTTGATATCCTCGGACTTCACGACGTTCTTGCCGTCGATGCCGGGCACGTCGATCTGGATGACGCCGCCGCCGGGAGCGACGACAACCTCGTCAGGATTGAGCGCCTTGATATCGGCTGCGGTGACCTCCGTCTTGAGGCGCAGATCAACGTTGGGATGCAGCTTGATTTCGTTGCCCCACCACGTGACGAACGGCTCCATGTTGGCGTTGAGAACCTGAGCCATATTGAGCAGGCCGCCGACACGGTCGGCCTTGTCGATGAGCGTGACCTTATGTCCGCGCAGCGCAGCAACGCGGGACGTCTCCAGGCCACCAGGGCCGGCGCCAATGACGACGATGTGCTTCTTCTGCTCGGCCGGCTTGTCCTGAGGCAGGCCCACCTCGGCGCCCTGCCACACATTGGCGTTGACCGAGCACTGGCACGGCTTGCCGATGAAGATATTGTCAAGGCAGCGGCTGCACACGATGCAGGGGCGAACCTGCTCGGGATGGCCAGCGGCCACTTTGCCGGCGGTCTCGGGATCGGCTATAAACTGACGGGCCATACCCACCGCGTCGCCGTATCCCTGCGTGACGACCTTCTCGCACATGTCAAGCGAGTTGATGCGCGTACCGGGGAACACAGGCTTGTTCGTGACGGACTTGACCTCCTTGGCCAAATCGATGAACTCGCCTTCGGGCACGATCTGGTTCGCCACGGGGCGCGGCGCCTCATGGAAGCCTGCCTGGACGCTCCAGGCATCCACGCCGTGGGCTTCGATGATGGGAACGAGCTCCTTGGTGTCCTCGATGCGGTTGCCGCCGGGCATGAGATCGTCGGCGGAGATGCGGATGAGGATGGGCATGTCGTCGCCGCAGGTCTTATGCACCTCATCGATGATCTCGGTAAGCAGACGGGCGCGATTCTCGGGGCTTCCGCCATATTCATCGGTACGATGGTTGGAGTACTTCGACAGAAAGCGCATGACCATGTAGCCGATACCGGCATGAATCTCGATGATATCGATGCCCGCATCCTTGGCGCGCTTGGCGGCCTCGCCGTATTGCTTCACGACGATGGCGATCTCCTCTTTGGTGTACTCGCGTTCGGGCATTCCCACGAACGGGCCGCTCTGAACGTCTTTGGAAGGAGCATACGACAGCAGCGGGTCATCTCCCGATGCACGCCACTCGTAGCACAGCTGCAGCTGAACAGCCACCTTGGTGCCGTGCTTGTGGCAAACCTCGGCGACACGCTGGAGACCGGGGATGAACTGGTCGTCCCAAATACCGCAGGCACCGGTGGTGGTATGGTACTTCGGCTCGGTGTCGAAGCAGTCGCACACATAGGCGCTGCCAATCTCGATGAGGCTCACGCCGCCCTTGGCGCGCTGCTCGTAGAAGTCAATCAGGTCGTCGGTCACATGATAGTTGTCGACCTTCTCGATCGTCATGGGCAGCATGACGAACCGATTGCGCAACTCGACGTTGCCGATTGAGAACGGCTCGAGCAGCTTCTGATACTTTGCCACGTCAAAACCCCTTTCCGCTTCGCTTTGCAAAGCGTTCTTACCTGCGGTATGCCCCGTGCGGCGCTCGTAAAGCCCCGGGAGCGCGCGGCGCCGATCCTTCTCGTCTCGCGATCCCCGTCGGATGCCCTCGGTGCACTCTCGCCCACGTCCACGCGGAACATCTGATTCCGCGCAGTCTCTAAGTATGTATTGTACGTGATCGTTATTCGAGTGACGATGGACAGATGGGATGTATTGTTGGATCGAATCGGCGCTTTAGCGGCTTCTTTGCAACAATCGGTCGTATCACAAGGCCGCTTTAGGACATACTTCCTGCACTTCTGGGGGTTTACGAAAGGAAGTTTTGCACATATACTACTTTTTGTCCAACAGCACCGATCGCCACGTACGACGATGCCTGAGAACGCGCTTTAGCACTGCAATCGAGAGTGAGGCAAGGTCCATCATGAACGCGCTCAGCACGATGCTCCTCATCGCGGACACGTTCGTCGAGCTCTGCGACGAAACGCCGCTGAAGAAGGTATCGATCAGCGACATCATCGAACGAACCGGCAAGAACCGCAAGACGTTCTACTATCATTTCGAGAACAAGGATTCCCTCATCACATGGATCTTCCGCTACGATCTTGGGCAGGAGCTGAAGAAACGGTTCCCCGAGAGCGCGCTCGTATACGAGGAGAACATCGGCGATTCGGCGTCGCAGTTCCCCTACTACATCCTGCAGAAGTCCGGTGTCCGCTCGCTCGACCATTCCGATTTCTTCGAGTGCTTCGGCAACGTCCTAGAGGCGAAACGCACTTTCTACACCCAGGCTCTCATGGACAACAATCCTTATTCGCTCCGCAATTACCTGTACAATCTCTACCTGCCGGCGTTGCGCCGCGATATCCACATCATCCTATCGAACCGCTACCTCCCCGAGGAAAACATCCAGTTCCTGGCGGAGTTCTACACATGCGCGTTTCTGTACTACCATATCCGCAAATGCGACCAGCCCCTCTCCGAGCGGCTGACAGGCCAAGCCGGCCCGTTCGCCAACATCATACATAGCTCCATCGAGATGCAGATCAAGGAAGCCCAGCTGCGGCGCAATCTTTGACGTCCGTCAACGGAACGGAAACGGAGGCGCACGGAGCGCAGGAGCTGTTACACTGCTGCCATGCGGCCTTGCGTCGCCCCAACCTGAATCCGCTTATGGGAAAGGAATGCATATGGAAAACGGAACCCCGGATCCCTTCGCGATGCCCTCCGGCATGGGAGGGGCCTTCTCCGCGTACTCCGCCCTCGCCGGCCTCGGATCGACCCGCTTCATCGAAGGACCCGACGGCACGCGCGTCGTGTTCTACGAGCGATCGAACGTCGTCGACGAGTCGGTTCCCGACGTCGAGACGCGCATGACGTTCGCAGGGCACTTCGCCGTCAATGATAGGTTCTTTACGCCGGGCGCACCAAACCTCGACGGCGGTCTCGGAGCCGACTTCCAAGACGAAGGCGAGCCTGTGGCAGCCTGGGTCTGGCTCAAGGAACCTGCCGACGAAGAGAATCGCGCTAAGCTCGAGGCGTTCTTCGACTCCTCCTTCGGCGAAGACGGACTGCGCATGGACATCGCTCCCGAAGCGTTTCTGGACTTCGCGGACTCGAACTCGTGGGATGCCGACTCGGACAGCGAGGATGAATCCCTGTTCGAATAAGTGCGGCATTCGATCTGCATGCTCGAATCCGGCCTGCGCGCATGTCGCACGAGGGCAACGGCGGCGAAGAAGCCGCCGCCGCACGCCCGGACGCAGAAACCAAGGATCGAACGGAACGGGGCCCGGCATATTTGCCGGGCCCCGTCTCATACCGTGCTGGAAGGAAGCGCTAGCTCTCAGGGTAGAACCCGCTGGGCTCCTCGCCGAGGTTGATCATGATGTTCTTCGTCTGGGTGTAGTGCTCGAGCATGACCTTGTGCGTCTCGCGACCGATACCGGACTCCTTATAGCCTCCGAACGGCGCGCCGGACGGGATCTGGTTGTAGGTGTTCACCCACATGCGGCCCGTGCGCACGCCCTGCGCCACGCGGAAGGCGCGGTTGATGTCACGGGTCCACACGGCGCCGCCCAGGCCGTAGACCGAGTCGTTCGCCAGGTCGATGACCTCCTGCTCGTCCTTGAACTTGATGACCACGGCCACGGGGCCGAAGATCTCCTCCTGCGCCACGCGGCACGAGTTGTTGGGCACCTCGATGAGCGTCGGCTTGAGGAACGCGCCTTTGGCCAGCTCGCCCTCGGTAGCGCGCTCGCCGCCGCAGAGGACGCGTCCGCCCTCCTGCTTGGCAATCTCAATGTAATCGAGGATCTTGTTCATCTGGCCTTGGTCGATCTGGCTGCCCATCTGGGTGTCGTCCTCCCAAGGCATACCGACCTTCACCTTCGAGAACGCCTCGCACGCGTCCTCAACGAACTTGTCGTAGATGTCCTCGTGCACGAAGATGCGGCTGCCGGCGCAGCACACCTGGCCCTGGTTGAACAGGATACCCAGCTGCACGCCGTCCAGCATCATGTCCCACTTGCAGTCGGGGAAGATGATGTTGGCGGACTTGCCGCCCAGCTCCAGCGTGGCTGGGATCAGGCGCTCGGCAGCCGCACGGGCCACGTCGCGGCCCACCTCGGTGGAGCCGGTGAACGCGAGCTTGCTGATCTTGGGATTGTCCAGGATGTACTGGCCCGACTTCGAGCCGCGGCCCGTGACCACGTTGAACACGCCGGCCGGGATGATGCCCTCGGTGAGCTTCGCCAGCTCCAATACCGTGAGCGAGGTGGTGGACGACGGCTTGAACACCGTGCAGTCGCCGGCGGCGAACACCGGGGCCAGCTTCCAGGCGGCCATGAGGAACGGGAAGTTCCACGGCACGATCTGGCCCACGACACCGATGGGCTCGTGCAGCACGAGGGACATCATGTTGCCGGGAAGCATATCGGCCTCGCCGGTGTCGGCCAGGAGCACGCCGGCGAAGTAGCGGAAGTGGTCGACGGAGTACGCCACGTCGATGGCGCGCGTCTCGCGGATGGGCTTGCCGTTGTCGAGCGACTCGAGCAGCGCGAGCTTCTCGGCGTTGGCCTCGATGACGTCGGCGACCTTGTTCAGGATGATGGCGCGCTCGGCCTTGTCGGTCTTGCCCCAGGTCTCGAAGGCCCTCCACGCCGCATCGACCGCGCGGTCGACGTCGTCTTTCGTGGCGTCGGCGATGGTGGAGAGCTGCTCGCCGTTGGCGGGGCAGAACACATCGAGCGTGCCCCCGTCCGAGGCGTCAACCCATTGGCCGTCGATGTAGAGCTGGTAGGATTTCTGAGCGGGATTTTCCATTCGTGCATCCTTTCTTCCGGCGACGGGCGCGCCGCCACTCCCAACCTCGCGGCCAGCATGACCGCTGCCCTCAGCATACCGCGCGCCTCCCCCGCGTGTCAGTCGACGTTTTATGGAAAGCCGTCAACGGTCGAGAAACGCTGCTGATGAAGTAACATTCGGAGCGTCCGACGAGCCGACGGTACGTCGGCGCCCATGAACGACCGACCGCGCGAAGGTAAAAGCTCTGTTAAATCGGCGGGTGCAAGGGCCGAGCGGGTTTACCATGCGGGGCAACGATCCGAACCGCAAAGGAGCCCGCATGCAAGACATCCTCCCGTTCGCCAAGCTGCAAGGCTTGGGAAACGATTTCATCCTGCTCGACGGGCTTGCGAAGGGCATCGACCTCTCGCCCGGCCAGATAGCGCATATGTGCGACCGTCATTTTGGCATCGGGGCCGACGGCGTGATCGTTGTCCGCCCTTCCCCGCAACCCGGATGCGCAGCCTACATGCACTACGTAAACGCCGACGGCACGCCCGCCCAGATGTGCGGCAACGGCGTACGCTGCTTCGCGAAGTTCCTGGTCGACAACGGATACGTGCCGGCGGCGAACGGGAAGCTCGTGGCCGACACACCCGCCGGCCCGCGGCCCATCGCATTCGAGGTGGACGCCGCGGGGATGCTGACGCGCGCCACGGTGGATATGGGGCGGCCCGTGCTCGACCCGGCGCTCGTGCCGGTGGACGCCGAGCCCGATGCGGTGGCGCTCTTCGGCGAGCCGTTCGCGGGCGCGCTCTCGCTCGACTCGCCCTGGGGGCCGTTCGCGTTCGCGTGCGTGTCGATGGGCAACCCGCACGCGGTGTGCTTCCTGGACGACGTCGATCTCGACGTGTTCGACGTGGACACGATCGGGGCGTTCTTCGAATCTCACCCCGCCTTCCCCGAGAAGGCGAACGTGGAGTTCGCCGTCGTCGGGCCGCACGGCATCGCGATGCGCGTGTACGAGCGCGGGTGCGGCGAGACGCTCGCCTGCGGCACGGGCGCGTGCGCGACGGCCGTGGCGGCCTGCCTGACCGGCCGCGCGGCTCGCGAGACCGACGTGCTGCTGCGCGGAGGCGCGCTGCACATCCGTTGGGCCGACGACGGGCACGTCATGATGACCGGCCCGGCCGCAGAGTCGTTCCGCGGCACCGTATCCCTGCGAGAAAGGAACCCTGCATGAGAACCGCCGCCTGCCTCGACCGCATGGCACCCTACCTGTTCGCCCAGATCGATGCGAAGCGCGACGCGCTCAGAGCGCAGGGCGCCGACGTCATCTCCCTCGGCATCGGCGACCCCGACACGCCCACGCCGCCACATATCGTGGAAGCCATGGCCGCCGCCATCCGCAAGCCGGAAAACCATCGGTATCCCGACTACGCCGGCTCGCTCGCGTACCGCACGACCTGCGCCGACTGGATGCGCTCACGTTTCGGCGTGGAGGTGGACCCTGAGCGCGAGGTGCTCGCGCTCATCGGCAGCAAGGAGGGCATTGCACACTTGCACACCGCGTTCGTGGATCCCGGCGACTGGGTGCTCGCGCCGTCCATCGGCTACCCTGTGTATTCCGGCGGCGCTACGCTGCAAAGTGCGAACACCTTCTTCATGCCCATGCGCGAGGAAGACGGCTTTCTGGCCGACTTCGCGCAGGTGCCCGCCGACGTGCTGGCGAAGGCGAAGATCATGTTCCTGGGCTACCCGAACAATCCCACCGGCGCCTGCGCCACCGAGGGATACTTCGACACCGCCATCGCGTTCTGCCTCGAGCACGACCTGTTGCTCGCGCACGACAACGCCTACTGCGACATCTGCTTCGACGGCTACCGCGCGCCCTCCATCTTGGAGCGGCCGCGCGCGAAGGAGTGCTGCATCGAGTTCTTCAGCCTGTCGAAGTCCTACAACATGACCGGTTGGCGCATCGCGTTTTGCTGCGGCAACGAGGCCGCCGTGCAGGCATTGGGTATGGTGAAGAACAACCTGGACTCCGGACAGTTCGCCGCCGTGCAGGACGCCGCCATCGCCGCGCTTTCCGGCGACCAGCAGTGCGTGGCCGACCTCTGCGCGCTCTACCGGCGCCGTCGCGATCTGGTGGTGGAGGCACTGCGCGCTATCGGGCTTTCGTGCGATGCGCCGAGGGCCACCATCTACGTGTGGGCGAAGGTGCCCGCCGGCGAGACGAGCGAGTCGTTCGCCACGAAGCTGTTGGTGCGCGCGCACGTCATCGTCACGCCGGGCAGCGGCTACGGCCCCGGCGGCGAGGGCTACGTGCGCATCTCGCTCACCACGCCCGACGATCGCCTGCTCGAGGCCGTTCGCCGCATCAAGGAGACGATGGCGTAGGAACGAGGGAGCAAGCGGACCCCCCGGTTCGCAGCAAGCCGGGGGTCCGAAGGATACCAGCTCCCGTCTTCTGCAGAAGCCGGCTATCCACGGGCAGACGCCTTTTCCTCGCATAGATATAGTATGCAAAGGTAGAAAAAGGGCAAGATCGGAACTAAGGGCCCTTCGCAGCGTCGAGTAGTTTCGGCGGCTGGCAAGCCGCCGAAACCTTACATGTAGAACAGCAGGTCGTTGTAGGTGGGCACGGGCCAGTGGTCGCGGTCGACGACGACCTCGATGGCATCCACGGCGGCGCGGAGCTTCTCCATGATAGGGAGGACGCGGTGCGCGTTGTCGCTCGCGCGCTCCTGTTGGTCGGCGATCTCGACATTGGCGTGATGGGCCGCGTCGAGCGCTTGCAGCTGCGCGTCGATCTCGCGCACACCGGCCAGCAGCTTCTCCAGCAGCTTCTCCTGTTGGCCCACCTCGGCATCGGCGTTCACGGCGCGCACCGCGCAGATGTGACCGGCCACCTCGGCCGCGTAGCCGTTGATGGCGGGCAGGTAGGCGCGGCGCACCATGCGCTTCATCGTGCGTGCCTCGATGTTGATGAGCTTGTTGTACTTCTCCAGCTTCACCTCGTAGCGGCTGTGCACCTCGGCCTCGGTGAGCACGCCGAACTCCTCGAACAGCGCGATGCTCGCAGGCGCGACGAAGCACGGCAGCGCGTCGGCCGTCGTGCGGTGATTCGCCAGGCCGCGGCGCTCGGCCTCCGCCGGCCATTCGTCGGCGTAGCCGTTGCCGTTGAAGATGATGCGTCGGTGCGCGACAAGGACGTCTTTGAGGTAGGCGAGGGCGGCCGCCTCGAACTCCTCGCCGGACTTGCCCTCCATCGCGTCAGCGAAGCTTTTCAGGCTCTTCGCCATGGCCGTGTTGAGGATCATGTTGCAGTCCGACAGGTTCACGGCCGAGCCCGGCATGCGGAACTCGAACTTATTGCCCGTGAACGCGAACGGCGAGGTGCGGTTGCGGTCGGTGTTGTCCTTGAGGAAATTCGGCAGCACGGCCACGCCCAGATCCATGGCCACCTTGTCGGCCGAGGTGTAGACGTGGTCGTCGATGAGCGCGTCAACGATGGCCCCCAGCTCATCGCCCAGGAAGACGGAGATGATGGCGGGCGGGGCCTCGTTCGCGCCGAGGCGATGGTCGTTGCCGGCCGAAGCCACCGACATGCGCAAAAGCTCCTGGTAGTCGTCCACCGCCTGGATGACGCCCGTCAGGAACACGAGGAAGCGCAGGTTGTCCATGGGCGTCTCACCCGGGTCGAGCAGGTTGGTCTTGCCGGCCGATATGGACCAGTTGTTGTGCTTGCCCGAGCCGTTGATGCCCTCGAACGGCTTCTCGTGCTGCAGGCACACCAAGCCGTAATGGCTGGCCAGCAGGCGCATCTTCTCCATCGTGAGCAGGTTCTCGTCGATGGCGCGGTTGCTGTTGGTGAAGATGGGTGCCAGCTCGTGCTGGGCGGGGGCCACCTCGTTGTGCTTGGTCTTGGCGGACACGCCGATCTTCCACAGCTCGTCGTCGAGCTCCTTCATGAACTCATTCACCGACGGGCGGATGGCGCCGAAGTAGTGCTCCTCGAGCTCCTGGCCCTTGCAGGGCGGATAGCCGAACAGCGTGCGGCCGCACATGATGAGGTCCTGACGCTTCGCGTAATCCTTCTCTGAGATGAGGAAGTATTCCTGCTCCGACCCCACGGTGGTGGTCACGCGGGCCGGTGCCTCCCCGAACAGCTCGAGCACGCGCTTGGCCTGCTCGTCGATGGCGCTCATGGAGCGCAGAAGCGGCGTCTTCTTGTCAAGCGCCTCGCCGGTATAGCTGCAGAACGCAGTGGGGATGCACAGCACCTCATCCTTGATGAACGCGTAGCTCGTGGGGTCCCAGGCCGTGTAGCCGCGGGCCTCGAAGGTGGCACGCAGGCCGCCGGAGGGGAACGACGACGCGTCCGGCTCGCCCTGGATCAGCTCCTTGCCAGAGAAGCTCATGATGGCGCGGCCGTCGGGACCGGGATCGATGAAGCTGTCGTGCTTCTCCGACGTGATGCCGCTCAAGGGCTGGAACCAGTGCGTGAAGTGCGTGGCGCCCTTCTCAATTGCCCACTCCTTCATGGCGTGGGCCACGACGTTGGCCACCTCTATCTCCAGCGGCTCGCCTTGCTTCATGGTTTTGAGCAGGCTCTTGTACGTCGCCGAGGGCAGACGCTCCTGCATCGTGTGCTCGTTGAACACCATCGAGCCGTACGTATCCGAAACTCGTGCCATAGGGTAGCTCCTCACTCGTCGATGCCGGCCCACCTTCGCCAGCCTTGCCGTTCCCACTTCCCCATCCACGCTACCGTCGCTGTGTTTCAAGGGGTTTTCCACTTGGAAAACTCCTGTTACGTCGAGGCGTCCATCCGGGTCATGCAGCGACACCGTGTTTCCAACAGGTGAAATCATGTGGCGAGGGCCACGGCGACTGCATCGGGCGCGTACAATCGAAAGACGTTTGGAGAACGCCTTTGAACGTGAGGAGACCCATGGCAAAGCACATTTTCGTAACCGGCGGCGTCGTCTCGTCGCTCGGCAAGGGCATCACCGCAGCCTCGCTCGGCCACCTGCTGAAAGCGCGCGGCTACCGCGTGACCATGCAGAAGATGGATCCCTACCTCAACGTGGATCCCGGCACCATGAGCCCCTTTCAGCATGGGGAGGTGTTCGTGACCGAGGACGGCCATGAGGGCGACCTTGACCTTGGGCATTACGAGCGCTTCATCGACGAGAACCTCTCGCGCGAATCCAACTTTACGCAGGGATCTATCTATCGCTCACTCATCGCGCGCGAGCGGCGCGGCGACTTCCTCGGCGGCACGGTGCAGGTGATCCCGCACGTCACCGAGGCCATCAAGGAACGGCTGCAGCGCATCGCCAAGCAGTCGGGCGCCGACATCGTCATCTCCGAGATCGGCGGCACCATCGGCGACATCGAGTCGCTGCCTTTCATAGAGGCCGCACGCCAGTTCAAGAAGGAGCGCCCCGTCGGCGACGTGCTGTTCGTGCACGTTACGCTCGTGCCCTACATCGCCGCGGCCCACGAGGTAAAGACGAAGCCCACGCAGCATTCGGTGAAGGAGCTGCGGTCGCTCGGCGTGCAGCCAGACTTCATCGTGTGCCGTAGCGACCATGCCGTCACCAAGCCTGTTCGCGAGAAGATCGCGCTGTTCTGCGACGTGCGGCCCGAGGAGGTGCTGGCCTGCGTCGACGCGGAATCCATCTACGAGGTGCCGCTCATGCTGCACGACCAGCGTTTCGACGAGTTGGCGCTCGCGCGGTTGGGGCTCGAGGCGCCCGAGGCCGATCTTGCGCCCTTGCGCTCGTTCATCGGGGCCTCGCGCGCCTGCGAGGGCCAAGTGCGCATCGCGGTGGTGGGCAAGTATGTGAGCCTGCCCGACGCCTACCTCTCGGTGATGGAGGCGCTCGGGCACGCGGGCGTTGCCTGTGGACGCCATGTGGACGTGCGCCTCGTGGACGGCGAGGAGGTCGGAGACGGCAACGCCGCCGATGTGCTGGCAGACGTCGACGGCGTTCTCGTGCCGGGAGGCTTCGGCGAGCGCGCCTTCGAGGGGAAGATAGCCGCCGCACGCTATGCGCGCGAGAACGGGTTGCCCTTCCTCGGCATCTGCCTTGGGTTGCAGGCCGCCGTATGCGAGTTCGCGCGCCACGTGGCCGGCATGCCGGGCGCGACCTCCGCCGAGTTCGACGCGGAGGCGGCCTTCCCCGTGATCGACCTCATGCCCGAGCAGGAGGATGTGGAGGATAAGGGCGGCACCATGCGCTTGGGAGCCTACCCCTGCCGCGTGATGCCGGGCACACGCGCGCACGGGGCATACGGGGAGGAAGTGGTCTACGAACGGCATCGCCATCGCTACGAGGTGAACAACGCGTATCGCGATGCGTTGCAAGAGGCGGGGCTCGTCGTATCCGGCGTGTCGCCCGACGGCCGGCTCATCGAGATGGTAGAGCTGGAAGAGCATCCCTGGTTCGTGGCCAGCCAGGGCCACCCCGAGTTCAAGAGCCGTCCCACCCGCCCGCATCCGCTGTTCCTGGGGTTGGTCGAGGCGGCCGTAGCGAGACGGGGCGGAATGCCGTCTTGAGCCCCCCCGACGATCTCGGCGCCGCCGCTCAGTTTGCGTACAGGGCGGCGTAGGGTCGGACGGTGGTGGGCCTCAAGCGGTGGAAGCCTTCACCGGACTCGTCCAGAGGCTCGTCGAGGTCGGCGGCAAAGCACTCGTTATAGCGCCTGAGCAGCGCGCCGATGACCGTGCGATCCACTTCGTCGGCAGGCTCCTGCACGAGGCCCGCGGACACCTCGTCCTCGCCGATCGGGTGCCTCAGGTAGATCACGCCGCCGTGCATGCCGGTGGCCAGATGCCTTCCCGGCTTCCCCAGAAGCACGATGATGCCGCCGGCCAGGTACTCGCCGAGAAAGCTGCCCGCGTCGCCGCCGATGACGATGGCAGGGCGCTTGCCCTCGAACTGCTTCATGTGGATGCCCACGCGCCAGCCGCAGCCGTCGCGCACGAGGATCTGCCCGCCGCGCATGCCGTATCCCGCCGCGTCGCCGCAGCGGCCGTGCACCACGATGCAGCCGTCGTTCATGGTGTTGCCGATCTGGTCCTGCGCGTTGCCGAACACCTCGATCTCGCCGCCGTCCAAATAGCAAGCCAAGTCGTTGCCGGGGACGCCGTGTATCCTGAGCGTCTTGCCCGCCGGCATCGCGCAGCCTAGATAGCGCTGGGCGAACACCCCGTTCACTTCTACCGTATCGTTCTGCGAAAGGGCCTCGCGCACCGTCGCGTTCGCCTCGGCGAAGTGCGCGGTGCCCAGCGTCACGGAAACCGTCTTGCCCATCGTATTCCTCACTCTCCCGCATGCTTCACGCCGAGGATCTCCCGTTCCTTATCGCTCAGCCCCACGCCGCGCAGCATGAGGCGGTTGCCCCGAAGGCTGTCGATGGCGTTGATGCCCATGCCGCCCATCATCTCCTGGATCTCGTGGTTCCAGGCGCGCACGAGGTTGACCACGCGCTCGGCGGCGATCTCCGGGTTGAGCCGGCGCGTGAGCTCGGGACGCTGCGTGGCGATACCCCAGTTGCAGCGGCCGCTCGCGCAGTCCTGGCACTGGTGGCACCCGAGCGCGATGAGCGCAGCGCTCGCGCAGTACACGGCGTCGGCCCCGAGCGCGACCGCGCGCACCACATCCGCCGAGTTGCGGATGGATCCCGCGGCCACGAGGCTCACCTTCGAGCGAATGCCCTCGTCGCATAGGCGCTGGTCGACCGCCGCGAGCGCGAGCTCCAGAGGAATGCCCACGTTGTCGCGAATGCGCAGGGGCGCCGCTCCCGTGCCGCCGCGGAAGCCGTCCAACACGATGACGTCCGCGCCGGCGCGCGCCATGCCGCTGGCGATGGCGGACGCGTTGTGCACGGCGGCGATCTTCACGGCGACGGGCTTCTCGTAGCGCGTGGCCTCCTTGAGCGAGTAGATGAGCTGGCGCAGATCCTCGATGGAGTAGATGTCGTGATGCGGCGCGGGCGAGATGGCGTCGGTGCCGCGCGGAATCATGCGGGTCTGCGAAACCTCCTCGTTGATCTTCTCGCCGGGCAAATGGCCGCCGATGCCCGGTTTCGCGCCCTGGCCGATCTTGATCTCAACCATCGCGCCCGCGTTCAGATAGCGCGCGTCCACGCCGAAGCGGCCGCTCGCCACCTGCACCACGGCGTGTTCCCCGTAGCGCTCGAGGTCTTTATGCAGGCCGCCCTCGCCGGTGTTGAAGTAGGTGCCCAGCTCCTCGGCGGCCATGGCGAGCGCCTTCTGCGTGTTGAGCGAGATGGAGCCGAAGCTCATGGCCGAGAACATCAGCGGCACGTCGAGCTTGATCTGCGGCGGCATCTTCGACATCACCCGGCGCCCGCACTCGTCCACCTTGAGCGCATCGGGGCGGCTGCCCAAGAGCACGCGGGTCTCCATGGGCTCGCGCAGAGGATCGATGGACGGGTTCGTCACCTGGCTCGCGTTCAGCAGCAGATGATCCCAGTAGAGGGGATAGGGCTGCGGGTTGCCCATCGACGAGAGCAGCACCGCGCCGGTCTGCGCCTGTTTGGCGATGTCCTGCATCGCGCCGAGCGTCCAGTTGTTCGAGCCGTTTCCCACCTGGGGCCACCGCGTGATGGCGAGGGCCTGCGTAGGGCACATGACCACACAGCGCTGGCAGTTCACGCACGCGCGGTGGTTGGCGATGACGCGTCCGAGCTCCTCGTCCACCTTGTGTACCTCGTTGCTGCACGAGCGCTCGCACACACCGCACCGGACGCACTGGTCGGCGTCGCGCAGCACCTTGTAGCGCGGAAGCAGGTAGTCCTGCATGCCCCTCACGCCCCTTTCTCACGTTGAACCACGAAAGGCTCGCCGCCTTCGATGGAGCGCACGTTCTGCACGTCGGGGCAGACCACCTCGATGGCAGCCTGCTCGGAAGCGAGGTACACCATGCTGCCCTTCTCGCCCGCCATGAGCGCGCGCAGCTTCAGGCGGTCGTTGAGCGCGAGCAGCCCCTCGTCCGAGCCGAGGATCACCGACATCGGGCCGTTCACGAGCGCGCTCGCGTACACGCAGCGCAGCGCCGTCTCGAACGCGGCACGCCCGGATTCCATCTTGTCGATCTCGTCCCAGGCGCTCGCGCACATGATGTGTGCGGCCATCTCCTGCGAGAAGCCGTGCCGGCGCACCAGCAGGTCGAACAGGTACGTGATGACCTCGGTGTCGGTTTTGAGCGTGCAATCATAGCCGAACTGCTCGACATAGCGGCGGTTGGCGTCGTAGCTGGATATCTCGCCGTTGTGCACGATGGACCAGTTGAGCAGCGTGAACGGATGCGCGCCGCCCCACCATCCAGGTGTGTTCGTGGGAAAGCGCCCGTGCGCCGTCCACAGCCATGCCCCGTATTCCTCGATGCGGTAGAACGCGCCGATGTCCTCGGGATAGCCCACGCCCTTGAACGCGCCCATGTTCTTGCCCGACGAGGCCACGAACGCCCCGGGGATGTCCGCGTTGATATGGAACACGTGCTGCATGGTGTACTCGGCCTCGTCGAGGCCGCTCAGCGAGAGCTTTATCGGATGCGGCGCGAGGAAGTAGCGCCAGACGTCCGGCGGATCCTGGATGCCCTTCACCGGCTCGGTGGGGATGCGCTCCTGTTTCTCGCTCGTGAAATGCTCGTCAAGGTATGCCTCGGTGCGGTCGCGCGCCTCCTTGCTCTCGTACATGACATGGAACGCGTACAGCTCCGCGAACTCGGGGTAGATGCCGTAGGCCGCGAACCCGCCGCCCAGTCCGTTGCTGCGATCGTGCATGAGCGCGATCGATTTCAGGATGTCGCTGCCGCCATGGCGCGCACCGCTTCTGTCCATGATGCCGGCGATGGCGCATCCGGAGGGAATGCGCACGTCGCCTTCGCGCAGTGTCGCCCACTTTCTCATCGATGGGCTCCTCGTCTCTTGCATGCGTCTCACGTTGGTCTCCTGAGCGGAAACAGAGGCTGCATCCTCGCAGAAAGGCGCGGGCAAGGGAGGTCCGCCAAAAGCACCGCGCCTTTCCATGAGGATGCATGGCCCTCGTTTCCGCTATGACTTCAGCTTACGGGGTCAATGTTTCCGCCGTGTAGAGCCCCTGTTTCGATCGGGTTTCAACGTGAAAGAGGGCGGCATCGCTGCCACCCTCTTTCACCAACGCGCCCTGTTCTTTGCGCGCTCATCGGTTTCGTCCGTCCCGAGACGGTCGGTCTTTTCGACGCCGCCCTAGCCGCGCTTGCCCTGCTTGTCGTTCAGCAGGCGGTTGAGCGCGTTCAGATACGCCTTGGTGGATGAAACCACGATGTCGCCGTCCGCCCCGCGGCCCGTGTATACGTCGCCGTCCGGCGCGGTCACGCGGATGGTCACCTCTCCAAGGGCGTCGATGCCGCGGGTGACGGACTGCACCGAGAACTCCGTGAGATCATTGTCGACCTGGACAATCTTGTTCACGGCCTTGCACATGGCGTCGACCGGGCCCGTGCCGAACTCGCACGCCGTGACCACTTGGTCGGCCTGATTGCGAAGCGTAACCGTCGCCGTGGGCGTGAGCGGGAACCCGCAGCTGATCTGCACGCCTTCGAGCGAGTACAGCGCGCTCTCGTTGCGCTCGCGCTCGTTGACCAGGCTCTCGAGATCCTCGTCATACACTTCCTTCTTCTTGTCGGCCAGATTGAGGAAGGCGTCATACACCTGGTCGAGCGGCTCGCCCTCCAGCTCGTAGCCCAACTCCTCCAGGCGGTGCTTGAGCGCCGCATGGCCCGAGCGCGCCGTGAGCACGATCTGGCTCTGGCCTGCGCCCACGTCAGCCGGGTCGATGATCTCGTAGGTATCGCGCTTTTTGAGCACGCCGTCCTGGTGGATGCCGGAGGAGTGCGCGAAGGCGTTGGCCCCTACGATGGCCTTGTTGGCCTGCACGCCCATGCCGGTGATAGATGATACGAGACGGCTCGCCTTTATGAACTCGCGCGTGTTGATGTCGGTGTGGGCGTCCAGCTCCTCGCCATGCATCTTTATCGCCATGACCACTTCCTCCATAGCGGTGTTGCCGGCGCGCTCGCCCAAACCGTTGATTGTGCATTCGATCTGCGCTGCACCGCATCTTACGCCGGCAAGCGACAACGCCGTAGCCATGCCAAGGTCGTTATGGCAGTGTACCGACACGGTGGCGTTCTCGATGCCGTCCACATGATTCATGAGGTATTCGATACGCGCGCCGAACTCCTCGGGAAGAGAATATCCCGTCGTGTCAGGAATGTTCACCACCGTCGCACCGGCTTTGATGACGGCCTCGATGACGCGCGCCAGAAAAGCGTAATCGCTGCGCCCGGCATCTTCGGCATAGAATTCAACATCCTCGACGTACTTCTTGGCGTAGGCGACGCACTTCACAGCGCGCTCGACGCACTCGTCCTCGGTGATGCGCAGCTTGTCGCGCATATGGCTGGGGCTCACGCCGATACCGGTATGAATGCGGGGACGCTTGCAGTACTTGAGCGCATCGGCCGCCGAATCGATATCCTTCTCGACTGCGCGCGTGAGGGCGCAGACGGTAGCCTGATCACCGGCAAGTTCAGCGATGCGACGCACGGACTCGAAGTCGCCAGGGCTCGAGATGGGGAAGCCTGCCTCGATGACGTCGACGCCCAAGCGTAGAAGCTGACGCGCGATGACCGGTTTCTCCTCGGTGTTCATGGATGCGCCCGGCGATTGCTCGCCGTCGCGCAACGTGGTGTCGAAGATGGCAATCTTGCGCGTCATATGCGTACTTCCTTTCCGTGTTGTGCCAGCCGCAGCGTGCCTCTCTGCACGGCGGCCCTATCAAGTACCTGCACCATCATAACAAAGCAGCACCCCGCCAGTCGCGGGATTCGCGCCGCTCGCTCCGAAGCTACAATCTGATGTACCAGAGGTTCGCAAGGCCGCTCACGCCTTCGCGCAGCTCGGCGAGCACCGTATCGTCCACGGCGCCTTCAACGTTCACGTATACGAGCGCTCGCTGCTCGTCGGGTTTCGTGCAGATTTGCATCGTGGTGATATTGATGCCCTGCTCGCCCAGGATCGTGCCGATAACGCCGACGCGACCCGGAGCATCCTCGTACTCGAACACGAGCGATTGCCCAGCTGGAGCGATGTCCAGCTTATAGCCAAGCAACGAGACCAGACGGGCGCCGTGAGCCTCATCCGCGAGCGTGCAGGCTATCTCGGTACCGTCGGCCACGATGGAAACCGCCGAGGCATAGCCCTCCGCGTCGGCATGCGACAACGTTTCGACCTTGATGCCGTGGCGCTTCGCCATAGACTCGGCGTTCACCGGCGTGACCATGGCCACCCGCTTGTACGAGAGCAGGCCCTTGAGCGTGCCCGCTACGAGGATGGACAGGTCGACCGTGGAGAGCGATCCGGCCGCAGTGAGCTTGAGGTACTGGGGTATCTCGCCATCCATCTGAGCAAGGATGCTACCCATCATCTGGCAAGCGGGCACATAGGGTCCTACCGCATCCATGACCTCGGGCGGCAGCGGCGCCATGTTGAGAGCCGTGGGCACAATGGACCCATCGAGACCTGCGGCCACGTACTCGGCCGTCTGCACGCCGGCGCGGCGCTGGGCTTCAACGGTGCTCGCGCTCAGATGGGGCGTGAGGATGGCGTTCTCGAACTCATGGAGCGGGCTTTCCGCACAGGGCTCGTCCTGGAAGACGTCCAAACCGACCGCGCCTATCTTGCCGGCAGCCAGGAAATCGGCAAGCGAGTCAACGTTGTAGATGCCGGCCCGAGCCGTATTGATCAGGATGACGCCGTCTTTCATACGGGCAAACTGATCGGGACCGAACATGCCTATGGTCTCCTTCGTCTTGGGAAGGTGCACCGTGACGAAGTCTGCAAGCGGCAGAATCGCCTCCACGTCGTCGTACAGCGTTACGCCCAGCTGCTCCGCGCGACCAGGGCTGCAGTACGGGTCGTAGCCGATAAGCTTCATACCGAACGCTTTGGCCCGCTCCGCCACGAGCCCGCCGATGCGGCCCAGGCCGAAAATGGCGAGCGTCTTCTCGTACAGCTCGGTGCCGACGAAGCGGTTGCGCTCCCATTTGCCCTCATGCATGGAAGCATTCGCCTGCGCGATGTTGCGCGCGCAGGCCAGCATAAGCGCCATCGTATGCTCGGCCGCCGACACGAGGTTGGAAGTGGGAGCATTGCATACGATGATCCCGCGCTCAGTGGCGGCATCCAGGTCCACGCTGTCGACCACCACGCCCGCGCGCCCGATGACGCGCAGCTTCTCGGCGGCTTCGATAACGTCGCGCGAAACCTTCGTAGCCGACCTGATAACGAGCGCATCGTAGTCGGGGATGGTCGCTATAAGCTCCTCTGGCGTCATGTCCAGCCTGACGTCGACCTCAAGCCCTCTGTCGCGCAGAGCCTCGAGTCCGGCGTCAGCTACCTTCTCGGTCACGAGCACTTTTTTTGCTGCCATACCAATACGCTCCCATCCTGCCGACGACGATTCCACCGGCTCGATATTCTACCGCGCGTACAGCGCACTCGACACAGAATATAACGAACGACATGAGAAAACGCCGCTGCCGGCACCTGCCGACAGCGGCGGCGCGTTCGGCAGAGCGATATGATCGCCTCACCGGTACGCGTCGGGCTTCCGCAACGCCCAGAAAGCGATCATCGCTCGCGGAAGTCGGCATCCCGAAGATCGCTCTGCTTTCCGGGTGGCACGCAACCCGAGCGCGGCGCGCAGCACATCCCTGTCGGACGGCACGTCGGGCAACATGCGTCCCGGCCTACCTCCGCACGAAGGAGAACATGGAGCGAATACTCTCGCCCACCTGCTCGATCGGGGCCTGGGCGTGCTCATCGCGCTGCTCCTTCAGCCATGCCTGGCCGTTCTCGGAGTCCTCCATGAACTCGTGGGCGAAGCTGCCATCCTGGATGCGCTCGAGGATGGTCTTCATCGCAGCCTTCGCCTCGTCGGTGATCACCTGGGGACCGGCGTAGTAGTCGCCATACTCGGCCGTGTTCGAGATGGAGTAGCGCATGTTCGACATGCCGCCCTCGTACATGAGGTCCACGATGAGCTTCATCTCGTGGAAGCACTCGAAGTAGGCCATCTCGGGCGGGTAGCCCGCCTCGACGAGCGTCTCGAAGCCGGCGTTGATGAGGGCCGTCACGCCGCCGCAGAGCACCGCCTGCTCGCCGAACAGGTCGGTTTCCGTCTCGTTCTTGAACGTGGTCTCGATGACGCCGGCGCGCGCGCCGCCGATGCCCCACGCGTAGGACAGCGCCACGTCCTTGGCTGCGCCCGACGCGTCTTGGCTCACGCAGATGAGGCACGGCACGCCCGCGCCCTCGGTGAACACGCGGCGCACCATGTGGCCCGGGCCCTTCGGCGCGATCATGACGACGTCCACGTCCGCGGGCGGCTCGATGTAGCCGAAGTGGATGTTGAAGCCGTGCGCGAACGCGAGGGTGTCCCCCGCCTTGAGGTGCGGAGCGATGTCGGCCTCGTAGGTGGCGGCCTGGGTCTCGTCGGGCGTGAGGATCATGATGAGGTCGGCTTCCTCGGCGGCCTCGGCGACGCCCATCACCTTGAGGCCCGCCTCCTCGGCGGCCGCGCGCGACTTCGAGCCATCGCGCAGGCCCACGCGCACGTCGACCCCCGAGTCCTTCAGGTTGAGCGCGTGGGCGTGGCCCTGGCTTCCATACCCGATGATGGCCACCTTCTTGTCTTGGATGAGCTGGGGGTTCGCGTCGTTCTCGTGGTAGATCGTAACAGCCATGGTTGGTTTCCTTTCTGTTGGCTGAGGTTGCTAAGGTCAAACTGGTCCGGCAATGTCAGCGAGGAGCATCGGCCCGTTCCGCCGTTCGGCACGTGCGCTTTGCGCTACCCCGCGGGGAACGGCGGAATCTCATACGTCCTTGCTGTTGCGGGACATGGCGATCTTGCCGGTGCGAATGATCTCCTTGATGCCGTAGGCGCGAAAAAGGTCTTCCATACCTTTAAGCTTGCTCTCGTCCCCGGTCGCCTCGATGGTGAGGGAGCTCTTCCCCACGTCGACGATCTTCGCGCGAAAGACATTGGCGATCTCGATGATCTCGCTTCTGCGCTCGGGCGTGGCGTTCACCTTGAACAGCACGAGCTCGCGCTCGATGGCGCCCTCGTCGGTGAGGTCGTTGATCTTGTGCACGCTGATCAGCTTGTGCAGCTGCTTGGTGATCTGCTCGTAAGCCACCTCGTCGGCGTTCACGATGGCTGTGACGCGCGACATGGTGGGGTCCTCGGTGGGGCCCACCGACAGCGACTCGATGTTGAAGCCGCGCCGCGAAATGAGCCCCGTCACGCGCGAGAGCACGCCCGGCTTGTTCTCCACCAAAACGGATAGAATGTGCCTCATCGGGTGCCCCCTTTCCCGCCCGCAGCGCCGTCCGCCTCGGGCACGTCCGTGCGCACGGCCCCCACTGCCGCATCAATGGCTCCAATAACGTCATCGAGCGCACGGCCGGGCGCCACCATGGGGAATACGTTCTGGTCGCGCGAGATGGCCACGTCCAGCAGGTACGGCCCCTTGGCCGCCAGCATCGCTGCCAAGGCGGCGTCCAGCTCGTCGGGGCCCTCGACACGCGCGGCCCGCCAACCGTACGCGTCGGCCAGCTTCACGAAGTCGGGGTTGGCGTCGAGCAGCGTCGACGAGTAGCGCTCGCCGTAGAACAGGTGCTGCCACTGGTGCACCATCCCCAGGCAGCGGTTGTCCATGACGAGCACCTTCACCGGCACGCCGTGAATGCCCGCCGTGGCCATTTCCTGGCTGTTCATCTGGAACGACCCGTCGCCAGCCACGCACACCACCGTCTTGTCGGGACACCCGATGGCGGCTCCGATGGACGCCGGGAAGCCGAAGCCCATCGTGCCCAGGCCGCCCGACGAGATGAACGAGCGCGGGCATTCGCGAGCGATGTGCTGGGCGGCCCACATCTGGTGCTGTCCCACCTCGGTCACGACGATGCTCTGCTCAGGATCGAGCGCAGCGGAGAGCTTCTCCATCACCACCTCGGGCACGATCTCATCCGGAGCGTCGCCGACGTTCGGATGGTAGAACGGGTGGCGAAAGCGCCATTCGGCGATCTGCGCGAGCCACTCGGCCGTTCGAGGTTGGGCGTTCTCTTTCACGAGCTGGGCAACGACGTTCGCGAGAACGCCTTTGAGGTCGCCCACGATAGGGATCTGCGCCTCGCGCACTTTGCCGATCTCGGCCGGGTCGATATCGATATGGATGACCTCGGCATGCGGCGCGAACTCGTCGAGTCGCCCTGTCACACGATCGGAGAAACGAGCACCTGCCGCGATGATGAGATCGCTTTCCGTCATGGCGAGGTTCGCGTACTTCGAACCATGCATGCCCACAGGTCCGAGGTTCAGCTCATGCGACGCAGGGAACGCGCCTTTGCCCATAAGCGTGGTGACCACCGGGATGCGCATAAGTTCGGCAAGCGCCCTGAGTTCTTCCGAGGCGCCGGAGGACACCACGCCGCCGCCCACGTAGAGAACGGGCCGCTCGGCGCGGCGGATGCGAGCGACCGCCTGCCTGACCTGCTTGGCGTTGCCGCGGTAGGTGGGCTTGTATGAGGGCAGGCTCACCTCGTCGGGATACTCGAACACCAGCTCCTCACTGGCGAGGTCGCTCGGCACGTCGATGAGCACGGGGCCGGGACGCCCGGTCTTGGCGATATGGAACGCCTCCCGGAACGTAGCCGTCAGCTCGTCGGTGGATTGCAGCAGGTAGCTGTGCTTCACCACCGGCATGGTGATGCCCACGATGTCGGATTCCTGGAACGAGTCAGTGCCGATGACGCCGCGCGGCACCTGGCCCGTGATCACCACGAGCGGCACGCTGTCCATATAGGCCGTCGCGATGCCCGTCACCGTGTTCGTGGCGCCCGGGCCGCTCGTGACGATGGCCACGCCCACGTTGCCCGTGGCGCGCGCATAGCCGTCGGCCTCGTGCACGGCGCCCTGCTCGTGGCGCGACAGTACGTGCCTGATCCGGTCGGAGTCGTACAGCGCGTCGTAGATCTTGATGGCCTGCCCGCCCGGGTAGCCAAATACGAGGTCGACACCCTCGGCCTCGAGCGAGGCGACGACCGCCTGAGCTCCCGTCATCGTCATGCCCTGTTTGGGATTCTTGCTGCCAAGCCCTCGCGGCGCGCCCTTGGCCGCCGCCGTCGCGCCAGGCCGCGCGGCCGGCTGCTCGCGGCCCTCAGACGCGGCGGTCTCGGCGCCCTCCGATTGCTTGCGTGTATTCGTCATGACACATACGCCCCCTTGTCCGCTGATGAGACCAGTCTCGCGTACTTCGCGAGCACGCCATGGTCGTGCTTCGGCGCCGGCGGCGTCCAGACCGCGCGGCGGCGTTCGAGCTCGGCATCGTCCACGCGCAGCGTGAGCGCGCCGCCCTCGATGTCCACCGTCACCTGGTCGCCCTCCTCGATGAGCGCGATGGGGCCGCCCGCGGCCGCTTCGGGGCTCACGTGTCCCACGGCCGGGCCCTTCGTCGCGCCCGAGAAGCGCCCGTCGGTGATGAGCGCCACGCTCGTGGACAGGCCCATCCCCACGATGGACGAGGTGGGCGTCAGCATCTCGCGCATGCCCGGGCCGCCCTTCGGCCCCTCGTAGCGGATGACCACCACGTCGCCCGCCACGATCTTCCCGGCGTTGATGGCGGCGCAGGCCTCCTCCTCGCTGTCGAAGCAGCGCGCGGGGCCGGTATGCGTCATCATCGAGGGATCGACGGCCGACTTCTTCACGATGGCGCCATCGGGAGCGATGTTGCCGTGCAGCACCTTGAGCGCGCCCACTGGGGAGAAGGGGTTGTCGTGCGCGCGCACCACCTCGCCGTCCGCGCCGGCGCAGTGCTCGGCCATGTAGTCGAGGTAGTCCCCCATCGGGCCCGTGCAGGTGAGCGCGTTGCGGTCGATGAGCCCTAAGCGGTCGAGCTCCGCCATGACCACGGGCACGCCTCCCACCTCGTACAGGTCGGTGAGCGGGCGCGGGCCCGAGGGCGCGAGCTTCACGAGGTGCGGCGTGCGTGCGCTCGCCGCGTCCCAATCGTCCATCGTGATGGGATGGCCCGCCTCGCGGGCGACGGCCGTGAGGTGCAGCACCGTGTTGGTGGAGCCGCCGAAAGCCATGTCGCACTCCATGGCGTTATGGATGGCGGCCTCGCTCACGATGTCGCGCGCGCAGACCCCCTGCTCCAAGAGCTCCATCACCTTCATGCCCGCATGCTTCGCCAAGCGGATGCGCTCGGAGTACACCGCGGGGATGGTGCCGTTGCCGGGAAGCGCGATGCCGAGCGCCTCGCACAGGCAGTTCATGGAGTTCGCCGTGAACATGCCCGAGCAGCTGCCACAGGTGGGGCACGCCGTGTCCTCGTACGATTTGAGCTCGTCTTCGGTCATCGTGCCGTTGAGCACGCGTGCCGCCCCGTCGAACAGCGTGTTGAGGTCGGTGGAGGGGCCGCAGCCGCCCGGATGGGTGCCAGCCAGCATCGGGCCGCCCGACACGAACACCGTGGGAATGTTCACGCGCAGCGCGCCCAGCAGCATGCCCGGCACGATCTTGTCGCAGTTTGGGATGCACACGAGCGCGTCGAAGGCGTGACCCTGCACCGCGCACTCCAGCGAGTCGGCGATGGCCTCGCGCGACACGAGGGAGTAGTGCATGCCGTCGTGGTTCATGGCGATGCCGTCGCACACGCCGATGGTTGATATCTCGAACGGCACGCCGCCGGCCATGTAGATGCCGGCCTTCACGGCCTCGGCGATCTTGTCGAGGTTGTTGTGCCCCGGGATGATGTCGTTTCGGGAGTTGAAGACGGCGACGAGCGGCCGCTCCAGCTCCTCGTCGGTGATCCCGTCGGCCTTGAGCAGGCTGCGGTGAGGGGCGCGCGCCGTGCCGCATCGTACGGCATCGCTGCGTAGCTGCATGTCCGATCCCTTCTCTCTGGATGCCCGGTTCCGGGTTCCGCCCATAAAAAAATCCTGCTGCAAGCAACGAGCTGCACCAGGACCACGGTTGCGAGAAAGGATGCACGACGGTCTAGCCGCAGCGCACGCTTAGACAAGTAACGGTTGTCGCCGGTTCAGCCCTACTTGCCCCGCGCACCGGACCGGAGATCGTCCATCCGCGCGCGAAACGTTCATGCCGAACTGCTCGGAGGGGGCTTTCGGACCGTCCACCGCCGGCTCGCAGCTTTCCGCCGGCTCTCTGGAAGATGGATTCGTCCCTACTGGTCCTCGTCATCGCATTTCGATCTATGAGGTTGTTGGAAGCCAGTATACCTCTCGTTCGAGCAGCCGCAAGCAAAACTTCGACGATCGAAGGATTCCCGCAGCAAATCCACATGGCCGCGGTCGATGAGAAAAAACGCCGTCGGCCCACGATCGGACTCAGGCGGCGTCCCTGAGAAGATGCGAGCGAGAAGGTCAGTGCATGCTGGCCATGATCATGATGGCGACGGCAGCCTTGGCACCCTCCACCGACTCAAGAAAGCGGTCAACGTCCTCGTCGGTGTTGTACAGCGCCAGGCTCGCGCGACAGGTGGCCCGCTCGCCGAGGAAGCGCACGAGGGGCTCGGCGCAGTGCGCCCCCGCACGGACGGCGACGTTGTCGCGCGCGAGCGCGGCGGCCACGTCGTTCGCGTCCACGCCGCTGACGTTGAACGAAACGACGCCGCAACGCAGAGGCTCGTCGTCCTCGAACGTTCCGTCCGCCCGCGTCGCGCCATGCACGCGCACGCCCGGAACGGCCGCGAGGCCCGAGAGCAGGCGCTCGAGCAGGCGCCGCTCATGGTCGCGCACCGCATCGTAGCCCAGCTCCAGCATGAACCGCATGGCCTCGGCCAGGCCCACGGCTCCAGCGATGTTCGGCGTGCCGGCCTCGAATCGCGCGGGAGCGAGCGCGAACGCGGCGTCCTGCTCGAACACGCTCTCGATCATGCCGCCTCCTCGCAGCAAGGGCTCCATGCCCTCAAAGAGCTCGCGACGGCCGTACAGCACTCCCGTACCCAGAGGCCCGAACATCTTATGCGCGGAAAAAGCCAGGAAGTCGGCCCCGAGCGCGGAGACGTCGACCGGCAGATGCGCCACGCTCTGCGCACAATCCGCCACCAGCACGCCGCCCACCGCATGCACGGCGTCGGCGATGCGCCGCACAGGCTGCACGCTTCCCAGCACGTTCGACACGTGGGCCACGGCCGCGATCCTCGTCCGCGGGCCCACCTTTTCCGCAATCTCCTCGTCCGAGATGCGGCCCTCCTCGTCGGGCAGCAGGTACACGAGCTTCGCTCCCGTGAGCTTCGCCACGGCCTGCCAGGGCAGGAGGTTGCTGTGGTGCTCGGCCATGGTGATGGCCACCTCGTCGCCCGGCGCCAGGCGGTTCGCGCCGTACGAGAAGGCCACGAGGTTGAGCCCCGCTGTCGCTCCCGACGTAAATATGATCTCATCGTCGGCCGCGCCGATGAAGGCGGCCGCCATGCGTCGCGCCTTCTCGTAGAGCTTCGTCGACGTCTTCGCCAGCGAGTATACGCCACGCGAGGCGTTCGCGTTCGCACACCGGTAGAAGTACTCCTGCGACGACAGAACGCATTCGGGCTTGTGCGTAGTGGCGGCGTTGTCCAAATACGCGAGCGGCCGCTTGAGCTGCTGCCCCGCCTCCACGAGCGGAAACTGCGCGCGCACGGCCGCCACGTCGAGCGAGCCCGCGCCCCCCGAGGCGGAGCTCGCCGCCGGGCGCGGCGCCGAGCTCCTCTCGGGGAAGGTGTTGTGGTTGGTGGGAAGTCCCATCCTCTCCCCTATTCTCCGAGCTTGCCGAGCTCTTGCAGGCGCTGCGCCACGTTGTCGAGCCCATATTTCTCAAGCTCTGACTTCTTCGGATAGCCTTTCTCGTTCAGGCCGTCATGGGCGTAGAGCTTCGTCTTCACCTCTTCGAACTTGTCGCGGTCGAGCGTGCGGCCCATGTTCGTGCTGTACACCCACTCGCCGTTCTCGACGGCGGGCATGAAGTACGGCGTGCTCGTGGGCACATCGTAGATGTACTTCGCGAACTGCTCGTCCTCCCGCTCGCGGCCCTGCTCGATCCAGATGGCGCGGTCGAGGAGGAGAAACTTGCGGCCGTAGTCCAAGCTCTCCTCGTATGTCAGCTCTCGCCCGGTGACCGCCTTGAAGAATCCCAGCTCGAAGCGCGGGGATGCGCCGCCGTAATCGTCCGGGCTGAAGTTCACGAAGTTCACGAGGTTCGGCCAGGCCCAATCGCACATGCCCATGCTCTGGATCCAGAAACGTCCGTGGTAGCGGTACCATTCGGTAGTCTCCACCATGAGGTCGGAGTACATGCCCTCCTCGCTGAAATCGAGGCACTTCGGATCCGAAAGCCCCACGAGTCCCGTGATCTCGGACACGAAATCCTCGGCGGAGAGCCAGTCGCCTCCCAGGCCCTTCCACAGCATGGGCGTCCAATGGATGATCCAGTTGAGGCCGTGCTCGTTGATGTCGCGCTCGTTCAGGATGGTGGCGTAGCCCCACTCCGCCTCGACGCGCGGGTCGTAGTGCATGCAGTAGCCCCAGTACGGGCGCTCGAGCAGCCCCGTAGCGGTATCCTCCTCCCAGCGTCCCCACTTCATGGCCGCGCGCGCCAAGCCTTCGGCCAGATCGTCGCCGATCTCTTCGCGGTACGCGATGCGCTTGATCAGCGTATCGGGAAAGACCACGTTATCGAACCGGTCGAAGGGTAGATCGGTGTCTATTTCCATACCCTCGCCCAAAACGCCCATCTTGTTGAGGTTGCGCAGATACGGGAGGAAATCGACCTCGAACGCGTCGATGCCCAGGTCGTTCAGGATCGTGTTCACGTACAGCTGATCCTCCGTCTTACCGCTCGCAGTGTAGTACAGGCTGGAGTTGCACGTGGCTTCATTGCCGACGCGGCCCGCTACGTTGATGCGGCAGTTGCGGAAGCAGCCGAGGCATCCTTCGGGACGGCCCGTGGTGTCCTTGAGGGTCAGGTTGAACGTGCTGAAACCGGGCTGACGGATGATCTCGCCCATGGCGCCGAACGACAGGCTCGCCAGCTCGGCAGTGGGGTTGTCCACATGGTAGCCATAATCGCGCTGCAGTTCGATGCGCAGGTCGATGAGGGTCGCAGGATCGGCCACCTCGAAGCTCTTCGATCCGAGGAAGCTGATCGCCTTCAGGTTCTTCGCGCCCCACACAGCACCGAAGCCGCTTTGGCCGGCCACGTGGCCGGCGTCGTGCGTGATGGTGGCCGTGCGCACGAGATTCTCGCCAGCCGGCCCGATGGCCAGAACCGAGGGCCTATCCGTCGAGCGGCCGCCGTCGCGGCTGCGGGTGAACTCGAACCAGCCGCCGTCGGGAGTCTGGTGCGTCACCTCGCTCCAGATCAGCTCCTGGGTTTCCCATGTGCCCTTGCCCCAGAGCCCTTCGGCATCGTGGAAGGTCACCTCGTCGTTCACCACGCTCACCCATATGCGCCGCTCGGCTTTGCCGAGGACGACGCACGCGTCGAAGCCGGCGGCCTTCATCGAGCCTGCGATGCGCCCGCCAATGCTCGATCGCGTGTACCATTCAGGATACGCGAAGGGCCCGAGCCCCGTCATTTCGATGCGGGCCGAGGACGCCGGGACGAGCGTGCCGGAGAAGGGGTTGCACGAGAAGACGATGACGTTCTTCGGGTCGTAGGCCTGCACGCTCTTGTCCTCGCAATAGTCCCAGAACAGCTTCGAGCACAGGCCGTGCCCGCCTATCCACTCGTCGACGTAGGGGGCGCTGTCGACGATCTCGTAACTCTCGTCGGCGAGGTTGATGACGAGGATGCCCCCCGCGTAACCGTATTTCGTATCAGACATCGTGGTCCTTCCTTCCCGTTAGGCCTGAGGTTGCGGACTCGGCGTGATCGAGTCGATGTACACTTGGGCGGGAATCTTCGCCTCGTCGTCGACAGGGAACGCCATCCTCGCATAGTGAACGGTGCGTAGGTTCACGTCATAGCCCTGGTCGGTTTGCACGGGAATATCGTTGGTGAACTTGATGGCGTCCATGGGGCACACCTTCACACACGCCTGCTCGCCCTTCGGGCCGCCCTCGTGGTTCCAGAACGGCGTGTTCTTGCACAGGTCGCACTTCTGTGCGTGCCGCTCCTCGAAGTTCCACTGAACGCGCGAAGGGGTGAACGGACACGCCTCCACACAGCGCTCGCATCCGATGCACTTGCCCTCGTTCACGGTGCGGACGTTCGTATCGGGATCGACGTGCATGGCGCCCGTCGGGCAGGCGTTTACGCACGACGGCTCGGGACACTGACGGCATTGGTACTGGAAGATGTCCTCGCCGAAGCCCTTCAGAACGTTCTTGCTCACCTGGATGCGCGACAGCGATAGGTTCTCCTTGCCGCTGTGCACGAGCGAGCAGGCCAGCATGCAGCTTTGGCAGCCGGCGCATTTTTTCGTGTCGACAAGCAGGTAGCCATCGGACGCCTCGATGGCGTACACGCCGTCGGGCAGCAGCAGGCCCACGATGCTGCCGCCGATGACGGCGCCGATGCCCAAACCGCCCAGTCCGACGAGGAACTGGCGGCGGGAAAGACCGCTCGGCTCGATCTGGGGAGAGGGCGGCTGCGGCATGCCCTCGGTCGCGCTCTGTTCGGTGTTCGTCATGCTTGCTCCTCCTCGTTTTCGTCCTCGTCCGCACCTTCGTCGCCCGCGCCCTCGCCTTCGTCGGAAGGCAGGTAGGGCCGATACTGCGTCATGCGCAGGTCGAGCAGTTGGCGCAGCACTTCTATCTTGTCGTTGTAGGTCTCGCACCCACCCAGGCGCTCCTCGAGCACGTTCGCGAACGCGGTGTCTCCAAGAACGTCGCGCAGCCACGCGACGAACCGGTCGAACTCCACCCACGCGAACGACCCCGACGAGCCCAAGCTCGCGCTGCCGCTGTTGCCGTCGAGAAGGAACGCTGCCGCCTCGCGCAGACTGTACAGGTACATCGTCGAGTTTCCACGGGCCGCCGCCATGCGAGTGCACACGAAATGCTCGCCCCAGACGAGGTCGCGCAAAGCATGCTCCGCCTCCTCGGGCGTGGGCGGGGCGAACAAGCGGTCGGCTTCGGGAACCTCGAAAGCATCCTCGCCCAGGCCGGTCTCGTCCACGGCCGGAACCGTTGCATCCTCAGTGTTCATCGTGCACCTCCGTCCTCGATGGGCGTGTTCACGGCGGGCGCGGCAGGCGCCTCGGCACCCTGCGGATCCTCGATGACGCGGCCGGACTCCTTGAGGCGGCGCACCCAGATCTTATGCTCGCGCTCGGCCTCCTCGCGCGGCATCCAGCCGAATATCATCGAAGGGAACGTCTTCCATGAGAAGGGCACCACGGCTGCGAAGAACACGTGCGCCAGGAAGAACAGAAGCATGAGCGCGGCAGCGACATCGTGAGTCCACGTGATGACGTTCATGAACGGATCGGGCAGCGTGAGCACCACATGCGCGAGCGCCTTCACTAAGCCGGACACCACCAGCAGCACCGAGCAACCCAGCGCCATGAGGTAGGCGATCTTCTCGCTCTCGAAGTACTTGTCCTCCTCGACGGGCGAGAGCTTCTTGAAGCCCAGTTTGCGCCCATAGTGGTGGATGGTGGTGACCACGGCATCGCGCGTGGGAAGGTGCTCCTTGAAGCGATGACTCGAAATGACTGTGTTGCCCAGGTAGAAGAACGTCCCGAACAGAAACGATACGGCAGCCACGAAGTGCACGTTCATCCAAAGGACGGCCTCGGGGCCGTCGGTCACGAACGCGGGCGTAAACCGAAGACCCAGGACGATGCCGGAGATGAGGCACACGGCAACGCCCAGTGCATGGGTCCAGTGCGAGACGCGAGCCGGCGGGTCGTGTCGGTAGACCCGATCCCCCGCAATCATCGGATCGCGCCGCTTGACGAGCGCCGCGCAGAAAAAGCCCGCGAACGGCGCCAATGCCACGAGCCACGGCAGTTGGTCGAACCAAGGCATAGCTGCTCCTTCCCTTCGGACCGACGTTTGATCATCGGCTTCTCTGCGACCATGATGCGATCCTGCGATTTTCTTTAGCAGGCTTGCGAAGTTGATCGGCACGTCATCGGATGATGAACGGTGAATTTTTTGAGGATTTTTCCGTAAGCGGATGACAAACGGAGACTACTGGTGTTTGTCATGATGCCGTTCACCTCGGTTTCCCGGCCGGCCGCTTGGACAAATGATTTTTTCTCTCCGCACGTTCGATAGAGCCGCAGCCCGACAAGCTCGTCCACACCGGCATGCGGTCCACCATGCGCGCGCCGCCTTCCACGTCGGCGCGCGCGATGCGAGGCTCTCCGAGCGGATTCGCCGCGCCGCCGCATGGCGATGCCGTCTCTGCACTCCGCCGGAGCCTTTCCGGTCGATGCCGGGTTTCCGACAGACCCGCGACAACGTTTCGGCTTCCTGACCGCTCGCTCTACAGGGGGAAACGGCTCGAAGGGGCCGCGAGCGCGCAGCGCACGTCGCCCTACACTCACGTAATGCAAACCAACGGCTTCTTTCCCCTCTGGGGCCGAAGCCTCGACACCGTACCGATAATCGAATGAGCGGAAGGAGGCGTCCGTGCCGTACCGGGGCCTACCCTACATCGTCACCCAAAAAGCCGACTACAACAGCCGCGTCGACCTGTACGCGAGCGAGCACCGCCGCCTCCCCAGCAGCACGCATGGCATCCGCTACTCGTCCACCCCTCGTCGCAAGCCGAGCATCGCCACATTCACGCCCTCCGAAACGGTAAGGCCTCTTGCAACGGAGCCGGATTCTCGCGGTGAACTCGAGCTCGAGCGCGTAAATCCCAAGCGCGCGCTCGCAGCCATTGCGGCCATCGTCCTCTTCGCCCTTGCGTGCGCGTTCGCCGGCGTCTTCGCCGCGCGGGCCATCACCGGATTCGTAGGCGGCGGAGAGGCCAATCCCTATGGCAACGACAATGCCACGAGAGCCGCAAGCCTCAGCGAATCCCAGTCAACCTGGAAGAAGGGATCGGTTCCCACGCTTTACCAGGACGACCCGCAGTGGGCTGATCGCCCGTATGGTTCGGGCACGGTCGCTTCGGCAGGCGCTGCACCGTTATGCCTGGCCATGGTGTATATCGAATCGACCGGGGACGTCCAGACCGATCCGGTCGAAGTGGCTTCCTTCTCCCAGCGCAGCGGATTCGCCGACTCGTCCGATGCGGCACCGCTCCTCACCGACGGGGCCGCTGAACTGGGCTTGGCCGTCGAACCGGTGGAGGCAAGCGAGTCTTCCATCCGGCACGCTCTTGTGGGAGGCCGGCCCGTCATCGCCGCAGTCGGGCCCGGTGCTTTCGGGGACGAAGGCACCTATATCGTGCTTGCCGACATCGACGAGCATGGCATGCTCATCGTTCACGACCCCCTGAGCAGCGAGCGCTCGAGTCGCCATTGGTCGTTCGAAGAGATCTGCTCGCAGTCGAAAGCCCTGTGGTGCTATCAAGCCTCCTAGGCCCGCCGCACCGCGCAGTGCGCGCGCTCGCGCCGTTCCTCGCCTTTCTCATCGGCGCGATGCCCCTATAATGGCCTTCGTCGAAAACCCGCGACCGATCGTCACGGCGCGCCATCATCCACGGAGGAGAGAGCATGGAGGACTACTACCGGCTGAGCATCGATCCCGAAGCGCGCATCGCGCCCAACGCCACCCTCGTGGGCGATATCGCGCTTGAAAGGGACGTAACCATTCTGTTCAACGCCACGCTGCGCGCCGAAAAGGGAGGGCGTATCGTGGTTGGCGAAGGAACAAACATCCAGGAGCAATGCTGCCTGCACATCGAATACGGCCGCACCCTCACCGTCGGCCGGGGAACGACCGTGGGTCACGGCGCCATCCTGCACGGCTGCACGATCGGCGACAACACGCTTGTAGGCATGGGCGCCATCGTCATGAACGACGCGGTGGTAGGCGACAACTGCCTCATCGGCGCGGGCGCCCTCGTTCCCAATGGTATGAGCATCCCCGATGGAACGCTCGTGGTTGGCATGCCGGCCAAACCGCGTCGCATGCTCACCGATCAGGAGATCGCAGCCAACCGCCGTTCGGCTGAAGGCTACGTTGACGACGGAATCAACCTCGCCGAGAACGGCATCATCTTCAGCGGAGCGAACCTGCCGACCACAAGCATGACCATCGCCATCAGGTAGCCCGTCGCCGGCCCCGAGCAAGCGGGCGCATGCTACAATACGTTGCGTTTTGCGCGCTGGGGCCTGTCGGCTGCGGCCGCGACCAGGGGGATACCGCAAGCGAGAACGAGGATGCGACCGTGATCTACAACAATGTGCTGGAAGCCATGGGGCGCACGCCCCTCATCCGCCTTAACCGCCTCGCCGAACCCGGCGCCGCCGAGATACTGGTGAAGTTCGAAGGCGTGAACGTGGGCGGATCGGTGAAGACCCGTACGGCTTTTCAGATGATCGAAGAGGCCGAAAAGCGCGGCGAGATCGGCCCGGACAGCATCATCGTCGAACCGACGAGCGGCAACCAGGGCATCGGCCTGGCGCTCGTATGCGCGGTGCGCGGCTACCGCGCGCGCATCATCATGCCCGATAGCGTATCGGTCGAGCGTCGCAAGCTCGTGCAGCATTACGGCGCGGAGGTGGTCATCGTGCACGACGACGGCGACATCGGCAAGTGCATCGCCGAATGCATCGCCATCGCCGAACGTATGGCGGCCGAGGATCCGCACGTCTACGTGCCCCAGCAATTCGAGAACGAAGACAACCTGTTCGCCCACAAATACCACACGGCTCTCGAGATCGTGGAGGACGTGGAGGGTCCAGTACACGGATTCTGCTCGGGCATCGGCACGGGAGGCACCATCTCGGGCGTCGGCCAGATTCTCAAGCGCCTGTACCCCGAGGTGCGCATATGGGCCGTCGAACCCGAGAATGCAGCCATTCTCTCGGGAGGGGGCATCGGAACGCATTTGCAGATGGGCATCGGCGATGGCCTGATCCCTGACATACTCGATCAGCATATCTATGACGACATCTGCATCGTCTCCGACGAGGAGGCCATTGACACTGCTCGTGCGCTCGCACGCGAGGAGGGCCTGCTCTGCGGCGTATCAAGCGGCACGAACGTGGCGGCCGCACGCCGTCTGGCGCGCACACTCGGTCCTGGCAAGACGGTGGTCACGCTGCTGCCCGACACCGGCGAGCGCTACTTTTCGACCGCGCTGTTCGACGGCGAATAGCGGAGGGCAGCGCGTAGCCGAGCGTGAACTACCGAATGCTCACGAGCATGGACTGATAGGCCGCCTGCACGCGCGCGCCGTGGCTCATCCGGGCGCACGCCGCAGCCAGCGCATCGACGGGAAGGCGATAGGTGTTGTTGTTCTGCGAGATGTGCATAGCCACCACCTGCTCGAGGCGGTCCGACAGCAGCGTCTCCAGCTCGGCGGCAGCCTGATCGTTTGACAGGTGCCCTGCATCCGATCCCACTCGACGCTTGACCGGGTAGGGATACGGACCGTCGGCGAGCATCTGCACGTCGTGGTTGCTCTCGAGCGCGAGTATGCGCACGTTCGTGAGAGCCTCATGAGCCGCGCCCGTCACCCTACCGGTGTCGGTCATGAACCCTACCGCGTCGTCACCGCCTTCGAAGCGGAAGCCGCACGATGATGCAGCGTCGTGCGAGGTACCGAATACGTGCACCGCCATGCCGGCCACCGAAAGCATGCCGCCAATGGGCAGGGCTCGCAGATCGCAGGCGTCTTCAACAGATTCGATCTCCTTGCTGGCGGCCCGCACGGCATCGTCTACGTACACCGTCGGCTCGACGCCCTGCTTCGCCAAGCCCCGGAGCACCACACCAACGCCCTTGGTGTGATCGGTGTGGTCGTGCGTGACGAGAATAGCCGCAAGCTTGGCAGGATCGAAGCCCGCCTCGTCGCAGCGGGCAAGGAAATCGCGCTTGCAGATACCGCAGTCCACAAGCACGCCCGCACCCGTGACGGTGTTTTCCACGATGGCCGCATTGCCGCGGCTGCCGCTGGCCAGCACATGCAGGCGCAAGCCGCCGGCGCCCATGGCGCAGGAGCCGTCGGCGCCGTCGGCCTCCGTCCATGCCGCCGCGCAGGCGTCCGCCCGTCTGCAAGCGACCACCGCTTCTCGTGATACCGTCCCTTCAAAGGAAAGCTGCACGCTCCACCCCGTCTTTCGCCGCTTCTCGATGCGGCTTCGATTGTACCCGAAAGCGGGTGCGAAATCGGGCCGTTCGCCAAGAACGACGCAACTCCTTCGACGTCCGCCGATACTCGCTACGACAGGACGGCAGCCTTGTGTACCCGATCTCGCACGATCCGGTACAACTGGATGACGAGCGTCGGCGCGAAGGCGAGCAGGACGATCTGGCCCGCATGCGCAAGCGTTACGTCGGCCACTAGCAGCAGAGGATGCAATGCGGGGACGAATAGAACCGCCGCCAGCAGCGCAGCACCGCCGGCGAAGGCAAGGAGCGTAAAGCGGTTCGTGAACAATCCCAGTTTGGGAAGCGGCGCATCGGCGCGGCAGTTGAACCCGTGGAACAGCCGCGCAAGCGAGAGCGTGGCGAACGCCATGGTCATGGCAAGCGGAAGACCCGCGTCGCGTTGCCCAATAAAGAACGCGGCCATCGTGGGCACGGCGATGAGCGCACCTTCGACGACGATCTGCCCGATCAACCGCCGGTCGAGCAGCGGCGCTTTCGGATCGCGCGGCTTCTGGCGCAGAAGATCGTGGCGCGCGGGCTCCATGCCGATAGCCACAGCGGGCAGACTGTCGGTGAGCAGGTTGATGAACAGCAGATGCACCGGCGCAAAGGGCGCAGCCAATCCCGCGATCGAGGCGAACAGCACACACATGATGCCTGCCATGTTGCCCGACAGCAGAAAGTGCACGGTGTTCTTGATATTGGCGTACACGCTGCGACCGTTCACGACGGCCTTCACGATGGTGGCGAAGTTGTCGTCCGCGAGGATCATCGAAGCCGCATCTTTGCTGACCTCGGTTCCGGTGATGCCCATGGCAACTCCGATGTCGGCCTTTTTGAGCGCAGGCGCGTCGTTCACGCCGTCGCCTGTCATCGACACGATGCAACCGCGGCGCTGCCACGCGTCCACGATGCGTATTTTATGCTCAGGCGACACGCGCGCGTACACCGAGACGTTCGGCAGAATCCGATCGAGCTCCGCATCGTCCATCTCGTCGAGCTCCACGCCAGCGATGGCGCGATCCCCCTCCTCGAAGATGCCGATCTGGCGCGCAATGGCGGTGGCCGTGACCTTATGGTCCCCTGTGATCATGATGGTACGGATGCCTCCCTCCTTCGCATCCGCAACCGCCTGCACCGATTCAGGCCGAGGCGGGTCCATCATCGCCGCGAGCCCGACGAATGTGAAGCCGTACTCGTCGTCGAGCGTGAGCGGACGCGCTTCGGCAAGCTCCCGCTTCGCGAAGGCGAGCACGCGCAGTCCTTCCTCGGACAGACGCTCGTTCACGCGTAGAACGGCTTTTTTCGCAGTCTCGTCCAGAGGGACAGGGCCCGCATCCGAGAGCACCGCGTCCGAGCGGTCGAGTAGCACGTCGAGCGCGCCTTTGGTGAGCATGGTGGGCACGCCGTCGAGCACGTGCAGCGTGCTCATGAGCTTGCGATCGGAATCAAACGCAAGCTCGCTCGTTCGAGGATGCTCCGAGCGGTAAGACACCTCGTCGATGCCGAGGGCGTCGCCTATCTGCACGAGCGCCACCTCGGTGGGGTCTCCGATGGACGTGCCCGCGTTCTCGTCGGTGATCGCGTCGCTGGCCAGAAGGCCAATGCGAACGAGCTCGTGCTGCGGGCCGTCGCCGTAATCGACATCCGCTGTATCCACCAACCTGCCAGCCGCATAGAGCTTCTGCACGGTCATGCGGTTCTGCGTGAGGGTACCGGTCTTGTCCGAGCAGATCACCGACACGCTGCCGAGCGATTCGACGGCTTTGAGGTCCTTGATGATGGCATGCTGGCGTGCCATTTTCTGCGTGCCGATGGCCAGCACGATGGTCACGATGGAGCTGAGCGCCTCAGGGATGGCCGCCACCGCCAGCGCCACGGCGAACATGAGCGCATCGAGCACGCCCGTGCCGCTGCGAACCACCGACAGCACGAACACGAGCACGCAAACGGCCATGACGCCCACCGCGAGTTTTTTCGAGAATTCGTCAAGGCTTATCTGGAGCGGGGTCTTACGCTGCTCGGTCTCGTTCATGAGCGACGCAATGCGGCCGATCTCAGTTCTCATGCCCGTGGCCGCAACCACCGCCTCGGCGCGCCCGTACGTGACGAGCGACCCCGAAAACACCATGTTCGCCTGATCGCCGATGCCCACCTGGCCCTCCTCGATGGCGTCGGCGGACTTCTCCACCGCCTCGCTCTCCCCCGTCAGCGCGCTCTCGTTCACTTTGAGCGAAAAGCTCTCCAGCACGCGTCCATCGGCCGGCACGAGGTCGCCCGCCTCCAGCACAAGGATGTCACCCGGCACCACATCGCGCGCGGGCACCTCGACCAGCTCGCCATCGCGGCGCACCTTGGCTACGGGTGCGCTCATGGCCTTGAGGCTGGCCAGCGACTGCTCCGCCTTCACCGTCTGCACCGTGCCCAGCACGGCGTTCAGCACGAGGACGACCAGGATGACGACCGTGCTCTCAACGTTGCCCGAGACGGCCGAGACCAGCGCGGCAACGGCAAGAATAGCCACAAGCAGGTCCTTGAACTGGCTGAGAAAAACAGCGGCGACGCTCTTGCGACCGGAGTCCTCCAGCTCGTTCGCGCCGTCGCGTTCGAGCCGCGCAGCCGCCTCCGCGGCCGTAAGACCCTGCCTATCCGCATGCAACTTGGCCAGCGCCTCCTCAGCCGTCAAGCTGTACGCCTTTCCTTCCATCGCCCGCCCCTTCCTGAAAGCCCACGTTCGCACCCTCATTTAATCACGCGTCGCTCAAGGGCATGGAACACCGTTACCCTGCCGTCACGCGGCACCGCTCCCGATTCACCGACGTTTGCCGAGCAGTTCATCCCCTCGCGACCCGTTTCCGCTATCATAAGTGGCTCAACGAGAAGACCGATGCAGGGGAGACATCATGGGGGCAGGGTCGTTTTCTAGCTTTTTGCAGCGCAAGGATATCGTGATATCGTTTCAGCGCTACGCCATCGACGCGCTGGCGGCCATGGCGCAAGGCCTGTTCGCATCGCTTTTGATCGGTACCATATTCGGAACTGCGGGCGATCTTTCAGGCATCGCCTTTTTCGGCGAGATCGGCGCATTCGCCAAGAGCGTGGCCGGACCGGCCATGGCTATCGCCATCGGCTACGCCTTGAAAACCCCGCCGCTCGTGCTGTTCTCGCTCGCCGCAGTGGGCTACGCCGCCAACGACGCTGGCGGGGCAGGCGGTCCTCTGGCCGTGCTCGTCATCGCCATCGTCGCTTCCGAGTTGGGCAAAGCCGTTTCGAAGGAGACGAAAGTCGATATCATCGTCACCCCGGCCGTCACCATTATGTGCGGCTGCGGGCTCTCGCTGGCTCTTGCACCGTGGATCGGGGCGGTCGCCTCGTCCATTGGGGGGTTCATCATGTGGGCGACCGAGCTTCAGCCACTGTTCATGGGCATCATCGTCTCCGTCGTTGTAGGCATCGCCCTCACGCTGCCCATATCGTCGGCCGCCATCTGCGCAGCGCTCGGACTCACGGGCCTGGCAGGCGGTGCAGCCCTGGCCGGCTGCTGCGCCCAGATGGTAGGGTTTGCCGTGATGAGCTTCCGCGAGAACGGCTGGGGCGGCGTCCTGTCGCAGGGCATAGGCACGTCGATGCTCCAGATGAGCAACATCATGCGCAAGCCGCTGGTCTGGATCCCGCCCATCGTCGCCTCGGCCGTCACCGGCCCCGTGGCCACGTGCCTGTTCCAGCTGCAGCAAAACGGCCCCGCCATCGCCTCGGGCATGGGAACATGCGGGCTTGTCGGCCCTATCGGCGTGTACACCGGATGGGTTGCAGACGCGGCGGCAGGCGCCGCCGGACCGGGCGCGTTCGAGTGGATCGGGCTGATCGCGATCTGCTTCATCCTGCCGGCTGCCATCAGCTGGGCCGTCTGCGCGCTCATGCGAAAAGCGGGCGCCATCGACGAGGGAGACCTGAAGCTGGAAGACTAGCCCCGCGGCGAGGCGATGGAATGCCTGTCGACGGATCGCACAAGATAAGCAGTCTATCGAGGGCGCATAGCGCGGTCCATCGATAACCGGGCACTGCCGACGAACCGCGCGTTCGGCTATACTGGATCGCCGAAGCAGAAAGCAGGTGACAGCTCATGGCCCCTTCCGAAACAGGCATCCCTCTTGAAACCAGACAGCTCGTCTACCGCGTCCTCGTCGATGAATTCGGGTTTGCAACCGACGTTCCCATGGCGAAGGTGGGCGCCGCGCTTCTGAGCGCGGGCATCGACAAAGAGGATTACGGGTACTCGAAGCTCAAGACGTTCCTATCCGACCTTGGCAGCTTCCTCACCTTCACGGACATTGTGGCCAACGGCGTTCCTCAGCGCCTCGTCACCATCGTGGAGCGCGACGGCTGGACAGCCGCCAGCAGCAAGCCCACCCTCTCCCCACGCCCCGTTGCGCCAAGCAAAGAACTCGAGCGATTCGCCTGGCTAGGACCTTGGGACGTCTTTTTGCCCAAGCTCGCATCACTTGCATTGCCCGAGTCCTGGGACTTCGGCACGCCGGATCCGAACGGACATCGCAACGTGATCTTGAAAAGCTACATCTGCACAACGTTCTATCGGCTGAAACTCGAGGGCAAGGTGTTCGTCGATGCGGAAGCCGGATTCGCCGCGTTCAACACCGGCCTTGTCGATAGGCGCTACGACGATATCTTCGCCTGCTTCGAGCCGAGCACGAGCGGCATTCCATGGCGCTTTACCGGGTTCTGCACGCGTGGTTCGCGCGGCCTCGGCAAGCGGCTCGTAAGCTTGTTCAACCCACTGCCCGAACCCGCCTCCTACTTCGAACGCAAGGAGGATCTGCTATTCGATGCGGAGAGGGAGCTGATCATCGACTTCGATCACGTGCTCGTCGACAACCTGGCACGGCTCCCCATGGACTTCCTCGAAGACGAACTCCATGGCAACGACGAGGCACAGACTCTGCTCGAAACGGCACGGGCGGCAGACCCGACCGAGCGGGCGGCCTGCTTCGAACGGGTGGGTCGCATCGTCGAGAACGATGCGCGACTGTTCCGCCGACTACGCTCCCGTCTGAAGGACGCCGTCGACATGGCGCGCAAGCGCGTGCGTTGGAACTTCAAGACGGCCATCCCGTCATACTACCCGCGCGCGAATGCGATGAGCCTGCTGCTCCCCCTGTGCCTTACCGACGACGATCGGGTGGACGCCGCCCTTGTCGTGCAGCTTGTCGAATCGGGCAACTACCAGGGGCAAACCGTCCTGACGATGGAGCAGGCGTACATGAATGCGCGTCTTATCTGCCGCCCGGATAGCGACTGGCTCACCCCACTTCTCTGAAGCGCAGGCCGACGGACGCGCCTACAGCTGCTCGACGATACCCGTGATTAGACGCGCGAAGTCCACCTCGCGCGTCTTCGCCACGTCGAGCACCTCGAGGCCGGTGGGGCTCGCGCCCTCGATGCCGCAGCCCATGTTCGACACGAGCGAGATGCCCAGCACGCGCATCCCCACGTGCCGCGCGGCGATGACCTCCTCGCAGACGCTCATGGCCACCGTGTCGGCACCCCACGAGCGGAACATGCGGATCTCGGCCGGCGTCTCGAAGCTGGGGCCGAGCGCCCCGAGGTACACGCCCTCCTGCACGCGCACGCCGCGCTCGGCGGCAACGTCGTGCGCGATGGCGCGCAGCTCGGGGTCGAACGCGTCCGCCATGGAGAAGAAGCGGTCGGACAGGTTCGCCGGGTCGGGCGCGGCGATGGGGTTGCGCCCCGTGAAGTTGATCTGGTCGCTCATGATGCAGAAGTCGCCTACCTCGTAGTTCGGATTGAGCGCGCCGGCTGCGTTCGTGGTGATGAGCGTGCGCACGCCGAGGCGCTCCATGAGCCACACGGGGTACGCCACCTCCTGCGCGCTGTTGCCCTCGTAGGCGTGCAGGCGGCCCTGCATGGCCAGCACGCATTTGCCGCCGAGCGTGCCGCACACGAAGCGGCCCACATGCCCCTCGGCCGTCGACATGTTCATGCGCGGAATCTCCACATAGGGTATGCGCACGGCATCTTCGATCTCATTCGCGAGCGGATTCAAACCCGAACCCAGCACCAGACCGATCCTCGGATCGCGGCCATCCAGGCGCTGGCGCATGGTGTACGCCGAAAGTGTGAGATTGTCATCAAGGATGTTGCGTTCCAGCATAGGGCCCTCCCTTGTTCGCGCGTTCACCTCATTATAGCGAACCCCTCCGTGCCCCGCATGGCCCCAAGGTTCGCCGCGGAACGTGAAACCGGCGTCTGCGATTGCCGTTTTTGACCCGCGCCGACGCGAAGCGACGCGGGACGGCGCGCCTACGGGCGGCGCGCCGTCAGAATGCGGGGACGTCCGGCGAGGTCATGTTCGATGCGGATATCCGTGAAGCCGGCATCGCGGGCGAGGGCCGCAGCCTCGCCCAGGCAGGTTTCATGCAGCTCGAAGGCGAAGGCGCCGTCGGACTTAAGGGCGCGGGCGCACCAGGGCAGCAGGCGGCGCAGCACATCCAGGCCATCCGCACCGCCGTCGAGCGCGAGCGTCGGCTCGAAGTCGGCCACAGCGCGCGGAAGCTCGGCCAGCACCGACGTCGGCACGTAAGGAGGATTCGACACCACGAGGTCGAAGGTGCCCATAAGCTTGGCGTCGATACCCTCCCCCAAGTCGCACTGAACTACCTGTACGCGCTTATCCAGGTTGAGGGCGGCAACGTTCTCGCGGGCAAGGGCGATGGCCTCAGGCTCGATGTCAGTGGCAATGACATGCACGAGCGGATGCTCGTAGGCGATCGAACAGGCGATGCAGCCCGAGCCCGTACAGAGATCGGCCACACGAAGCGGCCCGGATAACTCGGAAGGCATGGAGGACGCAGGTGCCAGCTGAACCTCGGTGGCAGGCTGAACCTCACCCCGATCGGGCGCTCGCAAGGGACGTTGGGCTCCGAGCGCATCCTCCGGTGACGCCTCGGGGGCGGAATCCATCGCAATCCGCTTCGGCACGGGCGGCAGGAGCGTCAAAGCCTCGCTCACCAGCACCTCGGTTTCGGGACGCGGAATGAGCACGCCTGTACGCACGCGCAGCGTGATGTGCCGAAATCCCACATCGCCCGTGATGTACTGCAACGGCTCGCCCGTGCCGCGGCGGGCGACGTAGCCGCGCAGTACATCGCGTTCGTCCATCGACAGCGGACGCTCGAAGTTTGCATACAGCTCGATGCGAGAAAGGCCTGTTGCCTCGGACAGCAGCCACTGCGCGGAGAGGCGCGGGTTCTCGTCGCCCTTGCGCTCAAGATAGCCCACCGTCCAATCGAGGGCGGCCTGAATGGTCCAGATATCGTTTTCCATATCGCTTCCTCTGCAAACCGCCCGCACGAGACGACGGATTCGGCACTCCCGCGCCCATGCCTGTTCGCGCACTTCCACAAGGCGAAGCCTGTCATCTTCGGACCGACGCATCTCGCAGGTGCGAAAAGGGGCGCGACCAAGACCTCTCCGGCACGAGCCTTCGACTTTTCGTACTTCAAAGTCACAGTTTTGGCCGTATGCCGACCACCCCGGGGCCGATCGACGAAATATACGGAGTTACACGGCCGCTTCCAGCTTCTGCGCGCGATCGGCTGCTTGCAGGGCGGTGATGACGTCGCCCAGACCGTCGCCCAGCAGCACGCCGTTGTAGGTGCCGTTGAAGCCGATGCGGTGGTCGGTCACGCGGTCCTGCGGACCGTTGTACGTGCGGATCTTCTCCGAGCGGTCGCCCGAGCCGATCTGCGCGAGGCGCTTGGCGCCTTCGGCGGCCTGCTGCTCGGCGAGCATCTTCTCGTACAGGCGCGCGCGCAGCACGGCCATGGCCGCGATCTTGTTCTGCAGCTGCGACTTCTGGTCCTGCGACTGCACCACCAGCCCGCTCGGCAGGTGCGTGATGCGCACGGCCGAGTCGGTGGTGTTCACGCACTGGCCGCCCGGGCCGCCGGCGCGGTACACGTCGATGCGCAGGTCGTTCTCGTTGATGTCGACCTCCACCTCGTCCGCTTCGGGCAGCACGGCCACCGTTGCCGTGGACGTGTGGATGCGGCCCTGGCTCTCGGTTTTCGGTACGCGCTGCACGCGGTGCACGCCGCTCTCGAATTTCATGACCGAGTACACCTTGTCGCCCTTGACTTTGAACTGGATCTCCTTGAAGCCGCCGGCTTCGGAAGGCGACACGTCCATCGTCTCGGTCTTCCAGCCCTGCGCGCCTGCGAAACGTTCGTACATCTTGTAGAGGTCGCCTGCAAAGAGGGCTGCCTCGTCGCCGCCGGCTGCTGCGCGGATCTCCACGATGATGTCCTTGTCGTCGGCTGGGTCGGCCGGAATGAGCATGAACTTGATATCCTCTTCGAGCGCAGGCAGCTTAGCCTCGATCTCGGCGATTTCCTCCTGCGCGAACTCCTTCATGTCCGCGTCGGCGAGCATCTCCTTTGCCGCAGCCAAATCGTCGGCTGCCTGCACGTACTCGGACGCCTTGTGCGCGAGCGGCCCCTGGCTCGCATACTCCTTTGCCAGGCGGTTGTATTCCTTCTGGTCTGCGAGCACGGCGGGATCGCCCATACGCCCCTGCAGGTCCTCGTAGGCCTGGATGATCTTGATAAGCTTTTCTCGCATATCGGTTTCTTGCATGTGCATGCTGCCCTTCACCACGTGGCCGCGCACTCGGCAGGCCGAGTGCGCGGAGAGCGCCCACTCTGCTCGCGCAAATGGGCGCTCGTGCTGTTAACCGGAATATGATACCAGATCGAATGACGCCGCGCAGCATCCCGCCAGGAAACGTCCCCTAGATGGCCAAGTACTCGGCCGCCTCCTCGGCGCACAGCGCGCCATCGGCCACGGCGGTGACCACCTGGCGCAGGCTCTTCGTGCGCACGTCGCCGGCGGCGTACACGCCGGGCACCTCGGTCGCACCCGACTCATCAGCCACGATGTAGCCGGTCTCATCGCGCATGAGAGCGTCGTCCAGAAACTCGGTATTAGGCTCGGTGCCCACGGCAACGAACAGGCCGTCAACCGCGATGTCGCGTTCCTCGCCCGTCGCAAGCATTTCCACCCGCACGCCAGCGAGCGCGCCCTCTTCGGCCACGAGCTTGCGCGGAACGGCGTTCCATACGAACTCGAGGTTTGGCAGATCCTCCAGGCGCTTGTGATAGATGGCGGTGGCGCGCAGCTTGTCGCGCCGATGCACGAGGTACACCTTCTTGCAGATGCGCGACAGGTAGATGGCATCGCCTGCAGCCGTGTTACCGCCGCCCACCACCATGGCCGTCTTGTCGCGGAAGAAGTTGCCGTCGCAGGTGGCGCAGTACGAAACGCCGCGGCCCTGCAGCTCTTCTTCCAATTCGAGGCCCAGTTTGCGCGGGCGGGCGCCCGTGGCGATAATGACACTTTTCGCCCGGTATTCGCCGAACGCGGTCCTGAGCACCTTGGGATTCACGGTGAAATCGACGGAGAGCACCTCCTCGCCGATATGACGGCATCCGAAGCGATCGGCCTGCTGCTTCATCGAGAACGCCAATTCGAAGCCGTTCGCGCCGTCGGGAAAGCCGGGATAGTTCTCCATGTGCTCGGTCTGAGCAAGTTGCCCGCCCGGCGATATGCGCTCGAACAGCACGACCTCGAGTCCCGCCCGCGCAGCGTAGAGCCCTGCAGTCATACCCGCCGGCCCTGCGCCGATGACAGCAAGATCGATGACGGGGTCCTGTCCGTCTGTCGCAGCCTGCTGGTGTGCAGTATCCATGGTGCAAGCCTCCTGTGAAAGCCCGATGTTTCGTCGCAGTATAGGGCGCATGGAGCCGTGCGTAGGTCGCCGCTGCTATTCTGCGCAGAATCTTCGGGAAAAGGTTACCGGAAAAGCAGCAAAAGGGCGACGAGCCGATACCGAGCTGAACCCTCGAGCTTGAAGACGCCACCTCGCCCGGCTCGCGCGCTTGCCTCCGCCGCACGCCAGAGGAGTACGAGCGCGCAGGGCAAACCGACAACGCGCACGTGACGGATCGGATGAGGGGAAGGCGGATAGCGCTTTGCGCGGTACGATGTCCCCATCGAAAGGAGCTCAACCATGGACCCTGCCAACGACGCCGAACGGCGCGACGGCGCGAAAGGCGCCGACCTGCATACCATCTACCTGGCCGGCGGCTGCTTCTGGGGGCTTGAAGCCTTCTTGAGGCGGCTGCCCGGCGTCCGTGAGACAATAGTCGGCTACGCAAACGGATCGACCGAGAATCCCACCTACCGGGACGTGTGCCGATGGAACACCGGGCACGCCGAAACGGTCGCGGTCACCTACGACCGTCGCATCATGCCCACCGAAATGCTCCTCGATGGCTTTTTCGAAACCATCGATCCCACGAGTGTCAATCGCCAGGGCAACGATTGCGGCACGCAGTACCGCAGCGGCATCTTCTGGCAGGACGAGACCGACCTACCTGCCATCGAATCGGCCGTGCGCCGGCAGCAGGCGCGCTACACTGACCCCGTCGTGACCGAAGTGGAGCCGCTCGACGGATTTTACCCGGCCGAAGAATACCATCAGGATTACCTCACGAAGAACCCTGGGGGATACTGTCATATCGACATGCGCGCAGCCGATGCATTCGTCAAGCGCATGGGCCTTGCCGAGGGACGCGCCTGCGTACAATACGACGGGCTCTGCGAAGCCGTCGACGGCGGTCTGCACCCAGCGGAATCCGAGCATCCGAGCAGCCGTTCGGACGGGGCTGCGATGCCGGCGGGCGCCAAGGAGCCCGCAGCGGCGACCACTGCCGAGGAAGCGGCCGCGGCCATTGCCTCGCGCGTCTACGCGGCGCCCGACGACGCCGAACTCCGCCGTTCGCTGAGCGACCAGCAGTACCGCGTCGTGCGCGAAAACGCCACCGAGCGCCCCTTCTCAAGCCCTTACGACCGCCTGTTCGAGCCGGGCATTTACGTGGACGTCACGAGCGGCGAGCCGCTGTTTGCAAGCTCCGACAAGTACGATTCGGGCTGCGGCTGGCCCGCGTTTTCACGCCCTATCGCATCCGACGTGGTGGCCGAACGCCTCGACCGCAGCTTCGGCACGCTGCGCACCGAAGTGCGCAGCCGTGCGGGAGACGCCCACCTGGGCCATGTTTTCACCGACGGTCCCGCCGATGCGGGCGGTCTGCGCTACTGCATCAACGGTGCCGCACTGCGATTCGTGCCGCTCGCGCGCATGGACGAAGAGGGCTACGGATATCTGAAGCCTCTCGTGGAGCAGGAGCCCGTCATGCGCTGACGCGTGAGCAGATGGAGGGCCCCCTCTATCCCGTTGCGCCATCCCGCACGCAACGGAGGCTGAAGCCGATGCTCGACGGCTCCGCTTCGAACGCTCGGAGCTAGCAGGCCTCGCCCGCAGGACGAGGAGCCGTCGCGGCAGCCCTACGGCGATGGCGGAAGCGCAGAAGCGCGCCAGCCGCGCAGGCCAGCACCGTCTGCACGATGGTCACGGAGAGCCAGATGCCGTCCACGCCGGCCACCTGGGCGATACCGAACACCACCAGCACGACGAGCACCGCCTCACCGTACACGATGGCGCTCGAGGCCTTCGCATCGTCCACCGCATAGAAGTACGAGGTGGATGCATGCGTAAAACCGTAAAACACATAGGCCGTAGAGAAAATCGGCAGCGCCCAGGCCACGATGGCGGCCGTCTCCGCCGACGAGCCGAACAGAAGCGGCACTTGGTTGCGCAGCAGGTACATGGCCAAGAGCCCCAGCGCGCCCAAGCTGATGGTAATGAGGTAGTTCGTGTTCCTAAACCGCCGCACGCCGTCGGCGTCGCCCGCGCCGTAGTGCTTGGAGATGAGCGGTTGCGAGCCGTCGCCCACGCCCTGGATGAGCATCTGGATGACGCAGGCGGTGTAGGACACCACGGCGTAGGCCGCGAGAGCCGTCTCGCCGCCGTAGATCGACAGGTTGATATTGATGGCCACGACCGTGGCCTCGGGCAAAAGCGTCAGGCCGAACGGCGCCATGCCCAGCTTCAGCGCATGGGCTGCGATTTTGCCGTCGGGACGCAGGTCGGCCCGCGCAATGCGGTTCTTCTTCAGCAGGAAGAACGCGAGCACCGGCACGAACGCCGCAGCCTGCGACACCGCCGTGGCCGCGGCGGCGCCGGCTGTGCCCCAGCCCAGCAGCATGACGAACGCATAGTCCAATGCCACGTTCATCAGGCCCGCGAACACCTGCACCGCCATGGCGAAGCCCACGCGCCCCTGGTTGCGGATGAGGGGCGTACAGCCCGTGACGAATATCTGGAACGGGACGCCCCACGCGATGACACTCGTGTACGCCACAGCCTGCGCGAGCGTGCCGCCCTGGCCTCCCAGGAGTCGGCAGATAGGCTCGGCCGCGAACAGCAGCAACGCCATGACGGGCAGCGCCGCCAAGAGCAGCATGACGAACGTCGTGCCCACGGCGCGCCGCGACTTCGCCTCGTCGCCCGCGCCGCGCGCGATGGACGAGATCACGCCGCCGCCCATGCCGATGCCCGTGCCCACGGCCATCACGAAGGCCACGAGCGGGAACGCCACATTGATGCCGGCGACGCCCGCGTCACCCACCGCGTGCCCCACGAACATGCCGTCCACGATGCTGTAGACGCTTGCCAGCGTGAACGTGAGCATCGTGGGCAGGATGTAGCGCAGGTACTCTTTAAGCATGCTTCTCTTGATCATAAGTATTCGACTCCGTCTTGAACCTTGCCCTTGATTCGACCGGATGGTACTCTAAACCTTAAAGTCGCTTGAAGGTAAAGATGTCCTATCCGATCCTTCTTCTAATCTTCAAAAAGAGGACGGGTGCGATCAGGAAAGGGCTTTCCGGATCACAGCCCCTCGCATCAGGAGCGCCCATGGGAGAGCCCAGGTTCTACGACATCAAAGACGCGGCGCGCTATCTTGGCGTCGCTCCTTCCACGCTGCGGTACTGGGAGAGCCGCGGCTTGATAAGCGCCGGGCGCAACGCGGCGAACGATTACCGCCGGTATACGGTTCACGACCTCATCCATGCGAGCGAGATCGCATTCTACCGCAAACTCGGCGTTCCTGCGAAGGAGCTCGAATCCTATCACACACTGAGCGCGAAGGGCCTCGATGCCGCGCTCGCCCTTACCGAGGCGAACATCGAGCAGCGTATTGCCGAGCTGGAAGCCATGCGCGCCAGGCTTGCCCAGCAGCGCGCGCTCAACGCCGCCGCTGAGCAGCTGCGGCGCTCGGGCATGCGCCCTGCCCGACCCGCCATCGCCCGCCTCAGCGCCATCGACTACGATGCTCCCGAGCCTTGGAAGGTTCTTGTCGAGGAGCCCTGGCGCTACGGTGTGTTCATCGACGCGCGTAATCCCGCCCTCGTGCACGAAGCAGTGGCCGACGCCCGCCCCGGCAAAGAAACCGTTCTTTGGCAACGCATCGAGGCTGAGCACAATACGGGCTGCCTCGAATGCCTGCTCAAGGTTGCACCTTCCATGGATGCAAGCAACGTCGACGAGCTCCTAGACCGGGCGCGCGCCAGCGGAGTTGAGCCGGAAAACGTCGCGGGCACCTATCTTCTCACCGCGACCGATGATGAAGGCCGCTGGGACTTCTATCGCGCATGGATTGGAGGAATGTGCACGCAACCAACGGCGAGCTGCTGAGCTTTCCTTCGCACGTCACATGTTCTTGCGTTCGTATTCGATGATGTCGAGCAGCGCCTGCTGAGAGTGCACGCCAAGCTTGCGGTACACCTTGCGGATATGCGTCTTGGTAGTCGCCTCGGTCACAACGAGCTGGGTGCTGATGTACTCGCAGTTGCGTCCCTTGGCCAGCAGGTGGAATACTTCCGCCTCGCGCGGCGACAGGCCGCGCGTCGAGGCAATGGCGTCACACACCTTACGGAACTTGGATTCTGGCGCCACCACATCGCCCCACGGTCGCAACACGCCCCATCCCATCTGGGACAGCGAATTGCCGAACGCGAACAGCGCAACGAGGAGAATGACGAACACCGCGACCACCGATATCATCGCCACCTCGTAGCGGCTGGCAGCGGCTTCCATGAGCGAAGCGCCGATGGTCGAGCCCACGAGCTGGCCCGCCTGGATGGAGGCGATGCCTGCAGCGCAAAACTTCATGGCGGGCACATGTTTGTTCTTGCGCGCGAGCGCGGGCCAAAGCGCCCAAAGGATGATATAGAAATACTCGTAGCCCAGCTGGTGGAAGAAGAATCCCAGAACCTCGAACGATCCGGGCAACGCCACGCAAACGAAGCCCATGGCCATGAGAGGCAACGCCACCTGGTAGGTCAGATGGTTGAAGTCCATCTTGAACACGCTCATGGTCAGCAGGATGGTCAGCGCCCCCAAGACGAGAGCAACGATGTTGATGATGTCGCGCAACGCCAGCAGATCAGCACCCGCGAAGACGAACATGCCCTTCATCACGCCGTACGATGTAGCGAAGAACATCGAGATCACGATAAGCCCGATCAGATCCTTGCGGTACTTGACGCGCGCCGGCTTGCCCACCGAGCCCGGCTCCTCACGCGCAAGCTGGGACGTGCCCGCGCGGTAGCGGAGGACGACGTCGCGCTGGAACCAGAACAGGCCCATTTCCAACAGAGGGAACAACGCCACCGCGAACTGTACGACCGAAGGGGCGAAGAATATCGAAACCATATAGAAAAGGCCGCCGACGATGGTGGCCGCCACGCCGTACACCACCGTTTGGCGCATTCCGAGGATGGCGAGCAGTTCGCCCCAGAGCACAAACTCAATAGCCGATCCTGCTCCGGTGAGCACCGCGCCTGCCACATAGCCCGCGAATCGTGCGCCCGGCGCGAACAATGCATCGGGATAGGCCACCATAAACGTGCCCAGCGATGTGAGTACGGCGGCGGCCACCATAAGCGGCACCCTCCACCCAACCGAGCCAAGGCGCTTGCCGAGGAAAAACAACACGATAGGCGTCGCGAAGTTCGACAGAAGCGAGAAGAACCACAGCGGGTCTACGAGTAGCGCGCCGCCGTGCTGCAATCCCGCAGACTCGAACACGGGGTAGAACGACGAGCTCCAGAAAAGTATCCAAATCCACGACCAGTGCAGAGCAAGGCCGACGACGATGGCTGGACGCACGTCGAAGTCGAACATCTTCTTGACTTTCTGAAGCACGGGCACGGCTCCCACCCCCCTTTGGCGGCCCCCCTGGCTCGCCCATTGTAATCGCAAACACAGGATAGCGCATCTGAGGGGCATCATCCCAGAAGGATGATTTCACCGAATCATCCCTGCGTATTCGAAACCGTGCCGCGCAAGATGCTAGTCTTCGAGCATCGGACAAGGGCTGCGATACGCGGGGGAGGTGGTGCCCAAAGGCCGATGCAGGGGCAAGGACGAGAGAAGAGCACTTCGATCAAAGAGGAGAGGATATGAGCAAAGAGAGCAGCACGCACGTGATCGCCGACGCGGAGAACGCGGCGGCGGAGCGCGCACAGGGACACGCCAACCTCAGCCGCCGCAGCTTCGTCAAAGCCGGCGCACTGAGCGTCGGCGCGCTCGGCGTTGCAGGAACGCTCGGCGCCTGCGCGTCGGAGGAGTCCGGCAAAGCCGGTACCGATAAAACGGCTGACGAAGGCGAATGGCTGCCGTCGCAGTGCAACATGTGCTTCAACGCTTGCAGCATTCTCGGGCACGTCGTCGACGGCAAGCTCGTGGAGATCAAGGGCGACGACCGCAGCCCGGCTGGCTGGGGCCACCTGTGCGGCAAGGGAACCGCGGGCATCATGCAGCTCTACGATGAGAACCGCATCACCAAGCCACTCAAGCGCACCAATCCCGAAAAGGGCGTCGGCATCGATCCCGGCTGGGAGGAGATCAGCTGGGACGAGGCGTACGACCTCATCAACGAGAAGCTCGACGAGCAGAAGGAGAAGGGCAACCCCGTTATCGTGTTCGCCCTCATCACGAGCATTATCTCGTGGATCGACTCCATGAACTGGCTCGGCAGCCGGGGCAACATCCCCGTGCCGTTCAAGGCCGACATCTGCGGCGCGCCCACGCACACCATCTCGTCGCTGCTCACAGGCTGCGGTAACGCCATGCCCGACTACGGCAGCTGCAAGTACCTCATGCAGTTCGGCACGCAGGCCGGCGTGGCCACGCGCCACGGGACGAGCATCACCGCCAAGATCTTCGCCGAGAGCCGCAAGAACGGCTGCAAGCTCGTGAACTTCGACCCGCATATGTCGGGCTCGGCGGAGAAAGCCGACGAATGGGTGCCCATCCGCCCCGGCACGGACGCCGCGGTAGCGCTCGCCATGGCGAACCTGCTCGTCAACGAGTACGGCATCTACGACGCCGAGTTCCTGACGAACCGCACGAACGCCCCCTCGCTCATCGACCCGGACACCGGTCGCGTCATGCGCGACGCCGCCAATGGCAACAAGGCTCTGTACTGGGATGGCGATGCGAACGCTCCCGCAACCTACGACAAAGCCGCCGCACCGGCCCTGGAAGGCGAGTTCGACGTTGACGGCAAGAAGGCCCGCACCGCTTTCAGCGTGTTCAAGGAGCATGTCGCCACCTACACGCCCGAATACGCCGAGCAGGTATCCACGGTCCCGGCCGACACCATCCGTCGCCTGGCCAAGGAGTTCGGTGAGGCCGCTTGCATCGGCGAGACGGTCGAGGTCGACGGATTGACCGTGCCCTACCGCCCTGTCGCGGTGGACACGTTCTCCGGCATCGCCCGCCACAAGCACGGCTTTCTGTCCCACTGGGCCATCCTGCAGCTGAACACGCTCGTGGGCTCCACGTTCTCGCGCGGCGGCTACCTGGGCTACTACACCAAGAACGCCCACGGCTTCTACGAGGGCGACAACGTCCACTCCTGGGAGTTCTCCGTGTGGGAGGAAGACGGCCTCATCGAAGAGCTTGGTATGGCGCATGGGTATCCCGACCAGGGCTCGCACTACAAGAAGGTCCGCGAGATGAGCTACACGCCCACCACCCTGGCGCTCGAGGAGCTGCAGCCCCTCACCATGGACCAGCATTTCGGCTACATATCCCAAGTGCAGCCCGACATTTACAAGACCAAGCCTTCCGAAGTGGCGTTCTGCATGGCGTCGAACCCGCTGAAGAACTGGTGCAACCATGATTACCAGGCCAAGGTGCTCGAATCGTTCAACTGGATCTTCGCCATGGACATCTACCTGAACGACTCGTCGTACTACTACGACCTCATCATCCCGGAGCCATGCTATCTGGAGCGTTTCGATCCCCTGCCGCTGTCGTTCAACAACCACCGCGTACCTGGCGCGCTCGAGGTTCCCTACATCGTGGCCGGCCGCATGCCCATTGTCGAGGCGAAGGACGACTGCCCCTCCGCGCTCGATTCGTTCGGTGCAATGGCCGAAAAGTCCGGTTCGACCGCAGCGTTCGCCGGCGCACTCAACGACTACTACCGCCTCACCGACGAGAACAAGCTGAGCGAATCCGAGCAGATCACCGCCGAAAAGGTGTGCGACGCCGCCCTCAAGTCGCTAGCCGGCGAAGGCCGCGGCGTCGAGTGGTTCCGCGAGCACGGCGTGCTGACGCGCGAGCGCACCCCCGAGGAGGTGTACGTATTCGCCGCCGGCCAGGAAGGCCGCATTCCGCTGTACTTTGACTTCATGTTCGAAGCGAAGGAGAAGGTGGAGGCTGAAGTTGCCAAGCTCGGCATCCCCTGGGAGACCGACGACTACGTACCGCTACCGGAGTGGAAGGCCTGCATCGACCACGAGGTCGAAGAAGAGGGTTTCGACATGTTCCCGGTGTACTGGACCAACGCCATCAACACCGACACTTGGCAGGTGGAGAACGCCTGGATCAACGAGATCAACGAGATGGACGACACCACCTATCTGCTCGAGATCAACGAACAGACGGCCGCCGCAAAGGGCATCGCATCCGGTGATAAGGTGCGTCTGTCCAACCGCGAAGGCGCCACGGTTGAGGGCATCGCCGTGGTCACCGGGCTCGTGCATCCCGAATGCGTCGCTTCCGTGGGCGGGCACCTCAACGCGAAGAGCGAGTTCCAGCCCATCGGCAAGAGCAAGGGCACGGCTGTGAACCATCTCGTCCCCGCCGGCGTCCCCGAGCGCATGGACCATCTGTGCTCCGGCGTGGAACAGTGTGTCCGCTGCAAGCTTGAGAAGATCGGCTAGGAGGCTGGTATCCATGGATTACGGATTCGTTATCGATCTGGAGAAATGCGTCGGTTGCCACGGCTGCTCGGTGGCTTGCAAGCAGGCTAATGGCACGCCTCCCGGCGTCACGCGGTCCCATGTGGAGCGCGGCAGCGAAGGCACCTATCCCAATGCGGTTCGCACCATCCGCCCCATGCTGTGCATGATGTGCGAGAACCCCTCCTGCGTCGAAGCGTGCCCTCAGGAAGGCGCCACCTACCGTCGCGAAGAGGACGGCATCGTGGTGATCGACAAGGAGAAATGCATCGGCTGCAAACTCTGCGTGGAAGCCTGCCCCTATGGCGCCCGCTATGCTGTCGAGGATAAGCGAGGCTACTTCGGCGACGAGCTGAACGAGTACGAGCAGGTGGCCTACGCCGACATGCCCGAGAAATGCGTCGATAAGTGCGACCTGTGCGTCAAGTATCGCGAAGCCGGAAACGACCAGCCGGCGTGCGTGCGGGCCTGCATGGCTGAGGCGCGCGTGTTCGGCGACTTGGACGAGATCAAGAAGATGGTGGAGAAGCGGGGCGGCGACGTCTACCTTCCCGAAAGCGGAAACTCTCCGCGCGTCTTCTACCTGCCGGTGGTAAAAGCCTAACGGCCGCCCCCCCAACCAGCTGCCGGGCCGCATGCCCGGCAGCGGCATCGCCCCCTCCCGACGCCGGGGATCACTCGATCCCCGGCGTTTCGTCTGCCGAAATCCCGCCGATGAAAGGCCGGCACAGCCCTCGAGCATAGAAGAAGCCGGCGCCACCGCGACCGGCTTCTTCCTGCAAACTCGTGCGCTCTTGCAGGCTTTCGAGCGCGTGCGCGCTACGCCAACATCGAGAGGATGTTCTGCTTGGGTTGCACGCCCACGGCCTGCTTCTTCACCTGGCCATTCTCGAACACCATCAGAGTCGGCACGCTCATCACGCCGTAGCGCTGAGCAATGTCGGGGCTCTGGTCGATATCGAGCTTGTACACGGCCGCTTTGCCCGCCGTCTCGCCGGCCACCTCGTCGATGGTCGGAGCGAGCATTTTGCATGGTCCGCACCATGTTGCGAAGAAGTCCACAAGCACGGGGCCTTGCGCGTCGAGCACTTTGGACTGAAAATCCGAAGAGGTTACGATCTCGCTCATGTGCTGCCTCCTTTGACAGTGCACCCGGAACCGAGATGGGCCGGACGCCACGAAGCCGGTTCACAATGTCGGCCTGCTTTTTCTCGGGCTATTGTACCCGCTCTCGCGAGCGCCTGCATCAAATGTTACCAAAAAGGAGATAAATCTAGAAAAAGCCGACATATTCTGCGAGGAGGCATTCCACTCCGAAGGCTATAATTGACGACGATCGAAGAAAGGATCTCCGCATGAGCACGGTATTTCGCACGCAAGGCGCTTCGAACCCCATCGGATCGACTGCACCTGAAACGAGCTTCCACGAACCTGCCTGGAACGGTCACGACGCATATCCGGCAAACCTCGTGCTCGAAGGCGGCGCGATGCGCGGTCAGTTTACGGCGGGCGTCCTCGACTGCTTCATGGATCGCAAGCTGTTCTGTGAGCTTGTCATCGGCGTATCCGCGGGAGCGCTCTGCGGGTACAACTATGTTGCCGGCGAAGACGGACGCACCTGCTATGTCAACACGAAGTACAGCGCCGATTGGCGCTACCTGTCTTTGAAGAGCTTTGTACGCACGGGAAACGCCTTCGGGCGCGACTTCGCCTTCGACGAGGTGCCTAACGCGCTCGAGCCGTTCAACTACCGCGCTTTCGATGAATCGCCTATGAAGCTCGTGGCGGTTTCGAGCAACCTCGTGACCGGAGAGGCAGACTACCACGACGTGTCGGATTCCGTCGCCGACCTTCCCTATCTCATCGCATCGTCCTCCATGCCCCTCGTCAGCCAGATCGTCGACGTGGACGGCAAGCATCTGCTCGACGGCGGCACGTGCGACAGCGTGCCCATCGTGCATTCGTGGCTGACCGGCGCGAAGAAGCACATCGTGGTGCTCACTCAAGCAGCAGACTACGTGAAGGGTCCCAACAAGCTCATGGCCCTTCTGCGCCAACGCTATGGCGACTACCCCTTCTATCTCGAGCGGCTCCAGCATCGCCATTACGAATACAATCGCCTGTACCGCGCGCTGCCGAGCCTTCACGACGAAAGCCGGCTGTTCCTCATCCGCCCGCCTGAACCGGTGACCGTCGGCAGCATGGAAAAGGATCCCGGCAAGCTGTTCGCCCTCTACGAGCAGGGCTACGCCGAAGCTGCGCGCATGTGGCCAGCCCTCGAACGATACCTTTCTGAGTGAGCCACCATACCGCGAGGCACGGCCCGTGCAAACTCGGTGGAGACGAAGCGCTAGAGGAGAGCCGCGCGCGATTTCGCGGCGATGGAGCCCGGCACGGTCAACCGTCCGTTTAACACCTGAACTCAAGAAAGCGGGCATGCTATCATAGTATTCGTTCGAAGCACGACGTGATGCCCAGGTTCGCGCTACACGGGAACCTGCTTCAGGAAAAGAGACGTATGAGCAAGCGAATCACCTGGCATGCGAATGCGTTGATCTGTGCCATCATCGTGCTGGGCTTCGCGCTCACCTCCTATATCAGCTACCATTCTAATCGCGAGGCGTTCGAAGAGGATGCCGAGCGCGTGTCTATGCTCACGTCAGATAGCATAGCGCGCGATATCGATGCGCGGTTCACGCAGCCTATCGACGTGTCGCTCACGATGGCCAATGACAGCCTGCTCAAAGAACGCCTCGACTCGGAACTCGACCGTTTCGACGAAGGCGCTTACGAGGAATCGCTGCGCTCATACCTGGACGCCTACCGCGAGAAGTACGGTTACGATTCCGTCTTCCTCGCTTCCGCCGCGACAAACCGTTACTATCATTTCAACGGCATCGACCGCATGCTCGAGGCCGACAACCCGGAGAACGACTGGTTTTACGCCTTCCTTGAGAGCAGCGAGGAATATTCGATCAACATCGACAACGACGAAGCCACCGATAATGAGATCACCGTCTTCATAAACGGCCGCATACTCGACGACGAAGGCGAGACCCTTGGCATCGTGGGCGTCGGATTTCGGATCGACGACCTGCGCGAGATGTTCGCCGAATACGAGGAGCAGACTGGCACGAGCGCATACCTTGTCGACAGCGAAGGAATGATCGAGGTTTCCGCCGATAGCGCCCAGGACGGCCGTGCAGATCTGTTCGACGCAGGGGCGCTCGACGGATTGGAGAGCCAGGCGCTTCGCGATCGAGATGATCCGAGCAGCCTTTGGTACTCGTCATCAGGCGGATCCGGCTACCTCGTGACGCAGTTCATCCCCCACCTCGACTGGTTCCTTGTCGTCGATCACGACACGTCAGAACTGGACGCCCAGATCGCATTCCAATTCGCGTTGGCCGTCGTCGTCATAGCGATCGTGATCGTCCTCGTGCTGCTGGCCACGACGAGTATCTTCCGACGCTACAACAGGCTCATCGCGATGCAGGCGACCGCGGCCGAACAGGAGCGCAAATCCATGTTCCAGGAGGCGGCCGAGCAGGTCTACGACAACATCTACGAGATCGACGTCACACACAACCGCGCTGCGAGCGAGGAGACCGAGCAGTACTTCAGAAGTCTGGGCGCGCCGCCGGGCACACCGTTCGTCAAGGCGCTTTCCATCATTGCCGAGAAGCAGATCAAGGATGAATTCCGCCAGCGCTATCTCGAGATGTTCACCCCCGCGTCGGTGCTCGAAGCGTACGCACGCGGCAAGGACGAGCTGACGTACGACTTCATGAGCACGGTGGACGGCAAGACGTATACCTGGATGAGGATCAATGCGCACCTGTTCACATGGAGCCAGGACGGGTCGGTGCGCATGCTGGTCTACCGACAGAACATCGACGAAGAGAAACGTCGCGAGCATGCCCTGATCGAGCAGATGCAACGCGACTCGCTCACCGGCCTGTACAACAAGGCGGCGACTCAGGAGCACATACGCGCGAAGCTAGCCTCGGCTCCTGAAGCGTCATTCGCATTCCTCATTCTCGATATCGACAATTTCAAAGCGGTCAACGACTGTTTCGGTCACAGCGCGGGGGATACGGTGCTCGCCCGGTTCGCCCAGACGGTGGAAGGGCATTTCCGCCGCGAGGACGTCGTCGGGCGCATAGGCGGCGACGAATTCGTGGTGTTCCTGCCCATGGACGACGCCGCATCCGCCGAGAAGAAGGCCGCCGATCTCGTCGAGGCCCTGCGCATGGATGTCGAAACCGATGCGGGAACGTGCAGCTTGTCAGCTAGCGTGGGCGTGGCGTTCGCCCCCGAAAGCGGGCGCGATTTCGAAACGCTGTACCGACGCGCGGACCGGGCGCTCTACCATGCCAAAGCCTGCGGCAAGAATCGCTACGCCGTAGACGGCGCTTAGAGACCAGGGTCGTCCGCGCTCACTCGCCTGGGCTCGCGTCTGAGGTTTCGCTTTCCAGGCTTTCAGAGCCTTTCGAATGCGCCTGCACGCGAGCATCCTGGGCGCGGAATTCCGCCACGAAGCCGGCCGAGAAGATGCCGGCCGGTATGGCAACCACGGCGATAGACAGTAGCATGGTGGCGAAGCCGATGAGCCGTCCCGCAGCCGTCACCGGCACGAGGTCGCCGTAGCCCGTGGTGGTGATGGTGGTCATGGCCCAGTACATGCCCGTGAGCACGCTGTCGAACTTGTCGGGCTGTACAGGATGCTCCATCTCGTACATGAGCACGCTCGCCGTAACGGTGAGCAGCGCGAGCACTGCGAACGCTGCGACGATCTCCGGCCGGCGCTTCTCGAACACGCGCGCAATGGAGTGCAGCCCGCGCATGTAGCGCGATAGCTTGAAGAGCCGCACGAGCCGGATGACGCGAGCAGCGTTGAGCGCGGACGGCGAGACTGGGACCACGAGCACAAGTAGGCCTGGCAAGAATGCGAGCAGGTCGACGATGCCCATGGGCGAGAACATGTAGCGAAGGCGCGCGCGCAAGGGCGAACGACCGGGGTATACGAGATCGGCTATCCACAGGCGGGCGACGTATTCGACGCCGAACGCGACGCTCGAAGCAAGACCGAACGTCACGAATCCCGCAGCCAAGGCCGACGACGCGTTGATTTGAGGCTCCGCATAAACGAGCAGCGCATTTGCAACGATGAGGATGAACAGCGCGATGCTCACCGCCCGCGCCGCCCCGTGCGCGCAGCGCACGTCCTCGAGCGCGAGATACGTCCGGCGCTTGCCGGCCGAAACCCGCCCCATCCCGCTCTCTTCCCTACCGGTCATACCGTACCTTCCGCTGTTTCCGCACCTCGGCTGGCACGCTCGCGATCGGCCAGGCGATCCGGCGAACGCATAAGGGCCGCATCATAGCCGAAAGCACCATGCGCATGACGGCATGGCTCCTTGAACTCCGCAAGAACGCGCTTTTCTACGCCTGTTCAAGGGTTACGGCGGTGCCGGAAGCCGTCACCATGAGCATATTGCCCTGGCCGAGCACCTCGTAGTCCAAATCGACGCCGATAACAGCATGCGCGCCCAGCTCTTGCGCACGCTGCTCCATCTCGGCTAGCGCTTCGGAGCGCGCTTGCAGGAGCTCTTCCTCGTAGCCGGCGCTTCGTCCGCCCACCAGGTTGCGTATGCCGGCGCCAAAATCGCGGACAAGGTTGATGCCGGTTATAACCTCACCGAATACGATGCCGTAATAGCCCGATACACAGTATCCGTCGACGGTGGGCGTCGTGGTGATGATCATGGTACATGCTCCTTCCGTTTTGCAGGAGGCGTGCAGGGCAACCGAAACACGCCTTCTGCACAGTCTACCATGACGAGCCGATTCCAACCCGCATCGATGCAAGGCGCTGGTTCAAGCACAGGTTCAAACGAGGCCAGAAGTGCTGGAATTGGCCGGGAGTTATCGCGCGAAACGCCTAAGCGTTCAAAGCAAAGGTATACAATGATACGGTTTGTTCGAGAGAAACCGCACGTCCGAAAGGCTTCTATGACCGTCGATCTCGTTTCGCTCGCCATCATCGCCCTCGTCGCGGCGGTTAGCCCTATCGTCGCAAAGCTCATCCCCAACAAACTCGTCCCTGAGACGGTGTTCTTGCTCATCGCCGGTGCGGTGCTTGGGCCAAACCTGTTCGGCGTGATCGATCTTACCGACTCGGTTGGTCTTCTGTCGGATCTGGGTCTCGGCTTTTTGTTCTTACTCGCAGGTTACGAGATAAACCCGAAGAGCCTCACGGGCTCTCAGGGCAAGCGAGGTCTTGCCACCTGGGCCGTGTCCATCGCGCTCGCGTTCGCGGTCGTCATCGCAGCCGGGCTCATGAAAACCAACGAGCTCGAAGCCGTGGCCGTGGCCATCGCGCTCACCACAACGGCGCTTGGCACGCTCATGCCCATCATGAAAGAACGCGAGCTCATGGGCACGCGCGTGGGAGACTCGATCCTCGCTTACGGCACCTGGGGCGAATTGTGCCCGGTGCTGGCCATGGCACTCCTGCTTTCGACGCGTGCCGAATGGCAAACCGCGCTTATCCTCATTGCCTTCGTCGCCCTGTGCGTGATCATGGCCATCGTACCTGCCAAGGCGAAGAGGGCGGGGCATCGGCTGTTCCGTTTCCTCACCGAGAACGCCGAGGGCACCTCGCAGACCATGATGCGCTGCGTGGTACTCCTGCTCGTGGGGCTCGTAGCCGTCTCGGCGGTGTTCGATCTCGACATCGTACTCGGCGCCTTCGCAGCGGGCTTCGTCCTACGCTATATTGTGCCCGAAGGAGACCATGCGCTTGAGCATAAGCTCGACGGCGTGGCCTACGGGTTCCTCATTCCCATATTTTTCACGGTGTCCGGTGCGAAGATCGATCTTCTGGCCGTGTTCGCACAGCCCGCCATGCTCGTAGGCTTTATCGTGCTTTTGCTGCTTGTTCGAGCGGTTCCCATCTTCATCGCGCTTTCCACGGGCAAAGACACACGCGATATCTCCACGCACAACCGCTTGACCGTCGCGCTGTACTGCACGACGGCGCTGCCCATCATCGTGGCCGTGACGTCGGTGGCCGTGAGCTCGGGGGCCATGCCGCAGGAGACGGCCAGCGTGCTGGTGGCTGCCGGTGCCATTACCGTGTTCCTCATGCCGCTATTGGGCATGCTCACCTATCGCGTGGCCGACGCGAAGCCTATCGAGGCTGCGCGCGAGATCGTTCACAATCCGCGCGATATCGGCGACATCCTGCGCGAGCACTGGGAGCTCGAGCGGATGCTCACCCGCAAGGAGGCCCTCGAACGGCTGGCGGCGCGGCGTGTGGGCCGGAGCTTCGACGACTTGGACTGGCAGGATCGTGCTGCGATCTTGCAGCGGCGCTCGGCCCGCAAGCGCGCTTTCGACGAGGCGCTCGACTTAGCGGCGCAGGAGATGGCGCGCCGCCACCCCGCCCCCGATGCCGATCCCGACGGCGATGGACCGCTGCTTTCGCAGGCCCAGCAACACCGCGAGGATCGCCGCCGCCGCGTGGCCGAGCATGTCGTGCGCGAGTACCGCCGCCGCATGACGGAGATGGGACGGGTCGCCGAACGCATGGGACTCGACGAGGAGGACGCGCGACGGATGTTCGAGGATGCTCGCAAGGAGCGACGACACTAGTCGGAGCCGATCGCGTTCAGACTCCCCTTGCCTTCGTTTGCGCGACGCTTGGCGATGACGACCCCGGTGCTGCAGGCCGGGGTCGTCATCGCAATGCCGGATATGCCGGAGCGTCCTACAGCGCAGCTTCGCGGATCTTCTCGAGCAGCTGGTCAATCGGCCAGGCGCCCAGGTCGCCCTCGTGGCGGTCGCGCACGGACACGGTGCCGTTCTCGATCTCCTTGTCGCCCAGCACCACCATGTACGGGATCTTCTGGCTCTGGGCTTTCGCGATCTTCACGCGCATGGGCTCGTTCTGATCGTACACCTCCACGCGCCCGCCCGCGGCCTTGATCTGCGCGGCCAGCCCAGCCGCGGCGTCGTTGTGGCGGTCGGCCAGCGGCAGCACGGCCACCTGCACGGGAGCCAGCCACAGCGGCAGCGCGCCGGCGTAGTGCTCGATGAGGATGCCCAGGAAGCGCTCGATGGAGCCGAAGATGGCGCGGTGGAGCATCCAGGGGCGCTCCTCGGTGTTGTCCTCGGTGCGGTAGGTCAGCTCGAAGCGCTCGGGCATGTTGAAGTCGACCTGCACGGTGGAGCACTGCCAGGTGCGGCCGATGGCGTCCTTCACCTTGATGTCGATCTTCGGGCCGTAGAACGCGCCGTCGCCCTCGTTGATCTCGTAAGCGAGGCCATGGCGCTCGCAGGCTTGCTTGAGCGAGTTCGTGGCATGGTCCCACATCTCGTCGGTGCCGATGGACTTCTCGGGACGCGTGGAGATCTCGGCCTCGTACTGGAAGCCGAAGGTGGACATGATGTGGTCCACGAGGTCGAGGATAGCCACCACCTCGTCGACGACCTGGTCTTTCGTGCAGAACACGTGCGCGTCGTCCTGGGTGAAGCCGCGGGCGCGCAGCAGGCCGTGCACCACGCCCGACATCTCGTGGCGATACACCGTGCCGAACTCGAAGTAGCGCAGCGGCAGGTCGCGGTAGGAGTGCAGCTCGTTCTTGTACAGCATGACGTGGCCCGGGCAGTTCATGGGCTTCACGCCATACTCGCTCATGCGCGGGTTCTCGTCGTCTCCCTCGTTGATCTCGAAGAAGTACATGTTCTCCTTGTAGAAGCCGTAGTGCCCCGAAGTCTTCCACACGTCGGCGTTGTAGATGTGCGGGGTGATGACCTCTTCGTAGCCGCGCTCGTACAGGTCGCGACGCAGCCACTCCTGCATGGTGCGGATGACGCGCGCGCCCTTCGGCAGATACATGGGCAGGCCCACGCCCGCCATGGGATCCATCATGTAGATGCCCAGCTCGCGGCCGAGCTTGCGATGGTCACGCTTCTCGGCCTCGGCCAGGTTGTGCAGATACTCGTCAAGCTCCTTCTGCTTGAAGAACGCGGTGCCATAGACGCGCTGCAGCATCTCTCGCTCCGCATCGCCCTTCCAGTAGGCACCGGCCAGCTTCATGAGCTTGAACGCGCCGATCTTGCCTGCGGAGGGCATGTGCGGGCCGCTGCACAAATCGACGAAGTCGCCGTGACGGCGGATGATGATGTCCTCGTCGGCTGGAAGTTCGCGGATGTGCTCCAGCTTGAAGCGCTGATCGGCGAAGATGACCTCGGCCTCCTCGCGTGAGACGACCTCGCGGACGAACGGCTCGTCACGCGCGATGATCTCGGCCATCTTCGCTTCGATGGCGGCGAAATCCTCAGGCGTGAGCGAGCGGGACAGCTCGAAGTCGTAGAAGAAGCCGTCATCGGTCTGCGGGCCGAACGCGATCTGCGCGCCGGGAAAGAGCAGCTGCACAGCCTCGGCCATGACGTGCGCCGTCGAGTGGCGCATGATGCCGAGCGCCTCGGGGCTCTTGGCGGTGATGATCTCCACCGTGGCGCCGTCGTGCACCGGGGTGTCGAGATCGGCGAATGCGCCGTCGATCTTACCGCCGAGCGCGGCCTTCGCCAGGCCCGCGCCGATGGAGGCGGCCACATCGGCGACGGTGGCGCCTTCGGCGAGATCTTTGGTCGAACCGTCGGGAAGTACGATGTTCATGATGGTTCCTTTCCTGTGCCGGGCGCGCACAAAGCGCCTGCACGATCGGTATGGCCGCGTCTTGAGTGCGCGACCGTTGTCAAGTATGACACGAACGACTACAGTGCCGCACGTGCACACGGTTTCAACAAAATGCTAGACCGAGTTCGCAGTTTAGGCTTATGCGAAGGCCGACCCCACTCCGTGACCCCATATCCGAACGCAAAAAAGCCGCCTTTCGGCGGCTTTGCATGAAAACGATGCTATTGGGCGCGATCGGGCTGCGCGCCGCGAGCCTGCCTCTTCTGCTGAGCCGCCGGCGGTTGCGGCTGCTGCGTTCGACCACGCTGGGGGGCGCGGCGCGGACGCGATCCCGCCGCCGTAACGGGCGTGGCGCAGTAGGGGCAGACGGTCCAGGTGGGATCGAGCGCATGGTTGCAGGTGCCGCAGAGGTTCTTCAGGCGCTGATGACAGTTCGGGCACAGCACGAAGTCGGCTTCCACAGGATAGCCGCAGTTTGCGCATTCGCCGAACTTCATGAGCTCACGCTGTTTAAGTGCGATTTCGAGCTCCTGCTCGTCGCGATCGATCTGCAGCAGAGGCGGACGCAGCAAGCAGTATGCTATGACGCCAACCAGTGGGACGAGCGAGACGATCGCCCAGACATACCAATACGATCCGCGCAGATACGCATCGCGAACCACCCAGACGATGGACAGCACGTACAGAATGACGAGCAGCACAATGACTGCCGTGAAAGCGGCTTGCAGCTCGGGGGTCCATAACTGGGCCAGCAGTTCGCTCATGATAACCTCGTTTTCTAGTGTAAGCTTCGAGCTTTGCGCACGTAAGCCGCCAGCGGACGACTTCCATCATGCACACGATCAAAGATTATAGCAAAGAAGCGCGGGAGCGTATGAATTAGCAGGCAATTTCCTCAAGCTGTAGAAATTGCGGGAGGCTAATTAAGAGTACCCGGTCCACCATGGAGGTTCAGACCCATCTCAGGAACATGTGATCGATCCGCAAAGAAATACCCGATGAGCCTCCGTCATCGAAACGACACCGGACCCGCGTCGAGTAATTTCCAGCACATCTGCAAGCCCTTGATGAGCGGCATCACCTCGTCAAGCGACGGTTCCTCGTCGAAACCGCCGCGCATCATGTCCACCACGGCGTGCATGAGGAAGTCGATCCCCACCTTCCTGTGGTCGACGATGGATTTCGCCATGGTGTATACGAACAGGTTCTCCACGTCTTTCGCGAGCACACCCTTCGACGAGAACGTGTACTTGTATGCCATCACATCCACACGCACGATGGAGTAGTTCTCCGGGTACACGAATACCAGCTTCTCCTCGGTCTCGCCGATGGACGTGTCGCGGATCAAACCGGAAAGACCCTGTTTGACAAGCTTCTGAAAGGCCGCTTTGATCTCCTTGCCGCCCTTAAAGTACTCGTCGATCACCCCCATGATGGCATCGTCGCATGTTCGCGAGATGTTGACGTGCTGCCCGTTGTGGTACTCGAAGGCCTTGTCGCCCACGATCTCCAGCTCGCCCACCGATTCTTTATTGCTCAGCATGAGCTTAAGTCGGTTCTCGAATGTCTCCGACTTCGCGCTGGCCATCTTCTGAAGGAAGCTGTACTGTTCCCTCATGCGGATCTCCTCCTCGGTCTTGCCGGTGAGGTCGTAGATCAACATGCTGATTTTCGCCACGGTTCACCCTTTCTCGCGTAAAATCGAATCAATATGCTCATCCTATCTTCTACCGAGGAGCTATGCAATGTATACGGCGAGAAAACAAGCGGAAGGATGCCGCCATCCGAACATGCAGCTTGCCACCACACCCCGAAAACGCCGCGGGCCTCGCCTCCAAACAGAGACGGGGCCCGCAACCATCGAAAGGGACGCCTACCCCAACTCCGCCAGCTGGGCCTCCACGCGGGCAAGCTTGTCGGCGAGCTCGGCGTGCTTGGCACGGTCCTTCTCCACGATCTCGGGCGCGGCCTTGGCCAGGAAGCCCGGGTTGGAGAGCTTCTTCTCCAACTTGCCCGCATCGGCAGCGAGCTTGGCCTGCTCCTTCGCGAGGCGCTCGCGCTCGGCGTCGAGGTCCACGAGGCCCGACAGCACCAGGTACACCTCAAGCCCCGCGCCCAGCACGGCGCTGGACTCGGCCGGCTTCTCCACCTGCGCGCCGATGGCGAGCGACGCCGTGTTGCCCATGCCCTCTATGAGCCCCCGCTGGGCCTCGAGCAAGGCCGCGTCCGCCCCGTCGGCCTTCACGACCACGGCCAGCTGGGACTTCGGCGAGATGCCGTAGCGGGCGCGCGTCGAGCGGATGGCCGACACCGTCTCGCACACCATCTCGATGGCGCGCTCGGCCTCCGGATCCGCGTACATCGCCAGCTCCTGCGCGTCCGGCCACGCGGCGCCGATGAGGTACGGCGCGCGCTCGCGGTCGATGGGCAGCTCCTGGTAGATCTCCTCGGTCACGAACGGCATGATGGGATGTAGCAGCCGCAGCGCCTGGTCGAGCACGAACACGAGGTTGCGCTGGCACGCCAGGCGGTCCGCCGGGTCGGCCCCAGCGCCCAGGCGCGCCTTCGAGAACTCGATGTACCAGTCGCAGAACTCGTTCCAGAAGAACGCGTACAGCTCGCGCGTGGCCTCGCCGAACTCGAAGCCGTCGAACGCCGCGTCCAGGCGCGCCACGAGGCCCGCCAAGCGCGAGAAGATCCAGCGGTCGGCCGGCGTCGAGGGCGCGGGTTCGCCCGGCTCGTAGCCGTCCAGGTTCATCATGACGAAGCGCGCGGCGTTGCGGATCTTGTTCGCGAAGTTGCGCGAGCTTTCCAGCTTCGCCTCGTTGAACTTGAGGTCCTGCGCGCCCGTCACCTGCATGAGCAGGCCGAAGCGCATGCCGTCGGCCCCGTAGTCCTCCATGAGGCGCAGCGGGTCCACGCCGTTGCCGCGGCTCTTGGACATGGGCTTGCCGTCGGCCGCCATCACCGTCGGATGGATGATGACGTGCTCGAACGGGATCTGGTCCGTGCAGTACATGGACGCCATCACCATGCGCGCCACCCACAGCCCCATGATGTCGCGCGCGGTGGACAGCACCTGCGTGGGGTACGCGGCGCGCATCTCAGGCGCGTCCACCCCCTCCTCGGTCCAGCCCATCGTGGCGAACGGCCACAGCTGCGACGAGAACCACGTGTCCAGCACGTCCTCGTCTTGGCGCACCGGAGCCCCGCACACGGGGCACGTCTCGACGTCCTCCACCGAAGCATCCTCCCAGCCGCACGCATCGCAGTAGAACATGGGAATGCGGTGCCCCCACCACAGCTGGCGCGAGATGCACCAGTCTTTCAGGTTCTCGAGCCAGTCGAGGTAGACCTGCTTCCAACGCTCGGGATGGAACTGGATGGAGCCGTCCTCCACCACGCGCGCCGCATCCTTCTTGAGGCCGTCCACGGCCACGAACCACTGCTCGGACTCCCAGGGCTCGAGCTTCGTGTGGCAGCGGTAGCACGTCATGACGGAGTGATCGTGGTCCTCCACGTGGTCGAGCAGCCCGAGCTCGTCAAACGCCGCCACGACGGCCTCGCGGGCCTCGTCGCGGTCCATGCCCGAGAACTTCCCGTAGCCCTCCACCACGTGCGCCGTCTCGTCGAAGATGTTGATGCGCTCGAGGCCGTTGCGCTCGCCCATGGCCCAGTCGTTCGGGTCGTGCGCGGGCGTGGTCTTCACGCAGCCGGTGCCGAACTCCCTGTCCACGTGCCAGTCGGCGAAGATGGGGATCTCGCGGTCGACGAGCGGCAGCTTCACCGTCTTGCCCACGAGGTGCTTGAAGCGCTCGTCCTTCGGGTTCACCGCCACGCCCGTGTCTCCGAGCATCGTCTCGGGGCGCGTCGTGGCCACCACGAGGTACTCCAGGCCGTCCTCGGGCTCGGTCAGCGGGTAGCGCAGGTACCACAGGTGCCCCGCCTCGTCCACGTACTCGGCCTCGTCGTCGGAGATGGACGTCGTGCAGTGGGGGCACCAGTTCACGATGCGCTTGCCCTTGTAGATGAGATCGTCGCGGTACCAGTCCACGAAGAGCTTGCGCACGGCACGCACGTAGGACGGCTCCAGCGTGAAGTGCTCGTCGTCGTAGTCGCACGAGCAGCCCATGCCCTTGATCTGGTTCACGATGGTGGTGCCGTACTCCTTGTACCAGTCGTAGCACGCCTCGATGAACGCCTCGCGACCGATCTCCAAACGGCTGATGCCCTGGTCGGCCAGCTTCTTGTCCACCTTCGTCTGCGTGGATATGCCGGCGTGGTCGGTGCCGAGGATCCAGCGCGTGGGACGGCCCTGCATGCGGGCTCGGCGGATGCACGTGTCCTGGATGGTGTCGTTGAGGGCGTGGCCCATGTGCAGCACGCCCGTGATGTTCGGCGGCGGGATGACGATGGTGTAGGGCTGCCCCTTCTTGGCGCCGAAGCCCTCGCCGCGCTGGAAGTAGCCGGCGTCCTTCCACGCGTCGAACAGCGGCCGCTCGTGCGCCGCGAAATCATAGTCGATCTTCTTTTCTGCCATGGTCCGCTCTCTCGTCTCGCTTGCCTGCTTTGCGCTTATGCGCGAACGGGCGCTCATGAAAGAGCGCCCTGCGAAATCCTGCCTTCTGCCCAACTGCGTGAAGCCCGCTATGCGCTCTTGTTCACGCTCTCCTCCGCCGAAACGATTTCCGGCTGCGTCTCGCCCTCGATGTCGCTCGCCCGCACCGTGACGACGGTTGCGCCCTCGTGTTCCGGTAAGTCGTACATCACATCCATGAGAACGCGTTCGCAGATCGAGCGCAAGCCGCGCGCACCCGTGCCGTGCTCCACTGCCTCGTGTGCAATGGCGCGCAGAGCATCGGGTTCGAAGGAAAGCTCAGAATCTTCGAACTCGAACATCTTCGTGTACTGCTTCACGAGCGCGTTCCTCGGCTCGGTGAGGATACGCACAAGATCCTCCTCCGACAGCTCGTTCAGCGACGTTACCACGGGGATGCGGCCCACAAACTCGGGAATCATACCGTACTTGTTGAGATCCTCCGGCAGCACTTGAGCGAGCAGTTCCGCTTCGGCCTGCTTCTGGCTTTCCGGCAGCTCGGCGGTGAAGCCGAGACCACTCTTGCCGACGCGTGCGGCGATGATATCGGCTAATCCCACGAAGGCGCCGCCAAGAATGAACAGGATGTTCGTGGTGTCGATGTGCAGCAGCTCCTGCTGGGGATGCTTGCGGCCGCCTTGCGGCGGGACGCTCGCCTCCGCACCCTCGACGATCTTGAGCAGCGCTTGCTGCACGCCTTCGCCCGACACGTCGCGCGTGATGGACAGGTTCTCGGCCTTGCGTGCCACCTTGTCGATCTCGTCGATGTAGATGATGCCTATCTCGGCGCGCGGGATGTCGAAGTCGGCCGCCGTCATGAGCTTGAGCAGGATGTTCTCAACGTCCTCACCCACGTAGCCGGCCTCGGTGAGCGTCGTTGCATCGGCGATGGCAAACGGGACTTTCAGCGTGCGCGCAAGTGTTTGGGCCAAAAGCGTCTTGCCGGAACCCGTGGGACCCAAGAGCATGATGTTGCTCTTGGCCAACTCTACGTCGCCGTCCTCGGCATCTGCACCCAGGCTGATGCGCTTGTAGTGGTTGTATACGGCCACGGAGAGCGCGCGCTTGGCCTGCTCCTGGCCCACCACATGCTCGGAGAGCTCGGCGTATAACTCGTGCGGCGTAGGAAGCTCGGCCAGTACGTCCTCCGGCGCAGGCTCCGCCGTCGATGCGGCTTCGGCTGCGTACCCGCGCGCATGGCGCCCCGCCTCGGACCGCGCATCCTGCCCTGCATCCCCATCGTCGGAGCCGGGCACGCTCAGCCCCAAGTCGCGCATCATGGCGTCGGCGCACACCGATATGCACTCGTCGCAGATGAATATGCCGTTCGGCCCCGATATCATCGCCGCCACCTGGTGCGGCTGCTTGCCGCAGAAGGCGCAGACGATTTCGTCGCCTCGGCTTCCGAACTCGTCGCGTCTATCGTTCATGTATCCTATTCGTTTCTCTACTCGTTGGAGCTAGCAGTGAGAGCGCGCGAAGAAGTGATGCGATCGACCAATCCGTAGGCGACGGCCTCTTCTGCGGTCATGTAGTTGTCGCGCTCGGTGTCGTTCTGGATGGTCTCGAGCGTCTGGCCGGTATTGTCCGCCAAGATCTTGTTCAGGCGGTTGCGGGTCTTCAGCATGAAGTCGGCCACGATGGCGATCTCGGTCTGCTGGCCCTGGGCGCCGCCCGACGGCTGATGGATGAGCACCATCGAGTTCGGCAGACACAAGCGCTTGCCCTTGGCACCGTTGGACAACAGCACCGCAGCCATGGAAGCGCACTCGCCCAAGCAGATCGTGGACACGTCGCACTTGATGAAGTCCATGGTGTCGAGGATGGCGAGCCCCGCCGTGACCGAGCCGCCCGGCGAGTTGATATAAAGAGAAATGTCCTTATCGGGGTCGGCGCTCTCCAGGTGCAGCAGCTGTGCTACCACCGAGTTGGCGACATGGTCGTCGATAGCCTCGCCGAGGAACACGATACGATCGTTGAGCAGGCGAGAATAGATGTCGTAACTGCGCTCGCCGCGCGGCGACTGCTCGATGACGTAGGGAATCAATGCTGATTTCGTGTCAAACATGGTATGCCTCGCTTATCTCTTGCGGCCGCTCGGCGGCCTGCTTGCATCTCTGTCATAGTGCGGTTAAACGTCGCGCTGCGCAAGGCCCGGGAACCGTATCGTTACCTGTCCCCGACGCGCCGGAGAAGGCGCGTCGGGGACAGGCGTGGTGCAGATGCTATTCTGCGGCTTCGGAGCCCTCCTCCTGCTTTTCGGGCTGTTTCTTCTCCGTAGCCTTCTTCGAGGAGGCCTTCTTCGCAGCAGGTTTCTTGTCGCCGTTATCCTGGGCCTCGTCGGCCTTCGCGGCTTTCTTGGAAGAAGCCTTTTTCGCGGGCTTCTTTTTTTCGTCTTGGGCTCCGGGCTCGACCTCCGTGACAACGGCCTTCTCCATCAGGTCCATGACCGCTTTCGTGCGGCTCACGCCTTGACGTACCAGATGCAGCTGGCCGTTCTCGCGCCACTCCGCCTTGAGAGCCTCGGGCTTCTCCGCGCCGCTCTTGGCAAACTCCGCAAGCACGTCCTCCTCCGTGGCTTCCAGACCGAAGTGACGAGCCCAGGCGTCGAGCGCAAGATCCTGGGCGGCAATATCGGCCGCCTGGAGCTTAACATCCTCTTTGAACTGGTCAGGCGTCATACCTTGCTGGGCTAGGTACAGATCGAAGGACATGTTCTGACTCTGAAGCTGCTGGAAGAAGTCCTGGATGAGCGTGGATTCGGCCTCCTCGCGCATGCTCTCGGGGGCCTCCCCTTCGAGGCGTTCGGCAACCGCTACCAGGACCGCGTTCTCCTTGATGCGCGGCATCATGGCGGACTTCTGCTGGGCGATGGAATCGGCGATGGTGGAGCGCATGGACGCGACATCGTCGAAGCCGATCGTCTCCTTCACCCACTCGTCGGTAACTTCAGGAAGGATCTTCTTCTTGACAACCTTCACCTCGACCTCGAAATCGATCTTCGAGGTCTTGCCGGAGAGAGCCGCCAGCATGATGGGAGGATCGTCGGGCATATCGATGGAGAACGTCGTCGTCTGGCCCTTTTTCAGGCCGACGAGCTGCTCGTCGAACTCGGGCGGAAACAGGTTGCCGCCCAGGCTGTAGGGACGGTTCTCGGTCGTGAGCGAGGGGATCTCCTCGCCCTTGTCGTCTGTCGCCTTCATAGCCAGATCGATATGGCTGTCGGCCTTCACCTTCGTAGCGGCCGAGCAGTCCTCGAACGAGTAGTAGTGCTCGCGCAGCGCGTCGATCTGATCTTCAACGTCCTTATCGGATGCGCCCTCGGCGGGCAGCTTGATCTCGACCGGATCGTAGCCGGACAGTTCAAGCTCCGGCTTGACAGCCACGGTGAAGGAGAACGAGAAAGGCTTGCCGCCCTCGACGAGGTCGGTCTCGTCGAATTCAGGCTTGGACACAGGGTACAGGCCGCAGTCGTCGATGGCGAGAGGATAAGATCCGTTGACGAGGTCGTCGGTCACCGTCGCAAGGACAGCATCCTTGCCCAGGGCGTTGTCGATGATCGGGCGCGGGGCCTTGCCTTTGCGGAACCCGGGGAAATTGTACTTGTGCGCGAAATCTTTGTAGGTCTTCTTGATGCGGGCGTCGATATCCTTGGCATCGACAGTAACGGTCACTTTCGTGCGGTTATCCTGCAATGCCTCAACTTTTGTTTCCACGTAACTATCCTCCATCGTTTCTATGGTCGCCTTTCGGCATCTTGCGGCGCGCTCGCCCCCGCTCGGATGCGCGGCCCGCAGCGGCCCGCAGACTCGACTGCCGGATCGCGCTCTGAGCACACCAAAACGGAATTATCGCATATATAGTACGGATGAGGAAGATCGTTCACGAAGAACTGACGAACGGATCACGCCCTTCGGGATGCCTCGAATAACTCTTTCCGGCCGAAAGCCGAGGGCCCGAGGTCCGTCGAACGCGACGGGCTGCTACAAGGCAGCGCCAGCCGCACGGTACGGGCAGCATGCATGGCATCGCGCCGGCTGCAAGAGCGGCATCCGGGCGTACGACCGTTCGTCCTTTCCCATCGGCAGGCCGCCTCGTAGATATTGGTTTTCCCGCTACCATTGATCGGCGAGTCACGGTATCATGAAGGTCGACAAAAAACGAAGCTCAAACGAAGGATGTCATGTCGAATCTGTCCCTCAACTTACTGCAGGAACGCGAGTTGGCGCGTCTGCTTGACTACGAGCACGCCACGTGCAGCGTCGGCGGCGAGCTGGTGTACCGCTGCGCCTTCCCTTACCGGCCCGATGACGACCTGCAACGCGAGCTCATCGAGAACGGAGCCCTTGCCGCAAAGCAGGACGACAAACGAGGGGTCGTGGTGACCATAACCTCCGACGGCCGTTCGTATTTTCCCGAGCTGAGACGCGCAGAAGCAGAGCGCCTGCGCGAACAGCGCCGCGATGCGCGCCTCGTCGCACTGTCAGCGCTGTTCGCCGCCGCCTGCACCGTCGCGGGCTTCCTTCTCGGGCGGTTCGTCGCCTAAGGCGCACGGGCGCACCTCGCCGCTCTCCGATTCGGATAATTCGAGGGCAGGCGAACCTGCGCGGATCGCCACGGAGGCGCGGCCGGATCCAGGCAGCAAGACGTAAAAAAGCCAGGACGCTTTACACGATCCCGGCCTCGTTTTTTTCATGGTGCGGGCGAAAGGACTTGAACCTTCACACCTCTCGGTACCAGAACCTAAATCTGGCGCGTCTGCCAATTCCGCCACGCCCGCACGCTCACGTCGGTTCGACGCGGCGACCATCATACCAAAAAAGACGGGAACGCACAGCGCGAAAACTCTCCGTCGCCCCCATGAACGTTCACCGGCATCGCCCGTGCGCTCCGACCGCTTTGCCCAGCCGGACTCCCGACAACGTAAAGTTTCTGCTACCATGAGCCAGGCAGTGCAGAACGACGCATGCACGCCCGCACGACCGCGCTTCTCGATCGGAGCATACTCGCGCGAGCGTCCGCGCACAGGAGAAACGAGGACCGCATGGAGAATCAAGGGAACAAGATTTGGGAGCTCGTCAAGAGAGCCGGCCGAGTATGGAACAGCATCAGCCTGATTAAACGAATCGTGATCGGCCTCGTCATCGGCGGCGCGCTGGGCCTATTCGCGCCAGCCGGAATCGAGTTCGTCGAGCTTTTGGGCACTTTGTTCGTCTCGGCGCTGAAGGCGGTGGCGCCTATCCTCGTGTTCTTCCTCGTCATCAGCGCACTTGCTAACGCGAAAGCCGCCGGATCCATGAAGACGGTGGTGCTGCTCTACATAGTGAGCACGCTCATAGCGGCACTCGTCGCCGTGATCGGCAGCTTCCTGTTCCCCATGACCATTACGCTCGTTGAACCCGCAGTCGAGCAATCTTCGCCCACCGGCGTGGCCGACGTGCTGACCACGCTCGTCATGAATATCGTCTCAAATCCAGTCGACGCCCTTATTAATGCGAACTACATCGGCATCTTGGCGTGGGCGCTCGTGCTGGGCATCGCGCTCAGAGCAGCCGGCGAATCCACCAAAGAGGTGTTCACCAATGTGGCCGATGCCGTGTCGAAAGTGGTGCGCTGGGTAATCAGCCTTGCGCCGTTCGGCATCCTGGGACTCGTATACACGTCGGTATCGCAGAACGGTCCTGAGATATTCGCCGAGTACGGCTCGCTCATCCTGCTGCTCGTAGGCTGCATGCTCGTCATCGCGCTTATCACGAACCCGCTGCTCGTGTTTGCGTGCGTTCGGAAAAACCCCTACCCGCTCGTCTTCCGCTGTCTGAAGGATAGCGGCCTTACCGCCTTCTTCACCCGAAGCTCCGCCGCGAACATCCCCGTGAACATGGAATTGTGCCGCAAGCTGGGTCTGGACAAGGACAACTACTCGGTGTCCATCCCGCTCGGCGCAACCATCAACATGGCTGGGGCGGCCGTCACCATTGCCGTCATGACCATGGCCGCCGCGCATACGCTCGACATTTCAGTCGATCCGATCACGGCCGTCATCCTGTGCGTCCTCGCCGCGGTGTCGGCATGCGGGGCATCGGGCGTCGCCGGGGGGTCGCTGCTGCTCATCCCGTTGGCCTGCTCGCTGTTCGGCATCGGCAACGACGTGGCCATGCAGGTGGTAGCCATCGGCTTTATCATCGGCGTGATCCAGGACTCGTGCGAAACAGCGCTCAACTCGTCCTCCGACGTGCTGTTCACCGCCACAGCCGAATATCGCCGCATGAACGCGGATGGCGAGGACTTCAAGCTAGGAAAGGACACCTTCAGCGAGAACGAGCTAGCCTAACAAACAACCGAAACCCCCTGCCTCCGCTGCGAGCAGGGATCTTCAAACCTGCAAGAACGCCATCCGCCCCTTCGAGGTACGGGTGGCGTTCTTGCTGATGGATCGCACGAAGCACCGTGATGGACCGGTCCAGAAGACGACCCATTGCGCAAAATCGGCGCGTCCACGAGCCACTATCGCGCCGGCAACGGCTATCCACCCGCAAGTTCGTACCCGTTAGTCTGCCGCAGCGGAAAGCCGGGAGCAGGGAGCGGCCAACTTGCAGGCCGGGGAATCAGGCAGCATCCACGATGCTCACGACGTAGACGTTGTCGCCCTCCTCGAACGGAGAGAGCAAGCTCTCCACAAGCGCATGGGCCTGACCACGTGCCTCGGAAAGCAAGTTCGACTGGCTCACCTTGCCCTCGGCGTCCTGCTGGGCGATAACGAGGGCCTTCGCGGTATCATCTTTGTTCTCCCAATTGAACAAAGCGAACGAAGAGTCGTAGAACTCGATGGAGTTCGGATCGATCTCGATACCGAACAGCTGAGGCGCCGGCAGGGTCACGGTAACGTTATGTCCGTTCACTTCGACGTCCGCCTGAGACAGATCGACGCCGGCGCGCACCTCGGCATCATAAACCATCGAGAAGCGCTTCTTGTTGATGAAATCGATGTCGCCATCCTCGTAGCGCACAAGCCCTCGGTATTCGAGCTTCGCCGTAGCAAGCTCACTGCAGTTAGAAAGCTGCTCCTGTATGGACGTCGAAGACAATGCGACGCTTGGTTCGAAAAATCGCTGGAAGCCCAACGCACCCAACGCGCCGAGCGCCACAAGCGCGACAGCAAAGATGCCCATGACGAACTTTTTCATGATCCTCCTCGATCGATTCGGTTGCCGGGCCAGCATAGCACGGCAAAGGTGGGGCGACTTCGCCGATCGACGCTCACACCAGCTCGGAGGGATCCCACCTGGCCTTTCGCTTTGCGCCTTCCCTCTACATCAACGAACAGCTGAACGAACGAGACGCTCGGCGGAGTTCCTCAACCGCCCGGCAAGCAGGAAGTTTTCAGCGCGCGACGCAAGCGAAAAAGACTTTGCCACGCTGGTCGAGTTCGATGCCATCCAAATCGCCGACATAGGAGCGAAACTGCGTGTAGCCGAGGTCGCGCAGCTTGAACGCGCGGAACTTCCCGCGAACCCGCTTGCCGAGCACCGAAAGCTCCACTCCCTCTTCACCTGCATCGTCAACGATTTGGCGAATGAAACTCTCAGGGCCGTCGGAAACGGCAGGCTGCAGCATCTTCTGAGGATCCGCGACGCTTTCTTCGCCGGCAGGCGGAACTCGCTTCGCCGCCGTCTTTCTCCGAACCGCTCGGCCCGGCCTATTGTCAACGGCGCGCTGTTCGCTCGACCCGACCGCTCCGTGCTGCGATGCCGAGGTCGAAGGCTCAGCTGCAAGCTCAGGCTGTTCAGATCCCGTATCCTGCTCGAAAGCAGGTTCCACCGACTGCTCGCGCTCGAGAGCTCCTTCTTCTTTTCGCTCGATGCGCGCGGAACGGCCTCGCGGAGCGCGCCTTCCCTTCGACGGCCGAGAAACCGGAGCCGTGCTTTCGGGGATCGCATTTTGGCCGCCTTGCTTCAGCAGATCCTCCTTCGACGCATCATCGGGCGCGTCCTCGTCGGTCTGCGTCGTATCCGGTACGAACGGTGCGCTCCTCGGCACATCCCGCCCAACAGTTCGGGAGTTCCGCAATGGTCTGGGCTCGCGCTCCGAACGCCGGTCGGCATCGCGCTCGCCTTTATCGCGTGCGGACGATTCGATGCGTTTCTCGCGTGCGTCCTTTGTCTGGTCCTTGTCCTCGGCGAGCTCCACAGACACGTTGCTGCCATCCTTGATGACAACAATGCCGGCGAACTCGTCGAGGAGCTTCTTCAGCTGGTTCGTCCCGTAGCTGCGTACGTCGAAGTCGGGATAGCGCTTCAAGAGGCGGCTGCCCACCTCGCCGAGGCCCGTGGATTTGCCGTTGTTCTGATTGTCCGTGACGATGTTCGCCACGGCTTGTTCGATCTCCTCGATCGACGGGCCCGCATTCTGCACGCTCCCTGCACCGGACTGTTCCGAGCGACCGCCTTTGGAGCGCCCGTTCGGCTTCGACCCCGCATTCGGCAGCAGCAGCTCGAGCGTGGTGAAGATGTCGCACGCCTTGCGGAACGGCGTGGGCGTCTTCTTCTCCCCCATGCCGATGACCGTGAGGCCGCTCTCGCGGATGCGGCTGGCCAGGCGCGTGAAATCGCTGTCGCTCGACACGATGCAGAAGCCCTCTACCGAGCGCGTGTACAGGATGTCCATCGCGTCGATGATCATGGCCGAGTCGGTGGCGTTCTTGCCCTGCGTGTAGCCGAACTGCTGGATGGGCGTGATGGAGTTCTCCAGCAACGCGTCCTTCCATTTAGCGTGGAGCGTGAGCGTCCAATCGCCGTAGATGCGCTTGTAGGTGACGGTGCCGTACTTCGACAGCTCGTCGGTGATGGGCTTTATGTACTTGGCCGACACGTTGTCGGCATCGATCAAGAGGGCGAACCGCTTCTCAGACGATTGCTTAGTATCCACTTTTGTCGCTCCTCGGTTTCATGCGCGGGAAGGCTCGCGCCCGCCCTGGAAAAGCCGGGCGAACCGCGCTCGCGCGGTGCCCCGACATGCCGTTTCGGCATCGATCACGGTCCCATACTACTCGAAACCCGCACGTCGGCGGTCATTTGCAAGATGGCTGATACAATTTGTCCATAATCCTCTTGCACTCGCCCGGAAAAATCCGTATACTTCCACCTTGCGCCTTGGTGGGTGTAGTTCAGTTGGCTAGAACGCCAGATTGTGGCTCTGGAGGTCGTGGGTTCAAGTCCCATCATCCACCCCAGCGCGCTTTTTTGAAAACAGTGCTTGCGCGAACCTCGTACATGCACTAAAATAGCAAATCGCTTTGCGCATCATGCGCGACGAGCACCGGACCGTTAGCTTAGTTGGTAGAGCAGGGGACTCTTAATCCCAAGGTCGTAGGTTCGAATCCTACACGGTCCACCATCGAAACCGCAGGCCAGAGGGTTGAACCTCTGGCTTTTTTGTTTTCTGGAGCCGGTTTAAGGGCCTGCGATCCCATCGCAGGCCCTGAGGCTTCCCTACCCGCGTGCGAGCTTGCGGGCGCCGAAGTACGTCACGGCGAAGTACACGCCGTACACCGCGAGGAACGCTCCGGCGCAGGCGAGCGCCATCGAGGTGATGTCGAGGTGCCCGAACACGGCCACGACGTCGGTGACCACCACGAGCGCGCACGCGGAATGCGCCACCGCCAGCAGCAGCGGGAACAGGAAGTACACGAGCACCTGGGCGAACAGCGCCCCGTCGATCATGCGCTCGGGAGCGCCCAGCTTGCGCAGCAGCCCGTAGCGCTGCGCGTTGTCGGACGCGTCGGACAGCTGCTGGATGGCCAGGATGGCCGCGCAGGCGATGACCAGCACGAAACCGAGGTAGATGGCCAGGTACGCCACGATGGTTGAGAGGCTGATGCTCTGGTCGAAGACATCGGCGCGCGTCATGGACAGCGTTACCGGCCAGGTGTCGGGGTTGTCGGTATCCGACACGGCGTCCATCATCTCGCCGAACGCGGCCTCGTCCTCGTCGCTTCCGCACTGCACGTTGAGGATGGATTGGAGGATCATCGAGCCGGCCGACACGGCCTCGTCGGGCACCACGAGCGTGCCCGTGTTCATGGGAAACGGCGTGGTCTGCAGGCAATCGTCCCGGAATTGGGCCACGCGCAGGTCGTGCCCTCCCACGGACAGCTCGGTGCCGCGTTCCACCACGTCGCGGTAGAACCCGCTCGTGATGTCGGAGTCGCTGAAAACGGCGCACTCCCCCGCGCCCAATTCGAGCCCCGGCCGTCCCGCCAGCTCGAGCGTCGCGTTCACCTGCGACAGCTTCGCCACGTACACGGGGTACGCGCCGTAGCCGCTGTTGATGGACGCGCCCGCGTAGTCGGCCAGCACAAGACCGCTCGCGCGCTCCACGTCGTCCAACACGAGGGCGTCGGCAGGGTCGACCAAGAGATCGACCTGCGCCATGGCGGACGCGACCGCATCGAAGTCGCCCGCGCCCACCGTCGTCACACTCGCGCGCAGCCCGGCCGCCATATCGTAGCCTTGCCGCTCGGCGAAGGCCCCGAAATCGCCCAGCTCGGCAGGCTGATAGCCCGCCTCGGCGTTGTACGAGCCGAACGAGGTGGACACGCTGGCACTGTAGTCGGTGCTCCGGTCCAGCGAGCCGTCGATGGCGTTGCGAATGCCGATGCCGCCGCACACGCTGGTGATGGCCAAAAACAGCACGAGGCACACCACCGACAGCGACGCGAAGGTGGTGTTCACCTTGGCGTTCAGCTGCCGCAACGTGAACATGTTGAGCCCCCGCAAGTACAGCGGACGGACGAGCTGCACGAGCTTCAGCAGAAAGCCCGACAGCGCGTAGAAGAACAGCACCGTGCCCAGGCACACGAGCAGCGTGGCCGCCGCGAATTCGGGCGAGGGCTCCATCAGCCCGTTGTCGATGAGCAGCTTGTACGACACGCCGATAGCCACGAGCGACGCCGCGAACAGGACGAGCGACAGCGGCAGGCTGGTCAGCCTCATCTCCTCGTTCTTGCTCTGCGCATGCAAAAGGTCGATGAGCTTCGCCCGCGCCACCGTGCGCGCGTTCAGCAGCGCGGCGACCAGGAAGATGGCCGCGAACACGATGGCGGTCTTCACAAGCGCGTCGGCCGAGAACACGAACGCGAACCCGCCGGCCTCGGCCACGTCGGCCTGGAACAGCGCGCTCGTGAGCTGCAGCAGCAGCTGCGACAGCCCGATGCCCACGACAAGGCCCACCGCAAGCGACGCGGCGCCCACGATGAGCGACTCGAGCGCCACGATCTTCACCACGTCGCCCGTGCTCATGCCCAAAGTGAGGTACACCCCGAACTCGCGCTTGCGCCGCTTGACAAGGAAGCTGTTCGCGTACACCACGAGAAACACGAGCACGAACGCGATGAACACCGACACGCCACCGATGACCATGCCCAGCAGCTCGAACATCTTATCCTGCGTCTCGGAGAACGCGAGCACGCCCTGCTGGGCCGTCATGGAGTTGAACGCGTAGAACACGGCCACCCCCAGCATGACCGTGAGGAAGTAGATGCCGAAGTCCGCGAGGGACTTGCGCACGTTGCCGAGCGCGAGCCTAGCAAGCATGGCGCGTCACCTCGTTCGAGGCGGCCTCGTCCTCGCCCGCGCCACCCATGCTGGACACCACGTCCACGATCTTTCGGTAGAACGCCGCGCGTTCGGAGCCGTTGCGGCGCAGCTCGCCGAACAGGCCACCGTCCTTGATGAAGATGATGCGGTTACAGTAGCTGGCCGAGAACGAGTCGTGCGTGACCATGAGGATGGTGGACCCGCGCTCGTTGAGGTACGCGAGCGATTCGAGCAGCTGGCGCGCCGACCGCGAGTCGAGAGCGCCCGTGGGCTCGTCGGCCAGCACGAGGTGCGGGTGGGTCACCGTGGCGCGCGCCGCGGCCACGCGCTGCTTCTGGCCGCCGGACATTTGATAGGGGTACTTCTGCAGCACGTCCACGATGCCGAGCGCACGCGCCACCTCCTGCACGCGCGGATCGATCTCGCGCGCGGGAACGTTCTGAATGGTCAGCGCCAGCGCGATGTTCTCGTACGCCGTGAGCGTGTCGAGCAGGTTCGAATCCTGGAAGATGAACCCCAGATCCTCGCGGCGGAACTTCGCCAGCTCCTTGCCCGCAAGCTTCGTCACGTCGCGCCCGCCGACGTGGATGCTGCCGCTCGAGGGCACGTCGATGGTTGCCAGGCAGTTGAGCAGCGTCGATTTGCCCGACCCACTCGGACCCATGATGCCGGTGAACTCGCCGCGCGCCACCGCGAAACTCACGCGGTCGAGCGCCTGCGTCACGCTCGCGTCGCGCTTGCGGCCCTCGATGCCGTAACGCTTGCCGAGGGCGCGCACCTCCACCACGGTGTCGGGGCGGACGGCCTGCTCGCCGTGCTTTCCTGCTGACATGGTTTCTCTCCTCGCTCTTCCGGGCCCAACCGGGGCCGCGCGCCGCAGCGCCGGCGCCGGTCGGGCCGCTCTCGGTTATGCCTCCTCCCAAGCTTAAAGGGGCGGCCTTACGCCTTCCCGCCCTGCTCCTTGCATTTTCCTTACCCGACCTTGCGCCGACCTTACGATCGCGCAAGGTCGGCCGCATGCCGGGGCGTTTGTGCTTTAATGGTGAGCGAAGAGAAAGGGGCGGCCGTGACGGTGGACGGGTACGGCATGGTGGAGCGGCACGTGCGCGACAAGCGCATCTTGCTTGTGGACGACGAGGCGGAGCTGGCCGGCATGGTGGCGGCCATCCTGCACGGCGCGGGGTTCTCGGCCGTGGACCGGGTGGGGAGCGGCGCGGAGGCGCTCACGGCCATCGACGCGCGCGCCGCCTCGCCCGAGGACGCTTACCAGCTGTTCGTACTGGACGTCATGATGCCCGGCATGGACGGGTTCGACCTGCTCGCGCGCATCCGCGAGCGCCCCGCCTGCGCCTCCGTCCCTGCGCTGTTCCTCACGGCCAAGGACGAGCCCTTCGACCGCGTGAGCGGTCTCGCCCTGGGTGCGGACGACTACATCGCCAAGCCGTTTCTGCCCCAGGAACTCGTGCTGCGCATCGCCGCGGTGCTCAGGCGCTGCTACGCGCAGGAGAGCCCGCTGCTGGAGCTGGACGCATGCCGCGTGAACTTCGCCACGGCCGAGGTGGAGCGCGCCGACGGGAGCACGGTGCTGCTCACCGCCAAGGAGCACGAGATACTGAGCGTGCTGGCGCGCAACGCCGGGCGCATCGTGACCATCGACGCGCTGTGCGAGGCGTGCTGGGGCACGTCGTTCGGCTACGAGAACTCGCTCATGGCGCACATCCGCCGCCTGCGCGAGAAGATAGAGGCCAATCCGTCCAAGCCTGTGTCGCTTGTGACCATAAAGGGCCTGGGCTACAAGCTGGCGGGGCGCTGAACCCATGGGACGGCGCCGCGGCCGCGCTGGCCGCGCGGCGAAGACCAGCTTCCCGCGCTTCTTCACCAAGCAGTTGTTGGCGTTCTTGCTGCTGGCTTTCGCGGTGGTGGTCGTGGACTTCTTCCTGTACCTGCTCATCGCCTTCAACGAGTCGGAGAGGAACTTCAACGACGGCACGCCCGCCACCACCGTGCGCGTCGTGGACGCGGCGCTCGCGCGACAGGAGGACGGCTCCTGGTCGCTTGCGCCGGACGGCGCCGAGGCGCTGGGTGAGCAGGGGGCGTGGGCACTGCTCGTGGACGGTGCGGGCGCGATAGCGTGGGAGCGCGACGCGCCCAGCGACGTGCCGCGCACGCTCTCGCCGGCCGACGCGGCCATGGCTGCGCACTACGGCAGTGTGGCCGACTACCCCGCCTTCTTCTGGAACCGCGACGACGGCCTGCTGGTGGTGGGGTTCCCGAAGGGCACGTACTGGCACATGGGCATGACGTACCCCGTCTCCGCCATCCGCAACCTGCCGCTGTACGTGCTGCTGCTCTTCACCGTCGACCTGGCCATCTTCTTCACGGTGTACCTGGTGTCGCGCCGGCGCACGCAGCGTGCCGTGGCGCCGATCTTGGACGCGCTGGACGGCCTGTCGGAGGGCCGCCCGTCCACGCTGCGCCTCAGGGGCGACCTGCGCGATGTGGGCGAGCGAATCACGGAAGCCTCCGCCCTCATCGAGCAGAAGGACGCGGCGCGGGCGAACTGGATCCGCGGCGTGTCGCACGACATCCGCACGCCGCTCTCCATGATCCTGGGGTACGCCGACGCCGTGGCGTCCGACGGGCGGGCGCCCGAGGAGGTGCGCGCACAGGCCGCCGTCATCCGCACGCAGGGCCTGCGCATAGCCGACCTCGTGACCGACCTGAACACAGCCTCGCGGCTCGACTACGACATGCAGCCGCTCGACCTGGGGCGCATCCACGTGGCGAAGCTGCTGCGCACCGTGGTGGCCGCGCACGTGAACGACGGGATGGACGAGGCACACCCGCTGGCGCTGGAGGTGGACGCGGACGCGGCCGAGGCCGTGGTGCTGGGCGACGAGCGCCTGCTGACGCGCGCCGTCGAGAACGCGCTGGCGAACGCCCGTGTGCACAACGAGAGCGGCTGCAACGTGTCCATCCGGCTGTCGGTGCGCGGGGACCGCGGCGGGGAGAGGGCGTCGGGGGGCGTTGGGAGCGCATCGGGCGGGTTCGCCGTGATGCGCGTAGCCGACGACGGCGCGGGCATCTCGCGCGAGGGCCTGGCGGCGCTCGAGGCCCGCCTAGCCCGCTCCCGCACGGCAAGGAGTGCGGCGGGCTGCGCCGCGGGGGCTTTCGACTCCAGCGCCGCCTCCGAGCACGGCCTGGGCCTCGTGCTGGTGGACCGCATCGCCCGCGCCCATGGCGGCGCGCTCGCGCTGGAGGGCGCGCCCGGCGAGGGCTTCGCCGTGGAGATCGCGCTGCCGCTGGCGTAGCAGGGCCTGTACCCGCGCCGCTACACGCCCTGCACGCCGATGCCGATAAGGCCCGGGCCGGTGTGCACCACCAGCACGGGGCTGATCTGCCCTTCATACCAGGCGTCCGCGTGCGCCACGCGCCCGCCCAGCTCGGCGCGCACCTCGGCGGCCTCCGCGGCCGCGTCGCCGTTCACTACAGCCATGGTGACGCGCTCGAATCGGGAGGCGAACTTCTCGGCTGCGCCCATGGCCTTCTTGAGCGACTGGCGGCGGCCCTTCGCCTTCGACACCGTCACGTACACGCCCTGATCGTTGCAGGTGATGACCGGGCGCATGTCCAGCATGCTGCCCACGGCGTACGTCACGTTCCCGATGCGCCCGCCTTTATGCAGGTACTCCAACGTGTCCACGCAGAAGAACACCTTGGTATTCTCTACGATACTCGCAGCCTCCCTGCGGACATCATCAAGCGACGCCCCCTCGGCCAGCAGCCTCGCCAGCGCGAGTGCCACGAGCCCCGCCCCCATGCCAATATTCTTCGTATCCACGACTTCGCATGTGAGCAATGCCATACCGGCCGTCTCCGAGCGCATGAGGTCATAGGTCGCCGATAAGCCGCTCGATATGGTCACGATCACCGCTTCGCGGTATCCGTCGGCAACCACCTGGTTGAGCACGTCCCGAGCAACTGCGGGAGTGGGCGTGGACGTCGAAGGCACCTCGTCCGCGAATCGATCGTACACTTGCTGAGGCGTGATAGTCACCTTGTCGAGAAAACTCTCGTTCGCATAGTTCACTTGCAGGGGAACAACGTACATACCGTACCGATCGATATCCTCCGGCGGCACATCTGTGCATGAGTCTACGATAAGCGCGATGCGATTGGCGTCCATGGGCTATCCTTGCTTTCGATCACGAGGTTTCCTCGTATTTAAAACCAACTTATAAATTGTTGATAACCTTGTCAAGGGTTTATTGAAATTGACGCACAAAACCTCTCTTGGTATGATCGTGTGCGATCGCAAGCAGCTCGGACGGAGGATGATCAACCATGGACGACATAAGCGCATCGGCGAGAGCACAAGAGCTTGCCTCGCTGCATCTACCCCGCTTCCACGAGATTCCGCACATCGACCTCTACATGGATCAGCTCGTCGGTCTGCTCGAAGACGCGCTTACGCCGCTTTACGGGCCTGACGAGAAAGCGCTCACGCGCTCGATGGTGAACAACTACGTGAAGCAAGGCGTCCTGCCAGCCGTAAGCTCAAAGCGCTACACGCGCTCGCATGTCGCCTACCTCGTCGTCATCGGCACGCTCAAGCAGACCTTTTCCATCGGCGAGATAGAACGTCTTATCCATGCTCAGATCGCGAGCTTCGACACCCAGGTGGCATACGACTATTTCTGCGATGCGCTGGAAGACGCCTTGCGCGCGCTGTTCTCGCCGAACCCCACAAGCCCCCGCGGCCTTGTCGGTGGCTCGTCCAAGGGCGATTTCGAGCGCGACCTCGTCCTCGCCTCGACCGCCTCTGTCGCCTACACGCTCTACATCAAGACAAGCATCGCGCTGCTGCGCTCGATTTAGACTCGCTCGAGCAGCAGCGCCCAACCAGCATATCGTTCCGAGCGCGGTCGGGGACACGTCTTTGTTTCCTCTTCGAAACTCTCAATCATCCCGAGCATCAGCGGGGTTCTCGTCGGGTACAATACATCAATCGGACGGCCGAAGGACAGCGAAGGAGGAACGCCTAGGTGGAAGCGCTCGTACTTGCCTTGCTCATGCTTGCCGCAATCCTTCTTTCTTCCGTCATCGACCAGCTTGTCCCGAAGATATCCTCTCCTCTCATCCAGATTGCGCTCGGCTTGCTGATCGCTTTATTCGCGCCGTCACAAATCCAGATCAACCTTGATCCCGACCTGTTCCTCGTGCTGTTCATCGCGCCGCTGCTTTTCGACGAAGCGAAAAACATTGACAAGAAGGCTCTCTGGGCGAACCGAAGCCCCGTCCTGTCGCTCGCCATAGGCCTGGTGATGGTCACGGCTTTGATCGTAGGGTTCTCCGTACACTGGCTTGAGCCTTCGATCCCGCTCGCCGCCGCCTTCGCACTCGGAGCAGCCATCGGGCCAACCGATGCGATCGCTGTCGCGTCTCTACCGAAAGATGCGAACATCGCTCCGCGCGACAAGAGCATCCTCGAGGCCGAATCCATCCTCAACGACGCATCGGGCATCGTCTCGTTCCAGTTCGCCCTAGCCGCCGTGACTACGGGCACCTTTTCGCTTCTGAACGCTTCGGCAAACTTTGCGATCAGTTTTTTAGGAGGCATCCTGATCGGCGTCGCACTCGGACTGCTCGGCAATGTCTTCGTGCGACGCGTGCGCTCCTGGGGTCTTGAGAACACGACGTTTCATGTGCTGTTCGAGTTGTTCGTTCCCTTTATCGTCTATCTTGTGGCGAACACACTCGGCACGAGTGGCATCATCGCAGTCGTAGCGGCAGGCATTCTGAACGTCGTTTCTCCGCGCGCAATGAGCCCTTCCATCTCGCGCATGAACATCGTCTCGTCAAGCGTGTGGCGCGTGGTGTCATTCGCTTTGAACGGATTCGTATTTGTGCTCCTTGGAACCCAGCTTCCTCGTGTGATGCAGCAGTCATGGGACGACGTGAGCATTAACAACGGCGTGCTTATCGGCTACGTGCTTCTCATCGTGCTCATATCCTACATCGTACGTTTCGTTTGGCTCTGCGTGATGGATCGCTTGCGCAACCGCAAGCTGCCGCAGGACGAGCGCACAAACTGGCGCAAAAGCTTGCGTTCCTGGCTGATCATGACGCTCGGCGGGCCAAAGGGCACCATCACGCTCGCCGTCGTCCTTACCATCCCCTACACCATCTCCTACGGCGACCCGCTCGCGGTCGTGCGCTTTCCCCAGCGTGACCTCATAATCTTCCTCGCTTGTGGAGTTATCGTCGTCACGCTGCTCATCGCCACGTTCATCGTTCCCCTCATCGCCTCCCGAAACGAATCCGCAGAAGCCGACGAGCCCTGCGACGAAACGCAAGTGAGGCTTGACATCCTGCGCACGGTCATCGAAGAGCTGGCCGCACGCCAGACTATCGAAAACCGCGCGGCCACCCAGACCGTCATCCACTCCTATAACGAGCGCATAGCCCGCATCAAAGATCATCACGACATAGAGGACGAACCCATCACGGGGCTGCGCCTCAAAGCGATCGACTGGGAGCGCGAATACGTACTCGACCTCATCGAGAGCGGAAAGACGAGCCCCCTGGTAGGCTATCAGTACCTGGGACGACTTTCGCATGCTGAAAACCTCATCGAGCACCATGCTGGACGTTTTTCGCTCCAACACTCCTCGCATCGCCTGCGGATCCTACTGCGCTCAACCTGGCATCGCATCCTCAGCGGCCTGCCAGGTTTCTCCCCCACCGACCACGCGCAGGAAAGCCGCCAACTCCAACTTGCTGGCACCGAGTACGTTATCGGGAAGCTCCAGACCATGCTCACCTCGCCGGAATGCGATGAGCCGGCCGAGAACGTGAGCTCGCTTGTGATGGAATACCAACGCACGGTTTCCATGCTGCGCAGCGCGAATCCCTCCATTACGGCATTCACAAGGACAGCTGACAAGGCGATCGAGATTGAGCGGTTGGGCTTGCAGCTGGAACTCGAGCAGATCCAATCGCGCTACGAGGAAGGAGACCTTTGCCGCGCGGAGGCAAAGCGGATGCGCGAGAACGTAAACCTGATGCAGCTCGATCTCGAAGACAACGTGTGACAGGATGAACCTTTCTCGGTTGCGCCGAACTTCGCGAATTATAGGCACAACCTGACAGCAGCGTCCGTCGCAAAGAAGCGCAGTGGCCGCTCGACATCGAGTCGAGCGGCCACTTTGAAAGGCATCTGTCAACCAGAGGATTATAGGCTTTCCGGCACTTTCCTAAGCGCCGAGTCTCCTCTACATCTTCGCCGGCGCGCTCACGCCCAACAAGTCGAGCGACTTCGCCAGCACGATGCGGGTGGCGTCCACCAGCGCGAGACGCGCATCGCGCACAGCCGGTTCCTCGCCGATGACGTGACAGTTCGTGTAGAAGGAGTGGAACAGCGCTGCCAAGTCCTGCGCGTAGTGCGTCAGGCGAAACGCGGCGCGGTCGCGGGCGGCCTGGGCCACAAGCGGACCGAAGTCGTCCATCTTGCGCATGAGCGCCAGCTCAGACTCGTGCGTGAGCGGCGAGAGGTCCACGTCGGCGGGAATCACCTTCGCAGCCAGCTCGTCCATGCTCATCTCGCCGGCCTCGGCAGCCGCGGCGTCGGCCGGTTCGGCCGCCTTGCGCAGGATGGAGCAGATGCGCGCATGCGCGTACTGCACGTAGTACACCGGGTTCGACGCGTCCTTCTTCTTCGCCACCTCGATGTCGAAGTCGATGGGCTGGTCGGAGGACTTCGCCAGCATGAGGTAGCGGGTCGCGTCCACGCCCACCTCGTCGATGAGCTCCTCGAACGTGATCATCTCGCCGGTGCGCTTGGACATGCGCACGGCCTCGCCGTCGCGGAACAGGTTCACCAGCTGGCCGAGCATGATCTCGAGCGCGCCGGGCCAGCCCCAGGCCGCGAGCATGGCCTCACAGCGGGCGATGTAGCCGTGGTGGTCGGCGCCCCAGATGTTGATGAGGTGGTCGAAGCCGCGCTCCATCTTGTTGTAGTGGTAGGCCACGTCGCTCATGAAGTACGTCATCTCGCCGTTGGCCTTGATGAGCACGCGGTCCTTCTCGTCGCCGAACGCGCTCGACTTGAACCAGGTGGCGCCGTCCTCGACGTAGATGTAGCCCTTCTCGTCCATGGCCTCGAGACTGCGGTCGACCGCGCTCTTGCCGGTCTCGTCGGGCACGTACAGGCTGCGCTCGGAGAACCAGCACTCGAATGTGGTGCCGAAGCGCTCGGTGACGCGGTGCTGCTCGGCCAGCTCGTAGGCGTAGGCGCGCTCGCGGAAGTTCTCCATGCGCTCCTTCGGGTCGGCGTCGAGCCACACGTCGCCGTCCTCGTCGATGATGGTCTGCGCGATGTCCTTCACGTAAGAGCCGGCGTAGCACGCCTCGGGCATCTCCACGTCGCGGCCGAGCAGCTGCTGGTAGCGCACGGCCACCGACTCGCCGAAGTTGTCCATCTGCGTGCCGGCGTCGTTGATGTAGAACTCCTCGAACACGTCGTAGCCCGCGTGGCGCATGACGCGCGCCGTGGCGTCACCGAGCGCGGCCCAGCGACCGTGACCCACGTGCAGGGGGCCGGTCGGGTTCGCCGATATGTACTCGAGGTTGATCTTGCGCTCGCCCTCCGGGATGGTGCCGCGGCCGAAGTCACCCTTCTCGGCGCGCACCTGGGCGGCCACGCCCTGCAGGGCCGACGGGGCCAGGCGAATGTTGATAAAGCCGGGACCGGCGATGTCCACGCTCTGCACGAGATCGTTCTCCGGCAGGTGGTCGACGATGATCTGGGCGATCTCGCGCGGGTTCTTCTTGGCGAGCTTGGCCGAGCGCATGGCCACGGTGGACGCCCAGTCGCCGTTGGCCTCGTCGCGCGGACGCTCGAGCGCCGCCTCGGGAGCCTGCTCGAGCTCGAGCGATCCGTCTTCGACTGCCGCAGCAATAGCTTGGTCGAAGACTTCTTCAAGTTGTTCGCGAATTTGCATGGTGAACGTCTTTCCTCGTGGATCTCGGGAGTGTATATGTCGAATGATTTTACCACCTTTTCGCAAGATGCAGCCGCATCGATCTAGCGATGGGCGCGACTTTGGCCGTTATGCAGAAAACGTACACATGACCTCGTGCAAGACTCAATTCATTGCGCGCTTCTGAAGATCCGCGTACCTAGAGACTATGGTATTGTAGGCAGTTGGCAGGCATACGCGACACGGTCGATGCAGTCACGCAATGAAAGGTGGTACGCTATGGGCCTAACGTTCGAGCAGGGGCGTTTCGAAGACGCGCGTTTCGTGCGAACGCGCGTCTTTATGATAGAGCAAGGATTCAAGAACGAATTCGACGAGATCGATGATGATCCTACAACCGTTCATCTCACGCTGTACCGCGACGGGAGGCTCGTCGGTTGTGCGCGAACGTTCCCCGATCCGAAACATGCCGATGATCCGGGACGCTGGGTGTTCGGCCGTTTGGCCGTACTGCCCGAGTCGCGCAAGAGCGGCCTCGGCGCCGCGCTCTTAGCGGAGTCGGAGCGTGTGGCGCGCGAAGCCGGCGCGACCGAGATGCATCTGCATTCTCAGTGTCACGTAACCGGGCTTTACGAACGCGCCGGATACGAGCGGTACGGCACCGAAGAGCTGGACGAGCACGTTCCTCACATCTGGATGAAAAAGCCGCTCTAGCCCGCTTCACCCACGTCTCGGGACAAACGCTCCGGCTGACCCGGTGAAGACCGCCGCTTTGTCCCTATCGTTTTCGGCGGCCTTCCTCGTCCGCCAGCCTCAGGCCGATACATGCAAAGGCCCCCGCGACTCAATGCGCGGGGGCCTTTGTGTACTGCGATGCCCCTTCAAAAACCTGTCCGGGAAGCACGCTGTCCGAGACGCTCGGTTACACTGCTCCTCCTGCGCCAGGGATGATTAGCATCGCTGCCGTAAGAATAACCGCGCACACGACGCCGAGGATGATGAACAGCACGCCACCGAACTTCAGCCATGTGGAGTACTCGATCTTCGCAAGAGCCAAGCCGCCCATGATGGCGCCGCTTGTCGGGGTGAACAGGTTCACCAGACCGTTGCCAGCGCTATAAATCATGATCATGACGTCAGGCGAGAATCCAAGCGAATTCGCCAGCGGGCCCATGATGGGCATGGACACGGTCGCCATGCCGGACGATGACGGGATGAGGAACGACAGCACGATATAGAGCAGGAACGACAACGGAGCGAAGATAACGGCCGACATGCCCGAGAGTGCCGCTGCCGCGTTCTCGAGAATCCACATATCCAGACCGGTCTCGCCCATGAGCACCGTGATGGAGCGGGCAAGCGCGATGATCAGCACAACGCTCATCATGTCCGCCGCGCCATTGATGAACGCTTTCACAAACCGGCTCTCAGACACACCGCCGATAACGCCGATGACCAGAGCCATGAGCAGGAACCAAGTCGATGCCTCGTCGAAGTACCACTGTCCCAGCGGAACGCCCGTCAGGAACGCGGACCAACCTTCGGAAATCTGCTCCTCGGTCGTCACCGTACCCTCGACGTCGCCGGTGAACGAAAGCTCTCCGCCGACCTCATTGTCGGTCCAGGCAGCCGAGATATCGTCGCCGGAAACTTGCTCGGTAACTTCCTCGGTAGCCGCACCCGCGTTGAAGATATCTACGCCGAAATCTTCCCACGGGATAAAGCTGACAATCATGACAACGAACGTCAGGGCGAACACGATCAACGACCACTTCTGACGCGCCGTCATCAGTTTCTCGTTCGGGTTGGCCTCGGCTTCGACAGCCTCTTGCTGAGCCTCGCCGAACTCTTCCTTCATAACCTCCTGCTCCTGCAGCGAGAGGATGGTCGAACCCTTGTTGGCTTTGACCTTCTTCGCGTAACGCATGACAAACAGAATGGAGATGACGAGCGTTACCAGCCACAGCACGACGCCGAGCATGATGATGGTGCCCTGATTGATGGCGATACCGGTGCCGGACAGCGAGTCAACAGCCGCACCGACAGCGAACGGGTTCACCGTCGAGCCCAGCACACCGCAGCCGGCGCCCAAAAGCACAACAGCCGCACCGACGACGCTGTCGAAGCCGGCAGCGACCATGGTTGCTGCGAGCAGCAGGTAGAACGGCACGGTTTCTTCGCACATACCATACGTGGTGCCGCCGATGGAGAAGATGAACATGAGGATGGGGATGAGCACAAGCTCGTTACCCTTCAGCTTCTTCACCAGCGCAGCGATGCCTGCATCAAGAGCGCCCGTCTCGGTCACGATTCCCAGGAATCCGCCCAAAATGAGGACGAAGAGACATACAGGAAGCGCATCGGTAAAGCCCTTGACGGGAGCGGTCGTCACATTGGCGATCGTCGCTCCCTCAACTCCTTCGACGCCTGCAAGCGACATCACCACGGTGACGACGGCAAGCACAACGAGGATAATCAGCAAAATGGTAAACGAAGAAATAGATCGTTTCTTTCTGCTTTTTTCTTTCGCGGTCATAAGACCCCTCCTTACCAGAGGATTGATAGTTGCGTGGTGCGTTCAAGAACCTGCGAGCGAACCGGCCGGAAGCATAACCGCGCGGCCCGCGAGCACCCCTAAAGACGTGCAAGGTCCACAAGGCGAAAGACGCCTTCTTCGTGCGGCGCATCCGCCGCCGCCCGTTCGAATGCGGAGCGGGCGGCGGCAGGAGGAAGCCGTACAGCGAGCGTCCCCTACGCCGTGATGACCGTACCCGTCTTGCCCTTCAAGCCGTCGGCAGCACACTCAAGAGAGGTGATGAGCGCACGCCCTTCGGGATGCTGCTCGACGAACTCGATGCAGGCTTCGACCTTCGGCAGCATCGAACCGGGAGCGAACTGGCCCTCGTCGATGTACTTTCTGGCCTCGGCCACCGTCATAGCATTCAGCTCCTGCTGCTCCGGCGTGTTGAAGTTGATGCACACCTTCTCGACCGCCGTGAGGATAACCAGCATGTCGGCACGGAAGTCGGCTGCAAGCTTGGCGCTCGAGCGATCCTTGTCGATAACCGCCGGCACACCGTGGTAGGAATCGTCCTTCTCGACGACCGGAACGCCGCCGCCGCCCGTGGAAACGACAATATAGCCATCGTCCATGAGATCCTTGATGGCATCGAATTCCACGATGCGCTGCGGCTTCGGGGAAGGCACCACCTGACGCCAACCGCGGCCGGCGTCCTCTTTATAGGTGTAGCCGGTCTCCTCGGCGCGCTTCATGGCCTCTTCCTCGGTAAGGAAGGCGCCTACGGGCTTCGTCGGGTTCTGGAATGCCGGATCCTCCGGGTAGACCACCGTCTGCGTGATGACGCATGCCGTGGAGCGCATGATACCACGACGCTTCATCTCGTTCAGGATGGCCTGCGACAGCTGATAGCCGATATAGCCCTGGCTCATAGCTCCGCACTCGGGAAACGGCATAGCCGGCGTCTTGCCGTCATGCGTGGAAGCGTAGTCGAATGCGTTATTGATCATGCCGACCTGCGGGCCGTTGCCGTGGGAGACCACGACGTTGATTCCCTCGGCCACCATATCAACGATGTGCTCGGCCGTGTTCTTCACCAGCTCCAGCTGCTCCTGCGGCGTGTCGCCCAAGGCGTTGCCGCCAAGAGCGATGACCACGGACTTGCCTTCGCCTTTCTGGTATGCCATAGTTCGTCTCCTTTCTTCTGATTACGACTAGGAGAGCGTGGCGTACATGACGGCCTTGATGGTGTGCATGCGGTTCTCGGCCTCGTCGAACACCTTGGACTGGGTCGACTCGAACACGGCATCCTCGACCTCCATCTCGGTGACGCCAAACTTCTCAGCGATCTCGGCGCCGATGGTGGTCTTGGTATCATGGAACGAGGGCAGGCAATGCATGAAGATAGCGTCATCGGAAGCCATGTCCATGACCTCTTTCGTCACGCGATAGGGCTCGAGAAGCTTGATACGCTCGGCCCAGATGTCGTCCGGCTCGCCCATGGACACCCAGATGTCGGTGTAGATGACGTTGGCGCCCGTGCAGGCCTCCTTCACGTCCTCGGTCAGGGTGATGGAAGCGCCGGTCTCGGCCGCTACTTTCTTGCACTCCTCGACGAGCTCGGCCTTCGGCATACGCGCCTTCGGGCCGCAAGCCACAAAGTGCAGACCCAGCTTCGCGCACACGACCATGAGCGAGTTCGCCACGTTGTTCTCGGCGTCACCCATGAACACGAACTTGAGACCCTTGAGACCCTGCGGGAAGTTCTCCTCGACCGTGAGCATGTCAGCGATCATCTGTGTGGGATGGAACTCGGTGGTCAGGCCGTTCCACACCGGCACGCCGGCGTTTGCGGCCAGATCCTCGACGATCTCCTGGGCAAAGCCGCGATACTCGATGCCGTCGTACATGCGGCCGAGCACGCGCGCGGTATCCTCGATGGACTCCTTCTTGCCCATCTGCGAGCTGCCGGGATCGAGATAGGTGACGCCCATACCCAGATCCATGCCGGCAACCTCGAACGAGCAGCGGGTGCGCGTGGAGGTTTTTTCGAACAGGAGCACGATGTTCTTACCTTCGAGGTAACGATGGGGGGTACCCGTCAGCTTGAGGTTCTTGAATTCTTTGGACAGCCTGATAAGATAGCGGATTTCCTCGGGGGTGAAATCCAGCAGCTTCAGGAAGTTGCGTCCGGAGAGGCTCGTGGGCATGATTCAATTCCTTTCGTCGTACGTTGCCAAGTTTTTCATCGATGTCCAACAAAGCGGGCGACGCCAAGTAAACCGCCCGCAGATTACCGCTTCCGTGGGGGATCCGTTCGGATCCCCCACGTTCGGGCGACAGCGGGTCTCGCCTCGCCCGGGAGTTAAAAGCTGAGCGCCTAGTCCTCGCGCCAGATGGGCATGCTCATGCAGCGTGGACCTCCACGACCGCGGGAGAGCTCTGCAGAGGGCATCTCGAGAACCTTGAGGCCCTTCTCCTTGAGCACGGCGTTTGTGACGTCGTTGCGCTCGTACACCACGATGGTGCCCGGTGCGATGCACAGCGTGTTCGAGCCGTCGTTCCACTGCTCGCGCTCGGCCGCAATGCGGTCGCCGCCGCCGCAGGGGATGAGCTCAACAGGATGACCCACATACTTCTCAAGGATATCCTCGAGCGTGTCGTTGATCTCCTTGACGTGGATGCCGCCCTGGCCGTCAGGAGTGATCTCGAACACGGTCAGAGGGCCAAGGATGCCCGGGTGCACCGTGAACTTGTCGACGTCGATCTGAGTGAACACCGTGTCGAGGTGCATGAACGCACGGGAGTTCGGGATATTGAACGCAAGGATCGTCTCGATGGGACTGGTGGAATCCTCGAAGATGTTCTTCGCGATAGCGTCGATCGCATCAGGCTCGGTACGCTGCGAAATGCCGATGGCCAACACCTTGTCGTTGATATTGAGGATGTCGCCGCCCTCGATGTGGAACGTGTTGTAACGGCTGTAGTACTCAGGGACGTCCTTGAACTCGGGGTGATACGTGAAGATGTACTCTCCGTAGATGGTCTCGCGGTTGCGCGTGACGGAGTACATACGATTTATGGACACGCCGTTGCCGATCATCGCGAACGGATCGCGGGTGAAGTACAGGTTCGGCATAGGGGCAACCACCATCTTCGACGAATCGCTCACCAGGTCGACAAGAGAGTTCGACTTGTCGGTGTGCAGTTCGGTGAGGTTGATGCCCTCCATCGTCTTAAGGACGAGGTCGTAGTTGTCGGGATAGTTGTCGTTAAGGTAATCGTAGATGATCTTCTGGTAGCGCTCGGTGCGAATTCCGGCCTCTTCGATGAACTGCTTGAGGAATTTTTCACGCAGCTCGGGGTTCTGATCGAGTACTTCGGCCATGAGCTTTTCGAGGTACACGACCTCAACGCCGTTGTCGCGCAGAATCTGCGCGAAGGCGTCGTGCTCTTCCTGGGCGACCTTCAAGAACGGGATATCGTCGAACAGCAGCTCCTCGAGCGTGTTCGGCGTCAGGTTCAGAAGCTCTCGACCCGGGCGGTGGAGCAGAACTTTTTTCAAAGGCTTGATTTCGCTTTTGACGTTCACACCAGCCATTGCAACCCTCCTTTTCTGTATGCATTTTCCAGATTTTCGCCATTCGGAACCGCCCGTTGCGCACCAGGCGTCCGTCCGATATCGCCAAAATCTCATGCTTCAGGTCAAATTGCAACCACAAAACTGAAACAAATCTGAACACGTCAAAATGCCTCGTGGTTTTTCGGCGAACGGAGTCATTCTTTTGTGCATTTCTCCATATTTTCGACAAATTTACTTTTTTACGATAAAGCACTGTAGCGGTTCGCATGCGCTTCAATCCCTTGTTTTGCGGCAAAAGAAACGCGTTTCAAGCTCGAAGCAGCCAAGTCTTTATTAATGTGAATGCATAAACATTCGAAAAGATGCAATTCCGATGCAAGCGTCTTATAGATAGCGGTCAAACAGGCCGTTCGCGATCTGCTTACCTGTGGAATTGAAACCGAGCGATTGTCGCATAACCCCTGTTACTTGCTGATATCCTCACAGACTCGGCCCTCTCGACCCCTTTGTCGCATCCTTTGTTCTCGCGCAGTAGTTTTACGGTATAATATCGGTGCTTTCCGAAAGGCGCCCATGGCTCAATGGATAGAGCAACGGACTTCTAATCCGTCGGTTGCAGGTTCGAATCCTGCTGGGCGCACCAGAATTCGAAGGTCGTCCGGCTCAACAAGGACGGCCTTTTTTATTTTCTAAAAATTAAACTTTTTATGATGTCATATTTATAATAGTATGGCAATAGACATTATTGCTTTTTTGGCACTTTGAAGACAAGGCGTAGTTCTCAGCGCTTCCTTGTAATCCTTCGGTAAACCGATTGGCAACGGTTCGTTTGGATGCGCCGTTTTGATGGCACCCTCCTTTATCATAGAAAGCTCAATCGCCGTGCGCTCACCTCTCGTCGACGAGCGTCGAAAGGAGCAACGCCAATGCCCTATCTAGAAAATCACACGTTGTACTACAAGAAATCCTGCCCTTATTGTCAGAAAGTTCTTCGGTTCATGGACGATCGAAAGATCATGATGGATACGCGCGATACGCTGCAGCCGGGCATTCAGAACGACCTTGTGCGCGTAGGAGGCAAAAAGCAGGTTCCCTGTCTGGTCGTCAACGGCAAACCGTTGTATGAATCGGACGACATCGTCGAATATCTCAGGACACAGGTGCCACAATAACCTGTACGCTTAACGATAGCGCGCTGCGCTCAAGATCATCCGCGAGAAAGACGTGCATGGAACCCGCTGCATTGGAGTACGTTCTCTCGCGAGTACCCTTACTCGCCGGGACTGCCCTCTTCGATAAGGACCATAGCCGTTGCAGGCGCAGGCTGCGGCCCTTTTGCGCACGAGAATCTCGTGCGCATGCGACGAATTTGCGGTACAATGAGCGTCGCGCAAAACGCGGGTGTGGTTCAATGGTAGAACCTGAGCCTTCCAAGCTCATGACGCGGGTTCGATTCCCGTCACCCGCTCCATCCGATTGCCAGGCCGAGGGCACCTTGCCTTCGGCCTTTTCACATCCCGTCGGCCTCCCCTACTACACAGAGGTACAGCCCGGCTTCATCAAGGCCTATGCGCGGGTTGCCCGCAATACACAAGCCGCCGTATCGCACGTGCGCTTCCCACTGCAAAGACGTCGATCCGAAAAACTCCCGTCCGCTGGGTAACGGCGATACCAAAGCACATTGACGTCGTATTGCCGAAGCCACCATCCCAAGCCAGGCATCGCTTTCGAAGCAGTACAGTCGCGTCGTCAGCCAACGCGAGCCGGCAGCACCCGAAGCGGAGGACGGACCGATGCGACCATGAACGCACAACTCGAAGCGTACAACCGAAAGAGGAGCTTCGACCGCACACCCGAGCCCAAGGGGATCGAAAGCGGATCGGGTTCTCCGACGGTCGATCCTTCCGACCGTCTCAGGTTCGTCGTACAGCACCACGTAGCACGGCGCGACCATTACGATCTGCGTCTCGAGTGGAACGGCGCGCTTTTGAGCTGGGCCGTTCCGAAAGGGCCATCCTTCGATCCACGTGACAAGCGGTTGGCTGTGCACGTTGAGAACCATCCCCTCGAGTACCGCTCGTTCGAAGGAACCATACCGAAAGGCGAGTACGGCGGCGGCACCGTGATGCTGTGGGACGAGGGATTTTGGACGCCGCTCGGCGACGTCGACGAAAGCCTCCGCAATGGAGAGCTGAAGTTCAAGCTATACGGGCAGCGGCTCAAAGGAGCTTGGGTGCTGGTCAAGCTTAGGCAAAAACCCGGCGAACGCGGCGACAATTGGCTTCTGATCAAGGAGCGCGACGAATTCGCTCAATCCGAAAACGCGATTTCGCCGTTCACGACGAGCATTGAAACCGGACGCACGATGGAAGAGATTGCGCAAGAAGCAGCCGAACATGGAGAGCGCAATCCCTTCAAGGAAACGCCGGTCCAGCTAGCCAAGCTTGTAACTGACGTCCCTACAGGCCGCAACTGGCTATACGAAGTAAAATACGATGGCTATCGCATCGTCGCATACGTCGAAGGCGGGCGAACGCGCCTTACGACGCGCAATGGACTTGACTACACCGATCGTTTTCCCGATATAGCCGCCTCGCTTTCTCGCTGGTCAGATGGTCGTGCGATGGTCCTCGACGGAGAACTCGTGGTGACGGACGAGGACGGACGGTCCGACTTCCAGGCGCTCCAGAGCTTTCTTCGAAGTCCCGAAGGCAAGCGACCCGCCTACATCGTGTTCGATCTCCTCGCGCTCGACGGTGAGGATCTACGCGATCAACCCCTTGTCGAGCGTAAGCGCCTCCTCGAGGAACTCGTACATGATGCGCCACTGGCTGTTCGCTTCAGTGCGCACGTCTCAGAGCAGGGGGAAGAGAGCTTCCGCGCCGCGTGCGAACTAGGCTTAGAAGGCATCGTCGGCAAACGAAGCGACTCTCGCTATCGTGGAAGGCGCACCGGCGATTGGATCAAGCTGAAATGCGACCGCAGCCAGGAGTTCGTCGTGGGAGGCTACACCTGCACCGAGAAAGCCCGTGCCGGCGTAAGCGCTCTTCTACTGGGCACCTTTGAGAACGGCGTTTTTGAATACGCAGGGCGTGCGGGGTCAGGCATCTCGGCAGATGATGCGCATGAGCTGCTCGAGCGGTTTCAGGGCCTTGAACGCTGCGACCCCCCGTTCTCGAACCCGCCTCGCGCTCGAACGGGAGAGTGCCTTACATGGCTCAAGCCTGAGCTTGTGGTTCAGGTGCGTTTTTCCGAATGGACCGAGGACGGCCAACTCCGCCATCCAAGCTACCAGGGCTTACGCGCCGACAAAGAACCCCGAGACGTTCATCGCGAGGATGCCGCCGGCGCGCCTCGACCCAGTGCCGCAAGCAACGACACCGACGATACGACTCGACGCGCTGCGAAGCAGAGCGAACCCGCTTCCCGCATCGCCTCCCCCGAACGCAACGCATCGAGCACAAATAGAACGGAGCATCGCATGACCACCGAGAACACCGGAGCCGCGCATGCCTTGGCGGAATCGAGCGACTCGAAGAACGGGCTCGAGCGCGCCTCCGACCCGCCAAGCTCAAAGCGACGCGCTGCCGAGCCGGGCGAGCGCTCGCCCCGTCCGAAGAGCCCCCGCGGAACCGCCGCGACTGACGGACTCGTGGTGGATGGCGTCCGCATCACGAGCCCGGACAAGCTCTTGTTCACCGATCCCGACGTGACCAAGGCCGACGTCGTACGCTATTACGCGCAAGCCGCCGAAGCCCTGCTGCCCTATGCGAGCGGGCGCATCTTGAGCATCGTACGCTGTCCGCGCGGCATTGAATCCGCATGCTTTTTCAAGAAGCATCCCGGTCCGGGCGCCGCAGGCGTCGTAACGGTAACCGTGCCGTCAAGCGATGGCACGCCGGAGGAGTACTTCTACGTGGACGACGTCCGAGGCATCGTCACGGAAGCGCAGATGGACACGCTCGAATTCCATGTATGGGGCAGTCGTGTGGAAACGCTCGAGCAGCCCGACATGATGGTATTCGATCTTGATCCCGACGAGGGCCTTGGTCTTGAGCAGATACGCCAAGGCGTGCGCGACTTGAAAGGGATGCTCGACGAGCTGTCGCTGACGTCGTTCCTCAAGACAAGCGGCGGTAAAGGCTACCATGTGGTCGTTCCGTTCGAACCCTCGGCCTCATGGGAGGCGTTCCATAGCTTCGCGCGGCGCATCGCCGACGTGATGGCGCAGCGTTGGCCCGACCGGTATACCAACAACATACGCAAGGCGAAGCGCAAGGGCCGTATCTTCATCGATTGGCAGCGCAACGGTCGAGGCGCCACAAGCATCGCCCCATATTCACTGCGCGCCCGCCACGGGGCCCGCGTGTCAACGCCTCTGTCATGGGACGAACTCGACCACGTTGCGCCCGATGCCGTGACGATGGCTGACGCCCTTGAGCGCATCGGTTCGCACAGCGATCCTTGGAAGGGCTTCTTCGATGTGGAGCAGGCATTAAAGCAATCGTAGCTATGCACAACCTCGCGCGCTGCAAAGCAAGCGTTCTTCCGAACGCGGCGCCTGGGCAAACGGATGCATTCCGGCGAAGACACGAAGTGCGCGATCAAACCGTAGTCGGAATATGATGGTCGGGGCGACAGGATTCGAACCTGCGACATCCTGCTCCCAAAGCAGGCGCGCTACCAAACTGCGCCACGCCCCGACGCCGAAACGGCAATGGGTATTATACCAGAAGCCTTGTCGAAGTGATGACGGCTTCGCGCTACCCCTCGGAATCGCCGAGGAAATGCAGGGAGGCTTCCAGCTGCTCGCGAAGGTCGCGCAGCGCATTGCCGCGATGAGACACCGCGTTCTTCTCGCCTTGGCTCACCTCGGCGAGCGTGCGCTTGCCGCCAAACACGTCCGGAAAGAACAGCGGATCGTATCCGAAGCCGCCTTCCCCCTGCTCTTCACGACCGATGCAGCCTCCGATCGTTCCCCGTGCGACCGTCTCGGTACCGTCCTCGTCGATAAAAACCAACGTGCTCACGAAGCGCGCTGTGCGCTCTCCATCCGGCATGTCGGCAAGCGCAGCCAGCAACTTTTGATTATTCGCGAAGTCATCGCACGGCTCGCCGGCGAACCGTGCCGAGCGCACTCCGGGAGCTCCGTCGAGCGCATCCACCTCAAGACCGGAGTCGTCGGCAAGTGACGCGAGTCCGCCAGATACCTCGTGCGCAGCGCGCGCTTTGATGCGAGCATTTCCTTCGAAGGAATCAGCAAGCTCCTCCGGATCAGACTCAAGTCCCAACTCGCGCAACGTACGGAACTCCCAGCCGGGGAAGTCAAGCGCCGTTGCGATCTCCGCAGCCTTGTGCGCATTGTTCGTTGCGAGCACTACCGTTTTCATGCCTCCGCCTTCCTTCGGCATATTCTTCCAGTTCCCGCCTCTTGCGACCCAGCCGCCCTCAAGCCAGCTCCACACGAGCAACCGTGTCGATAGGCGCGCGGAACACGCGGCTGCCGAAGCTCGCGAATTCGCTCACGTCCTCGCCCGTCGTGAAGAACTCGTAGCAAGGTCCATTATCGGATGGAGCCAGAGCATCGCGTCGCGCAAGAATCTCGGCGACGTCCAGCGCCGCTTCCCTCGCCGACGAAATCAGCGTGACGCCACGCCCGACGACTCCGCCGATAAGCGCTTTGAGCAGAGGGAAATGCGTGCAACCAAGCACGAGCGTGTCAATATCGCAACGACGGAGGGGTTCCAGGTACTCGCGCGCAATCTCCTCGAACGCAGGGCGAATATAGACCTTCGATGCAAGCGATGTGTAATTCTCAATGGGCCCCTCTGCCATACGGATGCCCTGTTCGGCAATTTCCACGAAGCGCGGCGTAGCTGTGGAGAATACCGTGATACCGGCGTCGAGATGGCGGATGGCGCGCGTGTAAGCATCCGATTCCACCGTGGCCTTCGTAGCCACGACGCCTACGCGACGGTTCTGCGTCGCATGAGCAGCCGCGCGAGCACCCGGCTCCACAACGCCGATGACCGGGACGGGGAACGTCCTCTGTGCATGCGCAAGTCCTGCCGCAGTCGCTGTGTTACAGGCGATGACGATGAGCTTCACCCCGCGCTCTACAAGCCAGGCGCCAATCTGCTGTACGAACCCATCCACTTCTGCTAGGTCGCGCGGCCCGTAGGGGCATCGCGCAGAGTCCCCCACATACACGATGGACTCTTGCGGCAGTGCTTTCGCAATTTCGCGCGCGACCGTGAGCCCACCGAAGCCGGAATCAAACACGCCTATGGGCGCGCAGGGGCTCACGCCCGACAAGAGAGCGCCCGCGGGCCCGTGCGTCGGAAACCGGAGGGAAGAAGTTTGGTTCGGTGCGCTTGGTATACTATCGTTCATGCTTGCCAGTATACTGCAAGCATTCTTCACCGAGACACTCGGATGCTTCGAGTCCTTGCGCGATCCATGATCGGTACGATCGAGTGGCCAGCAAGACGCAACGGAGCCCAAGTCGAATAGATAGGAAGGACTGGATGACGAAAGAACGCGATCGCAAGACCAACGCCATCCGCGTGCTCGACGCCGCGAGAATCGATTACCGCTCATGGTTCTTCGAGACGCCTATCGCGCTCTCGGGCGTCGAGTCGGCGCGCCGACTCGGAATCGACCAGGACCGCGTATTCAAAACACTCGTTACGCAAGGACGGTCGGGCGGCTACTACGTGTTCATGATCCCCGCAGGTCGCGAACTCAGCTTGAAGAAGGCGGCAGCAACGACCGGCGAAAAGTCCATTGCCATGATCAAGGCACGCGAGCTCCTGCCGCTTACGGGATACGTGCACGGCGGGTGCTCGCCCATCGGCATGAAGAAGCTCTTCCCTACATTTATCGACGAAACAGCGCTCCTACACGAGCGCATCGTATTCTCGGGCGGCCGCATCGGCTGCCAGGTGGAGGTCTCGCTCGAAGACCTGAGAGGCATCGTGCCGATAAAAGCGGCCGATCTCACGATCACCTGAACTACCAGTGACACACCACTACGTCGCCCGCCTGGATGATACCGTACAGTTCGCCTGCAGCCGACGGCGGCAGGTTCACGCATCCGTGGCTTCCATTGGTCTTGTAGCGCGTGCCTCCGAACGAGGACTGCCAATTAGCATCATGCAGGCCAACGCTGTTACCGACAAACGGCATCCAGTACTGTACCGGGGTCTCGTAAGTCTTCTTCCCGTTCTCGTAGCCGATAAGCGTGGACGGACTTGCCTTCTGGTTGAGCCAGTACACGCCGGTTGGCGTATCGCGTTTGCCGTTGGGCAGGCCTGATACGCACGGGGATTCCCACACGAGCGCCCCGGATTCGTCATAGAACCGCACATATTGCTCCGACAGGTCGATATCGCAGTAGCGCGCGCCCCAGTCCTGTCCTCCCGCACCGTTGTAGGCCTTGCCCGACGTGGAGCATGGTATCTCTACGGTAGCCTGCGTGCCATTGGCTACGGCGTCCTTAACCGTAGCGAGCAGCGCCTCAGAGTCCACCGTCCAGCCGTACGCCCCGCCGGACACCGTGATCGACTTGCCATCGGGACGCGTGTAGGACCGCTGCGTCCCCACCGTGTTGCAGTCGGACGCAAGCTGCTCGACCCATGCTGTGAGAGCTCCATCGTCAAGCGTCGCAGACAGATCCTCACCGAGAACAACCCATTGCGATATGAGGCCCGCGTCGAGCGTCGCCGCCGTGTCACCGGCCATGGTCAGAACGAGCTCGGCCGCGATCATGGTGTTCGCATTCGCAGTTGCCGTGGCAAGCGCCGCATCGGTGGAGAGCACAGTAGGCTTCAGCAGATCTTCGGCTGTGAGGGTTACCTTCGGATTAAGAACCGCCAGCGCTTCATCGGCCTTGCGGACGATCTGATCGGCATCGAGCGCAGTGCCGGCCGATTCAGGCTGGACAGCGAACGCCCCTTGGTCGGGATCGTAGGCGATGGTGGCGTTCACAGGCTGCTCGGCCGACGCGTTGAACTCCTCCACCGCTGAACGTATGGCGTCCTCGAGGCCCGTCCCATTCGAAACCGCGACGAGCTTGTCCGTCTCGTCGTGGTCGTTGCGCACTTCGAGCGGCCAAAGCCAGGGGTTCGTGTCGTCCAGCGTGTCACGAATGACCGACGCCTCGTCTATCGATAGCGCAGCATCGGACGAGGAGAGCGTAAGCGAAAAGCCGTCGCCGCCGATCGAGAGCGTATAGTCATCGATAGCTTCGACAAGCGCCTTCTCCGCGTCCGCCGCGGACATGAGCGATACGTCGATATCTCCAACGTTGGAATTCGGCATGAATCGATCGGTGAAGTAGACGGCGATCCCGGCGTAAACGGCAACGAGCAGGCCCAAGATGACGCCGAGCGTAATCCCGACCACCTTGAGCGGCTTGTTCTTGCGCGAGCGCTTGCTCGCCTTCGAGGCATCGACGGGCCGCACGCCCGGAAACGGAGCGCTTTGCTTGCTGGCGGCAACAGTGCTTTTCGGGGGCTTTGTACCGCGCTTCGCCGGCGGCATGGCTATCGTCGCGTCGGGAACCCGCGATGGAGCGGGCTTTCCTGCAAGGCCGGAACGCGCTGCCTGGCCACGAGCCGAGGAAGAAGACGGCGCAGTCCCGCTTCCTTGATCGGAAGCCTTCTTTGATGAGTCGGCCGTTGAAGGCCCGATCGCATGACGGCCCTGCGGAGCCGTGTTCTTTTTCTTGTTCATACTCGCTCTCATTGCTCGGGTGCTCGTTTCCATTGTAGCAAGATGCGGCAAAGCAACGGCAAACAAAAGGACGAGCGAAGCCCCTCTTGCTACGAGCGCCACAATATCGCCACGAGCGCTTCATATCGCGAACCGACGGCGACGTATCTTAACTCCCGACAAGAGCGCTTTTGAAAGGCGCAAGCATACCACGCCCTCTTGCGCCAGGCTCATCGGCCTGTCGTGCGCCCGTTGCTCGTTCCCGTTCGAAAGCGGCTCCTCGGACTCCCCGAACAACGTCGTTGCCTGCGCGCGGCTTGACAAACGAGCGGACGCGGTTAGAATGGATGTTCGCCGTTTGGCGGCCTGCCGGATGGTTTTCGGCGTTCGGACTTTGACAAGGTGGGGCCTTCGACCCGCACAGCTCGTCCCTCGACGAGCTCGCCTTGCATTGCAAGGGGGCGACTGGTTTCGACATGGTACGTCCGAAATGAGGAGCAGGTCGTGGTCTCCTCGCCACGTAAAACAGGGGTACCGTCAATTTAATTGGCAAAGCTAAGACTCAGAGCGCTCCGGCGCTCGCCATGGCTGCTTAATAGCACCAGGCTGTCGGCCTTAGGATTTCCCCGCCCTTTGGTCCGGCATCAACCTAGGGGAATGCGCTCGAGCACGTAGCCGGTATGGCTCGGGCAAAGATCGAACCGGCTAGGAAGCGCAACGCCCGTCGGCGGACCGCGCGCGACCGAATGCTGATCGCCGACTAAGCTTGTAGGGCCTCATGGACGATGTAGTATGGACCGGAGTTCGATTCTCCGCGCCTCCACCAGAGTAGGAAGCGTCGAACTATTCTTCTTTCGGAATGAGTTCGCGCTTGTGTATAGATTTGGGAGCGCCAGATAGGGGCGCTCCCATTTCGTATTGCAATCATAGGACGCCGTATTTTACGTTTTAAGACGTTTTAAGCCCGTTGGGGTACTCCGATACCCTAACGGGCTTTTTTGCGCCTTAAAACGCCTCTGAGAGCGTCAGAGAAGCAAAGGCGGATGCAGGTGCGCATCTCGCTCTCGCTCGATGCTGGGATTGGCCGCCCTGCGGGCGGCTGGTTCGGGTCTTGAGTCTGGGTACAGCAGGGGGCGGGCATGTGCGATTTCGGGTTCTGACACACTATCGCGAAAAAATAGTGTGTCAGAACTTTCCCCAGTTTATCGGGGAGTACGGGAAGGTGGCCGATTTCTGACACACTTGCGAAAAATTTAGTGTGTCGGTACTTTTCCCGTGTTCATCGGGGAGTACAACCATCTGACACACTTGACACACCTTTTTTTGAACTAATGCGCGCGAGAGAAAAAAATAAGTATATAGATATATATAGGGAAAAAATTTCTCTGTACGCGTAGGTTGGAAAAATAGTGTGTTTAGTGTGTCAAGCGTCCGAGGAAGCCGATAAATCCTACGAAAGTACCGACACACTATAAAAAATGGAAGTGTGTCAGAAAAACGGGCAATCGCTCGGGGAAGCCGATGAATGCGGGAAATCTCTGACACACTTCGAAGTGTGTCAAAGTGTGTCAGAGGTTCCCTCTCCTGCCGTGTACGGCCCTTCTTCTGCTTTCAGCTTCTTGGTGGCTCGTTCCACTTTCCAATCCGAGAGTGGAACGCAATGTTCCCCGTGTTTATCGGGGAGTAGAGGCGGATGTTCCACTTGTTCCACTTTTCGAACGCAGTAGTGGAACATGGGCGCGCGCAATATTTTTTTCGGGCGATTTCCGCTCGTATACGAGTGGAAACAAGCCTCTGACCTGCGGAGACGGAATATCGGGTATTGCGTTAATCGAGTTAACGCTGTATAATACCAGTTGCATAGATAAATGGCTCAGCACCCGTCCCGTCTTTGATGCGGGGTTGCTACCGGGAATAGGAGCCGAGCGCTCGGTCAAATAGGCCGTGCGTCACGGGCGAAATAACGAACACGAAGCTCCCGTGGAAACCGAGATAGACAAGGCATGTTCTGCCTATGTCCTTCTTTGGTTTCCACGGGAGCTTTTTTGTTCTCGTGAAACGGATTCTGAACATGGAGGTGGCTGATATGGCTAAAGAACAGAAGAAGACGAAGGGGTCGAAACCCCGTTACATGACGACGTACGAAGCGGCGGAATTGCTCGGCCTGAGCGCCGGGACGCTCCGCGTCTGGCGTTGTCAAGGCAAAGGCCCGAGTTACTACAAGGTCGGCAATGCGGTCCGTTACAAGGTGGATGACCTTGAGGCGTGGAAGAGCGCCAACGTGAGGCGCATTGAGCTAACGAATTAAGGAGGTGTGAATATGGGCAAAAAAGAAAACCGCCCCGATGCCTGCACAGCTTCCGGGACGGCCTCTACCTGTAATTATGATAGCACGTCCGTTTACGCAGGTCAAGACATGACCGAGAACGAGCTGATTAGAACGGTCACAGAGGATTATCTGGCGGACATCGACGTGGACATATGCTCCGCTCCCGAACAGGTCGAGCGGGAGCTTCTGCAGGCGACCAACAACGCCATCGAGGCGTACAACCGGGGTCCCCGCGACCCGTCCGCGCCAGTCGGAGCGTCGCTGAAGGACGCCTATCCCGACCAGAAGACGGGAGACGCCCGCCTGCGCCTGCGCAAGCACCTGGACCCGTACCAGATTGCGCTGATTGTGCGCGAGCTGCATCACGCGGTGGGCATCCTCTGGAAGGATGCGGGCGACGACGGCAACTTCGACATCGGCGTCTACCAGACGTCCGGCGACAACGAGGGCACCTACGACGTCTCCGAGGACGGTCTGACGCGGCTCATCCGCAGCTACGACAGCGCGATTACGATTCGCGGCGTCTACGAGACGATTGCGGTTCTCCGTTCCGTGTGCCCGCACGTCGAGCGTTGTCACGACCGTGACCTTATCGCCGTGAACAACGGCGTATACGATTATGGGAGCAAGATGCTCCTCGGTTTCGACCCGGAGTTCGTGTTCACCGGCAAGGTGCGCGTGGACTTCGTGAACAACGCGAAGAACCCCGTGATACATAACGACGAGGACGGCACCGACTGGGACGTCGTGTCCTGGATGGGCGAGCTGTCCGACGACGAGAGCATCGTACGGCTGCTGTGGCAGATTGTCGGAGCGGTCATCCGACCCGGCGTCAGCTGGAACAAGAGCGCGTGGTTCTACTCCACGTCCGGCAACAACGGCAAGGGCACGCTGTGCTCCCTCATGCGCAACCTGCTGGGGCGCGGTTCCTGGGAGTCCATCTCGCTGAAGGACTTCTCTTCCCCGTTCATGCTGGAGCCGCTGATGCGCATTTCCGCCGTAATCACGGACGAGAACGACACGGGCACATTCGTGGACGACGCGGCGGCGCTCAAGTCCATCATCACGGGGGACCCGTTCCAGCTGAACCGCAAGTTCAAGGAGCCGCGCACGGTCCTTTTCAAGGGGTTCATGGTCCAGTGCGTCAACGAGCTGCCGAGGCTCCGCGACAGGTCGGAGTCCATGTACCGCCGCCTGCTGGTCGTGCCGTTCGAGAAGCGCTTCGAGGGCAACGAGCGCAAGTACATCAAGGACGACTATCTGAAGCGCAAGGATGTGCTGGAGTACGTGCTGTATCACCTGCTGGCGGAGACCGACTACTACGAGTTGGACGAGCCGCAGGCATGCACCGCGCTCCTGGACGAGTTCCGGGAGGTCAACGACCCCGTTCGCCAGTTCCTGGGCGACGTGCTGCCGGAGGCATCCTGGGACATCCTCTCGTGGCAGTTCGTCCACGACCTGTACCGCCACTGGTTCCAGAGGAACATCCCGTCCGGCAGGCCCGAGAGCCGCAAGGCGCTCATCGCTGACATCAAGCGCCTCCTGCCGGAGTGGCATGAGTGGTCGTACACCGACAACCCGGTGTTCGTGCCCGACGAGATGAGGGCGCAGCCCGAGCCGCTGATTGCCGAGTACGAGGTGACCGAGTGGATGAACAAGGCGTACCGCGGTTCCGACCAGGGCCGTGTCTGCATGCCCGACCTGCCCGCCCGCGTGAGGGGTCTCGTGCGTACGGTGCCTCTCGGTTCGGGCGGTAGCAACGAAACAGATTCAGAGGATAAGGAGGATTAGGGATATGACGAATTTGACCAAGGAGGAGTACGCGAGGCTGCACCTGAAGGCCAAGCGCGGGATGCTCACAGCGGAGGAGAGGGCTGCATTGGAAGCGTATGAGGCTGCGGCGCAGCCCGCTCCTCAGACGCCCGTTCCGGCGGACACGGAAACGCTTCTCTGCTGTCCGTATTGCGGCCATGCGACTATCACAACGCAGATTGTGAGCGACGTGACGTATCGCAAGCCGGCCACGGTGATTGCGATGATGTTCGCTCCGCTCATTGCGGTTGTGCTGGCGTTCCTGTTGCGCAACATGTTCGTCACCGTACTGGCGCTGATAGTTGTCATTGTGTCCGCGCTTGTTCCGATGTGGGCGTTCTATCGTGGCAATTATTCGGTGACGCACAAGTATTACGTATGCAAGCGCTGCGGGTATGCCGAGCGGGATACGAAGTGGAAAATCGTGAACGACGGGGGCAAGGCGATTGAGGCCGTTGCTATGGGCATCGGTCTTACGCTCGTTCTGATTTTCTCGGTGTTCATGATTTCGAAGAACGTCGATTTTAGCTCTATGCCGACATGGGACATCCCGGCTGTCGAAGACACTAACGGCGGCAATGTTCAGGGCACCGATGGCGGTGGCGAGCAGACCATCGAGGACCTTGGTAACGGCACGATTTTGATGTACGGCGACATGCCGATTTCTGATTAAAGGAGGTATCCGATATGGCAACTAAGAAGCGTTACTCGGACATCAACAAGGCCATCAAGGAGGCCGAGGCGAGGCGCGAGGAGTATTACAAGCAGGTCGGTCGTGTGATGCTCGAAGAGTACCCCGAGCTGGGCGATATGAACGTCACCGACATGCGCAGGGCCGCACGCTTCCTGCGCGACAACCTGCCCGAAAAGGCATCTTCGAAGGGTGCCGAAGCGGGCAAGGCGACCGCCCAGAACGGAGCGCCTGCCGCGTCCGATTCGGGCGGCGATTCCGCCCACAATGCACGCGAGCCTATGCCCGTGAGGGGCTACGGCGAGGGCATGTAAAGGAGGCAGTCGTGCCTCCATCCGGCACCCCGCAAGGGGTGTCCGGCGTGCCCCGTTCCGAATGGAGAGTTCTGCCGAGTCGTCGGCTGAAACCGGTTGGGAACAGGGCACTCCTGGGGGTTCGAAGGGGACAGCGAAAGCTGCCCCCTCGCGAGCGGGACGTGTACATACAAAACGGAGGTATTTTTCGCCGCAGCGAAAAAACCGGAAGTTTTGTAGGGACAAGTCCCATGCTCGCTACCTTTTTTCCCTGCGAAAGCATTTGCGAGAAATCGCGTCGAACAGACGCGGGCGATTGATAGAAAAAAGGGAGGTGTTGATATGGCAGTGAGTGCCGAAAAGAGAAGCAGCCGCGTGCGCCGCCAGGCGTCCAAGAAGCAGCGCAAGAACCGTACCGTGCAGGTGCGATTCTCGGACGAGGAGCTTGCTGCTTTGGATGCGGTCTGCGAGAGCACGGGCATGACCCGCTCCGCCGTGCTGCGCAGCTGGACCGTGCCCGGCGAGGGCGCTGGTTCCAACCCCGTGTACGTGGTGACGAAGAACGCCGACGCGGAGCGTCTGGCGATGGAGGCGAGGCGCATAGGCGTCAACGTGAACCAGATTGCGAGGACGCTGAACGCCGAGGCGAAAGGGCGCGGGGGCATGCTCCGCTCCGACACCCTGAACGGATGCGAAAAGGGCCTCGAAGAGGTGCGCGGCGAGCTGTCGAAGCTGGCCCGCGAGGTGGAGACCCTGCGCCAGGATTTCGGGTCGGACATGTTCTCCGCGCTGATGTACTCGGATGACCCGGGCAGGTTGAGGCGGCTCGTCAATTACTGGTTCGGGATGGGAGGTGATGCCTGATGTCAACGACTCACATCCAGCCTCTGCCGAACGTCTACGGGCGCATGGCCTACACGGAACTCGGCGAGGGAAAGAAGCGCACCGAGAACATCCAGAACGGGACGAACCGCATCGCCGCCCAGATGGGCGACGGTGACTCCCGCGAGGAGTTCGTGCGCTTCTGCTCCGCCATGAAGAGGCAGAACCAGGGGCGTGAGAACGAGGGGTTCGAGGTGCGTGTCTCGTGGGCACCCGAGGAGCTGTCCAAGGACGACCCCGAGGACATCCAGCGAGCCTGCGAGTACGGCTACCTGCTGTGCAAGGAGGTGGCACCCAACGCCCCGTGCTGGGTCACGGTCCACACCGACGGTGAGGGCGGCTGCGTGCACGTCCACGCCACCATAGCGAACCACGATTTGGAGACGGGCAACGCCATCGCGCACGGCACCGACTACGCCACGGTCAAGCGCAAGAACGACCAGTTGAGCAGGCAGATGGGCTTCTCCGTGGTGGGTCCCCAGCCGGGCGCGCAGAGGACGAGATGGGCGGACCGTAAGAGCGAGTTCGAGCCGGGCGCTTTCGAGCGCATGCTGGGAAACCGCGTCGAGGAAGCCCGCAACGCGTCGTCCAGCATGGACGAGTTCCGCGAGGAGCTTAGGCTGCGCGGCGTGGAGCTGAACGAGGTGCGCAAGGTGGACAAGGAGACCGGCGAGGAGACCGTGGGCTGGAGCTACAAGGCGCACGACCCGCTGGGCAAGACCAAGCGCAAGAGAAGGCGCCGCGCCTCCAACCTCGCCGACGACCTGACCAAGGAAAGCGTCGAGGCCTACTTCGAGGAGAAGCAGAGGCAGGCGGAGGCCCAGAAGGAAGACGCGCCGGCACCTGTTCCAGTGGCAACCGTCGCGGCGGAACCGCAGACGGATTCCCCGGCAGAGCCTTCATTCGACGTGTACGCGGTCGAGGAGTCCGATGTGGCGCAGATGGCGGGCGACCTCCAGAGGGCGCACATCAACCGCTGCCGCGAGAGCGGCGAGCCGTTCATGGGCGAGCGCTACGGGCAGCTCATGGAGGCGGAGCGCCACCCCGAGGAGCAGCTGGCGAAGCTGCAAGCCGAGGTGGACGCTGCGAGGCGCGAGTTCCACGCCTCCAAGGAGGCCCGCGACGCGCTCAACCACCCGTGCCCGAACCTGCTGGCCGGTACATGGGTGTTCGCCAAGGCCGGGCGCGACGCCAGGGACCCCGTGTCCCGCATGATGGCGGACATGACGGCCATGATGCTGCGCATGCTGATTCAGCAGGCCATGGAGGAGCAGCGCCGCCGGGAGCGCGAAGCTGCGGAGAGGCGTCTGTACGAGTCCCGCAGGAACATGTGGGACGCCGAGAAGCGCCTGAAGTCAGCCGAGAAGGCCCTTGCCCACGAGGACGAGCGCGAGGAGCAGGCAAAGCGCGTGCGCCTGCAGGAACGCGAGGACAAGGCGGCAAGGCGCGCCGGTGGCCGCGTGAAATACGGGGCCGATGCGGACAAGCAGTACGAGTAGATGGATAGGGAGGTTGTGTAAATCAATGATTGAAGATAAGACTGTTACGATGCAGTATTATGTGTTGCCTTACGAGATGATGGATATTAAACCGGGCGATGCGATAGAAAGCGTTGCGCGTCATGTATATCTCAACATGCCGTTGAACGATGTGTATGAGGAATTGTTCGGAAAGGCGGTTAAAGAATATGACGCTCATCAGAAGCGTCATGACCGCCGTTATGGTGGCATAGATGGCTATATGGCGAGGGTTGATGCCGATTTAAGAGGGCGAAATCGTCATAATAGTGACGAAAAGGGTCAGCGCCTTGCGTATGAGGTTGTCGTTTCTCTCGGCTTCGATGAATCGAGTATGTCGAAAGTTTATACTCCGATTGAATTGCACGATGAGGTGCGTATGCGCCTTAGTATTTTGGAATCGTATTTTAATTCGTGGGATAGGCGCAATCCTCGTTTGCGCCTCTTCCGTGTGTATTCCTGTGGTAAGTCTGATTGGACTGACTCAAAGGGAGGTACGATACATCTTCATCTTGCCTTTGTTCCGTGGGCAGATAGATACGAGCGCGGACCTTCCATTCAGACGAGCCTGAATCGTGCGATGGCGCAGCAGAGATGCGAATCTGAGGGCTTGATGCATAATTCCTGTGCAGTATGGATGGACCGCGAAATAGCTTTTATTGAGAAGTTGTTCGTAGAAAAGTACGGGCGCAAGGTTATTCGTCTGGATACTGACATGAATAAGGCGGGTCCTTTATACAAGATGGAAAAGATGCGCCAGAAGATAGACGATATGGAGTGGGCGTTGATGGTTGCCCATAAAGAAGTCGCTTCTGCTTCTGAGACGTTGGCGATGGTTGAGAGGATGAAAGCGTTTCGGATGCCCGACGGTCGGAGTCTTTGGGAGTATAGTCTCTCTCTTAGGTCAGTTTACAAGGAACTACACGCAGACCGTGAAACGGGCTGCTGACAACAAACGGCGGTATGCTCCCGGAGAGGGCAGCATACCGCCTGTTTTGTTGTCTAGGGTTTCCAAAGGGGTGCCCCCTTTGGCACACGACTTTGCTTGCAAAGTGTAGTGTGTTATACCTGCTGGCGTGGCTGACAGAGGAAACGGGGTGCGGTGCTTCTTGCACCCCGTTTGCTCCGGCAGGAAAACAGGCTGAATTTTTGCGAATGGGAATGAGCAAAAAATCGGCCTGTTTTCAGAGAACGGCGGCAGGTATATGAAAGCCCCCGTCCCTCGTCCTTCGCTCCGACTTCTTTCTTTGTCTGTATTCTCTCAAAATCTCGCGGCACCTGTTTTGAAGCCACTCTGTTGTCTCAGTATCGTTTTCGACAGCGTTTTCGTATATTTCCGTCAGCCCTATCCGCAGCTCATAGCATAAAATTCGCTCGGTATATCTCGGCAGGTGAGAGTATTTTCTCTCCCAATACGCCGCAGTTTTTTCCATGCACATGAGCCATGTCCGCCAAAAATACGCGGTCGCGATGTCGTAAAGAAAGTCCCCGTAAGCCGCGCAGTCCCAGTCTATAACGCCACTTATCCTCGATTTTTTGCCTACGATAACATTATTCGAGCCGAAATCCCCGTGGAACAGCGCTCTTTCTTCCGGGCAATAAGATATAAGCTCACGATATGCCGCGAGAAGCTCGTCGATGAGTGAGAGGTTAACATAGCTCCTGCTTACCGCCGTCCAGTCTCTCTCGAATACCTCCGCAAGATATTCTCTCCAGCTGTAAAACGGAGCGTTTCCCGTATCGCTGTCAAACACGCCGCAGCCGGAAGTGCCTGATATATCGGTTCGCGATATTGCTTCGGTTACATCCGTAATATCGCCGAGCAGTCGCACAACCGTTTCTTCATCGGAGTCCTCATATGTAATCCCGTCCGCTTTTACGCTGATGCAGAAGTAGTGCGTGCCGTCAAAGTTGCCTGTTTCAACAACCTCTGGAATAGGAACTCTATCCGAGCGGAAGTGCTCATAGGCGTATTTGTCTTTTTTGAAGCCTTCCATATTTGAATTTATGCGCACGACATATTCTCTGCCGCCACGCGAAAACCAATACGCCTGTGACTCCTGCCCTTCTTTTATCGGAAAAAGCCTTATATCCTCACCGTACTTTCGGCTTAAAAACTCTGTGATGCTTTCTTTTGAATAATCGCTTTTCATGTTGGCTCTGTCACAACAAATGGTTGATTTTTGACGAGAAATAGCGTATAATAATAGTAAAAAACAGTACCACCGAAGGAGGTAATTGGATATGCCTACTATCAAAGACGCATTAGATATTATCGGTAAGTTGACTGTCGCAGAGCAGGAAAGCCTTAAAACAATGCTTTTAAGTCCTGCCTTTGTAAAGTCTTTGAATATTGAAGATTTCGTAGCAAAGGAACGCTTTGCAAATGGTCGTGTATGCCCTCTTTGTGGCTGTATCCATGTGGTTCGCAATGGTCATCGTAAAGATGGCACACAGCGATATGTATGTAAGGATTGTGGCAAGTCCTTCGTGATTGCTACGAACTCCATTGTGTCTGGTACAAGAAAAGACTTGTCCGTGTGGGAGCAGTACATTGATTGTATGATGAATGGCTTATCCATTCGTAAGACTGCTGTTGCTTGTGGGATTCACAGAAACACCGCATTCCTTTGGAGACACAAGATTTTGGATGCACTTCAGAATATGGCAGACGATGTTACCCTTGACGGCATTATTGAGGCTGACGAAACTTTTTTCGCCATCTCGTACAAGGGCAATCATAGCAAGAGTAAGACATTTGCTATGCCACGCAAGGCTCATAAGCGTGGTCATTCTACACATATCAGAGGCTTGTCCCAAGAAAAGGTATGTGTTCCTTGTGCGGTTAATAGGAATGGCTTGTCTATCTCCAAGATTACGAATACTGGTAGAGTTTCTACAAGAGATTTACATCATATTTATGATGGTAGGATTAAGACCAATTCCACTCTTGTTACGGACAAGATGAACTCCTATGTGAGATTTACAAATGCCAATGGCATTGACCTTGTGCAGTTAAAGACTGGCAAAGCCAAGAAAGGCATTTATAATATCCAACATATCAATAGCTACCATAGCCAGCTAAAGAGGTTTATGCGTGGCTTTAACGGTGTTTCTACCAAGTATCTGAACAACTATCTTGTGTGGAATAACCTTGTAAATTACGCCAAAGAAAGCGACATGGAGAAAAGGAACATCTTCTTAACTTTCGTTTTGGCAACATTGAAAACTGCTAAATGCAGAGATTTATCAAACAGACCAGCAGTTCCTCTGGTCGCCTAATTAGAATTTGTGGAGATGATAAGATGGTCAATATAACAGATGTAAAACAGATTCTTCAATTTGCAATAGATGCGGAGATTAAAGTCTTTCTTGATGGTGGCTGGGGTGTAGATGCTCTTCTTGGATATCAGTCAAGAGCCCATAATGATATTGACATTTTTGTAGAAAAGAACGATTATCAGAACTTTATAGAAATAATGAAAGCTAATGGCTTTTATGAGATTAAGATGGAATATACAACATTGAACCATACTGTATGGGAAGATTTGAAAAACAGAATTATTGATTTGCATTGTTTTGAATATACGGACGAAGGTGAAATTCTTTATGATGGGGATTGTTTTCCGGTAGAAACTTTTTCGGGTAAAGGAAGAATTGAGGAAATAGAGGTTTCCTGTATTGAACCATATAGTCAAGTAATGTTCCATCTGGGATACGAGTTTGATGAAAATGATGCACATGATGTGAAGTTATTGTGTGAGACACTTCATATCGAAATTCCAAATGAGTATAGATAACTGCAAATAACAGTTTATAGGGGAGTTCTGATACTCCCCTATAAAAATGGCTATTTATCAACTGTTTGTTGTGACATAGCCTTCATGTTCCGCTCTCTCCTTTAGCTCTGTCTGAGGATAATATACCACAAAAAAGCAAAAAAATCTAAGACAACAACGCTGCCCTACTTGCGATTTTTTCTTGTACTGCGGAAACAGTTTCTTGAATGGAATAAGTGGTCGTATCTATAACATTCGATTCATATATTCCCAGATTGCAAAATTGCTCCCACATGGTTTCTACTAATTCAACATTTGTTTTTCTGTCTAATTTTGAGCGCTCCACAGCTCGCTTCATAGTTTCTTCTTTCTCGCTGATTAAAAAACAAGGGAGCAGCGCGATGCTGCTCCCTTTCCTGTGGGTCAGTGGATTTCCGGCGCGGGCAGGATTGCCCAGCTTGTGCCGTAAGTTGTCACGCCCCAGACGTACAGCCCCAGCTCCGCGTCGTAGAACACCGGCTCGTCGGTGTGCTCCATGAGGAAGCTCGGGTCCTGGACGATGTACCACTGGAATATCTCGTCCCAGGGTGCCCAATCCCCGCTCACAGGCTCCAGCGGGCGGCTGGCTATCTCGTTGGCGAGCACCATGCCGCAGCAGGTCTCGGCCAGGTCGGCGTAGGTCTTGATGCCGTAGTCACTCATCGCGCCCCTCCTCTGCCTCCTCGATGTCCACGATGGCGTTCACGACGCACTGCCGCATGGAGCGCAGGGTCTCGCAGTCGATGCTCTCGGCGAGGATGTCTGCGTCCAGCACCACCTCGCCCAGGGCGTTCACGAACCGCCACTCCATCACGTTGTCGATGCGCTTCAGCACGTCCATGAGCGACGCGTGGTCCATGGCGGGCATGTCGCCGTCCGCCTTCGCCATGCGCTCCAGCTCCTTGGCCTTGGCCGCGCAGAGGCGCGAGGTGCGCTTCAGCACCTGGATGCGCCACATGACCTCCTCGTCCGTGCCGTGGAACCTCTTCCAGCCTTCGTTCATGTGCGGACCTCCTTTCTCTTCACGTGGGCACCCGATGCCGAAGGCATCCTTCAAGGGGTGCAGGCCCGCTAACGGCACGCGAAGAGACCTGCAGAAGGGCTTTTGACGGGAGTACGCGCAAGGGGCGGAAGGCGGCGGTTTTCGGCATCCGCTCGTTTACGAGGCGATGCGGGAAACGAGCCGTTCCGGGCGACGAGAGAAAGCCCGTTTCGAGACCACGAAAAGCCCAGCTGAAGCCCAGAAAGTGGCAGTTGAACTGCGCTTTTCGCGGGCTTATAATTAAATATGGAAATGTGTAATTGATTAAATGTATAGCGAGGTGAGCGATATGAAGACGATTCTGGTGTGCAACCAGAAGGGCGGCGTGGGCAAGTCCCTGGTCGCCGACGAGATAGCATTCTCCTTCGAGCGCTCCGGCATCCCCGTGAGCTTCTACGACCTGGACGCCCAGGGCGGCACCCTGCACCGCACCCACGAGGCGGACGGCGCGCAGGTCGCCGTGGTGGACACGCCGGGGGCGCTCCAGGAGGCGCTGTCGGAGTGGCTGAAGGAGGCGGACGTGGTGGTCATCCCCACCCGCACCACGTCGAGGGACATCGAGCCGCTGATGCGCATGCGCAAGGCGGTGTTCAAGCACAGCCGGGCGAAGATTGTCTACGTGATGAACGGGTGGAACCGCTTCAAGGCGTCCCGCGACTTCATGGAGTGGTTCGAGGGGCTTGCGGGCGACCAGACGGTGGTCACGCTTCCCCAGTCCGAGGCGTTCGTGCAGGCGGGCGCTGCAGGCGTGTCCGTGGTCGAGTTCGACCGCAGGGGCAAGGCCGCGAGGGCGACGCGCGCCCTGGTGGACACGGTGCGCGAGGCTGCGGGATTCCCGAGGGAATAACCGCAGGTCAGAGCCGTGTTCCGTATGGACAAATCGAGACACAAGGTGTATAATTGTACAAATGCGTAAATGATTAAAGGAGGTCGAGCTATGGCGAACATGTTCGAGAAGTATGCTGCCGACCGCGAGGCCGAGCAGAAGAAGATAGAGCAGACGGTTTCTGAACCGGCAGCTGCGAAGCAGACAACGGTTTCGGCGGACGCTGCGCCCGCCGAGGACGAGAAGCGCACCACGCTCTCGCTGTCGCTCACGGTGAGCGACAAGAAGGCGCTGAAGATGATGGCGGCGGAGCGCGAGACGACGATTGCCGCGATTATCCACGAATGGGTCGCGGAGCATTTGGAAAAGTGATTTGAGAGGAGTGGAAGCTATGTTGACACGAGAAGATGTAATCGAAAAGCTCAAAAACGGCGAACTGACGCCGCAAGATATCGCTGCAAATGGATGGATGTGTTCTGTAACGCAGCGCATTGGCAAGATAAAGCAGCCGAGAGGCGGTTATCTCAAGCCAAAAGAGTTCGAGCAAACAGTGCTCGACGGAGGCGGTATTGATGACCTATATCCAGAGGAAAACGTATCTCCTGGTTTAGTCGGTCTTGCCGTGGACTATCTTACGCGGTTCATGTCTGGGACCTCGGCGGAAGAGGCGTTTGAGATTTCTCGGATGGGCGCGGTTAATGTTCAACAACTTGGTCTTTTCGAGAGGCTGATATCCCATGTGAGCGGATTGGATGACGATTCCATAGATGCAGCCGTAAAGTTGTCTGGATTTGATTCAGCATATAGAGCAGGGGTCATGGCATATCGTCCCGTAGAGGATATTGTGCCTGACGCGCATACGATTGAGAACATACGCGTAATGGTTGAGCGTTCGCTACGATTCTTTGAGCAATATGGGCCAAAGGTGCTGGATGGTCTGACTTTTGAAGGCGGATATACTGGTTACGTTGCCACTGGCGACGGTGACTTCTTAACAGATGATACGTTGTGGGACTTTAAGGTTTCAAAGCAGAAGCTCCAAAACAAGTACACCCTTCAGCTGCTTATGTATTGGCGCATGGGGCTTCATTCTGTTCATCCCGAGTATAGGAATGTGAAATATCTTGGCATATACAATCCGCGTATGAATGTGGTGTACAGACTCGATGTAAACAACATTCCTGCGGATGTAATCTCAACGGTAGAGACCGAGGTTATCGGTTACTGACAACTAATTATGCATTTAAGCAATTACTTAATCAAAGGAGAGCACCATGAAAACCTATAAGCAGAAATTACGGGAGGGGGTAAGAGCTTGGCACGCAAGAAGAAGTTCGAGCTGAACGACAACAACCTCGCCATCGCCTACTACCGATTCTCCTCCCATTCGCAGAACGAGGCGAGCATCGACCAGCAGCGGGAGCTTGCGCATGCGTGGGCGGATGCCCACGGGTTCAAAATCGTGAAGGAGTACGAGGACGCGGCCATATCCGGCACCACGGAGGACCGACCGGGGTTCCAGCAGATGCTGTCGGAGGTCGCGAAAATCCGTCCCCGTGTCCTCATCATGTGGAAGACCGACCGCCTGGGGCGCGACAAGTACGTGCTGGCGATGGCGAAGCGCACCATCCGCGACGCCGGGTGCGAGATACGCCTGCTGGCGGAAAACATCCCGACCGACGGGCCGGAGGGCGTGCTCATCGAGGGGCTGATGGACGCCATGGCGGAGTATTACAGCCGCCAGCTGTCCCAGAACATCCAGCGAGGCATGGACTACAACGCCCAGCACGCGCTCTACAACGGGCACAAGCTGTTCGGCTATGGGGTGGACAAGTCTACGAAGAGATACATCGTGGACCCGGACACCGCTCCGTTCGTGCAGCGGATGTTCGCGGAGTACGCCGAGGGCAAGGCGATGCAGACCATCTGCGACGAGCTGAACGCCCAGGGGCTGCGCACCACGCGGGGCGCGAAGTTCGGCGTGAAGACGATGAACAAGATGCTCCAGAACCGCGCCTACATCGGCGAGTACCGCCACGGCGACATCGTGGTCGAGGGCGGCATGCCCGCGCTGGTGGACGAGGAGACCTTCGACAAGGTGCAGCGGAAGTTCGCCGAGAACAAACGCAAGGGTTCCCAGCGGGCGCGCGGCATGGACGAGAACGACGCCCCGCGCTATTGGCTGACCGGCAAGGTCTACTGCGGGAAGTGCGGGAGCACCCTGCAGGGCGTGTCCGGCACGAGCGGGACGGGGCGGACGTATTACTACTACTATTGCTCCGCCCAGCGCCGCAAGCAGTGCACGCTGAAGAAGGTGCGCAAGGAGAAGCTGGAGGATGCTGTCACGATGATTCTCAGGTCGATTCTCCACGACTCCGAGAACCTGATGTCGCTTGCCGTGGACGCGGCGGCGTATTACGAGAAGAACTACCGCGATACGGGCTACCTGGACGGCCTGGAGGCCAAGCGCCGCGAGGTCGAGAAGAGCCTTGCGAACCTCGTGAAGGTCATCGAGTCGGGTCTTATCAGCGAGACGGTGACGGAGCGCCTGGTGCAGCTCGAAGAGCAGAAGCGCGCCCTGAACGAGGCCATCGAGGCCGAGAACATCCGCGCCGCGTTGTGCGAGGACGAGCACACCATCAAGGCGTACTTCGAGAAGTTCCTGCACGCGGACTTCGACAATCCCGAGACCCGCGACCAGGTGCTGGAGTATTTCGTCGATAAGATTTATCTGACCGACGACGGGCTGGTGGTAACGTCGTGGTATTCGGAGGACAGGACTGAAGTCACGTGGGACATGCTATACGGGGAGGACGGCAACCCTTTTGTTAAAGGGGAAGCCGTCAAGTTCGACTGCTTCCCCTTTGGCTCCACCACAAGAGAATTGGTCGAACTATGCCCTTCGGGGCATGGTTCGGCCTTTTTCTGTTTCGGCCTGAAATCATCGCCGTAGCGGTCAAAGGCGAAGTAGACGTTAAGCGTCTTCCCGTCGATTTCAACGAATCGAACGAAGGTGCCTAAGATCACTTCTGGCGTTAGGTTTTCCGCCGCATCATCGAGCCACAGCATGAGTTCGTCAACGCCGATGTTGAACGCTTCTTCTCTCTCGGCGATGCGCAGCTCTGCTTCAAGCTCGCTCTTGCGCTGCTTCAGCTCTTCGGTGCGCTCTTTGCCACCGGGCGGCGCGATGCCGTCTTCTATTGCTTGCCAGATGCGTTCAAAGGTGCGGTCAATCCGCTTCAGTTCCTTCTTTATCGCGTAGCTTCTCGATTGCTCTTTCGGTTGCTCGGCTTGAAACGCAACCATGCCGCTTGCTATGCGCTGCCTAACGTCTTCGCGCGCCACGGCTTGCAGCGTCATATCACAAACAACGTCTTCTACGAGATCACGCCGAACGGTTCGGCGGCACTTCCGGCACTTGTAGTAGTGATACGTCGCGCCAGTGCATGACGTGCCGCTTGTGCCCGCCATTGGCGCACCGCACTTGGCGCAGTAGAGCTTGCCGGACAACGGGAACTCTAGCGTTGAGTTGATCTTGCGGCGCGGCTTGTGACGGTCGCCAAGGATGTTGTCTATCATGTCTTGTTCTACCTGCGACCAGATGGCGGGCATCCCGTCCGGCACTTCATGACCGGCGTACTTGTATACACCCGCGTTCTGGACGCGCTTTAGAAGCTTCGTGACGGTATCCTGATTGAACTTGGCACCGCGCTTGCTTCGCTCGGTACTCACGGCGCGCACGATATCGGCGACGGAGCTACCGGCAAACAACATGTTCTTCATCCTGCTAAGCACGGACGCTTCGCGCTCATTGATTACGTAGCGGCCTTCTACGATATCCCACCCGTAAAGAGTGCGACCATTCGCCATGCACCGCTGCGCGTTCTTCTGGATTCCGTCTCTGATGCGCTCACTGTCAAGCGCGCTTTCGTACTCGGCGAGAACTTCGAGCATGCCGAGCTGCAACACGCCGCTTGACCCGCTGGAAATGTCTTCGCCAGCGTATAGGATTTCTACGCCAGCCTTGCGAAGCATGATGCGGGCAAGCGACATTTCGTCTCGGTTGCGCATGATGCGCGTAACCTTGTAGATCACTACGTAGTCAAACAGGCCGTGTCGGGCATCGCTCATCATTCGTTGGAACTCGGCACGGTCGATGTTGCGCCCCGTCTGCGCATAGTCGCAGTATTCGCGCACGACCTGCAAACCCTCGCGCTCACAGTATGCGCGTGAGTTCTCAACTTGTATCTCTATGCTCTCTGAGCGCTGATTGTGCGAGCTGAAGCGCGCATATATGGCGGCGCGGTTCTTTACCATGCTAAAATCACCCCTTAGAGCGAGCGCGGTAAAGCGCCCTGCTTCTTGACCAGCCCCGCGCGCGTTCCGCCAAAGTTCCCGCGCGGGGTTTCTCTCTGAAAACAGCACTTTATATTGCCGTTTTTCACCACTTCCCAACACAACTAAAACCGAATAACACCAGCTAGAAGGCTTGCGATGCGTTAAAACACGTCTGAAAATTGCCCTGGCTGTTCCTGGCTAAGCACTTGAAACGTTAGAACTTCTCAGGGAACTTCTCCATGATCTCTTTTATGTACCTAAAAGCGATATCAGTAAGGCGGTCTACGTCTTCGATTGATTCAATTTGAGCCTTCCACATTGCCTGTCTCTTGTTCTTTTGAGCCGCAAATATGGGGCTATGTTCATATTCTTTTCGTTCATTAGATGACATGCTGACCGAAACCCACTTCGCACGGTTAGTGTACTTAAATCTAATCAAATCCCAATCGAACGAATTACCGCGATATGAAATTGTTGCATAGCTTGTTGTGTTCTGCTTTAGAACAAGCCTATTAGCATCTAATCCAAGGTTCACAAAGCGATTAAGAGCGCGGTTTGCTAAGGTCACTTCATCTTCGTTGATACTTAGCTCTTTTTCGTGCTCATTGAGTTCAATAATGATCTTGCCTTCTTCGGCTCTAATAATCATTTCTAACCAACCTTCCGCTCTTCGGTGGAAGAAACACCACGTTTGGCAGTCTCTTTAGATTCGCCCGCAGCAGCGCGGGCAGTCATGGCTATGTTCTGTCTCCATTGCGGCGTGCTCTCTCGGTAGCACCCTACGATCTCGCGCTCTTCGGAAGTCAAACGCTCTCCGCTGTCTTCGCGCGGGTGGTCTTCATACCAGCCGAGAATATCGTTGGGTGTGCAGCCTAGGGCAACTGCGCAATTCCATACTTGTTCAGCGCTCATCATCGCCGCGCCAGATTCCCAAGAACGATAGGTGTACTTGTTAACACCAATCTTTTTCGCGAAATCGTCTCTGTTTGAGTAGCCAGCCGCTTTGCGCAATCTCATTAGTTGGACATTCACCGCTACCCTCCTTCGCTATTCGTACAAGTGCATAGTACAACGTAGTTAGCTAATTCACAACGAAATTGTTTGTTTTCACTTGACATAGCTACTTTGCTTGTCTATTGTTCCGTTACAGTTGCTAACGTGGTTAGCACTTATTGATGAAGGAGGTGAACACACATGGGATTCAACAAGGAGGTTTTCGCTGCAAACCTTCGAGCAGCCCGCGCGGCTCTCGACATGTCGCAAGAAGAGCTTGCAAAGGCTGTCGGCGTGTCCAAAGACGCAATCGTTAAGTACGAGAGCGGCGAGGGATACACGCCGGGTGCGGACAAGATCATTGCGATTTGTCACGTCGTGCGCAAAAGCCCCAACGAGCTTATGGGATGGAAGGAGACGGCGTAAATGAACCCGTGCGCAAATCGTCGGTTCTTCAAATCGGAAACCGACATTAAAACCGGTGGTATTGGAGGTGGTTTTACGGATGCACGAACCGTGCGGCCTAGATGCCGCGCAACGGCAGTTCTACCGGGCGATTGTGGTTCTCGTTATCGCGTGGTGGCAACGAAGAAAGATGCCCGCCCGAAGCGGCAACTTCGAACGGGCGCGTCAAATTGCAGGCCGCAATTGACAGAAGACAGTATAGCGCGCATGCCGCGCTACCAGCGCTGGGGATTGTATGCAATCGCCGCTCTGACGCTATCAGGCATCCTTCCTATGACCGCTGCCGCCCTTCTGGGGTGGTTGTGCGATCTCGTGGGCTGGTGGCTTCTCATCCCGCTTTACATCGTGGTTGGACGCGTCTTGTGGCGCGTGATCTGGTCATGAAGGCCGAAGTCTACCGCGACAACGCGGGCTTCTGGATGGCACGCATAGAGGAAGACGCGAGCACGCCGGAAAACCGGGGCATCGGCAGGGTCTACCGCCGCCAGATGCTACCCGTCGCACCATCGGCGAGCAAGGCGGAAGCAGAAGCGGCCTTGCGCCGCGTCATGAGCCGTGAAGCGAGGTGCCCGCGCCATGGACACCGATAACTACGCGCAGCCACTCGAAAAGGTCATGCGCGAAGAGCGCAGGCCGCGCCCGCTGCCGCTGAAGGCGCGCGACCATATGGAGCTTTTCGAAGAGTGGGTGCGAATCAACCCGGACGCTATGCGCGAAATCGAGCTTACCGCGCTCGCTATCGACGCTCGCGGCATCCGAGTTTCGACTAAATACCTCATCGAGAAGCAGCGTTACGAAGGCGGCGCGAAGCTCAATCCCGTGACGTTCTACGACGATCAGGGCAACCCGCACACATACGGAATATGCAACACCATCACGCCGCTTCTGGCGCGTTGGCTGCTCGAACGTCACCCCGAAATGAACATCTGGACTAAGCACTCACTATTTGACGAAATGGAGAACAACCATGAAGCGTAAAGAGATCACCGAGACAATCGCCAAGGTTGGCGCTGGCACCTTCGCCATTAACGGCAGCATGTCGCTCATCAATCCCAAGACCGGCGAGGGCTTCGACGTTGATATGGGCGCGACGCTCGCAATCGTTCGCGGCACCCTCGCATGGGTTGACACCCTGCTTGAAGATGACGCGAAGCCCGAGCCGAGCACCGTTAAGCAAATGCAAAAGCTGCTCACCTACGTTGGCAGCTCGATTGCCTACGACATTTCAAGCGATGAAGAGGAATAGCGCGCAGGAAACCTTGCCGCTCGATTTCGGCGAACCGCCCATGCCAGACCCCGAAGCATGCGAGTTCGAAAGCATGCGGCATCGCGGCAAGACGTGCTGCACGTTCGTTGGGCGCGACGTTTGGACGAACTGCCGCGAAGTTGGGCACTGCGTATGGGACGGATGGCACCAGCAGGGCGCGCCAGACGTGATCTGCGACGAGGAAGACGGTTAGGAGGTGACTACATGCCTACACGGGAGGAAACGACCGCTGCGCAAGAGCCTATGGCCTTCTTTTCGCACGATTCCAACGCATCGCAAGATGTGAAGTGCCAACGGCTCATTCATCGCCGGGGCTATGACGGCTACGGGCGCTGGTGGCGGCTCTGCGAATACCTGGCGGCTACCAAGGGGCACCGTATCGCTTTCGAGACGGAGGAAGACGCGCTTATTCTCGCGGGCGTTCTGGGCTTCGGACAGTCTGGCGCGTTCGATGAGTACATGGCGATTGAAGATTGCAAATCCTTTGTCGAAGAGCTGTTGGATATAGGGCTGCTCGAACGCGATCCTGACGGCTTCTTGACGAACTTTCGGATGCTCAAAAACGCGCTCTATTTCGGTCGCCAACGCGCAAACGGTCGCAAGGGCGGAAGACCGCGCAAGAACCCAAAGAACAACGATTCAGCAGGTCAGGAGGTGTAAAGACATGACTTGCAAACCCAATGCAAAACCGCTGGTTTCAGGTTGGCTAAACCCACTCGCAAATGGTCGCCTAACCATAAAACAAAACAATACAAAACAAGACAAGGTGGGTTTTGGTTCCTTGAACCAAAACCAAAACCCACCGTACTTGCTTGTTAGTCAACTCTACAAGCAAGGTTTCTTCTCTTGCTTCTTCTCTTTGCGGTCTTGTTTTGTGCGGCTCATTCGAGCGCCAGAAAAACGACTTTCCACAGGTTTTCAACAGAGTTTTCAACAATGGCACGAAATGGGGGTGACTGCATGATTGCGCCAACAACACGAGACGGCGCGCGCGAGCTGTTCGCAAGCAAGCTTTCCTATGAGCAGATCACGACGAACGACATTCGAGCGCTCGAAGGATTCCTTGCAATCGAGTACGCGCATCATGAGCGCAACGGCGAGCACATGGAAATGCACCCGTGCTATCGCAAGAAGTACCAGCCGCAAATCAACCTTGCCGATGGCGGTAAAGGCATCAAAAGCGCGTTTTTGCGCGTTAGCGGCTTCTACTTCTCAGGCCGTGAAGCTATCTCGTTCAACGAAGACGGATTCATAGGCATTGCGGGCTGGGCTGATGACACGAACGTTCAGCCATTTCTCAGAGCGTTTCACAAGTGGGTTTGTGAGTGGATGATTGGAGTTACCTACCGATGATTGAGACGAAGCACGCGAAGAGCCTTGGCGAGCTTTCGCGCGGTGATGCCGTGGAGCATCCCGACCACTACGCGGGCGACGGCCAGATTGAGTGCATGGACGCTATGCGCTCGATGATGAGCGGCGACCAGTACGCCTTGCCCGCCCAATCGGCCTACTGGTGGGGCTGCGCATTCAAATACCTTTGGCGCTGGCGGCGCAAGAACGGCGTTCAGGACTTGCAGAAGTGCAAGCAGTGCATCGACTACCTGATTGCCGAGACGGAAGGAAAGAAGTGAAGCGCTACCAGATCGTACTTTGCGCCGTTGCCACCGCAGCTACCGTAGCCGCGTTCTGGTGCGTCTGCTACTGGGCTTATCAAGCGCTTCTGGCAATCGCGCTGTTTCTAGTGTTTCTCGCGCTTATAGCGCTCACGTTTTAGGAGGTTTCACATGCTGAAAGAAGATAGAGAGATCGAGCAGGGCGCATACGGATGCGCCGCAATCGTCCTGCTTTCCATTCTGGCGCTCGTTGTGAGCATCGCGGTTGGCGTGTTCTTCGGCGCTGGTTTCGGGCTTATCGCCTTTGCCGTGTTCGTCGTGTTCGCGCTCACCTGCGTTATGCGCGCGTTCATGAAGGTTGGCAAGTAGCATGGGCGGCAAGTACGAGGTTCGCGGCGCGATGAGCGGACTTTGCCCGTTCTGGGACGGTCAATTTACCAACTCGCTTGCTCATGCCCTGCTGCTGCTCATCCGATTTTCTCTGAAGTACCGAATCGTTGAGTTCAACATCAGGAAAGAGCCGTTGGATTGCGCGGACTGCCACGACGATAACTGCCCTTCGCGGATTCGTGAAAACTGCGAGTGGTCATGATGGGCGTTAAGGTCAAGCGCGGTGCAGATGGCGTTTTCGAGTGCCGGTTGTACCTTGGTCGCAGCATCGACGGCAAGGCGATTCGCCCTTACAAGCGGTTTCCGAATGCGGCAACCGAAGAGGAAGCGCAAGCCCTCGCTGAGACGTGGGCGGCTTACGTGACGGCTGACGGAACGGTTAGAAGCGCCCGCTTGACCGATTTGCTCGAAGACTACGTGCAACTGCGCGAGCGCAACGGCGCAAGCCCGAACAGCATTAAGAGCTATCGGCTGTTCTGCCGCTACGTCGCACGTTACCTGAAGACCGCAAACGCACGCGATCTTGGCGTTATGGACTTCAACCGATTTGAGCAACGCTTGCTCATGGCAAAGGACGAAGGAGGGCAAGGGCTTTGTCGCAATAGCGTTATCAACGTCCACAACTTCTTGCGCGGCGCTTATAACCACTTCGTAGACGCTGGCATTTGCGACGCTAACCCGCTGGTGTACGTCGCCAAACCATCGCCGGAACGACACGAAGCTTCGGCGCTCACCGAATGGGACTTCGAGGGCTTCAACGAGAAGCTAGAGGGCGCGCTTAGCAAGGAGATCAAGACGAAGGCCGATTACCGCGCCGCCGTCTACGCCTTCGCTTCGTGGCTGTCGCTCGTTACCGGCATGCGCGTTGGCGAGGTCTGCGCGGTGCAGCGCATCGACGTTAAGCGAGCCCTGTCTTACGTCCACGTCGGCGGCAACGTCATTGAGGGCAAGGGCAAGAAGCCTTATCGCCGCAACGTCACCAAAGGCCGCAAGTGCCGCAACATCGCGCTTACGCAAGACGATATCGCGGTCATTGATGCCTTCACGAAGCTTCAGAGCGCCGTTCTGGGGCGTTTGGGCGCAGATTGCCCACTGGTGACGCTAGACGGCTCATATATGCGCCCAACGACGATTTCACGGGCTTTCAGCCGCATACGCGACGCATGCGGACTGCCGCGAGAGATCACGTTTCACAGCTTGCGTCACACGCACGCTTCGTGGCTTATCGCCAACGGCTGCGACCTGAAGACGCTATCGGAGCGCATGGGGCACGCGGACGAAGCAACGACGCTTCGAATCTACGGCCACCTGATGCCCGGACGAGACGCGGCGGCGGCTCAGCTCTTCAGTGAAGCGAAGCGCCGTGCGGCGGGTTAGGAGGTGTGCCAAAGGTGAACCAAAACGCCGTTTTCGGGCATCGCGGCGACCGAGGACGAAACGCGAGATAAACCGCCGCTTTCGGTTCGGGTTTAGACAGCCCGTGCCGGATAAGAAGTAATTATCAGGCAATCGTGAGAAGGGAGGGTGCCAGTGGAGCCGCAAACGTTCGATTTCAAGCCTGACGCGCCGAAGCTAAGCAAGGAAATGCAAGCGACGTTGGCTAAGACCGAAGCCGCCCTGAAGCGGATGTGGGAGCGCGAGAAGCAGGAAGCGCAGACGGTCTACGAGATCACGATTCCCGCCCAAACGCTGACCATCGTTGGCAAGGAGCACGCGGAGCACGTCTTGAAGTCACTGAAGGCGATTCGGGTTTCCGGCACCTACCGCGTCACGAAGAAATGAGGTGCGATGAAGACCATTGAGCTTAACGACGATGACTGGGCACGGCTCAAACGCAAGCTCATGACGCAGAGCGTTGACGATGCCATGAAGGACTACACGCCGCCCGTCAAGCTTACGCACGGCAACGAATACATCACCTACGAAACAGGGGGTGAAGAAGACAATGAGCGGTCTAACGAATGAGCAATGGAAACGTATCTTCAACGGTGTTGCTGACAGGGCACCAGAAATCTTCAAAGACTGCGATTTGCAGTTCTCAATTTCCGTCCGCAACGAGGACGGAACCGAAGAAACGATTTACGAACACGAAGGGAAGAAAGATGATTCCGACATTGACAACTGAGCAACGCAGAGAAAACCTTGAAAAGGCCAAGGCGGCACGGCAGCGCCGCGCCGCGATCTTGAAGGGCGTTGCCGACGGCTCCTATACCGTCCCCGACGTGCTCAACATGGCTTTCACCGATGATGCGGTGTCGCGAATGAAGGTGTTCACTCTCATCAAGGCTGCACCGGGCTACGGATTTGCCCGCACGCAGCAGACCATGCGCAAGCTCCACATTTCCGAATCGCGTCGCCTTCGCGGTCTTGGGGCGAATCAGCGAGCGGCGCTTGTCGAACTGTTCGGGGGTGCGCGGTGAGCCTTAACAAGATCACGCTATCTGGAAATCTCGGTGCAGATGCCGAGCTGCGCTATACGAAGAGCGGAAACCCTGTCGTTTCGTTCTCGCTTGCTGTCAACGAGCGCACGCCGAACGGAGACGGAACGTGGGGCGAATACACCAACTGGCCTGATTGCGTTATGTTCGGCAAGCGCGCCGAAGCGCTCGCGCCGTGGCTTCGCAAGGGTACCAAGATTTCGCTTCTCGGACGCATACACACGCGCAGCTACCAGAAGGACGGACAGAGCATCAAACGCTGGGAAGTGCGCGTTGATGATGTGGAACTCATGCAGTACAAGCGCGACGCGCAATCGCCAGCACAAGCGAACGCAGCCGCGCCCGGTCTTGCGATGGCTACCGGCGACCCGTCGCCCGTTGCGTCAGTGCAACCGGCAGCGCCAGACCTTTACGACGATGACGTACCGTTTTAGGAGGAAGAAGGATGTTCGGAATCAAGAAGAAGGGCGCAGAGATCAAGCAGCCCGTTTATGTCGTGCTCGTGCCGGAGGTCGCGGCATACGCCAGTGCCGCTTCGTTCCCGGTAGATTCGGCGGGTAAGCTCGTTTTTCTCAACGACACGGTGGAGCATGAGGGCAGCGAATATCAGGTTGTCGCGATGAGCCACCGAAACAAGGTTGTTATCCGTCCGAAGGGTCAGACTTACGGCGGCAAGTGGGTTAAGGCTGGAAGCGTGCGCGTCACGCGTCATGTTCTGGGGGTGCGCTAATGATTGGCAGGAAGCTTCGCGCTAAGAAGGTCAATGAGGGAATCGAGATGCCGCGCTATGCGCATGAGGGCGATGCTGGGCTTGACCTTCGCATTACCGAGACTGTCACGCTCGAGCCGATGCAGAAGTGCGTTGTCGGTTGCGGCCTTGCCGTCGAGATTCCGAGCGGTTGCGTGGGGCTGGTGTTCCCGCGCAGCGGCCTTGCGGCAAAACAGGGCATCACGCTTTCGAATAGCGTTGGCGTTATCGACAGCGGCTATCGCGGCGAGGTCTGCGCGGCTCTCATAAACCAGAGCTACGAGACAGTTACGCTCGAAGCTGGAACGCGCGTCTGCCAGCTTGTCGTTATGCCCTATGTGCCGTGCGATCTCGTGCCGGTCGATGAGCTTAGCGACACCGAGCGCGGCACTGGCGGTTTCGGCAGCACGGGCGTTTAGTAGGTGGCTGTCATGCTGGCAATAATCGGTGGAAGGCAAACGGGCAAGACAACGTGCCTTATCGAAATGTCGAACGAGACTGGCTATCCAATCCTGACCGCGACGCGCGGCATGGCGGAGAGCATCGAGCTTATGGCTCGAAGGATGCACAAGGAAATTCCGCCAGTGATTACGCCTTCTAGCTACGTCATGAAGGGCGAGCGCGTCATTGTTGATGAGGTGGGATTGCTCATCGAGTGCATTACGGGCGCAGAAGTGGTAGCGGCTTCAATAGACGGCGTTGCTCTGGTTAAGGCTCAGCCGCCGAGCACCGACCTTGCGAAGCTTGGGATGTGGGAAGCCTTCAAGCTTTGGCGCTCAGAGCTCAAGCGCGCGCGATCTGGCGGTGACGGCATGTGAGGGCAAAGGAGTATTTCGAGGGCATCCGCGCCGAGGTGGTGAAGACCGACAGGGCGCGGGAAATGCTCGAACGCATGAAGGCGCGTGAAGGAGCCAAGGCGCAGAGCTATCAGGCTGGCGGCGGGAGTGGAGACGTCAGCGACCCTATGGATTCGATATCGCGCCGCATAGACTTCGAGGGAAGGTTGAAGAAGCGCATTGCCGATGCAGAGGAAGCCATAGACGAAGCGTGCGAAGTGCTATACGGTGCTGACGGTCGCGGAGGGCTTGCGAAGCTGAAGGGCACGCGATACGCAGACGCTATCTGCATGGGGTATCTGCAAGCGCAGCCATGGAGTGAGATTGCCGAAATCATGCAAGGTTCGGTGCGGTGGTGCCACGCGCTTTGCGATGTAGGTTTTGCGTACATTGACGAAGTTGGATGGGCGCATGTGAAAAGCGCCTGATAAATCGTTGTTCACATCAGTTCACTACTTCTGCTAGAATTCGGTACGGTGGATTAGGTCAAGGCCACGGGCAGTCGCGCTCGTGGCCTTTTTGTTTGGAGCGTTGGCAGAGTGGCTTATTGCGCACGGTTGCTAACCGTGTGGCGCGCCAGCGCCCGTAGGTTCGAATCCTACACGCTCCGCCATATCTCAGGGGGTGCGCCATGGCTAAGGACTTCTCGCGTGCCTTCTACTCATCCGCCGACTGGGAACACGCCAGAGACGCGGCGCTGACGCGCGACGCTCACCTATGCCAGCACTGCTTGCAGCAAGGAGAGATCACGCCCGCCGTCATGGTGCATCACATCACGGAGCTGACACCAGCGAACGTCAACGACCCGAACGTTGCGACCAACCTAGACAACCTCGTTAGCCTTTGCGACCGATGCCATAAGAAGGTGCATGGTTGGATAAGGCAAGGCTCAACGCGTCAAGGGTTGGCTTTCGACAGCGACAGGAACTTGATATCGCTTTCAGACTGACACACAAACACGACACAACGCGGCGCAAGCGCGGGAAATCGAACGCAAAACCGCAGGTAGACCCGCGTGACAATCCCCCCGGTCTGAAAAACGCAGACGGTGCCTAGGGCACCAACGCCGGGAGGTAATTTCTTGCGCGTGACGGATTTTCGAAAGGGGGTGGTCTTGCGATGACGGCAAAAGTAGGCAATACTTCGAAAGTTTCGACCGCAGTCGCGGGGAATAGCCCGCCGAAGCGGAGAGTTGCCAAGGAGAAGCGCGTAGAGAGCGAGCTTCGAAAGCTGCGCGAGATCACCAAGGGCGCTATCCCCGATGAGAAGCGAAAAACCGTCATGCCGCTGCTTGCGAACCTCGCTTTTCTGAAAGTCAAGCTTGACGATGCCCGCGCCGATCTGCTCTACGAAGATATCTTCACCGAGTATGACAACGGCGGCGGGCAAACCGGGCTGCGCGAGCACCCCGGATTCAGCGCATACAACAAGCTGTTCACTACGTTTTCGCGCGGCGTGAAGCAGCTTACCGACATGATGCCGAACGGCACCGCCGCTGCCGACGCGCTCATTGATTTCATCAATGAAACGCGGTACGGCTAGGGCGAAGTCTAAGGGCGGCTCGTGCGAGCGCGCGATACGCGAATACTTCGGCGGCATACTGAGCGGCGAGATCATAGCGTGCGAGAAGATGAAGCAGGTTGCCGCTCATGTCCTGCGCGACATGGACAACACCGACCCGCTCTATCCGTACCACTACCGCGAAGAGTTCGCGCAGAAGCACGTTCGGTTCATCGAAAGCTTCTGCCGCCTACCGTCCGGGCGCTTAGGGCACGATTTCAAGCTAGAGCTTTTCCAACGCGCCATTCTGTCGGTTGTCTTCGGCTTCGTTGATGCCGAGGGCGTGCGGCAATACCGCGAAGTGCTCTGGATTATGGGGCGCAAGAACGGAAAGACCGCGCTTGCGTCTGCGATAGAGCTTGACTTGCTCGTGAACGACGATGAGGGCGCGCCGGAGGTATACAACGTCGCCACCGCCCACGATCAGGCGGCAAAGGGATTCAACAACGCGTGGCGTATGGTGCTCACAAGCCCCGCGCTGGCGAAGCACATAAGAAAGCGCGTGTCAGACCTTTACTGCGATCTGAACATGGGCACCATCAAGGCGCTGAGCGCCAACACGAACCACCTAGACGGTCTGGACATTTCCGGCGCTATCGTTGACGAGCTGGCCGCGATGAAGAACCGCGACCTTTACGATTTGACGATGCAGGGAACATCTGCGCGCCGCCAACCGCTCGTGTTGGAGATCACGACTAACGGTTTCGTGCGAAACGGCATCTTCGATGCCCAATACGAGTACGCGACAAAATGGCTTGACGGCAAGGCGACAGGCGAGAAGGCAGAGCGCTTCATAGCGTTCATCTTCGAGCTTGACGAGCGCGAGGAATGGCAGGACGAAGGCGCTTGGGTCAAGGCTAACCCCGGCCTTGGCACCATCAAATCGCTGTCGGCGCTTCGCCAGAACGTTTCTAAGGCGAAGGACGATGCGACATACCTTCCCACTCTGCTAGTTAAGGACTTCAACCTCATTGAAAACCAGTCTCAGGCTTGGCTTACGTGGTCTGAGATTCACAACGAAGCCACTTTCGACCCCGGCGACGGAACGTTTACGTATGCCGTGCTCGGCGTTGACGCGGCGGACACGACCGACCTTACCGCCGCTTGCCTTCTCATGCAGCGGCCTAACGATCCGAACTTCTACGCGCTGCACATGGCTTGGATTCCGCTTCGAGCGTTGGAGCAGGCGGAGAAGGAGGGGCGGCGCGGAGGGCGCGACGGCGTGCCCTACGACGCGTGGATTGCTCGCGGTCTTATGCGCACATGTGAAACGCCAATCATGGACAAGCGCGACGTTCTGGATTGGGTGGCTGAGGTTCAGGACAAGTACGGCATCTATGCCGTCTCTTGCGGCTACGACCCGTGGCACATGCGCGACGTACCGACCGTGGAAGCATACGAAGACTATTTCGGCGCTGACAACCTGCAAAAGGTCATTCAGGGCGCGCAAACGCTGTCAATGCCGATGAAGGAGCTTCGAGCGCTCTACAAGGAAGGTCGCATCGTGGACAACGCCAACCCGATTGCCGAATGGTGCCGCTCGAACGTCGCCATTCGAACCGACGTGAACGGAAACATTCAGCCGGACAAGAAGAACCAAGACCCGCGCAACCGCATAGACGCGTGGGCGGCTGAGTGCGACGCGTTCATTGCGATGAAGAACATTGCGGACGATTACCGCGCGATGATAGGAGGTTAGAGTTGAGCAGATCACAACCGTTTCTGCGCTCGCTCTTCGATGCGGTGTTCCACCGTCCGCAGATGCAAGCGGTAAACGGCTATTTCTCCACGTTCACGGCCTATGCGCCGTCGTTCACGACGTGGCAGGGCGGACTTTACGAAGCAGAGCTTACGCGAAGCATCATCGAGAGCGGCGCAGACCACGCAAGCAAGCTGAAACCGGAGGTTTCCGGCTCTGCTCAGCCTGTCGCCGCGCGCGCTCTCAGGCAGCAGCCTAACCCGTGGATGACCACGCCGCAGTTCATCAAGCGCATTTGGACGATTCTTCAGGTCAACGACACGGCGCTTATCGTGCCTATCGACGCTGGCGACGGCATTACGATAACCGGGTACTATCCCGTGCTGCCGAGCCAGTGCGAAGCATACGACGTTGACGGCGAGCTTTGGCTAAAGCTCACGTTCCCGACAGGCGACAGCGTGCTTGTCGAGTGGTCGCGCGTCGGCGTGATGACGCGCCACCAGTACCAAAGCGATTTGTTCGGCGACGGCACGAACGTTCTTCAGCCGACGCTAGAGCTTATGCACGCTCAGAACGAAGCCGAGCAGTCGGCTATCAATCAGGGCGCGGCAATCCGCTTCATCGGCAAGCTGAGCCAGAACCGAAACGAAGGCGACCAAGAGCGGGCGCGAAAGGCGTTCAACGCTCAGCTTTCCGCCGACAACGCGGGCGGAATCGCGGTCTATGACAAGCTGTTTTCTGACGTTGAGCAGATCACGCCGACAAGCTACACGGTCGATGCGGCGCAGATGGAACGAATCGAGAAGAGCGCTTACCGCTTCTTCGGCTCAAACGAGGATATCGTCACGAACTGCGCGGACGAAGACACCTTCAACAGCTACTACGAAGGACGCATCGAGCCGTTCGCTGTTCAGCTCGGCTTCGTTATCACGTCCATGACGTACACGGCGAATGAGATAGCGCACGGAAACTCAATCATGTTCAGCGCGAACCGCCTAGAGTTCGCCAGCAACACAACGAAGCTTAACGTTTCCGTCGCGCTGTTCGACCGTGGCATCTGGAACGGCAATCAGGTAGCCGATGTGTTCCAATCCCCGCACTACGAGGGCGGAGATCGCCACGTGATACGCGGCGAGTACATCGACCTTGCACTCATCAGCGAGCACACGGCGGAACAGGCGGCGCAAGCCGCGCAGACGAACGCGAACATAGCCGCAATCGACGCGAGCAGCGGCTACGGCGACAAGAAGGAGGTAGACGATGCCAGCGAAACCGAGTGAGCGGCAATACCGTTCCCTTGCCGTGCCGCTCAACGTGCGGGCGGCTGACGGAGCAACCAAGAAGCGTTTCGACACGGAATACTACGTTGAGGGCTACGCTTCTACTTTCAACGACCCATACGTTCTGTTCGAGGATTTCGACGGCACAAAATACATCGAGGTTATCAGCCCCGATGCCTTCCGCGAAGCGGACATGAGCGACGTTATCCTTCAGTTCGACCATGCGGGCAGAGTGTACGCCCGCATGAGCAACGGGACGCTCATTGTGGAGCCGGACGAGCACGGGCTTTTCATCGCCGCCGACCTGTCGCGCTCTCAGGGCGCGCGCGATCTCTTCGAAGAGATAAAGGCCGGTCTTATCACGCGCATGTCATGGGCTTTCACGGTAGCGGCAGACGAATACGACCGCGAGACGCATACCACGACCATTACGCGCGTCAAAAAGGTTTTCGACGTGTCCGCCGTCAGCCTTCCGGCTGACCCGAACACCGAGATATCAGCAAGAAACCTGCTCAACGGAGCGATTGAGCAGTCGCGCAAGGAGCTTGCGCGCCGTAAGAGTGCCCTTGCCGTTGCGAGGGCGACACTGGCAATCGCCAAGAGCAGAAAGGTTTAGAACGATGGACGAGATGACTATGGATGACCTGCTTAACGAGCTTCAGGGTCTTGTCGATAAGTACAAGGCCGATGACGGCACCGACACCGAGCCGACCGAGCAGGACGCAGAGCGCATGAGCGCGCTTACCGCCGAGATCGAGAAGCGCAACGCCGCCGCCGCTCAGCGCCGCGACAGCCACACCGCGACCGTTGCAGCTGCGCGCGCCGCTATCGAGAACGGCACCGCCCGCCGTGTCGATTCCGTGCCGCTGGGGACTTCCGCGAGCGCTCGCGGTGCCCTTCCGCAGGTGCGCGACACCACCGACTACAACGCCGCCGCCCGCCGCGCGTGGGTGAAGGACATTGCCAGCCGTTCCGGCGTGCAGCTCATCGGTGGCACCGAGCTTACGCAGGTTGAGCGCGACGCGTACAACCACCTTATCGAGCAGCGCACGGCGTTTACGCATCTGACCAGCAACACCGATGCGGTTATCCCCGTCGAGCTTCAGACGCAGATTTTCACGCTGATTGACAACACGGCTGTTCTCTACGGCGACATCCACAAGGACAACTTCCCGCATCAGTTCGAGCTTATCCGCCATAAGAGCATCAAGGCTGGCGACGCGGCGAAGACCGATGAGGGCGCAGCGCCCACCGATGAGGAGCAGAACGAGTTCGACACCATCACCCTTACGGGCGAGGAGATCAAGAAGACCGTCAAGATGAGCCGCAAGATGGCGGTTCAGTCTATCAACGGCTTTGAGCAGTACATCGTCAACGAGACTGGCGCGCGCCTTGCCGTCGCCGCCAACGCGCGTGTCCACGCCAAGACTGTTGACGGCACGCTCGGCATGGATTCCGGCAACAAGATTAACTGCGCCACCGCTGGCACGCTTGCCAAGGCGGATATCACCAAGCTTCTTGGCCTGCTCTACACCTACGGCAACCCCGCGCCGAAGGGCTGCATTATCTACGCCAACGGCAACACTATTTGGAACCACATTGCTATGGTCGAGGATGCCAACGGGCGCTCTTACTTCGTGGACGAGAAGACCGAAGACCCCGCCGTTGAGGGTCATATCTTCGGCAAGCTCGTTAAGCGCGACGATTCGATGGCGGACGGTATCATCAAGGCGGGCTATCCCGACCTGTTCCGTGGAAACATCTTCGACGGAGTGGACATTACGCCCTACGTCGAGCCGGGTACGCAGAAGCGCTGCTTTGACGGATACCTGCTCTTCGACGGCGGCTTGTCGTGCCTAAGTCTTTCGGCCAGCTCACCATCGGCACCGCCGCAAAGTAACGAGGTGGTGACAGATGGCAGAGAAGCCGAAGCTGCTTGACGCGTGCCGCGAAGCGCTGAGGATTCCCGCCGACTGCACCGACTTTGACGCTGAGATCGAAGACCTCATCGAAGCCGCCCGCGCCGCGATGCGCGCGGGCGGCGTTGCCGATACCGTAGCCGCCGACGATTCGAACAGCACGGTTCGGCTCGCGGTGAAGGTCTACTGCAAGGCGACCTTCGGCATGGACAACCCCGATGCCGACCGCCTTACTCAGAGCTTCGACGATTTGCTAACCATGATGCGCGGCAGCTCGGAGTTCGGGGGCGTGAAATGAGCATGTGGGCTGGCACGTGCCAGCTCATCGCTAAGACCGTCAAGAAGGACGAATACGGCGTGCAGCAGACGGAGGAAACAAAGCGCAAGGTGTTCTGCAACGTCTTCTCTATGGGCGACGCGGCCTATTACGCCGCCGCTGCCGCTGGCGTACACCCCGAAGCCGTATTGCAGATTCGCAAGAGCGCATACGAAGGTGAGCGGCTAGTCGAGTTCGACGGCGCGCGGCTCACGGTCGCGCGCGTTGACAGGTCAAGCCCCGACTTCGTGCGCCTGACGCTCGCTGAGGTGGTGGGCGACCGTGGCTGAGCAGAGCATCGAGCGGTTCATAAGCAGCTGCATGAAAGAGTGCGTGGAAGACAACGTTTCCGCGCTCGCTGAGAACGCGGGCGAAGCAGGAAGGCGCGCCGTAAAGCTGTTGAAGCAAGAAAGCAAGGTGCGCACCGGTGCTTACAAGAAGGGCTGGAAGGCCGACGTTAAGACCGATGAGACGGGCACCGAATGCACCGTGCACAACCGGCGATACCAGCTAACGCACCTGTTGGAGAACGGCCACCAGATCACGAACCAGACTGGCGAGGATTACGGCACCGTTCCCGGCGACGGCGTTATCAGGAAGGTTGCAGACCAAGTGGCGCGAGAGTTCGCGGAGATGGGGGGCGACGGACGATGATTGAGCTAAAGGCGCTCTGCGGCGTTCTCGATTCGCTCGGCATCCCGTGGGCTAACCAGCGCTTCGCTGACGGTGAGGAACCGGCACCGCCCTTCATCTGCCTTGTCGCGGGCTACAACGAAGCGGCCTACGCGGACAACGGCACCTACCTTTCGTGGATGCCCTACGATATCGCGCTCTACACGCGGCACCGCGACTACGCGACCGAGAAACGCATACGCGATGCGCTCGAAGCCGCAGAGTGCCCGTTCATGCTGAGCATCACGAACATTGATTCAGAAGAGCTTACCGAAGCGGCGTTCACCGTGAACGTCGCCGAGAGTTAGGAGAGACCAAATGGCACGAAACGGATTCTTCGGCGTGAAGAACTCGCATTTCGCGATCTGCACCGACGAAGACGCGCTTACCTACGAAGACCCCGTGCACGTCGCGGGCACCGTCGCTATCAGCATGGAGCCGACCGTTGAGACGGCTTCTAGCTACGCCGACAACGAGGTTTGGCTTGACAAGCAGCAGGACAACGGCGGAAGCGGCACCATGAGCTTCTACGACACCGAGGGGACGGCTGATCTTCGCCAGCTCATCGCAGACCTCGTGGGCTACGAGATCGCGCAGGACGGGCGAACCATCCTGAGCGCAGACCGAACGCCTAAAAAGTTCGCCTTCATGTGCGAGCAGCCGGGGCACGTGCTCGGTCGCCGCCGCTGCCTTCTCATGTGCCAGCTCTCGAAGCCGACGCAGGAGCTTAACACCATTCAGGATACGCCGGAGATTACGCAGCTCGATTACCCGTTCACGTGGCGACCCGTCACCATCCCGAGCACCGACATTCGCACGAGCGGCTATGACAGCTTCACCGGCCTTGCCGATTACGACACCTTCTTTGATGCGGTCGATATCGAGCTTGCGCACAAGACCCCGTCCGAGTAGGAGGTTGCGAATGGTTATCAAGGTTGGCGAAAATGAGTTCGAAGCGACCTTCAACGCGTTCACGCCGATTGCGTTCTCTCGATGCTTCAACGTCGTGAAGCCCAACGGCACCATGCGCCCGAAGGACATTAACGAGGACACCGGCGCGATCTTGGAGAATCTGGACAAGTTCGGTTTCCCGCCCATCGTCCCGCTTCTCGAAATCTTCTACGCGTGCATCAAGACCGCGAACCCGAAGTTCGATGAGAAGTTCGATGACTGGGTTTCCGCGTTCCCGGCAGAAGCTTTCGACTTGGAGCGCGCGGACGGTTGGGCACACGACGTGATGCAGATCGTGAGGGACAACTTTTTTCCAAGCTCGAAGCAAGATGCAGTGGAAGCCGAGGAAGCCGAAAAGACCGGCGCCGCCGCTTCCAAGTAACCTGAAAGACGCGTGCGACGCGCGCTACATCTACAACTGCCAGCAATGCGGGCTGACGCTTTCAGACCTTCAGATGATGAGCTACCGGCAGGTTCAAGACCTGCTGGAGATCAACGCGTTCTACGCCGACGCTGCGGCGCACTACGACGAGGACGAGAAGGCGCGCAAGGCCGAAGCCGCGTTCTGGTCATGACGTGAAGTGAGTTCTTGACGGCAGCGCACCCGCGAGGGCGCGTTGCTTCAAGCACTCATGGTACTTTGACAACCGAAGAGGGGTGATTACGTGGCTGTTTCCTACAAGGGTCTTGTTATCAAGTTCGGCGGCGACACGACGGGTCTTCAAGATGCGCTGAAATCCGTTCAGAAGCAAGCGCGCAACGCCCAAAGCAACCTTCGGGACGTGAACAGAGAGCTGAAATTCGACCCAAGCAACGCCGATCTTCTTGAGCTTAAGATGAATGCCCTCAACAAGTCTGTTGAGGAAACAAAGAAGCAGCTTGACATGTATAAGCAGGCTCTTCAGCAACTTGAAAGCAAGAAGCAGAGCGGCGCTAAGCTCACGGCTCAGGAAGAAGCGCAGTACGACAGCCTTAAGCTCGCGATAGTGAGGTGCGAGCGCCAGCTTGACAGCTACGGCACCGAGCTTGCGGACACCGCGCGTCAGGCCGAAGGCTCAAAGACGGCCATTGGCAAGCTCGGTCAGGCTATCGAGGACAACGCCGACAGCATATCTAGCGCCGGTTCCAAGGTTTCGAGCGCGGGCACCGCCATATCCGGCGGGGTTGTCGGCGCGGCAACGGCGCTGACCGGGCTTGCGGCGAGCCAAGAGGAAGCCATACAGCAGAGCGGCCAGCTCGAAACCGCGTGGGTGAGCGCTGGCGGAACAGCCGAGCAGGCTTCGTCAACCTACGCCATGTTCTACCGCATCCTTGGGCAGAGCGACACGGCAACCGAGGCTTCGCAGAACCTCGCGCGCCTGACCACCAACGAGCAGGAATTGCAGCAGTGGACGAATATGCGGCTGGCGCTTACGCCACGTTCGGCGACGCTCTGCCACTTGAAAACCTCGCGGAAGCCGCGCAGGAGACGGCGCACACCGGCACGGTCACGGGCGGTCTTGCCGACGCGCTCAACTGGTCTACGGCATCCGCCGAGCAATGGAGCGCCGCGCTTTCCGGGCACTCTTCGGCGCAGGCTGCCTTCAATCAGGCGGTCGCAGAAGGCCAGACGAAGGAAGACGCGTTCAACGCCGCGCTCGCGGCGTGCGGCAGCGAGCAGGAGCGTTCGCAGCTCATCACCGAGACGCTTACCGGGCTTTACGCGGACGCGGGGCGGCAGTACCAAGAGACGAACAAAGACCTTCTCGCTTCGCGCGACGCGCAGAACGAGATGAACCAGAGCATGCAGGAACTCGGCGAAGCGGCCTTGCCCGTCAAGACCGCCGTTACCGAGATCGGCACGAGCCTTCTTAACACGCTCGCGCCCGCGCTCGAAGCCGTCACGGGCTGGTACAAGAACCTGTCGCCAGAGCAGCAGACGCTTGTTAACAACCTCGCTCTAGGAGCCGTCGCCTTCGGCGGCGTGACAACCGCCATTGGTAAGACGATGGAGGCCGCAGAGGGCGTGGGAAGCGCCTTCAAGACCGCTGGCGAGCTTTGGGGCGGCGCTAAGAAGCTCATGGGCGATACGGGCTTTCTAAGCAAGATCGGAACCGGCTTCTCTAACATCGTCACCAAGGCGGGCGGTCTTGGAAGCATGCTCACCGGCACGCTCTCTAGCGGCTGGACGGGATTTACCGGGCTTATCGCCGCGCATCCTATCGGCCTTGGCGTTGCCGCCGTGTCCGCCGCCGTCGCTGGCCTTACGTGGTTCTTCACGCAGACCGAGGCCGGTAAGCAGATGTGGTCTGACTTCACCGGCTGGATTTCGGAGAAGTGGCAAGCCGTGCAGGATTTCTTCGCTGGCGTGCCTGAGTTCTGGGGCGGAATCTGGGAGCAGGTCAGCACCGGCGTTTCGGATTTCTGCACCGGCGTTGGCGAGAAGTGGGAGCAGTTGAAGCAAGGCGCTTCCGACACTTGGGAGAACATCAAAACCGGCGCTTCGAACGCTTGGAATGATCTTAAAACCAACGTCGGGAACCTCGCACAAGGCGCGGTCGATACCGTGTCTAACTGGTGGAACAACCTAACCGGCAACACCGATTCGGCCTTTGGGCAAATCGCTTCCACGGTGCAGAACGACATGAACACCGCGAAGACCGTTGGCAGCTCAGCGGCTGGCGCTCTGCAAGCCGCAATGAACGGCGACTGGGAGACTGCGAAGAGCCAAGCGGCAAACGCCTTCAACGCGATTAAAGACAACATCGGCTCGAAGCTTGACGCTGCCGAGAGCACGGCGGTTAGCATCGCCGACCACATCGGCGACAAGCTGGGATTCCCCGGCCTTGGCTCGAAGGTGCAGGGCGTGTTCAACAGCATTCGGGGCTTCATAGAGAACCCTATCGAAAGCGCATGGAACGCGATTTCGAGCATTCCGCAGAAGATCATGAACGCCTTCGGCGGAATCAAGATAAGCATTCCGAAGCCAAAGCTTCCGCACTTCAACGTCAGCTGGAACGAGTTTGGCCCGATTTCGCTACCGAGCGTGAGCATCAGTTGGTACGCGCGCGGCGGCTACTTCGATGAGCCTTCAATCGTCGGCGTTGGCGAAGCTGGCGGCGAGTTCATCGCGCCTGAGAAGCAGTTGCAAGGCTTCATCGAAACATCGGTAAACCGCGCCTTCTCGCGGTTCGCCGACGCGCCGAGCCAGCCCGTTAACGTCGCCGTGACGGTTTACGCCACGGTCGCTGACGGAGTGGACGCATACGAGACAGGCCAGCAGATCGGCGCTGGCATCGCAAGCAAGCTGAAGCAAAGGGGGGTGCCAGTTGCAACTTAGACGGACTAGGAACCAGCACGACCGAATCATCTTCAACGGCACCGACCTATCGAAGCTGGTTTACTGCAAGGTGCGCCGCCCCATCATGGCGACCGTCAACGCGACGTTCGAGAGCGTGCCGGGGCGGCACGGCGAGGTTTTCAAGAGCGCCTACCGTGGCGGCTACGACCTCCCCGTTGAGATTTGGCTTAGGACTGAAGACCGCCGCGAGGTCGCGGAGATGCGGCACAAGCTCGCGGCGGCTCTCTGGACTGAAGAACCCGCGCCGCTCTACCTTCCCGATGACCCGACGCGCTACCTGCTCGCAATCGTGAGCGGCAGCACCGACCTAGACGAGATCACGGACGATTGCCCGACAACCACCGTGACTTTCCATGTCGGCGACCCCGACTATTACGGGCAGAAGCGCCGCATGGAGGTTTCGGCGGGCAACGTCTACGTAAACGCTGGCGGCAACCGCCCCGCTTACCTGAAGGTCACGGCGAAGCCCTCCGCTGGCAGCGCGTGGCGGATTACGAACGTCGATACCGGCGAGTTCGTGGCTATCAACACCGCGCTCACGTCTTCAAGCACCATCAGGCTTGACATGGCGACCGAGCACGCGACGGTTAACAACCAGACCGCGCCGGTAACGATTGATTCGGATTACTTCGAAATCAACGGGCGGTGCCACCTGAACATCACCAGCGGCACGGCGGTACTAGAGTGGGTGGAACGATGGCTTTAATTAGACGCATAGGCTTCACCCGTTTCAGCCGTTGGGGCGACAATCTGGGGCGGCTCACGGTGAGCGCCGCAACGCACACCGACGCGCTGGACGGAACCGACGAGCTGGGCATCACGTGCGCCGAAGACCTCGTGAAGGGCGACCGCATAGTTTGGATTGACCTTCAGGGCACGTGTCACGAACACATCGTTGACACCATCGACAGGGTACACGACGATGACGGCGCGCCTGAAACGCAAGCCATCTGCATCAACTCGGTGAACGAGACGTGGGATGACTGGCTGGACGATAAGCGGCCTTCCGGCAGCGTCGCGGTCGCCCTCGCGTCAATCCTCGCAGACACGCGCTGGGAGGTTGGCACGTGCGATCAGGGCGGCAGCGCTTCGCGCACCTTCTACCATGAGAGCGTGCGTGAGGGATTGGCCGGAATCATCGAGACGTGGGGCGGCGAGCTTGAAACTCTTATCGTCCACGACGGCGCGAGCATCGTTAGCCGCCGCGTGGGCGTGCGCGCCAAGCGCGGCAACCAGAGTAGCGCTAAGCGGTTCACGTGGACTAAAGACCTCGTTTCCGTCAAGCGCTCCGTTGCGAGCGACAACCCGAAAACTCGCGTCTACGGTTACGGCAAGGGCGTTGAGACTGAGGGCGGCGGCTACGGTCGCCGTCTCACTTTCGGCGACATTAACAACGGCAAAGACTACGTGGAGGATGCCGAAGCTACTACCGTTTGGGGACACCCTGACGGCGAGGGCGGCATTCTGCCCGCCGTTGCGTCATACGTCAACGAGCAGTGCGAGGACGCGGCGCAGCTCTTGCAGGAAACGAAAGACTACCTAGAGCAAGTGAAGGAGCCGAAAGTAACCTACACCGCTTCGGTTATCGACCTTTACGCATTCGGGCGCTCATGGGAGGGCGTGGGCGTGGGCGATGACGTTGCGATCATCGACAAGGGCTTTTCTGCCGAAGGCGTGCGCCTTCATGGCCGCGTGTCTCAGATTGAGCGCGACTTGCTCACCGGCGACGCGACCGTGACGTTCGGCACGCTTACGGACACGATGGCCGACATGTGGCAGAGCGTCAACAACGCCCTGAAGAGCAACAGCCAGCAAAACGCGCTCTACGACGCTGCGGCTGGCACGTCGGTATCGTGGCTAATTCAGCTTCAGCAGGCGCTCAACGCTCAGTTCAACGCGGTTGGCACCTACCATGTCGAGACGTTCGAGCTGGGCGAGATTTGGAGCAACGTACCGCTGAACCCCGAAACGGGTTTGCCGGTCAAGTCAACCGCCGACATGTGGGCTATCAACGTCAACGGTCGCGGTCAGCGGTTGGCTGCTGGCCTTACGTCAGACGGTCAATGGGATTGGCGAACGTTCTTCACGGGTGGCATGGTTACTGCCGACGTTATCAACGCTGGAACCATGAAGGCCGACCGCGTGCGCGCCGGTCTGCTGACCGACGAGAAGGGAAACAACTTCTGGGACTTGACCAGCGGCGAGTTCTCGCTTTCCGCTGGCGCGAAACTGGGCGACACGAGCGTTGAAGACCTTTTCACCGGGCTTGACGAACTCGATAAGACGATGGACGGCATAGCCGAAGACGGCATCATAACGGAAGCCGAGCACGCGGCGGTGTCTAAGATCATGCAGACCGTCGAGAAGGAGCGCGTAGACCTCGAAAACGAGTACGAAAGCCTATACAACAGCGAATACCTCAACTACCAATTCAAGCAAGTTCTCAGAACTCAGTACGAAGCGGTGTTTAGTGTCAACGGCACGCATGCGAAGCTAGAACTGCGCATCCAAAACGTGCTTGGGACAACGACGGCTGAAGAGCTGTCGGACGCTATGCAGCTCTACGAAATCGCATACAGCGACTATTCAGATACCATCAAGACGTACAACTCAGCAGCCCGTCAGGCGAAGAGCATTATTGAGCAGGCGCAAGCGCAAGACAAGGTGGACGAGCTGGACGATTCCCTCACGCAACGTGAGGTTTTCAACCGGCTGACGAACAACGGCGCTACGCAGGGAATCTACCTAAGCGGCGGTCTGCTCTATATCAACGCTACCTACATCGAGACCGGCACGATCAGCGACCGTCTGGGGCGTAACACGTGGAACCTGAGCACGGGAAAGCTCACGACTAACTACATGACCGCGAACAACATAAACGCAAGCGGAACGTTCGAATGCGGTACGGTGTCGAACCTTCTTCGCATTGTCAGCGGTGCTATCTACGGGTATGAGAACAGCACGCAGATAGGAAAGATTGACTTCTCCGCCCACTCGTACAACATTGACGATCCGTCAATCAAGTATCGCGGCATTCAGATTACGGCAGAAGGAACGGTGCGCATCAGTTCGCCGCAGATTTCGACTGCCGTATCAAGCAATCAGAGTACGACAGCGACCATCTGCACAACGAAAGATTCGAGTGTCACGTACATTAGCGAGATTAGAGATGACGGAGACGGAACAATTTCTTGGTCTTGGAAAACGCGATCCATCAACTTCAAGAACGGGTTATGCACATACTGCGGACTGGACTAGGGAGGTATTTCATGGCGACTATTTATTACGTTGCTCACGACCCGCTAAGCAACTCGGAAGCAGTCATTACTGAGTACGACAGCGAGCTTCTTAAGAAAGCCGCTGAGGGCGGAATTGTATTCATCGCCGTTGACGATGATGGAAGCCGTTCCATCGTTCCCGTTGACGACGTAAAGGAGCCTGAGAACCGCGAAGGCTCGTTCACCATCGTTCAGCCCATATACGTCGATGACAGGGTTAGAGCTGTCGTTGACGTATTCGATGCTCTGGCCGCGAGCGTGCCAGCCGTCGCCGCGAGTGCGGACGTGCAGCCCGTGTCTAGCAAGGCGCGGTCTGCTATGAGCTTCGCCGAAGCGCTCGAAGCCCTCCGCGCACTCGCCTACGGAACCGGCGAGGAAGGCGGCGCGCAATGAGCAACACGCGGACGCTTGAACTCGATATCTCGAAGGAGGGAGCGGGAACTTGTATTAAGGTGGGTCAGGGCGACGATGGCGGAACGACCATCAACGCGCTTATCTACGACAACGGAGCCGAGTTCTCGCTTTCGGGCGCTACGGTGTGGCTCGTGGCGCTTCTGCCGAACAAGCGCAACTACTATCGCGGGCAATGCTCAGTCAGCGGCAACGCCGCCACGATCACGGTTGACGAATCCAAGCTTTGCAGCGTCCCCGGCTACACCGACGAAGCCTACTTCACGATAACGAAGGGCGGAAACACCTACTCAACGGAGCGGTTCGCTATCGAAATCCTGCGCAGCGCTCTTGACGGGCAGCAGCCCGCGCAGAACTGGGACGATGCCGTTCAAGACCTCATCGACCGTGGCAATCAGGCCGTAAGCTCAGCCAACAGCGCGGCCAGCGCGGCGAACAGCGCCGCGAGCAAGGCGAACTCGGCTTCTACGAGCGCGACCAACGCCGCGAAGGCTGCAAACGATGCCGCAGCGTCGGCGACAAGCGCAGCTTCGGAGGCGAACACCGCCAAGCAGAACGCCGACGCTGCAACCACGGCTGCGAACAACGCGGCATCAGCCGCCAACACCGCCAAGCAGAACGCCGACGCGGCAACATCCAACGCCAACGCCGCCGCGAGCGCGGCGAACACTGCCGCTTCAAGTGCCAACGCCGCCGCTGCTGCGGCAAACGGCGCGGCGGAGGATGCCACCGCCGCTGCGCAGAACGCGCTTAACATCGCAAACTCTATCGCTTCTATCGAGCCGCCCTCAGATGACGAGGTGCAAGAGCTGCGCGAAGAGAACGCGACGCTTGCGACGGCGCTTGTGGAGCTACAGGACGGCTACATAGTTCTTGGCGAAACTGCGTACATGCCCACCAACAGACGCACTGCACTTTCTAGCGAGACCGTAACCGTCGCTCAGGCGAACGTGAGCGGCGAGACGGCGACGCTCAACTAAGGAAGGAGAAAAGCAATGGCCGACTTGTCGAAGTTCTCTATCGGCGGAACCGCCTACAATCTGAAGGATTCTTCTGCGCGCAACACGGCGAACGCCGTAACGACTGCCGAGGAATACGACCGGCAGCACATCATCAACGCATACGGCGGTCGCTCGCTCGCTTCGGTCTTCGCAAGCGAGATCGGGAGCACCGACGTTTACACATGGCTTCGGAACCGCGCTCGAAGCGCCAACTTCGCCGGTCTTCGTATCGGCGATTACATCGACGTTCCCATCACGGCGGGCGCTAACGTGCCGTCGCAGACGGTGCGCTACCGCATCGGCGCTATCGACCACTATTACCAGTGCGGCGACACAGCGAAGGGGCACCATATCGTCATGGTGCCGCTCGCGCCCGTGAGCGTCACCGGAGACAAGGCATCAAACACCAGCTACCTTCAGTGGCGAGATACGAACGACAACAACGGTACCGCCGAGGAAAAGCACCCTTACTTGGTTTCGAAGCTGCACGACTGGGAAATCAACGACTTCCTGCCAGCGCTGCCGACCGCGCTTCAGAACGCGATCATGGCGCAGCGCGTGCTTCTCGAAGAGCGCTATTCTTCGAGCGAAAAGCTCACCGAATCGAGCGGTTGGAGCTGGGCGGATTTGGGCAAGGTCTGGTCGCCCTCAGAGATGGAGGTTTACGGCTGTCCGGTATGGGGCACCAAGGGCTACTCTGTCGGCTTCGATAGCCAGTTCCCCATCTTCAGCGATACGGCAAGCCGCATCGCGGGCGGTCGCGTCTCTTGGTGGCTGCGGTCTGTCTTGGGTGGTTCTTCGTCCACCGCGTGCATTGTCAACTACTACGGCCTTGCCAGCAACACCGCGCCGACGAACGACTGGATACGCCCGCTGCCGTGCTTCCTCATAGGCTGATAAGCCGTACACAGTACCGCGCTGGCGCATGCCTTGCGCATGCGCCAACCGTCGCAGATTAGGAGGTGCCGCGAAGTGAGCGGCGTATACATGCGCAACCGCAACCTAAGCTCTTTCGAGTATTTCAACACGGCGGTTGCGATCAGAAACGACGTGACGCGCCTTGTAACGTCGCGCGACGTTCCGAAATCCTACCGCTTCATCTTCGCGGTGCCTATGGCAGAGACGGCGCGAAGCGTTGTCTTCAATCTGGTTAAGGCCGACGCATTCTATCCGAACACGGCGCGCAACGTCGATGAGCGGAAGCGCTACATGACGCTTGCGCTGGCAGATCTAAACCAGCTCTACCAAGACATGCAAAGCCTTCTGACTATGGGGCTTCCCATCAAGGCCGCGCGGCTCGAAGGAATCCTAGACCGAATCGACAGCGACATTAAGCTGATAAAGGGCGCTCGCGCTGGCGTGAAACTCATAGGAAAGGGGTAAAATGTTCGCGAGTTGTCCCTTGGAAATCGTCGCGTCAATTGGTGGCTGCGGTCTGTCATGGGTGGTTCTTCGTCCAACGCGTGCAATGTCAACAACAACGGCAATGCCAACAACAACGCGCCGACGAACGACTGGATACGCCCGCTGCCGTGATTCCCAAGCTTTGCCAGACCACGCGGCCGTAAGCGCCGCGCGCCGTGCATTTGAGGAAGGAAGGGGCGACCATCGGGCATGCGCCCGTAAATATGCACCCCGCGACGGTTGCCGTTCGCTGCTTGCATGGCGCGGTTCTCGGCTTCCGACCGCGTTTCATGGTCAACCGTCAAGCGGCTGCTGGATGCCGACTGCAAGCCGCGCGGGGTGCCCTCATGAACTCTGAAGAGCGACGCGTAGCACGCCGCGCAAGGCGAGATGCCAAGCGCGCGGAGAATAGGGCTAGGCGCATCGAAGGATGCACGCTAGAAGCCGTCGCAGACCTCGATAACCTATACAGCGCGGCGAACGGCGCTGCTGCGGGCGTTCGCTGGAAGGCAAGCGTCCAGCGCTACATGGGGCGTGTCATGCCAAACATCATGCGGGCGCGCCGCGACCTGCTCACGGGCGCTGACTTCCGGCGCGGCTTCATCGAGTTTGACCTTTTCGAGCGCGGAAAGCTTCGTCATATCTGCTCTGTCCACTTCTCGGAGCGTGTCATACAGAAGTCTTTAAGCCGTCACGCGCTCGCACCCGCGATCTGGCCTACCCTGACAGAGGGATGCGCCGCAAACGTGAAGGGGCGCGGCACCGAGTACGCAATCAAGCGCATGAAGCGTCAGCTTGTAGCCCACCGGCGAAAGCACGGGGCGGAAGGCTACATCTTGCAGGTCGATTTCTCGGACTATTTCGCGAACATCGACCACGACGCTTGCAAGCGCATCATTGACAGAGCCATTGACGATGAGCGCGTTAAGCGCGTCATGGGCGACCAGATAGACGCTCACGGTGCGCGCGGGCTTGGTCTTGGCAGCGAGCCGAACCAGATTCTAGCGGTGGCCTTGCCGTCGCCGATAGACCATCTGATGCTTTCGCTTCCGGGCATCCTCGCGAGCGGTCGCTACATGGACGATAGCTATTGCATCGCGCTTGACAAGCAGACGCTTTGGGACGCGCTTTCGCGCATCGAAGCGCTCTGCGACGATCTGGGAATCATCATCAACCGCAAGAAGACGCGCGTAGTGAAGCTGTCGCGCGGCTTCGTTTTCCTGAAGAAGAGGTTTTCATATGGCGAGGGTGAAAAGGTGGTTGTTCGCCCTTGCCGCTCTTCCGTGACGCGGCAGCGGCGCAAGCTGAAGAAGCAAGCGGCGCTGGTCGCTCGCGGCGTTATGACCGTCGAGCAAGTCAACCAGTCTTACCAATCGTGGCGCGGAGGCATGAAGCGGCTTGACGCTCACGAGACGGTAAGGCGCATGGACGCGCTCTATAAGCAGCTCTTCAGCTAAGAGCGAACACACACTATCAGGTACCAAAGCCCTCGCAGACGCGGGGGCTTTTTCGTTACCGAGAGAAAGGGGCAACAAATGGCACTCACCGAAGACGAAGAGAGCATGGTGCGCGCGATCATCGCGATTTACAAGACACAAGCGCCGTCTCTCTCAACCGACGTGGCGAGCCGAGCCGCCGCGCTCTTCGCCGCGTGGGACAGCAACGGCCGCGCCTACGCCGAGGGCGAGCGCGTGAGCTATGAGGGCGAGCTTTACACGTGCCTTCAGGCGCACACGTCGCAGACCGATTGGGCACCCACGGCAGCGCCGAGCCTTTGGGCGCAGGTGCTTGAAGCTGGCACGCCCGACACGCCGACAGAGGAAGTGCCCGAATGGGTGCAGCCCGATTCTACGAATCCCTACCCGCTCGGTGCCCGCGTCAAGCACAACGGCAAGGTCTGGGAATCCCTCGTTGCAAACAACGTCTGGGAGCCGGGGGCTGTCGGCACAGAAACCGTCTGGCGAGAGGTGACGGAGGGCTGACGTGGCGGAGAGCGTTTTAGACCATGCAGCGGCCTTCGGTGCCGAATGGTTCTTCGCGTTCCTCGTTGCTATCGGTTTCGGAATACTCGCAAAGCAGTTGCTTAACGAGTACCAGCGCAACAACGAGCGCAAGGCAGAGCTTGAAGAGCGAAACGCGGCGCGGCAGGCAGAACTAGAGCTGAAGCGCGAAGAGCGCAAGCGCGACGAACTCAACGAGCGCGCGCAGCGCGACCGCGAGCGCTCGGAAATGGAAGGCCGCATCGCTGCGCAGATGGAGCGTAGCAACAACATTTCGGAAGGGCTGCAAGCAGCTATGGAATCTCTCAGGGCTTCCACGGCGGCGCTGCACGACGAAATCAGGGAATCGCGCGAGCACTCGCACGACATGGCAAACAAGGTCGATCACATCTACGACCGCGTAGACCTCATCTATGAAAAGGAGAACTGAAATGATTAACTTCACTGCACGAATCAAGAACAAGACGTTCTGGCTTACTCTCATTCCCGCCGTCCTGCTGCTCGTGCAGGTGGTCGCCGCGCCGTTCGGCTACCAGTGGGACTTTGGAGTTCTGAACGAGCAGTTGGCCGCGATCATCAACGCGCTTTTCGCCGTGCTCGCGATTCTTGGCATCGTGACCGACCCGACCACGGCGGGCGTTGGCGATTCCGCGCAAGCGCTCACCTACACCGAGCCGAAGCGCGATGAGTAGGCTAAAGGCTGTCGCCCTCGTGCTTTCCGGCGCGCTCGCGTCAATGCTCTTCTGCGGCTGGCTCATCGTCGGCCATATCGAGAGCGACGCGGGCGCGCTCGCTGAAGCGCACGAAGAGGGCTACGCTGCCGCTGAGGAAGACCGCCTAGCAATCGTTGCCGATAGGCCGATTGCCGAGGGTAACAGCATGCCGATATGGCTTCAGACCGACCCGCAATGGGACTACATACCATATGCGGGCGGCACCATCGGCGACCACGGCTGCGGCCTTACATGCGCCGCTATGGCTGTCAAATACATGACGCTTCAGGACATTACGCCGCTCACGCTCGCATCGTTCGTGGGTGACACGTGCCTTACCGATGGCGTTAACGACCCCGGCAAGTTCTGCGCGTGGATTGCCGAGCATTACCCGGAATACGGCATCGAGAGCACGCCGATTTCTTACGATCTCGCACCCGTCCTTCAAAACGTGTCCGATGGGTGGCTTGCCTTCGCTGGCATGAGCGGAACGCTCGGCGATAGGGACTACGGCGGGCACGTCGTGCTTATCTGGCGCGCCGACGATGACGGCTACTGGATACGCGACCCGGCGAGCGCTGGGAACTCAGCGCGCGCCTTCACGCTCGAAGAGCTAGAGCAGGTCGATTTTCACTACTTCTACTGCATCAGAGGGGGCTTCTATGGCACTCAACGGCATTGATATTTCTAACTACCAGCGCGGGCTTGACCTCGCGCAGGTGCCTTGCGATTTTGTTATCTGCAAGGCGACAGAGGGAACCACCATCGTTCACAACACCTGCGACCCGTGGATTCAGCAGGCTATCAAACTCGGCAAGCTCTGGGGCTTCTATCACTTCATGAACGGAGAAGACCCCATAGCTCAGGCTAAGCACTTCGTCGCAAGCTGCCGTAACTACTTCGGCAACGGCATTCCCGTTCTCGATTATGAGATGTATGGGCGCATCGGAACCGACAAGGCAAAGCAGTTCCTCGATTACGTCTACGATCAGACCGGCGTTCGCTGCATCGTCTATATGAGCCGTAGCGTTTGCACCGAAGAGGATTGGTCGAAGATCGCGCCGAATCACGCGCTCTGGGTTGCGCAGTACGCTAACAACAACCGCACCGGCTACCAGTCTTCGCCGTGGCTTCCCGATGGCGGCTTCGGCGCTTGGGGTAGCTGCGCAATCCACCAGTACACGTCGAATGGCCGTCTCAATGGCTTCAACGCGCCGCTTGATCTCGATATCGCCTATATGACGCGCGAAGCGTGGGGCAAGTTTGCCAACCCGTCCGGCGCGGCAGCGCCCGACGTTCCGCCCGCAGAGGTCGCCGAGCCTTCGCCGGAGGGCACGACGCTTGACCTTGCAGCAGCGGTCATGCGCGGCGAGTATGGCGTTGACGATGAGCGCCGCGAAAAGCTCGGCGACCGTTACCAAGAGGTGCAAGACCTCATCAACTACATTGACGGCGCTTCCGCTTCTCAGCTCGCAGATGATGTGGAACGCGGAATGTTCGGCGTTGTGCCGACGCGCAGCGACGTTCTGGGCGACCGCTTCAGCGAGGTTCAGGCAATCGTCAACCAGAGGGCGGGCGTTGGCGCTGCGCGCGTCTACACCGTCAAGAGCGGAGACACGCTCAGCGAGATTGGCGCTTCGCTCGGTATCGACTGGCACACCATCGCAAGCAAGAACGGCATTGGGGCACCTTATACGATCTACCCCGGCCAGAAGCTTTCTTATTAGTGTTCAAGCGGGGTACCCTGACAAGGGGTGCCCCGCTTTCTGGCGTTAGACGGGCTTACAGCAAGCCGCCCATCTGGTGTTTTGCAAACACCGGAAATTGCTATTTTTGGCACGTGCCAACGACAACAAACCAGTTTTTCGATACTCTAACTATGCAAGTATCAAGCTGGATAGCTGCGCGGTTGGCGGTGCTTGTGGAGTTCGCCGTTTTTCTCATAAGCTCCACCACACGTGATCGCGCCCCCTTCGGATTCCGATGGGGGCGCTCGTTTTTTCAGGCGACAAGGTCAACTCCACCGCTTTGGGAGCGATAAGGCGTCCTTGTTACTTCTTGAGAACGGAACCGAAGTCGAGCGCGCTCTTGATGTCGTCGAACGCACCTTTCAATTCGGCGGCCACGGCTATCCCGTCCTTGTAGATGGCGTTCATGTCGCCAGTGACTTCGGCGACGCCCTCCTTGGTTATGCCGAAATCGAACTCATCGTCGCTGTCCTCATCGTCATCATCTTCAGCGACGTAGAAGTACTCCGCCTCCTCGCCGTCCTCCATGAGGACGAATCCGATACGCTCCCCATCGTCATCCTCGATGTAGCGCACGATAGCATCCTCATCGAGCTCTAACTCAACAAGTTCGTAGCCGTCGTCTTCTTCGGAAGACTCGACGAGCAGCACATCCTCCGTGTCATCAGCTTCGGCATCCTCTGCATTCTCGGCTTCCTCAGCAGCGTCTTGCGCATCCGCCAGCTGGCCTCCCTCAAGATCTTCGATGACGTCAGCCTCTTCTCTATCGCCGATACGGCCTTCGGCGACGCCGGGAGCATCTTCAAGCTCCTCGGCGTCGGCAGCGTCAATGGATCCTTCATCTTCGTACGGCTCACCATCACCGTAAACAGCTACATGCCCGCCAAGATCGTCCGCAAGCGAATCCGCCTCATTTTCATCGACAATGTGAAAGCCCTCCTCGGATAGATCGATGCCCTCCGCCTCCAAAGCCGCAGCTGCGAGGCCGCCGTCGTTGCCCTCATCGTCAACGTCGCCTTCTCCCTCTGGCCCCTCTCCTGCGAAGAAGAAATCGTCGTAGGCTTGCTCAAGGTCTTCCTCGTCGGCCTCAGGCTCGAATTCTTCATCGTCTTGGAACTCGGCAACGTCTTCGATCTCGGACTCTTCGTCTATCTGCTCGGCATCGGTCTGCCGGCCGTCTTCGAGGTCTGTCAGCTCTTCGTCAAGATCCATGATGCCTCCTCATCTCAAGCGCACGAAGCGTCGAGATCGTCGTTTGGAAAGCGCGGTTAACGGCTGCGCTCCTTGAGAGCCCGCTCGATCTCGCGGCGCGAGTCGCGTTCAGCCATGCTCGCACGCTTGTCATAGGTCTTCTTGCCGCGGGCAAGCGCCAACTCCACTTTCACGAGCGCGTTCTCCTTGAAGTACATTTTGGTGGGCACGAGCGCCATACCCCTCTCGCGCGTCTTTTCCTGCAACATTCGTATCTCCTTTTTGTGCAGCAGGAGCTTACGCTTGCGATCGGGATCAACGTTGGCGATGTTTCCCTGTGAAAACGGGGGGATGTGCACGTTGTGTAACCACACTTCCCCTCCGCGGATGATCGCGAAGCAGTCCGTGAGCTGACAGTTGTTCTCGCGCAGCGAGCGAACCTCGGTGCCCGTGAGTTCAATGCCGGCCTCGAAACGCTCCATGAGCTCGTACTCATGGGACGCCTTACGATTCCTCGCTATAGTTTTCGCTTCGCGCTTCATAACTCCCTACTCCACGCCGGTCTCGTCGAATTGAATCTGCGCCGCCGTCTCATGTTCGTCGATCGGAGCGATCCCAGCTCCATCGTCCACGATCGAGTCCTCCATGCCGGGCACGAAGCACGCACTCTTATCGAGATCCTGTGCGAAACGCGCAAGGAGGCGCACCGTAGCTTCCATGTCGTCAAGGCATACCACCTCGGTAGGCGTATGCATGTAGCGCAGCGCCACGGATACAAGGCCCGTGGGTATGCCCGCGCGGGTGATCTGAATTGACCGCGCATCCGTGCCGGTCACGCTCGGTTCAGCCTCGATCTGGTACGGCAGGCCTTCGGCTTCGGCCGCCGTCACGAGACGCTCGAACACCTCGGGGTTGATGTTCGGTCCACGCGCGATCACGGGGCCGCCCCCGCACACGATGTCGCCGTGCTTGGACTTTTCGATACCGGGATAGTCGGTAGCATGCGTTACATCGAAGGCCACCGCCACATCAGGATTCACGCCGTAGGCCGAAGTAATCGCCCCGCGTGTGCCAATCTCCTCCTGCACGGTCGCCGCTGCTATGAAGTCTCCAGGAGCGCGGCCCGCCTCGGCAAGCGTCTCTAAAACGCGGACAGCCACCCATACGCCCGCCTTATCATCGAAAGCACGGGAGACGGCCATGCCTTTCCCGAAGCGCTCGAACCCTACGCCGAAGGTGATGACATCGCCCACCCTCACGAGCTTCTTCACCTGCTTGCCGGGAAGACCAAGATCAATGACCAGCTTGTCTATGGGAGTGACGCTCTTGCGCTCGTCGGGCGCGATGAGATGGATAGGCTTGCGGCCCACGATGCCGCGAAGAGGCTCAAGGGAGTTCGACGCGTGCACGTCAACGCGCAGGCCGGGAAGGATGGCGGCATCCACACCGCCCACGGCAGCAACCGACAAGAAGCCGTCATCCGAGATATACGTAACCATCAGGCCGATCTCGTCCATATGAGCCGCTAGCATGAACGAGGGGCCGTCGCCGCGCCCAGCTAAGCGCGCGTGCACCGAACCCATGACGTCGGTTCGAATCTCATCGGCCGCGCCGGCCAATCGCTCGCGCAGAACCGATGCGACAGCAATCTCGGTGCCGGTCGCGGATGGGGTTTCGAGCAGTCGCTTGAGGAATTTAACCTGCTTTTTCTTCATGTCGCTTCTGAATCCTGTCAATCGTGCGCCCTTCGTCCGACGCGGCCGGCGAAGGCCAAAATCGGACGTTGGAGCGTTTCTGATATCGGGCCTCATTATAGCGCCTTCGCACGAAAGACGGTTCGCCTCTTTCTTCACCGTGCCGAAGCTGTCACCGGAGCATCATGAATCCCTACCACCACTCCTTTTTCTTGGCGCGCTTGCGCTCGGCTTTCGGCGGTCTGAAATCAAGCTCCAGCTGGCCGTCCTGCACCTGCTTGGTCGCACGTTTGCGCTCGACGCGATCTATCGTCCACGACACCGCGTCTTTGCCGTAAAGCTCCAGCATTTTGAGCCGCGCGTCGCGGAGATTGCCTTTCGACCCGGCGCGCGCATCGCTTTCGAACTCGAACAGGCCCGTAGCGCGGGCGTCCGAGGCTGCGGGCGATCGGTAATGTGCGATGTAGGTCTGCATATCCTCTTCCGAATTCCACGAGCAAGGCTGATGCGGCCCATGATACCACGACGATCGGCGCGCGCCCTGCTCGACCGCCGACTCAGAATGCAAGCCGCAAACGCGACGCTTCACGGACGCGCTACGGACGCGCAACAAGGCTCCAACCGGATTGCGACCGGCCGTCGAGGTTTCCTACAATGACAAAAACGTCAGACGAAAGCGAACCCATGGAAACGGAACTGGACCGCAGCGCCCAAGAGCGCCTTATTATCGTATCGAACCGCCTCCCCTATCGCGCGTCGCACGATGCCGAAGGGCATATCACACTCGAACGCAGCGTCGGGGGTCTGGCATCGGGCCTGGGGCCCCTGCATGAGCAGGACGGCAACTTGTGGATAGGGTGGATGGGCGATACGGCAGACTTCGACGAGGCGGAACAGGCCGATGTGGCCGCAAGACTGGCCGCATGCGGTTGCCTACCCGTTCTTCTGGATCCCGCGGATGCCGAAGCATACTACGAAGGGCTTTCGAACTCGGCCCTTTGGCCGCTGTTCCACGGATTCCCGCAGTTCGTTCGTTTCGACGAAGCAGAATGGGAAGCCTACCGCCGCGTCAATGAGCGATTCTGCGACGAGATCGTAGCCGTGGCCCGCCCGGGAGATGTGGTGTGGGTGCAAGACTATCACCTCATGCTCTTACCAACCCTGCTGCGCGCCAAGCTGCCCGATGCGACCATCGGCTTTTTCCTGCATATACCGTTTCCCGACTACGAGACATTCCGTATGCTGCCATGGCGCGAAGATATCGTGCGAGGCGTGTTGGGAGCCGATCTCATAGGGTTCCATGCGTACGACTATGTCCGGCACTTCCTTTCAAGCTGTCGGCGCATAGCAGGCGTAGAGAATACGAGCGGAGCCCTGACAGTGGACGGACGTCTCACCCAGGTCGACGCGTTCCCGCTCGGAATCGACTACGAGCGCTATCGACAGGCGGCCCGCAAACCCGAAGTGCAAAGGGCGGCCGCAGCCTTTGCCGAAGAGAAGGGTCACGAGGGCTGCAAGGTGATGCTGTCGGTGGAGCGCCTGGACTACTCGAAAGGCATCCCGAACCGCCTGCACGCCTTCGACATTTTCCTGGACCGCCATCCCGAATGGGAGGGACGCGTAGTGCTCGTGCTCGTCACCGTGCCCTCACGCGAAAATGTTGCATCGTACCGGGCGCTCAAGAAGCAGATCGACGAGCTGGTTGGCCTCATCAACGGCAAGCATTCCACAATGGACTGGTCCCCGGTGGACTACTACTATCGATCGCTTTCGTTCGATCGACTGGCAAGCCTCTATGCCGTCAGTGACGTCATGCTCGTGACGCCCCTGCGCGACGGGATGAACCTCGTCTGCAAAGAGTACCTTGCCTGCCACGATGGAGGCGGAGGCGTCCTCGTGCTCTCCGAGATGGCCGGAGCATCGTACGAACTGCATGAGGCTTTGCGCGTGAACCCCTTCGACCTGGAAGATGTGGTGGGGGCTATGGAACGGGCGCTTACCATGGGTACCGACGAGCAGCGGCGTCGCAACGCTCCGATGCAGCAGCGACTCGCCCGCTACACATCGGAAAAGTGGGCTCGCGAGTTTTTGGACGCCGCGCATGGCGTGAAACAGAGGCAGGCCGGTATGAGCGCGCGGTTACTGGGCCCGACGACAGCGGTCAGGCTGTTGGATGCGTTCCGCGGATCGGGTCGGCGCGCGCTCATGCTCGACTACGACGGAACGCTCATGCCGTTCTCGGACGATCCGGGACGAGTCGTGCCGGACAGCCGCCTTTTGGAATTGCTCGAGCGACTCTCCTCGGAGGAGACCGATATCGTGGTCGTGTCGGGCAGGGATCGGAACACGCTCGAAACGTGGCTTGGCGCGCTGTCCGTCGATCTTGTGGCCGAGCATGGCGTGTGGTTCCGCAGGAAAGAGGAAGACGCCTGGATGCTCGAAGAACCCTTGAGCGATGGGTGGAAAGAGGCCCTGCGGCCGGTACTTTGCGATTTCGTCGATCGCACGCCGGGATCGCTGCTTGAGGAGAAGGATTTCTCGCTGGTGTGGCATTACCGCACGTGCAGCCAGGAGCTGGCGGAGCGGCGCGTGATAGAAATCAAGAACGCCTTGAGCGACGGGCTGGCCGACCAGGGGCTTGCGCTCATGGATGGAAACAAGGTACTGGAAATAAAACCGCGCGGAGTCGACAAAGGACATGCAGCTCATCGTTGGTTTCGCAATCCGATGTACGACTTTTTGCTGGCGGCCGGAGACGACCGTACCGACGAAGACGTGTTCGAAGCCGCACCGGAAACAGCCTGGACAATCAAAGTAGGAGGAGGCCCCACCCATGCGCGCTACACCCTGAAGGACTGCCGCGAAATGCGTGGACTTCTCGAGGCGTTGGCGGAGGTATAGGGCGAGCAATGCTGGATGCGGACGCGCCATACGTTCGTTTGACAGATGTGACAACTCAGCAGAGCTTAGTGATCGGCATACGCATCAGGGAGCCGTGCATCGGGCGCAGCCGGACGATGAACCCGGCCGAGCGTGCTACCCGTTCTCTGCGAGTTCGTCTCCGGGGCATTCCCCGGGCATGAGGGTGCGGAGCACTTCCTCGAACGGATCGACCGCAGCGCAACGCACGAGACGATCCTTTTGGGGACGCGTCAGACACTTGAAACGGTATTCGGCGCTCATAGCTTCATGCTTGGTTTCGAACCGGGCGCACGCGATGAGCTCGACGGGCGTACGACTACGTGTGTACTTCGCGCCTTTGCCGGCGTTGTGCGCGGCGACGCGCTTCTCGACATCGACCGTATAGCCTGTGTAAAGAGTGCCGTCAGCGCACGACAGCACATACATAAAATACCGTGGCATAGCGGGATCGGCGATGCTCGAATTCTTAAACATCGATCGCTGACCGTCGTCGCTCAATCCGCCGGCGAACCCTCCCCCACAAGGCCCCTCATCAAACATCGCGCTCACCTGACACCTGACAGCACGAATTCCATGAGCGACATGAGTTCCTCCTCGTCCAAGCGTCGCACCAGATCACTTTCTGCTAAGGGCACGAATCCCGCCTGACGGTCATACAGAAGCCCGTCGATGAGGAGCACGGTGCGCATGCCCGTCGAACTGCGAACCGACACGAGCGTTTTCTCGTGCAGACGTACATACGCCTCGCCTTCGATGCCGATCTTCGCATACCACTCAGGCAGATTCCTCACACCTTCATCGACAAGGAAGCGGCGGATCTCTCCGCAGCCGGCCAAGGGAAACGGGGGAAGATCATAGCCTTCGCGACGCGCCCGGTGAAAGACGTATTGCGAAGCATCTCCCACCTCCGCCCGATCGCCTACCGCGATAGCCGCAAACTCCGCTATACGCTGCACGCTCCACCGCTCTCCCGCCGATCGCACGAACGCGACCAACGCCTCGAGCAGTCGAGACGCTGCGGAGCCATCGTCGGGCGATAAGCCATCAGCGTCCACGTCGCCAAGCCTCGGCAGTAAGCCGATACAACGCGGCATCCTGCAGGATACCGTCAGGGGAAGCTTCGACCGCATGCAACACACCTTCGTACTCGAAACCACATTTCTTGATGACGCGAGCCGAACGGTCGTTGAAAGCATAGTGGGTACATGTGATGAGCGAAAGTCCCAGCTCTTCGAAACCGTACCGTATGACTTCCCGAGAAGCCTCCGTCATGTAGCCGTGCCCCCACGCTTGCTTCGCGAGGGCGTAGCCCAGCATGAGGCAATCAACGTTGCGCCGCTGAGGATCTCCGATGAGACCGATCGAGCCGACGCAAGGACCGCACCCACCGTCTGCGACACGCTCGAACACCCCGAATACATGTGGCGCCGAAGCGATTTCCTCGATGAAAAAGCGTGCGTCCTCAAGGGTTCGGTGAGGTGCCCAGCCCGCATCCGGTCCGACGTCGGGATCGCTGCAGTATGCGAACACATCCTGAATGTCATCCTCGACAAATGGGCGCAGCACAAGACGCTCGGTGGAGAGCGTCGGGCATTCGGAGGACGCTTCCGCGAGCAAGGCAGCCGGCATGCCCGGATGCCTTGCAGCGCTGACGGCAAGGCAGACTCGCACTTGTTGCTCATCGAGCACGCGAATACCTTCGCTGCGCAGCAGCCGAGCCGCCACGCCATAGCCCGGAACGAGTCTTCCCGTAAAGGTGCCGTCATAGATGCGGCCGTTGCCGCAGGAGGGGCTTTTCGCCTTGAAGATAGCCAACGTACAGTCCTCTTCACGCACGCGCTCGAGCGTTTTTTGAGCTCCTGCCAAGAAAGCGTCGGTGTTGTCGGCCCCCTCCGCGTCCATCACCCGCAACGCCCGCTCGAACGTGGCTATCTCATTCGGAGGATGCGGTGCGCGAATGCCACCGTCGGTTTCCGGGCAAACAGGAATGAGCACGTGCTCTTCACCAAGAGCCAGCACCTCTTCACACGGCTTCGCAGCCCCATCGTATCGGCACTCCACTCCCAATAAGCATGCGCTCACGGCTATCTTCATCGCGTTAAGACCCGTCCGTTTCCTTGTAATCGTTTGCCATGAGGAGCATTGTACCATCCGCCAAATTCGGGTACATCCTGCGCAACGTTCCATCGCGGTGATGGCTCAGAAGCTCATGCGACACGACATGCCTCCGACATGTCGTTGTGAGGACGTGGGAAGCGCAGGTATGAGTACGAAGATGCTGCTTGCTATCTTGTTTTTCTCCTTTCTCGTTGATTTTCTCGCCTTGTTTTCAATCAGCACTCACCGTATGGGGAGTGACGCTTATCGAGCGCCGTGAGCTCCACGGTACTCGCATTTCAACCCGCACTCCCCGTGTGGGGAGTGATGGAGCTTCGCTGACTCAAGATCGCGGTGCTCGATATTTCAACCCGCACTCCCCGTGTGGGGAGTGGCCCACCGAGGCAGCATGAGGGCGCGCGCCGACGTATTTCAACCCGCACTCCCCGTGTAGGGAGTGACTAGGCACCGTTAAGCGCCTTTACCTTCTGTTGCAATTTCAACCCGCACTCCCCGTGTGGGGAGTGACTCGCGCTCATAGCTCCCACCCCGCTCCGACTCCATTTCAACCCGCACTCCCCGTGTGGGGAGTAACGGCGGATGCACGATGACCCCTGAAGGTGCGACCAATTTCAACCCGCACTCCCCGTGTGGGGAGTGACGTCATAAAGTCGGCATTGGACGCGGGATCGATGAGATTTCAACCCGCACTCCCCGTGTGGGGAGTGACGATGTTCGTATGGATGATCGCCATGCTCCGTAACGAATTTCAACCCGCACTCCCCGTGTGGGGAGTGACCTCCCTTATGCGTCCTGCGATGTCTCTGAGATAGATTTCAACCCGCACTCCCCGTGTGGGGAGTGACATCGTCCTGGCGTCCAGCTCGCGCTGGCGGCGCAATTTCAACCCGCACTCCCCGTGTGGGGAGTGACATCCGCAGAAGACTGCTATCAAGGTGACATCCTTCGAATTTCAACCCGCACTCCCCGTGTGGGAAGTGACTCGCTTCCTCGCCGATCTTCACGTGCCCGCCCTTATTTCAACCCGCACTCCCCGTGTGGGAAGTGACGATACGGGGTGAAATCCCCAGTTAGGAGCAATCATATTTCAACCCGCACTCCCCGTGTGGGAAGTGACGATGGGTTCATCGCGCGTGCGAGAGTGCAGATCTATTTCAACCCGCACTCCCCGTGTGGGGAGTGACTGCAAGCTGGTTCAACGGCGAGGGTCTTTATTGATTTCAACCCGCACTCCCCGTGTGGGGAGTGACATTAGGAGGTTTAGATGCTTTCATTTGCTGATAAAATTTCAACCCGCACTCCCCGTGTGGGGAGTGACCGCAACATTTTGTGCTAGCGCTCCGTCCGCATCGACATCTAGCACATAACAATCAGAAGAATCGAAAACTGACCCAAGACAGCTTGCCCGCCCCTCCGAAATCGGTGCGAACCTTCCTCGTGACGTCTGCGAGCCTCATGTTCGCACCAGTCATTATAAAGCCAAGAACCCTTCGGCTTCGTAGCTCGGCATCGCACCAATGTGCTCCACCTTCGTTTGATATTTATTCCCTAGGTAATAGAAGCGCAAGCTGTCTTTATCGGGATCGATCAAATCAACAAGCTCGCCTTTGATTTTGACCATCGTCGCCGCATCGGCCACACATTCGAACACCGAGTTCTGAACGCGCTGTCCATAGTTCACGCAGTGCCGAGCCACTTTTCGCAAGCGTCGCCGGCCTTCAGGATCCTCCGTGTTCACGTCGTACGTAATCACCGTCAGCATGGCATGCACCTCACTTCCACATAAAGGAAGGATACCCGTCCAAATCGCCTCGCACGCAACGGGCGAGCAACAAAGCCTGAACATGGGGCACGAGTCCGCGAGGCATTTTTTCCTTCAGGAACGGATGCGTGATGGTTTCCTTCTTCCGCTCCTGCCACGCGCCGAACAGAATCCTTCTCCCCTCGTCGGTCAGGCGAACCTCGCCCGATTCCCGCTGCTCGAACGCCGAAGAATCCACTATCCGGTTGTTTACGGCCGAGAGAACGAACCGGTCGACGAACACCGGCCGCAGCTCCTCCATCAAGTCCAGAGCAAGGGAACGCCGTCCTGGCCTATCCGCATGCATGAAGCCAACAAAAGGATCGAGGCCCACACCTTCGAGTGCGGACGCACAGTCGAAGGCTAGTACCGTGTAGAACAGCGACAACAGAGCGTTCATCGCATCGGTAGGCGGTCGCCGCACCCTGCCGCTGAAGCGAAACGTCTCTTTGTCCCTCAGCACCAATTGATCGAAAACACCAAAATACTCCGCCGCCGCATCGCCCTCGATACCGCGCAAGGAATCCATCGTCTCGCAACTCGTCACGCTACGAAGGGAGGCGCCAAGCTTCGTTGAAGCCGCTTTCACCGCCTCTGCATCGATGCGCAACGCGTGATCGCGCACGGCCCGCTCGAGGACCCAGCGACCGTTGTATAGCTTGCCGATGATGAAGTTGCGCGCTACGGTCAAGCTCTTGCCCTCGTCCTCCGACCATGCGTACTGCGTTTTCCTCAGCAGCACATTGCCGCGCTGCTCGCCGTGCACGCCCGCAAGGAAGCGGCCTTTCCGACCGAAGAACGAGAGCGCCACTCCGCGTTCGGCACAGGCGCCCATGAGGCCTGGGCTGGCACCTCGATACGAGAAGCACAGAATGCCCTCAAGAGTGTGCAGCGGCACACGCCCGAGCTCCGACCCATCCTTGCGAACAACGACGTTCTCGCCGTCAAGCGTCAGGTACGCATCCTCAGTGAACACATACAGGGTATTGAGCAGATGCCTCATAGCGCCTCCTCGGCCAGCCGCTTCGCCACGAACTCCCCAACCGTAGCCCGGTTGATCGCGTGAGGCAGGCAAATATCGCACAGCGAGCACGACCTGCACGCCGCGAACGGCTTCACCTTCGGCGTGCGCCGGCGCCTGTACAGATCGTGCATCTCCTCAGCCATTGATACCACCGCTGCGCGCAACGCCCCGTCGATCGGCACGCGCTCGCGCGAGCGCGTCTCGCCGTAGAACAGGCACCCCTCGGGCACATCGGCGCCAAGCATCTCCTCCAGGCACAGCGCCTGAGCGCACAACTGCAACCTATCGGCGTCGCTCACCTTGCTGCGACCGCGCTTGTACTCCACGGGTACAGCGCGCCAAAGGCCATCCTCCCCCGCGAGAGGATGGCCGCCCGAATCCTTGCGAAACTCGATGACATCGCACTTCCCCGACAGGCCGAGCGTCCGCGAATGCACCGCCAAACCGCGAACGACGATGGTGTCTCCCCGCCGTTCGCGCAGCTCCTCGTCATGGGCCCGTCGGTGCATGAACTCGCCCTCCGCCGTTAGCACGTTGTCATCCCACGCCTGCTCGATGTGGATGAGCGCCTACTGCCGACGGCAGAACGCGAAGTGCTGGATGCCGGACAGCGCGAGGAACTCGTCCTCGTCGTACACCGTCTACACCATCCTCAGGACCGTGACCCCCTCGGGAACCACGCTCTCGTCGACCGTGATGTCCTCGTAGTCGTCGATCGAGCGCGGAGCCTCCACGCCTTTCTTCTTCTTGGTGGACACGGCATCGAACAGCTTGTACGACGGAGCGTTGCCCAGCTCGCCATCGTGCTTGAATACCACGAGCGCCCTCACCGCCATCTTGCCGCGTGCTGCCGAGTGGTCGTGCTCGAACATGTTGACGATAGCTTCCCACAGAAGCGCAAGGTCATCCTCCGAGAAGCCGGTCGACTTGCGCGCCAGGTTCGCCGAAACGTAGCCCTCACCGCGGTAGAGCGCGTAGGGCACCACGTACTTGCGGCCCATCTCGGTGCCCTTCTTCTCGGCGTCCGCCTCGGTCGTGATGGCCACACGCGTAATGGTGACCTCCTGGGGGATGATGGGATCGACGCTGCGCGCAAAGGTCAGCTGCACCGGCCCGCGCACCTGCCCGCAGTTGAGGGCGCCTTTCACGAACGTGGTCATCACCGCGCCGAACGTGCGCACGTCGTAGAATGTGCCGCACATGAAGTCGCGAATTTTCTCATCGAGGCTGGGGTCGTCCTTCTTGAGCTTCTTGATATTCTTCGCATCGACGCCGAGTGCTTCGAAGGCGCGGTTGTCGCTCGTGTTGAGCGCGACACCGTCCTTGATGTAGATGTCGAAGCCTGGTTCGTCTTCCTTCACCGTCTCCACGTAATTGCGGATCTTGCGCTTCAAGCACACGTCGGTCACGATGCCGTACCCGGTTTCCGGGTCGATGCGCGGCATGTTGCCCGCATCGGGGTCTCCGTTGGGGTTTCCGTTCTCAACATCGAAGTATACAACGAAATCGTAACGGTTCTTAATGGGGTCTCTCATGGCTATGCCTCCTGCATCCGGTCGGATTCGGTATCGCGCTTCTCGTAGCGTTTTTGGTTCTGATGGTAGTATCCCAAGATGAAATCGCCCTGCTCCTCGAGCGAGAGCCGCTTGGGGAACGCGTCAAGCTTGTCGAGCAGCTCCCCGCGCATCTTCTCGTAATGGACGGCAAGCCCCTTGCTGTCCCGTGCGAGCTTGGCAAGATGCTTGTCGCACAGACCGATCACGATCGGGAAGATCACGCTCGGCGTGGCACTGGCCGAATCGTAGTACTTGTTCTTGATGGTCGAATTCAAGCCAGGGCTTGCGGCTTCCTGGATGCTCTCGAGCACCGAGAACAGCCTCCCCAGCACATAGGGGGCGTCGGAACGCTCTTCGTTCAGTCCCACCGTGACCTCCTCCTCGTTTCGTTTGCAATTCCTTATCAGGTACGCCTTGATGATGGCCGCCCGCCCGCGCGTCACCTTGTGCGTGCGGCGCTCATCGTCGTCCTGCGAAGCCCGCACGCGCAGTATCGTCTGCTCGAACAGGGCTTCGGGGTAGCGCTGGTCTCCCAGGATGGAGCGAAGGAGGGCGCCGCCGAGCAGCGACGTGGCGGCCGGCTGCTTCGCATTCGGATTCTCGGTCTCGGCCAGCAAGCGGTACGGCACGAGGTACTTCTTCTCGTAGGGAGCGCGCACGATGTCGAGCCGCTCGTAGTGCCGGTACAGGTTGTTGAGCATGGCACCGAACGTATCGCGTTGGAAAAAGCGCACCGACAGCCGGGCGGCGTTCGGAGCAAGCCCGAGCACGTAGAAGTTCGCATGAGGATCGACCTCCGCGATCGGCAGTCCCTTGGCAAGCCTCTGCATCACCGCGTCGATGGCGCGGTCCGGGTCGCCTTTGCCGCCTTTTCTACCTTCAGCATCGCCGTCTCCGGTTTGAGGATTCAAAAAGTCGGACATGATGTCGACGCAGGCTTGGTCGTGCTTGTCGGCCCAGTACACCACCGTCGTGTCACCTACCCTCATATGATGCTTGCGATCGGAAAGCAGGTAGTTGAGCGCCGTCGAATAAGCGAACGCGGCATACTCGCTCACCGGCGCGTTGAGGCCCTGCTCTTCGTCGTGCCCGTAAGATTCGAACGCTCGCGCGTTGAAACCGACAAGCGAAGCTCCCATAGCTTGCGCGCCCACGACGCCCTTGATGGCAGGATGCAGCCGAGCAATGGGAGCGTTGTCGCCGGACACGAGGCAGGTCATGACGGCAGCGTCTTCCGAAGGCTCCCTGCACGCCTTCTCCCAAGCCGAGCAGATGGCGGGATCGTCGAGCGCGTTCTTCCCGCCAACCCGGAAGACGAGGTTACCGCCCGCGAGCAAGGCCTCACCCGCATCGGCGACGGCTGCATGCTCGAGCGCCTCTTCAGGATCCCATGTCTCGAAGAAACGCCTGATCGCCGTAGCTGCAGGAGACTCGAGCTCTCGTAAGAAGGCCAGATGGCGCTCCTTCGCCGCCTCGAAGCACTGCCGAGCACGCTCGGGCTTGCCCTTGGAGTCGATACCGAGCAGGTAGGTCGCGTTATCACACAGCAGGTTCGCCGCTACGCCAACCGTGCGTTTCACCTGTTCGGGAACCATCATCGCCCAACCGCGCTTCTCCACAGCCGGAATGACGTTGACCAGTTCGCCATCGGGCGTCAGCTCGAGCATGAACGCCACCTGGCGCGAGCACCACCCGACCCGGGCGATCTTTTCGGGACGCTCCGCGGCGAGCTGCTCGTAAAAACCAACCAACGCTTGGAGAATCATCGGAACACCTCGCTTCCCGCCACGTCGATCACGCCGCCGCGCATGACCGCACGGAAGAACATCGGCGTGATGTTCTTCGGGTCGCTGTAATCCATGTCGTACAACATGAGGCCGAGATCCTTCTCGCCGTCCGACGCATAGCAGCCCTGGGGCGATTGCGGCCCCTCCCACGCTTTGAAATGCGCCGGAAACTCGCGCGTTCCGAAATAGGGCATCGAGTAGCACTGGCCCCGTTCGAGCCTTCGTCTGATGATATCCTTGAACTTACCAGGGTTGTCCTCGGGCATCGCCTTGTCGGTGAGATCAAAGTGCGCCTCTATCACGTAACGGACGTTGATGAGGATGAGCGACGCTCTCTGCTGGATATCGTCTTTCGTATTGATATAGGGAAGCTTGCCGCCCCCGGTCACCGCCGTGCGCATGGTGCTGGCGAGCGCCTTCGATTTCACCTCGTTGCGACGCACGTTCGTGAATTGGATGGGATTGAGCACGTGGATGCGGTCGATGCTATAGCGCATGCCCGGGTGCCAGTAGATGCTTTCGAGCAGCCCTCTTGCGGCGCTGGGGGTCATCGCGTCGTACGACACGCGCTCCACCGAAAGCTCCGGACGCGTGAACAGCGCCCGATCGCCCCACACCTCAACTTGAATGCCGTAAGCCATAGGACACCTCCTTCCTCTGCTTTCTCATAGTCCTTCGCTTGCTTTCGACGTACGCGATTCTTGACGCTATATCGTTATCAAGGTGCTCATATATGCAGCATAGCAGCCGATCACGCTTTGCAAGAGACGATTACGGTACAGGTTTGGAATACTTTTCAGAGGAACAGACCCTTCCCTCCCGCATCCGATGCGTCGAGTCCCGTGTCCTCGCGATACAGGCTCGGATCGACCAGCTCGTAGGTATCCCCGTCCAACAGCCTGACGGCGCCTGCGCGCTGCAGCACTTTGAGGTCGTTGTCGTACAAGCCCACCGAATAACGCGCCACGCGGCGCATCGACCCTCGCGTGCCCGTCCCTGCGCGGAGGTCGCGAAGCTCCTGGTATATCGCAGGGTCGGGAACGATGACGGAATGGGACCCGTCCTCGATCATGCGGAAGCGGCCGGCGGCATCCTTGAAGGGGATGAGGGGGATCGGCCTGTCCTTATGGAACTCCGCTCGATCGATCTCCGTAAGGTCCCCGAGTACCCCTTCGGCATCGAGCCGGTCGGCGCGCAGCTCGTGCAGCTGATCGAAATACGATGCGATCGCCTCAAGCGAGCCGATGTCGCACGGGACACCCTCGCTTTCGGCCCCAGCGTTCTCAAGGCTGACGCCTATCCCGAGCAGTATGGACCGGGCGATCGAGCGCTTCTGGGCGGTGTCGTTCGGAACACCGTATGACGTTTTCGGATCGAACAGATACACGATGCTCTCGCAGGCAGGGCGTTTCCCTTCGCGGTTGCACCGGCCAGCACACTGCACCATGCTGTCCACGCCGGCGAGCGCGCGGTACACGACCGGAAAATCGACGTCGACGCCGGCCTCGATCAAGCTCGTGGCGATTACCCTGCAAGCCTTCCCCGCGGCCAGCCGACGACGGATTGCAGCGAGCGCCCTTTCCCGATGCGCCGGATGCATGAGCGTCGACAGATGGTAGACGCCTCCGTCGTCGCCCAGCTCCCTGCGCGCCGAATCGTACAGGGCCTTCGCCTGCTTGCGGCTGTTGACGACGCATAGCGCCTGCTTGTGCGATGCTAACCTGTCGGCGAGCGCCTCGTCTTCGATCTTTCCGACGAAGCGGTACTCCGTTCGACGCAAACGCTCGTACAGGGCTTGCGGCTCATGAGCGATCTCGCGCACCGGACATCCGTACGAGGCGAACATCTCGCCGAGTGACGGCTGGGTCGCCGTGCACAGCACCACCGTGCATCCGTAACGGTGGACCAGCTCGGCCAATGCCCGCACGCAGGGTAGCAGCTGCTTCGTCGGGAGCATCTGCGCTTCATCAAGTACGATCACACTATTCGCGATATTGTGCAGCTTGCGGCAACGCGACGTCTTGTTGGCATACAGCGATTCGAAGAGTTGGACGTTGGTCGTGACCACGATGGGCGCGTCCCAGTTCTCCGTCGCGAGGCGCAGCATTCCGCCGTCCTCGCCCGCATTGTCGAAGTCGAAGTTGCCATGATGCTCGAGCACGTTGTTCGCGCCGACCACTTCACGAAACACCTCGGCGTTCTGCTCGATGATCGACGTGAAGGGCACCGCGTAGATGACGCGCCGCATGTCGTGGCCCTCGGCGAGGGCATGGCGCAGAGCGAAACGCAGCGACGCGTACGTCTTCCCGCCGCCGGTGGGAACCGTGAGTGAGAAAACGCCCGGAGCATCCGATGCCGCTTCGGCGCATGCATCCAAAATGGCACAACGCGTTTTGTTGAGCTCGCCTCGAGGAGGGTAAAACGATTGGACCTTGCGTTCAAGACGCTCGTTTAACACCTCGAGCGGATCGGTGGCCATAAGCTCGCGCGGCGACCCCGCCATGAAGCACTCCGTGCTGAGAAAGTCGGCATCGACCAGACACGAGAACACCATGCGCGTCAGGAAGGCGAGCGAGAAGGGATCAAAGTGGGTCATGTTGTCGAAAACGACTGATTCCGCTTTGGGCAGCTCGATCTCGCGTGCATAAGCGCGATAGTTGGGAAGCTCGTGATGTTCCGCTTTGCGCAAGCGTCCTATCAGCGTCGGGCCTTCGAGTTCGGCGAGCGAGCCGCCGTCGGGCAAACCGCCGTGGTGACCGGCGACACAAAAAGAGAGCGGGAGCAATCCAGCCTGCTCGTAGAGTTCGTAGGCCCCTGCCGTGGAGTGGTCGACCTTGTGTCCCTCGCGGAGGATGCGGTTCTGGAACTCCGCAGAGTACTTTCCGATATCGTGGGCCATACCCGCCAGGTACGCCCACTTCTCAGCTCCGAACGGGCGCGCGAACTCCGCCGCCATCTCGGCCACCTCGCGCAAATGGTCGACCACTCTTTCGATGCGTCCGTCCTCGGAAACATGGGAGACGTACATGTTCAAGCCTCCTGTTCAACTTATCGAGTGGGTCAAGTCTGAAAATCGGCAATATGTCAATGCCTCATACTTGCAGCAATGCGCCAGAAATAAGCTGCTATAATGAAATCTTCGGTGAAGACGAAGGCTACCACCTCCGTCTTCACCACTTCTGATTAGCTGGTTCGGAGAAGATTCGTGAATTCTTGAATGAGGAAAACAATCTCTCTGACCAGCTTTACCAGCCTTTCCGCAAATCCTACCAGCTTTTCCATTCCGCCTCCTTTCTCGGCAGGTTCACGGCAAGTCGCAATAGCCTGTTACAAAAGATATGCGACCTTGATTCTTATCGTAACATATCAATAAATAGAATTCAATGAGTTGTTAGAAGGACACAGCCGGCTGATGCCGGCTGTATCCTTCTAACATCCTTGTACAACTCATTGTTTCAATCCACGCGTTTCACGCGACATGAACATTCTAATTCAATGAGTTGTAAAATAAATTCTTCTTGATTCTGCATGGCTCGATCCATGGAAACCAACACATATCGGCTACAATACCCCCATGCTCCTTATCGACGACATACGCGCTTACCGGGCCTTCAACGAGCAGGAGGCTGCGGACCGCGCGGTCATCCTGCGGCAGCTGGAGTGCGACCCACACGTGTTCGACCGCGACTCGCTCGCGCACATGACGTGCTCGATCTGGACGGTCGACCCCACCGCTACCAGGACGCTCATGGTGTTCCACACCACGTACGGCTCGTGGAGCTGGATCGGCGGGCACGCCGACGGCGAGCGCGACCTGGCACAAGTTGCGCTGCGCGAGCTGGAGGAGGAAACGGGTGTCATCAACGCGCGGATCGTGCCGTGCGGGCCAGGGAACATCTTTTCGCTCGAGGTGCTCACCGTGGACGGACACGATAAGCGCGGGCGGTACGTGAGCTCGCATCTGCATCTCAATGTGACGTACCTGGCCGTGGCCTCGCCGGACGAGCCGCTGCGCATCAAGCCGGACGAGAACAGCGGCGTGCGCTGGTTCGATCTCAACGACGCGCTCGATGCATCAACCGAGCCATGGATTCGCAATCGCGTCTATCGCAAGCTCCTCGACAAGCTGCGCGCCGCCAACTCCTTCTAAGCACAGCCATCGAGCGCCGATCACAACGTGACGCCGCGCGAAGGCACCCTGCCGAAGGGCGGGGCGCTTCTCGTTCGCAATCAAATCTCGCTTAGAATGTGGCGAAGCGCTCGTGGCGGGTCCGGAGCAGCTCCTCGGTCGGCGCATCGCACAGCTCGTTGAGCGATGCCATCACGTACGTTTTAACGTTGTTTGCAGCAACGTCGGGATTCTCGTGAGCAGGCGCGGGTCCCTCGGAGAGTACCGCGTCCACGATGCCCATACCGTGCGCCTCCGCAGCGCTCATTTTCATAACGGCCGCAGCTTCGGGTGCACGCGTGCGATCTTTCCACAGAATCGACGCGAAGCCCTCGGGCGACAGCACCGAGTACACTGCATGCTCCTGCATGGCCACGCGGTCGGCGAGCGCGAGCGCCAACGCGCCGCCGCTACCTCCCTCGCCCAGAAGCACACTCACCACAGGAACGCGCAGCCCGGCAAGCGCAAGGAGGTTATCGGCGATAGCGTTGCCTTGACCGCGTTCCTCGGCCTCCATACCGCAAAACGCGCCTTGCGTGTCCACGAGGCACACAACGGGTCTACCGAACTTCTCGGCCTGGCGCATAAGACGCAGGCTCTTACGGTATCCTTCGGGCTGGGGGCAACCGAAGTTACGTCGAATGCGCTCCTTCAAGTCCGCTCCCTTCTCTTGCGCGATTACCGTAACCGCCTGGCCGCCGATCCACCCGACACCGCCTACGATAGCTCCATCGTCGCCGAAGGCACGATCGCCATGCAATTCGATAAAGCCGTCCACAAGCGCATCAATATAAGCGAGTGCAGTCGGGCGGTGCACGTTGCGGGCGAGCTGCACGCTCTCCCATGCACGGTTTTCGGCCGTCACGCCTGCTACTTCTGCATGCCCGTTCGCATCGTCAAGCGACGCCCCGTTCTCAGCATCAAACTCCCCTCGCGCCAACGCTTTCTCAAGCCGCTTTCCGGATACGGAGCCCGACCGCTCGAAGCGGTCGACGATACCCGAAAGTCGCTCCTTCAACCGTCGCGCACTCCGCCCTGACGACTCTCCAGCCAGCATCGGAACGTCCATATCGCCGTATGTGACCGTATTGTACGTATCGGTGCCGTGCTCAAGGTTCTCGCGCACCGACTGATAGTCAACGAGAATCTCGCGATCACCCGACTCGAAGCGTCCGGAGGCGGTCGCAAGGTGGATGGCCAGGATGTGCGCGATCATCCCGCGCAGCTCCTCGCGTTCCACGATAGCGTCGATCAGCCCGTGCTCGAGAGCGAACTCGGCGGTTTGGAATCCTTCGGGCAGTTCCTGTCTGATGGTGTCGCGTATAACGCGCTGCCCGGCGAAGCCGATGAGAGCCCGCGGTTCAGCCAGAATCACATCGCCCTGCATGGCGAACGAAGCGGTCACGCCGCCAGTGGTTGGATCGGTAAGCACCGAGATATAAAGCAGGCCCGCCTCGGCATGCCGCTCAATCGCGCACGACACCTTCGCCATCTGCATAAGCGACACGAGCCCTTCCTGCATGCGTGCGCCGCCCGATGCTGTGAAGACCACGACCGGCAGGTGTTCCTCGACGGCTCGGTCGAAGAGCCTGCACACCTTCTCGCCCACCACCGAGCCCATCGATCCCATAAAGAACTGCGAATCCATGATGCCAATGGCAAAGCGCAGGCCTGCGATGCGACCCTCGCCCGTGCGAACCGCTTCTTCAAGTCCCGACTTCGCACGCGCTGCCTCAAGCTTTTCGAAATAACCGGGAAAGTCGAGCGGGTCGGTCTCGGCAACCGACCGATTCCACTCTACGAAGCTGTCGGCATCCAGCAGGTCGTTGATGCGCTCGGTAGACGACATGCGAAGATAGCCGCTGCACGTCGGGCATACATAATGGCCGGATGCGAGGCTCGCCTCGTCGAACTTGAGGCCGCAATGGGGGCAGGCTCGCCAAGCGCCACCGTCGAAAGGGGGTTTCTCGGTGGTGCACAGCACCCAGCCGAGTGCGGGCATATCCTGGTTCAGGGGTCGAAAGACCCGTATGCCCCGAGCCGCTGCGCGGGCAAGGAAACTGTCCACCTCGGCCAGAGGGAGCGCCTCGTCGCAGAGGAGCACAACCGAAGCGCCGCAGGTCTCAGCAGCCTCGAGGACGGCGCAGCTGTTACAGAACAGCGCCGCCGAGTAGCGCTCGCCTAAGCACACTGCCTGCTGGGCGAGTTTGAGGTGCGGTTCAAGGCGGCGGTCCTGCGTGTAGACCGCGCACGTAGAGAAGCCCGCCTCAGCGGCGGCGGGCAGCATCTTTTTTGCCGTCTTCGCGCGCGCCATCACGAGAACGACGGGATGAGCCCCGTCGTCGGCCGCTCCGCGCCCACCGGCGACGTCGGTATATTCGGACATGTCCGCAGAGTCGATCGCGTTCGGCGCAAGGGGAAGTGCAGCGGCGGCTTCTCCAGCAGCGCGTGAAAGTCGATAGGCGACGTCAGCCGCTGCAGGCGCGGGCTCAAGTTCGGGTGCGGCCTGCACTCCTCCACAGGAAAGCACTTCCCCGTCCACTGTTAGGGTGATGTAGTTCTGCTTGCGTTGCTTCATCGAATGGTCCTTGCCTCTTGCCTCGGAACGCACACGCGTCCCACGCCTACGCTTCCGCCTTCGCCAGCACGTACTTCTGCGTGGCCGACGCGCACAGCTGACCGTCGACGCTCGCCTCCACCTCGGCCACGCACAAACGCGACGAGGACTTCACGATGCGCCCCTTGAGGGTGAGCGTCTCGCCCGGCTCCACCTGGCGGCGGAACTTCGCGCCGTCGATGCCGGTGAGGAAGCCGATGGATCCCTCGGCGCCGCGCTGTACGAGGATGCAGAACGAGGCGGCCTGCGCGAGCGCCTCCATGATGATGACGCCCGGCAGCACGGGGTGGCCCGGAAAGTGGCCCGCGAACAGCGGCAGCGCAGGGTCGACGTCGAGCTCGGCCGTCACCTCGACACCCGGCTCGCACGCGACGACGCGGCTCACCCAGCAGAACGGGTCGCGATGCGGCAGCACCGCCTCGACGACGTCCCTCTCACAAGGATATTCGATACCCATGTTGACTCCTTCTTCAATCGACGCACGCTCGGCTTCTTCGACTACCGAGCAGATGCGCTTCAGTCCCACGCCATTTCAACAGGGTGCGAGGCGGGCGGTGCCGTCCACCAAGCGAGTTCCGCACGAGCCGGACAGCCCAGCGGGCTGTCCGTGCGAGCAGGACTGCCGAGCGACTGGGCGGCACCGCCCGCCTCGCACGTCCCGCAGGTGGAGCTACCCCCAGTACGGCGATAGCGCCAAGGAGGCGTTGTGGCCGCCGAAGCCCAGCGAGTTCGACAGCGCCACTTTCTGCGGGTAGTTCGTCTTCGCCTCCGTGACGACGTTGACCGGGCACTCCGGGTCGGCCTCGGCGAAGCCGGCCGTGGGCGGCACGCAGTCGTTCATCACGGACAGGGCGCAGACGATGGCCTCGATGGCGCCCGCGGCGCCCAGCGTGTGGCCCGTCGTGCCCTTCACGGACGTCACCGGCACGGCGCGCCCGGCCTCCTCGCCGACGAGGGCCAGCAGCGCCTTGGACTCGGTGGCGTCGTTGGCGGGCGTGCCGGTGCCGTGGGCGTTCAGGTGTCCCAGGTCCTCCGGCGAGAAGCCGCCCTCCTCGAGCGCCTGGCGCATGGCGCGCACCACGCCCTCGCCGCTGGGCTCGGGGGCCGTCATGTGGTAGGCGTCGCCGGTTGAGCCGAAGCCCGTGATCTCGGCGAGCACCTCAGCACCGCGGCCGAGCGCATGCTCGAGCGACTCGACGACCACGGCGCCCGCGCCCTCGCCCGCCACGAAGCCGGCGCGGCGCGCGTCGAACGGCAGCGAGGCCTGGGAGGGGTCGTCGGCCTTCGACAGCGCGCCGAGGTTCGAGAACCCGGCCAGGCAGATGGGCGACACGGACTCCTCCGAGCCGCCGGCCAGCGCCGCGTCAATGTAGCCGTGGCGGATGTCGCGCACGGCCGCGCCGATGGAGTGCGCTCCGGTGGCGCACGCGGTCACGACGTTCAGGCACTCGCCGCGCAAGCCGTAGCGGATGGAGAGGTTGCCGGCGGCGATGTTGCCGATCATCGTGGGGATGAACAGCGGGCTCACGCGCTTCGGCCCCTTCTCGGCCAGCGTGGAGAAGCCGCTCTGCAGCTCGTCGATGCCGCCGATGCCCGTGCCGAACACGCATGCGATGCGCGAGGTGTCCTCGGCCTCGAGGTCGAGGCCCGACTGCGCCAGCGCCTCGTCGGACGCGACGATGGCGTACTGCACGAAGCGCTCGAACCGGCGCGCCTCCTTCTTCGAGATGCCGTGCTCGCACGGGTCGAAATCGTGCACCTCGGCGGCGATGTGCACGTCATAGTCGGCCGTGTCGAAGCGCGTCACCGGGCCGATGCAGCACGCGCGGCCCATGACCGCGTCCCATAGCGCCCCCACGCCCACGCCGGCCGGCGATACCGCGCCCATGCCGGTGATGACCACGCGATGCGTGCCGTCCGCACGGCGCGCATCGCCCGTGCTCATGCTGTTCTCGCTCATAGCGACATACCTCCGTCGATGCAGATAACCTGTCCGGTGATGTAGCCGGCCTCCTCGCTCGCCAAAAAGCGCACGAGCTTCGCCACGTCCTCGGGATCGCCGAGGCGCTTCGAGGCGATGCGGCCGAGGATGGCCTCGCGCTGCTTCTCCGACAGCGCGTCGGTCATGTCCGTGGCGATGAAGCCGGGGGCCACCGCGTTCGCCGTGACGTTGCGCGCGGCCAGTTCGCGGGCGATGGACTTCGTGAGGCCGATCACGCCGGCCTTCGAGGCGGCGTAGTTCGCCTGGCCCGCGTTGCCCGCCACGCCCACGACGCTCGACAGGTTGACGATGCGCCCGTAGCGCTGCTTCATCATGCGTTGCGCCGCGGCCTTGCAGCAGTTGAACGTGCCCTTGAGGTTCACGTCGATCACCGCGTCGAAATCCTCTTCCTTCATGCGGGCCAGAAGGCCGTCGCGCGTGATGCCCGCGTTGTTCACGAGCACGTCCACGCGGCCGAACTCCTCGTGGGCGGCGTCGATGAGCGCGGCGGCATCGGCGGCATCGGCCACGTTGGCGGCAACCGCGATGGCGCGCACGCCGCAGTCGGCCTCGAGGGAGGCGGCGAAGGCGCGGGCCTCGACGAGGCCGCGCTCGCTCGAGCAGTTCACGCACACGTCGAAGCCCGCGCGCGCGAGCTCCTCGGCCACGGCGCGGCCGATGCCGCGGTTCGAGCCGGTGACGACCGCGCTTCGGCGCGGGGTTTCGGTTTCGTTGGTCATGGGAGAAGAAGCTCCTATTCGGAATCGGGCGCGGCCTGGGCGGCGAGGAGCGCGTCGAAGCTCGGGCGGTCCTGGACGCAGGCGCGCGTCGCGGTTTTGTCGATGCGCTTCACGAGGTTGGCCAGCACGCCGCCGAAGCCCACTTCGACGAACGTGTCAGCACCGACGGCTGCGAGCGCGGCCACGCTCGCGTCGAAGCGCACGGGGCTCGTGAGATGGCGCACGAGGCTCTCGCGCGCGTCGGCGGCGGACAGCGGCGCGGCGGTGACGTTGCAGATGAGGGGCACGCGCGGCTCCGAGAACTCGACGTTCTCCAGATAGGCGGCCATCCCTTCGGCAGCCGAGGCCATGAGCGGGCTGTGGAACGCGCCCGACGTGGCCAGGCGCGACGAGCGCTTCCCCGCCGCAGCCCACGCCGCCTCGGCGCGCTCGACGGCCTCCGGCGTGCCCGCCACGACGATCTGCCCCGGGCAGTTGAAGTTCGCCGGCACGAGCACGTCGCCTTCGGCGCACTCGTCGCAGAGCGTCTGCACGGCATCCTCGTCGGCCTTCAGCAGCGCGCTCATCGCGCCGGGATGCGCCGCAGCGGCCTCGGCCATGAGCTCCGAGCGCGCCTTCACGAGCGCGAACGTGGCCTCGTCGGCGAGCATGCCCGACACGGCGAGCGCGCTCACCTGACCGAGCGAGAAGCCCAGCACCGCCGCCGGCTCCACGCCGCGCGCCATGAGCGCGCGGGCGACGGCCACCGACAGCGCGCACAGCGCCGGCTGGGCGTTGCGCGTGTCGTTGAGCTTTTCGAGTTCTGCGTTGAGCACGAGGTCGGCCACGTCGAAGCCCAGCACGTCGGAGGCGCAGGCGAACGTCGCGCGCACCTCTTCCACAGCGAAGAGATCGGCCCCCATCCCCGGTTTCTGCGAGCCCTGGCCCGAGAACATGAACACGGGAGCCCCGGAAGCGATAGCGGAAATCGGTTGCGCATTCGACGCGGAGCCGGGCCGATCGGCGGCGTCCACCAAGCGAGTTCCGCAGCGAAGCGAGGACTGTCCGAGCGACTGGGCGCCGCCGATCGGCCCTCCCGCAGGTTGAAGTTCGGTCACGTTGCCCCCTTAGCGAACGCGCCCACGGCGAGTATTCGATTCCGCCAGGGCCTCCAGGTCGAGTCTGCCGAGGGCCTCGGCCTCATCGATCATCCGAGCGATCGCCTCGGCCGCCGTCGCGCGCTCGTGCACGAGCGCCGCCGACTGCCCTGCCATCATCGTGCCGTTGTCCACGTCGCCGTCCACGGCGCGCTTGAGCGAGCCCGCGTACATGGCCTCCAGCTCGTCGCCGTTGGCCGCCACGTCGCCCTCGAGCTTGCGGACGGTGCGGGCGAACTTGTTCTTGAGGCAGCGCACGGGATGCCCGCTGCCGCGGCCCGTGACGATGGTGTCGGCGTCCTTGGCGGCGATGACCTTGTCCTTGTACGCGTCGGCGATGGTGCACTCGTCTACCGTGAGGAAGCGGGTGCCCACCTGTACGCCCTCGGCTCCCAGCGCGAAGGCTGCGGCCATGCCGCGCCCGTCGGCGATGCCGCCGGCGGCGATCACGGGGATGGACACGGCGTCGCACACCGCGGGGATGAGCGCCATTGTGGTGAGCTCGCCGATGTGGCCGCCGGCTTCGGTGCCCTCGGCCACCACGGCATCGGCGCCGAGGCGCTCCATGCGCGCGGCCAGCGCGCTCGAGGCAACCACGGGCACCACCTTGATGCCGGCGTCCTTCCACAGCTGCAGGTAGTTCGCCGGGCTGCCCGCGCCCGTCGTGATGACGTCGACGCGCAGCTTCGCCAGAAGCTCGGCCGTCTCGCCCGCATTCGGATCCATGAGCATGACGTTCGCGCCGATGGGCTTGTCGGTCATCGAGCGGGCGATGCGCACCTGCTCCTCCACCCACTCAAGCGGCGCGCCGCCGCACGCGATGATGCCGAGGCCGCCGGCCTCGCTCACCGCGCCGGCCAGGCTCGCGTCGGCGATGCGCGCCATCGCGCCCTGCACGACGGGCACCTCGATGCCCAGCAGTTCCGTTATCCGCGTCTTCATGCTCCCGCTCTCTCTTCTTCGAACCTCGCCCGAGTCCGCCGGGCGAACATTATAAACGAGCCTGCGCAGGGCCCGTCAAGCAAGCGGGCCCCGTGACGGGGCCCGGTCAACGCGCCTTTACAGCGAGTCGATGTGCGCGACCAGCTGGCCCACCGTCTCGATGCCCTCGGGCTCGCCGAACTCGACGTCGCACTTCTCCTCAAGGTCGCAGATGAGCTCGACCATGTCGAGGGAGTCAATGCCGAGCGACTCGAGTGTGGCCTCCTCGGTGATCTTGTCGGCCTCGAGATCGAGGTTCTCCACGAGGACGTCCTTCACGGTGTCGATGGTAGCCATAGCCAGTTCCTTTCGCGTCGTGCAATTTAGTTTGATAATCAAAGTATTTCTACGAAAGTAATGGTATGGTGACGGAACGCCGAATGCAAGGGCTCCCGTACGCCCTCCACGATTTCTGCGCGCCAGAAGCTGCGGACGGTCCCCGCCCCACGGCGTTCCCGCCCGAATGTTTCACGTGAAACATTCGTTCGCGCGTACCTATGTTTCACGTGAAACATCGGCATCCCATCGCGGGTCGACGAGCGCCCGCCCTGTGTCCTGCGAGAAACGCGCCCACGCCACGCCGCCGTGCGACCGAGCTTGCGCGCCTGCACACCCCGGACCCCGCGACTCCCCGCCAGGCGCCCCAAACACCCTGCGCCTCGCGGCGCGCGCCGCGCTCACGCTACGCCTGCGCGTCGAAGAACGCCTTCACCTTCGACAGCGCCTCGGCGAACACGCGCTCCTCTTCCTCGGAAAGATCGGCCAGCGCCTCGTCGATCATCTGGTGGTGGAACAGGTTGTGGGCACGCAGCACCTGCCTACCCTTCTTGGTGAGCGACACGAGCACCTTGCGCCGGTCGTCCTCGGCGCGCGTGCGCTCGACGAAGCCCTTGTTCGCCAGCTTGCTCACCGCCGTGGTCAGCGTTGCCAGCGTCACGTTCAGGCGCGCGGCGACCACGTTCATGGGATTGCGCTCATGCAGGCCGATGGCCACGATGGTATGCACCTCGGTGATGGTCAGGCCATGCGTCAGGCGGTTGTCGAGCGACTGCTCCTCGATGCGCAGGATGGAGTTGAACGTGCCGGACAGCAAGCCATCAATCTCCTCGCGCCTCTTCCGAGATGCACTTGAGCCTTCGCCCATGCCTTCCATCCTCTCACTTCTCCTCGCTTGCCGCTCCCAGCGCACGCATCATATCGCAGTCGGTGAGACAATCAAAGGTTTTCTCTGTTTCGAGTTCGTCCCGCAGAGCCGTCAGCAGCCACGCGCCAACCGAAAGTCAAGGCGACGAGAACGCGGATCGGCCGATGTCAACACGACGGGAACTCGCTGGCCCAAACGGTAGGTCGTTCCGGTATCCTGCCCGATCAGGCGATACCGTTCCGGGTCGAAGGCGAAGTACTCGGCACCGAGGTTCTTCGCGGGAATCAGCCCCTCCACCGTATTGTCGAGGCGCACGTACAACCCGTATGCCGCCACGCCCGAAACCGTCGCGGAAAACGACCGGCCTATGAACTGCTCCATATACTCGACAAGCTTGACTTCCTGCGATTCGCGCGCAGCCTTCTCGGCCTCGCGCTCCATATCCGAGGAGTGCTCCGCGATCCACGACAGCGCCGAAACCTCTTGGTCGAACTTCTCTGGGCGGCGGCCTATCTGCGCTTTGAGCATGCGATGCACGACAAGGTCGGGATAGCGCCGAATCGGAGAAGTGAAATGCGCATATGCGGCGCTCGCAAGCCCATAATGCGAATCGCATACAGGCCGATACACAGCGCGTTTCATGGAGCGCAGCACGAGCGATGAGACAAGCTCGCCTTCGGAACGGTTCGCGCTGACGGCGAGGATGCGCTGCAGCTCACGCGGATCGCCAGCAATAAGCTTGTTTCGATCGACGGCATCGAACCATGAAAACTCCTGGAACACCGGCACAAGCCCTTCGAGGCTCTCGGCCGCCGGCCGCTCGTGCACGCGGAAGATGCCCGGGAATCCGGCACCGCACAGGTGCGCAGCCACCGTTTCGTTCGCAAGAATCATCGCCTCTTCGACAAGAGAGGTCGCATCGGTCTTGCGCCTCAGATCGACGCCGATCGGATGATCGCCATCATCGAGTTTCACACGCGCCTCAACCGTATCGAAGTCCAAACCGCCTGCCGCCTTGCGCGCCGCCGCGCGCCTTTGCGCAAGGAACGAGAGCTGCTGGAGACGCCAAGCAAGGCCGTCGTGGAGATTGCCGAAATCCGCATGATCCCCAGCGTACGGGCATTGTGCGGATTCCTGCGAGCTCGCGTCCGAAGCGCTCTGTCCGGGATTGCCCGAGCACTCGTCGAGCAGGTTCTGCGCCTCATCATACGCAAGCCGTGCGGCCGAGCGAATGACGGCCGGATACAAATCATAGCCCACGAGCCGCGACTCGTTGTCCAGGTACAGATCCGCCGTCATCGTCAGCCGATCCTCGTTGGGCCGCAGCGAGCACAGATCGCCCGATAGCTCCTCGGGCAGCATGGGGATCACGCGATCCGCCAGGTAGACGCTCGTCGCCCGTCTGCGCGCGTCGAGATCGATCGAGGAATTCCACGGCACATACCGCGACACGTCAGCGATATGTATCCCAAGCCGCCACCGCGCAGCCGAAATCCCGCGCACATCCACGGCTTTTGAACCGGTCAAACATCCTCCAGCAGCAGAACGTTCGCCCTCGACCCCGAAGATGCCATGCTCGCCGCCGACAGCCGAAACTCGCTCCAACGACAGGGCATCGTCGAAATCACGAGCATCAGCGGGGTCGATAGTGAACGTGAAACGGCCCCGCAGATCGCAATACCCCTCTTCGAGCGCCGCATCGACATCGAGTACAGCGGCCCTCGCCTCAGCAAGGGCGCCTTCTGAAAACGACGTCTCCAGCTTGTGGCGCGCGATCACGAGATCGACGAGCGCACGCTCGTCGTCGGCGTGTCCGAGCACCTCCTCCACGACGCCGGTTGCGGCGGAAGCGCGCGAGGGGAACGTCGAGATGCGCACGCGCACAAGCTTCCCGTCCTCGATATCGGGCCTATCAGCTCGCATCGTGAACACATCGTAGGGAATGCGCGGATCCTCAGGGACCACCACGCCAAAAGGTTCTGCCACCTCGTAGCGGCCGATCAGGGTATCGTGCGCACGATCGATGACGCGCAGTACCCGAGCAGCCGGCTTCTCGTCCGGGCGATGCGAATTCCCGTTCGCGCGACTGCCGCGCTTGCTTTGCACGGGCAACAGCGCAAGCTCTACGAGGTCACCGTCGAAAGCGCCGGCCATCTTCGATTCGGGCACGTAAAACTCGCCCTCCGCTGTACGAACGAAGGCGAATCCTCCAGGCCGCACGTCCAGTACGCCGCGCGGGTTGCTGCGCGGGCTTCGCCGCGTATGCGAACGCGAGCGCGGCACGTCACTGCCGAACGAAGGATTGGGCGGTCTCGACCGCCAACGTCTTCTGATTGTCGACGCCTTCGGAAAGCGCGACGGCCACATCGGGCGCGACGCCCACTCCGTCGATATCATGGCCGAGCGGGCTCTTGTAGTAGGCCGCAGTGTATCGAAGCGCGCCGCCAAAGCTCAGCTCGCGCGTCACCTGCACCGATCCCTTTCCGAGCGTCGTCTGCCCCACAAGGGTCGCGCGCTGGTTGTCCTGGAGCGCAGCTGCGAGAACCTCGGCGGCGGCAGCGGTGTTGCCGTTCACGAGGACAACGAGCGGCTTATCCGTCGCGACTGCGCCCGTTGCGGTTTTCGTCGTATCCTCCGCTTCCTTCGTCTGAATCTTCACGAGCGTGCCGCTTTTCACGAACAGGCTCGCGATATCCACCGACTGCGTGAGGAAGCCGCCTGGATTGTCGCGAATATCGAGTACGAACGAGCTGGCGCCCTGCGATTCAAGATCCGAAACGGCAGACTTTACCAGCCCCGCCGCGTTCTGAGTGATCTGCTTGAGCCGGATATAGCCCACCTCGTCTATCAGTTCCGACTCTACGTTTCTAGCCTGGTAGTCAGAGCATTCGAGGGTTGTTGTGAACTCGTCGCCACCTTCGTCGTCGAGCGTTTCGGCTCGTCTCCAGGTGATAACGACACTCTCGCCCTCGTCGCGTTTGAGAGCGGAAACCACTTCCGTCATCGTCCAATCGTGCTCGCGATCGCCGTCGATCGCCACGACGAAATCGCCTGTTCTCACGTCGGCAACCTGCGCTGCAGACCCCTCAAACACGTCGACGGCATAGGCGCGGCCGTTGAACTCGGAGAACAGCACCCCTACTCCCGCATAGGTGCCCGAACTATCCTGGAGCAGAGCGGCATAGCGGCTCGAATCGTAATAACGCAGATATGGATCCTTGGTCGTGTCTGAGAACGCATCGAGCACGCTGGAGGTAGCCATGCCCAAATCGTAGGAATCCAAGCTCTCCTCATCGAGAATGCCTTCGACTTCCTCAACGCGAGCGCCGAGCGAATTATAGGTATCGCCCGAAGTCGTGGAGCCAGGATTGCGATCGACATCGACCACGAGGGAGGAGAATCCAAGCGATTCGAGCAGCGGGGAGTCCCCTCGCACGAAGAAGCCTATCGCGAATGCGCCGCATACCGCGATAACGGCGAGGAATGCCTTGAGAAGACGCAGGTTGCGGGTCCGCGCTTTACGCGCGGATGCCGCAACCTGCTTGTTATCGCTATGCTTTGCGACCATGGCCTTCCGGCGCCGTTACACCTTGAGATAGCGGCGCATGGCAAAGGCCGAGCCGATCAGGCCGATTAACAGGCCCGAAACCGCCAAGAGCACGTATATGAGCAAAAACGTGCTCGCACCGATATCGAACGACAGAAATGGGATACCCTCCTGCAACCGAGGCAACACAAGATTGCGCAAGAGCTCCAGCGCGCCCACGGCCAGCAGCGCCCCGATCACGGCATGCAGCGCGCCTTCCATAAGGAAGGGCCCGCGAATGAAGCCGTTCGACGCTCCCACGAGGCGCATGATCGCAATCTCCTTGCGACGTGCGAGGATAGCCAGGCGGATGGTGTTGTTGATGAACACCATCGCTATAAAGATGAGCAGCGCGATGAGCGCAATGCCGATATAGCGCACGTAGTTTGTAAGCGTGAACAAGCGCTCTACTGATTTCTGCCCGTACTTGATCGACTCGGAAGGATCGTCGTCATCGGCGATGCCCGCGTAGGTAGAGTTGCCGCGCAGCGAATCAGCCACCTGCTCGACCAGCTGAGGATCAGAGAGCTCTACGTCGATAGAAGCCGGCAGCGGATTCTGCCCATCGAGCGTATCGATGATCTCGGAACCCGACGACTGGGAGAATTTCTCAAGCGCCTGGTCCTTCGTCGTGAACGAAACCGTCTGCACGCCCTCGAGACCCCGCACGAAGCTCATGACCGAGTCGATATCGTTTTGCGAAGCATCGTCGGCGACGTATGCCGTAATGGAAACCTCGCTTTCCACCGACGACACCACCCGTTCCACAACGGAGCCGCCAACAAGAAAGGTTCCGATGATGAGCAGCGATAGAAAAATGGTCACGATGGAGCCGAGCGCCGTCGAGAGGTTGCGCGTGAAGCCCGTCAAAGACTCCTTGATGAAGTACGCAAAACTAGACATCGAAGCCGTACACCCCCCGGTCCTGATCGCGGGTCAGATTGCCGCGGTCGAGCGCGATGACGCGCCGGCGCATATTGTCCACCATCTCGCGGTCGTGCGTGGCCACGAGCACCGTTGTTCCCGTGCGGTTGATGCGCTCGAGCAAGTCCATGATGCCGCGCGACGTCTGCGGGTCGAGGTTGCCTGTCGGCTCGTCGCACACCAGCAGCGGCGGGCGGTTCACGATGGCGCGCGCGATGGATACGCGCTGCTGCTCGCCGCCGGACAGCTGGTCAGGGCGCTTGTTGAGCTTGTCCTGGAGCCCGACGAGCCGCAGAACCTCGGGCACTTGCGTCTTGATGACATGGCGGCTCTTGCCGATAACCTCGAGCGCGAACGCCACGTTCTCAAACACGGTCTTGTTCGGCAGCAGTTTGAAGTCCTGGAACACGCAGCCGATGTTACGGCGCAGATAGGGCACGCGCCAGTTGCGCATGGTGGTCAGATCCTCGTCGGCCACGTAGATGTGACCCTGCGAAGGCTTCACCTCGCGGATGAGCATGCGGATGAACGTGGACTTGCCGGAGCCAGAATGGCCCACGAGGAAGATGAACTCGCCCGCGTAGATCTGCAAAGAGATGTCGTTCAAAGCCGGCTTGTTCGGTTGTGCCGGGTACACTTTCGTCACATGGTCAAACGTAATGACAGGGGTGCCCGTCTGCTGGGGAATGTCCTCGACTTCCAGCACCGGCAGCGAAGCAGACAGCTGAGACGTCGTCTGCCGCGCGGAGGCCGCATGAGCGCCGCCGCGCCGCGAAGGACGCGCAGGAGCCCCTTGGCTGATGTCGTTCGTCACAGAATGCTCCGTTCGAATAGTGATGTACTGAGACTGTTCGAATTTTATCAGACTTGCTTTCGGGCGATGACGTTCTTCACAGCTTCGACAATCGCGCTCGCATCGAGGGCAAAGTACCCCATGAGCTCCTCGAATTCGCCCGATTTGCCGAACATATCGCGCATGCCCACGAACTCGACAGGCGTCGGCAGTTCGCGCGCGAGCGTCTCTGCAACGGCTGATCCAAGGCCGCCCATCACGCTGTGCTCCTCGGCAGCGACAACGCATCCGGTCTTGCGCGCAGAGGCGACGATCGTCCTCTCGTCGAGCGGCTTCACGCTGAACGCGTCGATCACCTCGGCCTCTATGCCTTCGGCAGCCAGCGCTTCGGCGGCCTTAAGCGCCTGCTCCACTTCTACGCCGCAGGCGACGATCGTGACGTCGGCACCCTCGCGCAGCACGTAGGCGCGACCGAGCTCGAGCTCCACATCGTCGGCGTAAACCGCCGGCACGCTCGCACGTCCCATGCGCACATACAACGGGCCCGGCGTTGCTGCAGCCAAGCGGATGGCGGCACAGGCAGCCGCATAGTCGGCCGGCACGAGCACGCGCATGTTCGGAAGGCCCCGCATGAGGGAGACGTCCTCAAGCATCTGGTGGCTGCCCCCGTCCGGACCCACCGAGATGCCGGCGTGCGTGGGGGCTATCTTCACGTCCAGGTTGCTGTAGCACACGGTGTTTCGTATCTGATCGTAGGCGCGTCCCGTGCCGAACACGGCGAAGGAGCCGGTGAAGGCCACGTGGCCGGTAACTGCCAGCCCCGCAGCCACGTCGACCATGTTCTGCTCGGCGATGCCGCAGTTGAACAGGCGATCCGGATAGCCAGCGTCGGCGAGCTTCTTCGTGGTGGTGGACCCTGTGAGGTCGGCATCCACTGCAACCACCGGCGCACCCTCAGCGGCAAGCTCGGCGAGCGTTGCGCCGAAGGCGGCGCGCGTGGCGCGCTTAACCTGAGCCTGCTTCTCGTCTGCCAGCTTAATCACGGCCGACCTCCTCTCCCGTGCGCCCGGCCAGCTCAGCGAGCGCCTCCTTGGTTTGCTCCCCGTTCGGCGCCTTGCCATGCCAGCCCGCCTGGTTTTCCATAAACGACACGCCCTTGCCTTTTACCGTGCGCGCGATAACCGCATGCGGCCTACCTGAACGGTCGGCTTTTGCCGCTGCGAGCGTCTTAACGAGAGCGGGAATATCGTGGCCGTCCACCTCGTGCACATCCCAGCCGAACGCCTCGAACTTGGCACGCATGTCGCCGGGGTCACACACGTCGGCAGTGCAGCCGTCAATCTGCAGTCCGTTGCGATCCACGATGGCCACGAGGTTGTCAAGGCCTCGATGGGCTGCGAACATGGCCGCCTCCCACACCTGACCCTCCTGGCACTCGCCGTCGCCAAGGAGCGCAAACACGGCCTGCGGTTTTCCGTCCAGCTCGAGACCGACAGCAGCGCCCGCGGCGATGGAAAGCCCTTGACCGAGCGAACCCGTGGACACCTCCACGCCAGGCAGCTGGTTGGAATCCGGATGACCCTGCAGGCGCGTGCCCAGCTTGCGCAGTGTAAGCAGCTCTTCGCGCGGGAAGTAGCCGGCCTCGGCGAGCACGGCGTAAAGCGCAGGCGCCGCATGCCCCTTGGCCAAGATGAAGCGATCGCGCTCTTCCCAGTCGGGACGCTCGGGATCGTGCTCGAGCACACCTCCGAAGTACAGCGCGCAGAGGATGTCGGCGCACGATAGCGACCCGCCCGGGTGCCCGCTGCCCGCCTCCGCGATCATGCGCACGATGTCGACGCGCATCTCGTTCGCCCGTCGTTCAAGCTCGGTCATACCGGTTCCTTCCATTATTGGGACACCCTCCATTTGTGGTAGCCTATCACGAACTCCTCCAGGTCGCCGTCGAGGACGGCGTCCACATTGCCCGTCTCCACGCCGCTGCGCACATCCTTTACCAACTGGTAGGGATACAGCACGTAGTTGCGGATCTGGCTGCCGAACGTAGAGTCCATGCGCTCGCCGCGCAGCTGCGCGAGCTCCTCCGCCCGCTTCTGCTCCTCAAGCTCATAGAGCTTGGCTTTGAGCACGCGGAACGCCGCTTCCTTGTTCTGCAACTGGGACTTCTCGTTCTGGCACGTCACCACGATGTTCGTGGGGATGTGCGTGAGGCGCACGGCCGAGTCGGTGGTGTTCACACACTGGCCGCCGGGGCCGCTCGAGCGGTACACGTCCACGCGCACGTCGGCGGGATTGAGGTCCACTTCGATGTCGTCGGGCAGAACCGGCAGCACCTCCACACCCGCGAACGTGGTGTGGCGGCGCTTCTTGTCGTCGGTGGGGCTGATGCGCACGAGGCGGTGCACGCCGTTCTCACTCTTCAGCATGCCGAAGGCGTTGCGGCCCTCGATCTGGATGGTGGCCTTGTCGAGGCCTATGCCCTCGCCGGGCACCACGTCGAGGATCTGAACCTTCCATCCCTTGTTCTCGGCGTAGCGCGTGTACATGCGGTAGAGCATCTCGGTCCAATCCTGGGCTTCCAGGCCGCCTGAGCCGGGGTTCACCGTAAGGATGGCGTCGCCCCCGTCGAAACGCTCCGAGAACCACGAGCTGATCTCAAGGGAGTCGAGCAGCCCGTCGAGATGTGCAAGCGCATTCGACGCCTCTTCGGCGAAGGCCTCATCCTCGTCCGCGAGCTCGAAGGCAGCGCGTGCGTCATCGAGGAGCGCCACGGCGTCCTCGTATTCGGCGATGGTCTCACGCAGCACGCTTGCCTGCTTCGAAACGCTCTGCGCATGCGAAGCGTCGTCCCAGAACCCGGGAGCTGCAATCTCCTTATCGAGCGCGGCAAGCGCGGCTCTTTTATCTTCGATATGCAGAAAGACGCCGGCGTCGCTCACGCGCCGGGCCGCCGACTCCACATCCTTCTCGTCCCTGTCAGCCATCGTCGACCTACATATCTCTTCCGTGGCACTTCTTGAACTTCAGCCCGGAGCCACACGGGCACGGATCGTTGCGCCCCACGTTGGCGAACGGATCGTCCTTGTCTTTGACATAGGTCTGAGGCTTCGCGGGTGCCGGCTTCGGCGGCGTCTGGTCGGCGCCGGCATTCGAAGCCTGGGCAGGTGCCTGGGCGCGCGCAGCAGCGACTCCCGTTTGCTCGAGCGCCTGCTCGGGAGACGAATAGCTCACCTTGCCGTCGAGGGGGCTCTTCTCCTCGGCAAGCGCAGGCTGCTCCTGCTTGACAGCTACCTGCAGACGAAGCAGCGTGCGCAGATAGTCCTCGTACATGGAGGCCGTAAGGCTTTGGAAGGCGTTGTACGCCTCGTTCTTATACTCGACAAGCGGGTCACGCTGCCCGAAGGCACGCAAACCGATGCCGGCTTTAAGGTAATCCATCTCGGAGAGGTGCGCCATCCAGCGCGTATCGATTATACGCAGCATCACCTGGCTCTCGAGCATTTTCACGATCGGCTCGCCCAGCTGCTCGGCTTTCTCGGAAAAGACGGTCTCCAGATGCTCGACGACCGCATCGGCCAAGAGCACCGGATCGTCCTCATGATCGGCGGCTTCCGCAGAGAAGTCCGAGCGGCCCGTCATGTTTGCGACCCAGACGTCGACCGCCTTGAGATCCCAGTCGTCGCTCGGCGTCTTGTCGGGGCAGTTCTCCTCAACGACGGCCTCGACCGCGTCGCGGATGATCCCGGGGATGCGCTCGTCCATGTCCTTGCCGTCGAGAATGGCGTTGCGCTCGTCGTAGATGGCGACGCGCTGCAGGTTCATCACGTCATCGTACTCCAGCACATTTTTACGGGCTGCGAAGTGCATACTCTCGACCTGGCGCTGGGCGCCTTCAATGGCCTTGGATACCATGCCGGCCTGGATGGGCATGTCTTCGGGCATATCGGTCTTCTCCATCATGCGCGCGATGGAGTCCATGCGATTGCCGCCGAACAGGCGCATGAGATCGTCCTCAAGAGACAGATAGAACTGGGTGGTGCCCGGATCGCCCTGGCGGCCGGCGCGTCCGCGCAGCTGGTTGTCGATACGGCGCGACTCGTGGCGTTCGGTGCCGATAACCGTGAGACCACCCGCGGCGATCACCCGGTCGTGCTCGTCGGCGCACGTGCGCTGCGCCTCGGCGAGCGCGGCGGCACGGTCGTCCGCAGACGGAGCGCACGCTTCGCCTTCCTCGGTCTCCGCGTCCTCCTTGAGTTCGGGATCGAAGCCCTGGGCACGCAGCACGTCGTCGGCCAGCACGTCGGGGTTGCCTCCCAAAAGGATGTCGGTACCGCGGCCGGCCATGTTCGTGGCGATGGTCACGGCCCCCACGCGTCCCGCCTGCGCGATGATGTGTGCTTCACGCTCGTGGTTTTTCGCGTTCAGGGTCTCGTGCTTGATACCGCGCTTGTCGAGCAGGCGCGAAAGCTTCTCGGAACTCTCGATGGAAACGGTGCCGATGAGGCAGGGTTGGCCCTTCGCATTGCGTTCAGCCACATCGTCAGCCACGGCGTTGAACTTGGCTTCCACGGTGCGGTAGATGAGGTCGTCCTCGTCCCGACGGGCTACAGGCCGGTTCGGCGGAATGGCCACGACCGGCAGTTTATAGATCTGGCGGAACTCGGCGTCTTCGGTCATGGCGGTGCCCGTCATACCTGAAAGCTTTTCGTAGAGACGGAAGTAGTTCTGCAGCGTGATGGTAGCGAGCGTTTGGTTTTCTTCGCGCACCAGCACCTTTTCTTTGGCTTCCACAGCCTGGTGCAAGCCCTCCGACCAGCGCCGGCCTTCCATGATGCGCCCGGTGAACTCATCGACAATCTTCACCTCGCCGTTCGTCACGACATAGTCCACGTCGCGATGGAACAGGAACTGCGCCTTCAGGGCCTGCTGGAGGTGGTTCGCCAACTGGCCCGACGGATCTGCGTAGATGTCGTCGATGCCGAGCATCGCCTCGATCTTCTCCAAGCCGCTTTCGGTGGCGTTGATGGTTTTCTTCGCCTCGTCCATCTCGAAATCCTCGTCGAGGCGCAGGCGGGGCATGACGCGGGCAAACTTGTTGTACGTCTCGGCCGCCTGCGTGCCGGCGCCCGAGATGATAAGCGGGGTGCGCGCCTCGTCGATGAGGATGGAGTCCACTTCGTCGACGATGGCGAAATGGTGGCCGCGCTGCACGCGGGCCTCCGCGCGCGTAACCATGTTGTCGCGCAGGTAGTCGAAGCCGAATTCGCTATTCGTGCCGTACGTGACATCGGCGGCATAGGCCGGAATTTTCTTCTCGGACCGCATCCCGTTCTGGATGAGCCCCACCTCCATGCCAAGGAAGCGGTAGATCTGGCCCATCCATTCGCTGTCGCGCTTGGCGAGATAGTCGTTCACAGTCACGATGTGCACGTTGCTGCCGGGAAGCGCGTTCAAGTAACCTGCCAGCGTCGACACGAGCGTCTTGCCCTCGCCGGTCTTCATCTCGGCAATTTGCCCGTCATTCAAGGCCATGCCGCCGATGAGCTGCACGTCGAAGTGCCGCAAGCCCAGCGTGCGCACCGACGCCTCGCGCACGGCCGCGAACGCCTCGGGCAGCAGGGTATTCAGGTCCTCCCCCGCCTCTGCCCGCTCCCGCAGCGCCGAAGTGAGCGCACGCAGCTCGGCATCCGACTTCGCCTGCATGTCCGGTTCGAGTCCGTTGATCTTCTGCGCCGTGGCCTCGTAGTTTTTCAGTTGCTTGCCCTCGCCGAGCGTGAGCAACTTGGATAGGAATCCTGCCATGTATGCGCCATCCTTTTTCGCGGGTCGCTGCACGTTCGCGACGTTCGCCCGCAGCGTACCCGCGTCGTTGAAACAGTTGAATACAGCACGTGTTACTCTAGCATATCGCACCTGGCCTCAGAGGAAATCCATAGGGCGCGCAAGGCGGCGCGAGACCCCTCGCGCACGTGTGCCAGAATGTCCGCCGATGCCGAAGACGCGGGCGAGCCGTCCGGCGCTACCCTTCGGCTGCGTGCGGGCGGAGCGAAGCACCCGCCCGAGTTGTAGGCCCACGAGGACGGTCTTCGCTCCCCGCGGGCCCGGATTCCCTCTTCGCAGCCCCAGATTCTTCCGCCGCGCTGCCGCGCGCCTAGCGGAGCACTTCTTCTGCCTCGATGACCTCACGATACAGGCTCATCGTCTCAAGGGAGGGATCTATTCCCAGCTCATCGGCTAAAAATCGGCGGCACGAAAAGTACGTCTCAAGCGCGGCGGTACGCTGCCCTGCAGCCACCTGAGCCCGCATAAGCGCAGTATAGGCGTCCTCGCGGGTCCGATCACGCTGGTGTGCGGCGCGCGCGAACCACAGCCCCTCCTGCACGTCCCCCGCTTCGACGAGTCGCGATGAAGCTGCCACCAACGCATCGACCAGGCGGTTGCGATAGTCGACGCGCATGCTCGCAATAGCCGCGTTATCGGAATCGCTCGGCATCAGATCATTGGAGAAGCGGTCGCTCACCTCCGAAAACAGATGCACCCAGCCACCGTGCCCCGGCCGCTCGAACAAAAGTTCGCGACACACCTCGTCGATGCGCATGACATCGCTCGAAAGCAGGCGCGCATCGAGGCGCAGGCCCTGCTGCTGGCGGATGAGGTAGGGGCAGTCTCCCGAGGGCGTCGTCAGCGCGCGACGCAGCATCGACCATATCCCGTAGAAGTTCTTCCGCGCCGATTCCAGGTCGCTTTCTGGCCAGATCAGGCTGACGAGCCGATCGCGGGAGAACTCGCGCCCGCGATTGAGTACGAGCAGCGCGAGTAGGGTCTTGACCTTCTGTCGTCGGAAGCGCGCCGGATCGACGGGAGCATCGCCGATGCGCACTTCGAAACACCCGAACAGGTTGACCGTCAGCGTCGGCGCTTTCGATGCGAGGCCGACCCTCAAGGGAAGCTCGGCCTCGGCGCCGAAAGCGCCGGGAAGAGCCGCGAGCGAACGGCGGCGTTCGGCCCGCTCGCTCTCGATGCGCTCGCATGCGGCGCGCTGGGCATATAGCGTCATCTCGATGCTGCGCACCGCCAACGCCGCGCGCGCGTCCAAAGCGGGCAGCGCAACCGCGCCCCGCTCGCATGCCCGCTCGAACGATATACCTGCGACCGCCTCGTACAGCCGCATTGGCCCCCGGACGGACGACACACGCGATCGGACGATGGCGGCGAGACGATCGAGCACCGTGGCGGGACACGCGGCGGAATCGCCTCGCAGGCCGTCGAGCGCCGCCCTGCGCAGCACCCAGGAGGAGGCATGGCCAAGCGCACTACCTCGCGCGCCGCGGTCGTACCACGCCACCCATGCTTCGGCCCCCTCCGTGCAGGAACGGGACAGTGCGACGTGAATCGAGGCCGCCATGGCCCAGTCCTCGACAAGGGCGCCATCGACCCCGGCCCGACGCGGACCGCCCGAGGAGGCCGCAGCAACGCACGCGGCAACAATCGATTCTGCTCTGAGGCGCTCATCCTGCTGCGCGCATCGCGCGAGCACGAGCGCGCCGACTGCCCGCTCGCGCGGGGGCGCGGAAGCATCGCCCGCCACGCGCCGCGCGGCGGTGCAGGCGCTCGCGCGATCGTCCAACATCGCCCTTCTGACAGCTTCGTCGGCATCGAGGCGCACGCCCGCGCCGCCCGTCTCGCCCGCAAGCGAACGGTACACCTCGCACGCCGGAACGAGGCAGGCCGCATCGAACAGCTCGGATCCGCGGCAGGCTAACCATTTCGCACGCGACGACCTGGATGCCAGCAGGCGCACCGTATCGCACGCGCGCTCGTGACGCACACGCGCCATAAGCGCATCGGCCAGCCGCGTCACGAGCGTATCCCGGTCGGGTAGCAACGACCGCTCGGCCAGCAGATCGAGGCGCGCCGCGAAGGCCGAGGCGATGTCCGCGACCATAAAAGGCGCCGCGCAGAACCGCTCGAGCTGACGATCGATGCCCAGATAGGGGTACCGATCCGCCAGGAGCTCGGTCAGATCGGCGATGCGCGGGCTGAACGCCGCAAGATCGTCGAGCGGCCCTTCCTCGAGCACGAGCATGGCGAACAGGGGTAGCAGCATGTCGGCGGGCAGTTCCTCTCGCAGTGCCAGAGCAAGAAAGGGCGCCCCGTTCTGCGCGTCGCCCCAAACAAGCCCAGCCACGCGCTGCGCTGGGGGAAGCGCGCATGCAGGCGTCTCGGCGCGCTCGGCCGGCGTGCGGAACTCGTCGACCTCCGCATCGGTCAACAGCAAGTCCGATGCCGAAAGCTTGATGCGATCGCAGAGGCAGTCGAACGCGTCGCATGTAGGAACGCAGGTGGCGATAACCTCGCATCCCCGATCGAGCAAACGATCGATCTCCTGCGCGAGCAGCTCAACGCGCTCCGAATCGAGCGGGGGCACATCCTCCAACACCGTCAGAAAAGGCGCCTCGTCCGCCTCCATCAGAACGCAGGCGATGCGCTCGCCATCGAGATCGCGCAGAAAGCAAGGGCTTTTCCCGTCGATCCAAAACACATGCTCGAATGAGAACACGGTGTCGGCATATTCCAAAGCGAGGTTCGTCTTTCCGAAGCCGTCAGGTGCGACCACGAACCGGGCGACACGCCTCTCACGCAGGAGCCGAGCTATGAGCTCGGGACGCGTAACATGGCGGTTGACATCGAGGTGCTGAGGACGACGACCGCGGCAGGCCGCCCTCGTGAGGAAATCGGACATACGTATCACTCCCGATGGCACGGGAAATGCAACGATCCGAAAGGGCATTTAGGATACCATGCGTCATCATTCGCCCGCAAGCCGACATCGGTTCGCCCTTCGCGGGGACCGACGGTGTACAATAGCGAAATCGCCCGAACCTGAGGAGGATCCCATGTTGCAAACGGCTTCGATCGCCGATCTGCCCGCTTTCCTTACCGCCCATGCCGACGACCCGCGAATGGGGACCGGCTGCACCGTGCTCGTCGCTCCCGCCGGAGCCGTCTGCGGGGTTGACGTACGTGGAGGAGGACCCGCCACACGCGAGACCGACTTGCTCAAGCCCGAGAACATGATCGAGTCAGTGCACGCCGTCGTGCTTTCGGGCGGCAGCGCGTTCGGCTTGGCGTCGTCGACGGGCGTCATGGAGGAACTCGCCGAGCGCGGCATCGGCTTTCCCGTGGAAAGCGCGCTTGTGCCCATCGTCGTGAGCGCCTGCCTGTTCGATTTGCTCGTTGGCGAGAACGCCCATCCGGACGCAGCCATGGGCCGCGCCGCTGCAAAAGCGGCGCTCGATCGGGACTGCCAGTCACTCGCAGAGGGAAACGTCGGCGCCGGATGCGGCGCAACGGTAGGCAAGATCCTCGGTGGCGAGCACGCAATGAAGTCGGGGCTGGGCATGTACGGACTACGGCTCGGAGAGCTTGTGGCCGTGGCCGTCGTCGCCGTGAATGCCCTCGGCAACGTCCGCGATGCGGACGGCGCATGGATCGCCGGCTGCCGAGATGAAGAAGGGGGCATCATGGATCCCTTAGCGGCACTCGCAGCCTCGCAGGTCGCCGCAGACGATGCCGGCGCTCCTTCCAAAGAGAGCGGCCCCTGCGCGAACACGACCATCGGCGTTGTGCTCACGAATGCCCGCCTCACGAAGGCGCAGGCGACGAAAGTATCCTCCACGGTTCACGACGCCTATGCCCGGGCCATCAAGCCCGTGCACACATCCAACGACGGCGATACCGTGTTCACGTTCGCCTCGTGCGAGACGGACGCCCCGGTCGACGTCGTGGCCGTTCTGGCAACCGAGGCCATGCAGGGGGCTATCGAGCGGGCCGTCCTGCAGGCCGAAGGAGCCTTCGGCCTGCCTGCAGCGCGTGATCTTCACGCATCAGCGCAGTAGGAGGAGTTATGCGGTTCGCGAAACCGGCAAACCGGATCCTGTTCGCTTCGTCCGTCATCGTGACGGGCGCTGTCGCAGGGGCGTTCGTCTGGCTGCTGCTGTTCGTCATGAACCTGGGCATCTCATTCGTCTGGAACATCCTGCCCGAGCACTTCGGGCCCTTCTTCCCGCTTCTAGCCTGTTCGATCGGTGGCCTGGTTATCGGGTTGTTCGCTAAGCGCTTCGGCTCGTATCCCGAAGATCTCGACGAGGTCATGGCCAAGGTGAAGCGCGACGGCCGCTACGACTACGACAAGTTGGGCGTGATGTCCGCAGCCGCCTTGCTCCCGCTCTTCTTCGGAGGGCCCATCGGTCCAGAGGCGGGGCTCACGGGCGCCGTCGCCGGCATCTGCACCTGGGTCGGCGATCGCATGAAGCGCTTCGGCAGCGAATTCCGGCAGCTCACGTCTGTGGGCACGATGGCAGCGCTCTCGGCCATATTCACTGCGCCGCTATTCGGATTCGTGGCGCCTCTGTACGGCAGCGTGGACGAGAACGTGGACGACCGAACCATCCGCATACCGAAGACTTGGAAGATCGTCGTGTATCTGTGCGCCATCGCCGGCGCACTGGCTGCGTTCGCCGGACTAGGCGCGCTGTTCGGCGGGGGCATGTCGCTGCCGCGCTTCACCGACATCCACGTGGGAACGGTCGAGCTGCTGTGGCTAGTCCCGCTCGCGCTCGTCGGCGCAGCGGGCGGCTGGTTGTTCTGCATGGGCGACGGCCTGTTTGGCAGGCTTTCCGACAAGATGGGCGATCGGCCCGTCCTGAAGGCCGTCATAGCCGGCACCGTACTCGGCGTAGCGGGCATCGTGCTACCCTTCGCGATGTTCGCAGGCGAGACACAAGCCGAGGAGCTCGGCCGAATGTGGACGTCGATGGGCGCGCTCGCGCTCCTGGCCACCGGTTTCGTCAAGGTGCTGCTCACGCCTTTCTGCATCCGCTTCGGATGGCGCGGCGGGCATTTCTTCCCCGTGATCTTCGCGGGGGTATCCATAGGCTACGGCATGGCGACGCTCACAGGAGCCGACCCGGTGTTCTGCCTCTGCGCTTGCACGGCCGCGCTCGTCGGCGGAGTCATGCGCCAGCCCCTCATGGCCGTACTGCTGCTGTTCCTCTGCTTCCCCGTCAAAGGCGTCATCGTCATGCTGGCTGCGGCGGCACTCGGTGCCATCGTTCCGCTTCCGACGGCGTTCCGCAAGAAGCCGAGAGAGCAGGAGGACCCGCAGTCCGAAGACGTCCCGACGGAAAGCCGATAACCCGGCTCGCACAGAAGGGACTTCTCGCGATCCCATGAGCGAGCGACGGTCGGCCAAAGCCCCACGCTCTTTCAGGATCCCAGGAAAGCCCGGTCAACCCGGCGAGCGGAGAGGAGGCTCTTTGCACGATCCTGGAAGCGAACCGACAGTCGCGAGAACCGCCTCCTCTCCGGCCCGCCGCAGGTAGATTCCGAGCTTATCGCTTCAACAACTTGGAGATGCGATCGGAGTACTCAAGCCCGGTCAGGCCCGCCTCGGCCGCAAGGTCGACGACCGGCGCGTCGTTCCAAAGGGCCTCAAGACGGTAGTACTCGCGCGTCTCGGGCTGAAACACGTGCACGACAAAGCTCCCGTAGTCGAGCAGCGACCAGGTGCCATCCTGCGTCCCCTCTCGATGGAGCGGCTTGACATGTGCCTGCACGCGCAGCTGTTCCTCGATCTCGTCGACGATGGCATCCACCTGACGACTGTTCGCCGCCGTCGCAATGATGAAGTAGTCCGTCACGCCGATGAGATCGCCGACTTCCTGCACCATGAGATCGGTGGCTTTCTTCTCATCAGCCGCGCGCGCCGCAATGAGGGCGCATTCCCTTGAGGTTGGCTCTGACGAACAGATCGCTTCGGCTCCCGTCGTCACTGTCGGATACTGCTCGGTACTGGTTTCGCTCACGCTGTTCCTTTCCCGCCTGCCGCTTCGCGCGACCGGCTCACATAGTGGTTCCACACCTCGACGGTTGCCGGGTGCAGGCGTCGCCGACGCTCGACAAGCGTCAGCAGGATGTGATTGAACGTCATCATGAACAGTTCTTCGAGCGGCACCGTTCCCGCCGCCGCGCGCAGTCGTTCAAGACCTTCGAACCGCCGAGAAGGCTCGATAGCATCGGCGATGTAAATGATCATGTCAAGATCGCTCATCCCGATCGCGGCAGCGGTATGACGCGCGACCGCCTGGAGCACATCATCGGGAATGCACGGGAACTCCTTCCGGAGCGCCGCTGCAGCCGTGGGTCCGTGCAGCAGACGAGGCATGCTGTCGAACACATAGGGCTCGATTTCGGCGTCAACGCCCAGCTCGCGCGCACGGGCGCGAATGCCAGCGTCATCGAAGTCTTTGTCCCAGTCGTGCAGCAAACCGGCCAACCGCGCCTTGCGGACATCGGTACCGTAGGCCTTGGCGAGCGAAGCCGCTGTTTCGGATACGCCGAGCACGTGCTCGAAGCGCCGGCTCTTGAGCCGCTTCTTCAGATCTTCCTCGCGCGCGTCCAAGAACGTGTCCGAAAGGGCATCGTCAGCAGGTGCGCCCCCAACGGGCTCAGCCTGGCTCGCCTTCCCATCCATCGCAGTCATCGCGCTCCTTCCACACAGCCGCCCGCTCCTTTTTCGCGGTACAGCCCATGCTTCTGAATATAGTCGAGCACCCGCTGCATCGTCAAATAACGAATGGATTTCCCTTCGCGCACCCTCGCACGCAGATCGCTCGACGAGATGGCGAGCGCCGTCACCTCGAGGTAGTCGATGACGAAGCGGCCGTGCGCGGCGATAAGCGCGCGGCGCTCCTCGGACAGCACGTAGCCAGGACGGGTGACCGCGATGAGCCGCGCCAGATCGGCGATGGCGGCGCTCTCGCGCCATTTCACGATGTTGTACACGGCATCGGCCCCGGTGATGAAGCGCAGTTCCACGTTGTCCGGGTAATGGGCGCGCATCTGGCGCAGCGTGTCCACTGTGAACGTATCGCCACCGCGCTCGATTTCCACAGCGCTCACGTCGAAGGCGGGGTTGCTGAGCACGGCGAGCCGGCACATGGCGAGCCGGTCGGCGCCCGACGACACCGCGCGGTCCTTCTTGAACACCGGGTTGCCGGCGGGCACGAACACCACCGCGTCGAGGTCGTAGGCCTCGCGCGCCTGCTCGGCGCAGGCAAGGTGGCCCGTGTGGATGGGATCGAAGGTCCCGCCCATGATGCCGAGGCGCGCAGGCTTCCCGTCACTGCCCAAATCGTCGAATCTCTCGCTGATGACCGGCACTACGCGCGCACCTGCCCCGAGCCGCGCAGGACGTACTTGTACGACGTGAGCGCGTCAAGCGCGAACGGCCCCCGCGCATGCAGCTTCTGCGTGGAGATGCCTATCTCGGCGCCGAGGCCAAACTGCCCGCCGTCGGTGAAGGCAGTCGACGCGTTCGCGTACACCGCCGCCGCATCGACGCGCGCGAGGAAGGCCTCGCACGCGGCCTCGTCCTCGGCCACGATGGCCTCGGAGTGCTTCGTGCCATAACGGTTCACATGATCGATAGCCTCGTCCACGCCGTCGACCACGCGCACGGCCAAGTCGGCCGCGAGGTACTCGGTCGCCCAATCGTCCTCGGTCGCAGGCTGCGTCTCGATACCGCGGGCCGCAGCGACGGCGGATGCGCGCTCGTCGGCATGCAGCGTCACGCCGCGGGCCGCCAGCTCGGCAAGCGCAGCGGGCAGGAAGCCCTCGGCCGCCGTCGCGTCCACAAGCAGCGTCTCGGCCGCGTTGCACACGCCCAGGCGGCGGCATTTCGCGTTCACGATGATGGCGCGCGCCTTGTCAAAGTCGGCCGAAGCATGCACGTACACATGACAGTTGCCCGTGCCCGTCTCGATGACCGGCACCTTCGACGTCTCCACACAGTGACGGATGAGGCCGGCTCCTCCGCGCGGGATGAGCACGTCGATCACGCCGTGCAGCTGCATGAGCTCGTCAGCCGCAGCGCGCTCAGTGGATGCAACAAGACCGACACAGCCGTGCGGCATGCCTGCACTCGCAGCAGCGTCGGCGAGTACGCGAGCGACGGCCTCGTTCGAGTGCGCCGCCATGCTTCCGCCGCGCAACACCGCCGCATTGCCGGACTTCAGGCAGATACCGGCCGCATCGGCCGTCACGTTCGGGCGCGCCTCGTACACGACGGCCACCACGCCCAACGGAACGCTCACGCGCTCGAGCTCGATGCCGTTCGACAGCGTGCGCGCATCCTGCACCCGCCCGAGCGGATCGGGCAGCGCAACAAGATCCTCGAGCGCGGCCGCCATGGCCTCGACGCGCCCCTTGTCGAGCATGAGACGGTCGAGCAGGCTCTCCTTCGTACCGGCCTTCCGCGCCGCCTCCATATCGAGCGCGTTCGCTGCAATAATCTCTTCCGCATGCGCCCGGAGCGCGGCCGCCATGGCAGCAAGCGCTCCGTTGCGCTCCTCAGCACTCGTCTGCGCGAGCGCCCCGCTTGCCGCGCGCGCTTCCTCAGCGATACGCTGCACGTGCTCGCGTTCATTCACATTACCCATTTCATCCTCACTGCCCACCAAATCTAATTCCCCTTATACTCAAAACCAGTTTCGGGAAATGCAGTTCGGATGTCAAACACAGTCGCTACAACAAAGCCAGTCCCAACACAAAGCACGCATTTGTATGACCATCACATCTGCGCAAGCCTTGCTAGAAGTATATTTCGAAAGTGAAATTAAATACTTCTCCTGTTAGGAAATTCATAGCCTCGCCACCAACGGCTCCACCGCAGGTATATGCATCAACTTGTGCATCGAAATTATCCACAGGCCATCCTGTTTCTATCGTGAGAGATTTGCCATTAAACGTATTAGACGTATAATTCGCTTTCTGCATCATGCCATAAAAAGCATTTGAGTAACTTACCAAGGGGTTGCTCTGCGACACCTCGAACGTACCTCGCTGTATTTGAATGGTACTTTTATCGGGGCCCCAGTTGACTCCTATTGCCACCCGAGCATAGACCTCAAGCCCGTCGGATTCTTTAACACTTTCTTCGTATCCCTCTTGTACCAGTTCTTTAAGTTTTTCTTCAGAAATAGGTGTAAGGAACCGCGCTGTTGAAATATATTTGATTCCATCATCTTGAATCTCCTGAGTGAAGCTTGTTATTTCCGAAATAGGATAACCGGAAGAGGATTTTGATCGCTTTAAGTTTAGAGGCCCACCTTCAGCACTAGCTAAAGTTTTCCCTGAAGCCTTATCTGTGATTAAAGCTTTTACTTCTGGAATAGGCAAATATGCCTCTTGATGATCATTAGCATACGCTTTATTTTGAAGACTATCCCCGAACGTGATTCCTACAGCCCCATTGAACCAAAGAGCAAGAAATCTCGCCGCGAAATAATCTTATCATTCATAGCAAATCCCTTCTAGTCCGTTGACGAAGATTCGAGCCTGTGCTTGTCCGGATCAGGGGTCCATCCGGTATCAAGCGTCTGAGCTGTTACCCGATCATGCTTTTCTTTGCTCGATACAAGAAACCCCACTTCAATAGTATGCCCTTCCGCAAATAATTCTCTGTCACCGTAAAAATCCCCTTGACCAGAATAATCTACTTGGACATAGTCTTCATCTATGTAGGATCCACCCATCTCAACTTTTAACGTGAACGTCTTCGATTGGCTGTCAATATCCACAATAGTGCCACCGACATAGTGGAGATGGCTCCCTGAACCACCAATTACAAATTTCGAATTTGCTTGCCAAACAGTTATAGCGATTATCAATAAAGCTATCACCGTAGCTACAAGAATAGATATCCGAAGCGCTCGTGATCCTCGATCGCTCTTCATAATCATTTGTCATTCCTAAGAAACAAAAGTGCCCATATTTGAGGAGTAGTGAAGAAGATTGTGATTTAGAATTCGAAGTCCACCATTCCATCCATCACACACCATAAGAGTATTCATAAAGTCTAAAACATCATCTTTATTCGTTAGAGATATGTATCCCGCAACAGCCATCGCGTGACCCGAGTTAGCATTAACTTTCAACGTTCCAGAGAATATCGACATATTTCCACTATCGATATTGTTTTTATAGGCTGTCCAATTGGCAAACGCAACTTGAGACACATTTACACTTGTTCCGCGATCTAAGCAGAAACCTCGGATAGCTTCCGGGATCGACCCTGCCTGCGTACTGCCATATATTATACCGTTTTGCGTATGGTCCACTTCGGTTCTTGACCTTCTCCAAAGTTCAGTATAGTCCAGATCAAGCCCGTTTGCTCCACTAGTAGTTGTATAGAAGGAGCATACTGTCAGCATTGCAGATACGGTACATGCATAGCGACCCGTAACCAACTTTACGTACTGTTCTGTGTAAGAAGAATAACCTGAAACCGAATTGACTGCCGCTATCTTATAGTCTCGATATACTACAGACGGATCCATTAGTACTTGTTCCCAGCTATCAGGAGAAGATGATCTGCTTGAAATGAAGTTCAGGCCTTCACTCAATGCGCTTACAGCTTCCCCATAATTATCGAACCCATCCCCTGTGGTTTCGTCAATAAGACAATAGGTAAGCTGATCAATTTTATACAATTTATCACTGTCGATTGAATATGATGAAAGGGGATTTTGTTTTAAAGTGCTTTCATAGGGACTTATTGCATCTTCGCCATAAGAGAATTCAGATATCCCGAAATCTTCTTCAGAGTCAAACACCACGTAGCCATGGACAGCCTTCGTAATATGCGTGAACTACATATCCTATTGCATGGCTATTTGAATTGTACATTTTGACAGCATTATCTGCCGTAACATCAATATCGGGCATGACTGCAGAAAAAAAGCGATCACCCATTTGCAATGCAAGGGCTTCATCTACTCTAATCGAATCACTTCCATAATCATCAGCATAAGCAGGACATGCTAATAATAGAGCTAATGTAAAACTCAATAGTAGTATTCGGAAGAATTTGCGTTTCATAGCTACCTCTTTCTAATATCTAATTAACAATGATAATTTTCATCTGATGAAGAATGCACCCGGGTGTGCGAGATGGACACCGTGATCGGGCTATTAAAGACCACGCGGTGCGTCCTTAAGCTGTACTTACGCCCCTGCAGGCTTCAAGTATGTCTTCTTCTACCCGATAAGATGTCGAGTGCCGTTGCCGCGGCGCTTAACATGCTGGAGAAAAAAATCAGGAAGCCCCTGTTCCAGCGTTTGCTCGATCTGATCCTGATTGACGAAGGCCCTTTGAACGCTCGGCCTTCCATAAGACGTCCTGAACCAAAGTGTACTACTGTGACATACGCCAGTCCCAACAAAAGAGAGGATGCGAGCGAAACCACGTGAAATTGAGAAAGCTTTTGTCGAAGGATGCGAGATCTGCTTCGACAACCCTAAAGCTCGCGACATGGCTGAGTTCAGGTCTTCGCTCAGGATGTCGCCCACAGCGATGCTCAAGACTGCTGATCAGAAAACCATGTATGTCCTCATGCGCGCGTTCGGCATCGAGGATGCGCCTTATGAGAGACTCAACCTGAAAGTGGGCACAATCAACCAAGGCCGAACGACAAGAGAGGCTCCGACGCCGATGTAGAACCCTCTTAAACATAGCTTTACTGATAGGGATATCCAGTCGCCCGGATGAGCTTGCGAGCGGGCGCGAGAGGCATGGCGCCAACAATCCTACCGTCATTAGATTAGAATGCGCAGCATTAGACAGCACAGCCTCATCGTCGATTCAAACTTTAGCTGCAACCAGTATCTATGTTTTCGTCTATTACGATTGCAGCCTACTATTCGAACACAACCAGCTCGTCGCGGTGGACGAGCGCCTTGTCGGCCAAGCTTGCGAGCAGACGGTTCGCCTGCAGCTCGGCCCGCGTGCGGCCGATAGCAAGCGCCGCCTCGTCGCTCGCGAACGATACCTTGCCGCGTGCGAAGAGATGACCCGACCCGTCCTTGATGTCCACGATGTCCCCCGCGTCGAATCGTCCCTCGACGGCGCGCACGCCCACCGACAAGAGCGAGCTGCCCTTGCACGTGAGCGCCGTCTTCGCCCCGTCATCCACCACAAGCGCGCCGCGCGCCGCGTCGCCGAGCGCGATCCACAGCTTCTTCGGCGTGATCTCATGTGGCTTGCGCACCGCCGTGAACCGTGTGCCCACATCCTCTCCCGCCGCTGCATCCACGATGGCGCCCGCACGGCGCCCGTTGCACACGACCAGAGGAATGCCCGCCACCATGAGCACGCGGGCGGCCTTGATCTTGGTGATCATGCCCCCCGAGCCCACCGTGGTGCCCGCTTCGCCGGCCACCGCCATGATGTCCGGCCCGATGGCGTTCACCCGCGCGATGAGCTTCGCGTCGGAATGGAAATGCGGGTTCGCGTCGTAGAGACCCTCGATATCGGAGAGGATCACCATAAGATCAGCCTCCACGAGGCAGGCGACGAGCGCGGCCAGCGTGTCGTTGTCGCCGAAGCGGATCTGCTCCACCGAAATGGTGTCGTTCTCGTTGACGATGGGGACCACTCCCAGATCGAGCAGGCGGTCGAACGTGTCCCGCGCGTGCAGATACGCGCGCCGATCGGCCGTGTCCCGGCGCGTGAGCAGCACGGTCGAGGTGACGATGCCGTGCGTTGCGAACACCCGCGCATACGCTGCGGAGAGCGCGCTCTGCCCGACCGACGCCGCCGCTTGGAGGCTCGGCATGTCCTTCGGGCGCCGATCGATCCCAAGAGCCTCCAGGCCGCAGGCGATGGCGGCCGACGTCACGACGATCGGCTTCCAGCCGGCCGCCTTCACGCAAGCTATCTGGTCGGCAACCGTCTGCAAATACGCGTAGTCAATCGAACTCTCCGAAGTCGTGAGCGTGGACGAGCCGATCTTCACGACGAGGCGCCTGCCGCACCCGCAGCCTGCAGCGCCTGCAGCCATCGTCTTGTCTTTCGTCACAGGTCGAGCTCCTTGAACATGTCGTCGGCCGTGCGGGCCGATTCGAACTCGAACGCACGCCCAACGATGCGTATCTCATCGCCGTCCACCGCTCCCGCTTTCTCAAGGGCCGTCTCCACACCGAGCCGCTTGAGACGATGCTGGAGGAAGGCGACAGCCTCTTCGTTCTCCCAGTCCGTCTGCACCACCATGCGTTCCACCTGCGGGCCGGATACGCGGAACACGCCTCCGCCCAGGTTCGCCACATCGAACCGGCGATCGCGCTCCCGGCGCCGGTGCTCCCACACATGGTCGTACTGCACGTCGTTCTCGGCATCGGCGCGCGCAGCCTCTCGAAGCTCGTGCACTTTTGTGGCGATTGCGGCCTTCAATCCATCCGCACCCTCGCCTGTGAGCGCGCTCACGCGGTAGAGCTTCGGATCGATGGGACTCGGCCCGAACTCGTCGCCTCCAGCCGCCGCCACGGAATCCTCATGCACGCGCTTCGCAAGCCGATCAGCCGCTTCGTCGGAGCCGGGCGCGTCGATTTTGTTCGCCACGACGATGCGCGGTCGCGCCGCCAGCTCATCGGCGTACAGCGCGAGCTCGCGGTTGATAACTTCGTAGTCCTCGAGCGGATCGCGCCCTTCATAGTCTCCCGTCAAGTCCACCACCTGCACAATAAGCGCCGTTCGCTCGATATGGCGCAGAAACTCGTGCCCGAGGCCGCGCCCCTCATGCGCGCCTTCGATAAGCCCGGGGATGTCGGCAATGACGAAGCTGTAATCGCCCGAGCGCGCCACGCCGAGATTAGGCACGAGCGTCGTGAACGGATAGTCTGCAATCTTCGGACGGGCGGCGCTCATACGCGCGATGAGCGAAGATTTGCCGGCCGATGGCATGCCCACGAGCGCGGCGTCGGCCATGAGCTTCATTTCGAGCTCGATCCAGCGCTCCTGCGCCGGCTCCCCCAGCTCGGCGAAGGCCGGCGCGCGGCGCGTGGGCGTGACGAAGTGGATGTTTCCGCGCCCGCCCATGCCTCCTTCGGCGACGACGATGCGCTCGCCGTCATGCGTGAGGTCGGCGATGAGCTGCCCTGTTTCCCTCTCCTCCTCGAAGTACTCGCGCACGACCGTGCCCACCGGCACCTTCAGGACAAGGTCCTCGCCCGTCGCGCCGTGCATGCGCGATCCTTTGCCGTGCGTGCCGCGATCCGCCTTGAAGTGGTGCTTGAATCGGTATTCTATCAGCGACGAAAGGCTGGCATCGGCCTCGACGACCACGTTGCCGCCATGGCCGCCGTCGCCGCCGTCGGGACCGCCCTTCGGGACGTGCGCCTCTCGACGGAACGACATGCAACCTGCGCCGCCGTCGCCGCCTCGAACATGAATGCGTACTTTATCGATGAACACGTGATCGAACCTCGTATTTCGTAGCGCCTTTTCGTTGGCGCCAGCTTTCAGGTTGAACAGGGCACCTTGGATTGTATACGAAACATGCCCCCTGGCGAGCAGGGGGCATGCAAAAACAGACAAGGTGTAGCAGTCGTGAGACGGGATGTATCCTACGCCTCGGGGCGCACGTGAATCTTGCGCTTGACGCCGCGCGTGAACTCGAGCGTACCGTCGCACAACGCGAACAACGTATCGTCCTTGCCGCGGCCGACGTTCTCGCCCGGATGGAAATGCGTGCCGCGCTGGCGGACGATGACGTTGCCCGTCTTGACCGTCTGGCCGGCGAACATCTTCACGCCGAGACGCTGTGCGTGGGAGTCGCGGCCGTTGCGGGTAGACCCGAGACCTTTCTTATGAGCCATGGTGGTTCCCTCCCTTGCTTACTCGGCGTCGTCCGACGCAGGCTTCTCGTCGGCTTTCTTGGCAGCCGGCTTCTTCTCGACAGGCTTCTTGGCGGCCGGCTTCTTCTCGGCCGGAGCCTTTTTCGCATCCGCCTTCTCCGCCTGATCAGCAGCGGGCTTGACCTCGTCCGCCTTCTTTGCGGCGGCCTTCTTCGCAGCGGGCTTGGAGGCCTTGGCGGAACCGACGGATTCGATCTCGATGCGCGTCAGCTGCTGGCGATGTCCGCGCAGCTTCTTGTAGTTCTTGCGCTTCTTGAACTTGAACACGAGCTGCTTCTCGCCCTTGAACTGCTCAAGGATGACGGCAACCACCTTCGTGGCCGCTGCTTTCGCAGGGTCGGCCTCGACTTTAGAGCCGTCGACGACGCAGATGGCGTCGAGCTCGACCTTCGCCCCGACCTCGGCGTCGAGCTTCTCGATGTTCAGCTTGTCCCCGGGGGCAACCTTGTACTGCTTGCCACCCGTCTTCACGATTGCGTACATGAATGTCTCCTCATTTTTATCTATCCGAACTCCCGAGGGGAGTGGAAAACGCAAGGCGATATCTTATCAGCGAAGGGACATGCTTGTCAATAAGCATGCTCCGTGATTTTCCCTAGCCTGTGCAATTCCTCTGCTTCGGGCCGAATCATGGTACCAGACCTGCATGCATATACGAGCGCAAAGCCCCGTTTCTCACCGTTTCATCGCAAACGCGTCCCACCGCCCGCGTTCTCGACCAGCGCCGGCCTATCCGGCTGCCCCGTCCGCGATCAACATCGGGACGAAACCGTCTTGGATGGCAGATGAATCCCCTAGTGGGATTCGGCCCAGGTGTCGCCGAACGATATGTCCACATCGAGCGGCACGCGCAGGACGGCAGCATGCTCCATGACATCCTTCACGAGCGCCGAGACCGGCTCAATCTCCGCCTCGGGCACGCTGAAGTCCAGCTCGTCGTGAACCTGCAGCAGCAGCTTGGCCTCGAAGCCGCCCGCCATCAGGCGACGCTGGACCTCGGTCATCGCGAGTTTGATGATGTCGGCCGCGCTTCCCTGCATGGGATGGTTCATAGCCGTGCGCTCGCCGAAGCCGCGCTGCACCGCGTTGCCCGAGCGCAGCTCGGGAATATGACGGCGCCTGCCGAACATCGTCTCGGCATAGCCGTGCTCCTTCGCCTGAACGATCGTATCGTCCAAGTATGCTCGAACGCCCGGATAGGCCTCGAAGTAGCGCTCTATCATTTCCTTTGCCTCGGCGAAGGAAATGCCGAGGCTCTGGGACAATCCGAATGCCTGCTGGCCGTACACGATGCCGAAGTTCACGGCCTTCGCCCGGCTGCGCAGCTGAGGCGACACCTCTTCGACGGGAACATCGAAGACGCGGGCGGCAGTGCTTGCGTGAAAGTCCGCGCCCGAGCAGAATGCGGCGACGAGATGCTCGTCGCCGGAGAGGTGAGCGAGCAGGCGCAGCTCGATCTGCGAGTAGTCAGCTGACAGGAATTTCTGGCCCGGCGCGAGCGGAACGAAGCAGGCCCTGATCTGACGGCCGAAGTCCGTGCGCACGGGGATGTTCTGCAGGTTGGGATCCGAGGAGGACAGCCGCCCGGTGGTAGTCACCGTCTCGTTGAAGCAGGTGTGGACGCGACCGTCGGCCCCGCGCATGCGCGGCAGCGCATCGATGTAGGTGGACTTGATCTTGGCAAGTTCGCGGTAGCGCAGCACGAGCGAGGGCAGCTCATGCTCCTTTGCCAGCTCCTTGAGGACGGCGGCGTCGGTGGAGTAGCCGCGCTGGTTCTTCTTGAGGGGCTTGAGCCCCAGCTCCTCGAACAAAACGCGCGAGAGCTGCTTGGGCGAGTCGATGTTGAACTCTTCACCGGCCAGATCGTAGATGCGGCCGCTCAGATCGTCGAGCTCGACTTGCGTACTCGCACCGAGGCGGGCCAGGTGGTCGCAATCGATGGATGCTCCGGTGCGCTCCATGATGGCGAGCACGCCGATGAGGGGCAGGTCGATGTCGAAGTAGGCGTCCTTCGTGCCGTCGGCGTCGAGCGCCTCTGCCAGCGGCTGCGCGAGCATACGCGCAGCCGCGGCCTGGATCGCGGCCATGTCGGCATCTCCCTTCGACTCGGGAAGGACGCCGTCGCAGTAGACGCCGAGCAGCGCGTCGAAGGTGTACTCGGCCACAGACGAATCGAGAACGTACGCCGCAAGGCTGAGATCGAACGCGTCCATGCCCATGAGGTCCGCATCGTCCACGAGCGCGGTCTCGGCCGTGTCTGCCGGGTAGACGCAGTGCACCGTCTGCTTGACGTCGAGTGCGGCGAACCGACCGCCGCGGACGATGCGAGCAACGGCCTCGCGTCCGGATTCGTCCTCGAACAGAGCCGTGCCCTCGCTCGTGCCGACCGCGCAGTGCAGCCCCGCGCTGAACAGTGAGACCTGCTTAGGCTCGACGATGGAGACGCCGAGTCGCTCGCCCCGTGCGAGAGCGGCGTCCACAAGCTCGTCGGCAGCCTGTCCCGTCACGACCGGCTCGACCGAAAGCGACGCCACCTTCTTTTCCAGCTCCTTGCCGACGAGCTTCAGTACGCGATTGAGATGGGAGTTGAATTGGACCTTCTTGAACGCCTCCGTCACGACATCAGAATCGAACGACGGGAAGCTGCACCCTTCAAGGTCGAGCGGAAAGTCGAGGTCGCAGACGATGGTGGCCACGTCACGGCTCAGGAACGCCATATCCTTGTTGTCGACCATCTTCTCTTTCTGCTTGCCTTTGAGCTCGTCCACATGCTCGTAGATGCCTTCAAGGTTCCCGTATGTCTGCAGCAGCTTTGCAGCCGTCTTGTCGCCGATACCCGGCACGCCGGGAATGTTGTCGGACGAGTCGCCTTTGAGGCCGAGGAAATCGATGAACTGGTCGGGGCGCACGCCGTAGCGCTCCTCCACCTCCGCGGGCCCGTACACGGCCACGTCGGTGATGCCCTTCTTCGTGGTGACGATGCGGGTTTGGCCGCTGGCCAATTGATAGGCGTCCTTGTCGCCCGTGACGAGGAGCGTTTCGTAGCCTAACGCCTCGTTGCGCTTTGCGACCGTGCCCAGTACGTCGTCGCCCTCCCAGCCCTTCACGCGAACAACGGGCACGTTCATGGCCTCGAGCAGCTCCTCGATAATGGGGAACTGAACCTTGAGATCATCGTCCATAGGCGGGCGCTGCGCCTTGTACTGCTCGAGCGCCTTCATGCGAAACTCCGGCCGGCCCGCGTCGAACGCGCAGATGAGAGCATCGGGGTTTTCAGAATCGATGAACTTCAGCAACATGGCAAGAAACCCGAACACGGCGTTGGTCGGACGACCGTCGGGCGCATTCATCGTTGAAGGAACGGCATGGTAGGCGCGGTGCATGAGCGAGTTGCCGTCGATGACGGCGATCTTCTTCGGCATGGGGCGAGGTCCTCCGTCGGCTTGGGTTTCAACCGATCAGTATAGCGCAAGCAAGCCGCCCGCTTCAGAAGTGCGGCCGCGCCCAGCCGCTCGGGCAGTCCTGCTCGCGTAAAACGCCCACCGGGCGTTTTGGCTCGTGCGGAACGCGCTTCGGGCGCGCGGGCGCGCCCCCGAAGCTGCTTGCATCTCCGTGAAAGATTCACACCGAGCCGCGGTAATCCCGCTGCATGCGAAAACCGACCGTCGGCGACGACAACTCGCTCGGCGCCTTGGTGGAGGGGATTCAACCTGCGGGGCCACGTTGCTGCGGGGAACGTTGCGAGAAGACCCTGCCGAAGGGTCGGCTCGCGTGCAGGGCATAGGCTCGCATCGCTTCAACCGGCGGGTCCTAGGCGCTCCAGAGGTAGCCGACACCGCGGACCGTCTCCAGGTGCTGGGAAAGATCGGGGCCCAGCTTGGCGCGGACACGACGGACGTGGACGTCGACCGTACGGCTGCCGCCGTAGTAATCGAAACCCCACACGCGACGCAGCAGCGCGTCGCGCGAGTACGTACGGCCAGGATGGGTCACGAGAAACGTGAGAAGCGCGTACTCCAAATACGTGAGGTCCAAAGGCTCGCCGGCCACAGCCACCTGGTACGTGGCCAGGTTGATGGTCATGGAGTCGACGGCCACGAGATCGGAAGCGGAGCCTTCGTTGCCAGGCCAGAGAAGCTGGCGGATACGGGCGGCGCATTCAGCCTCGCCGGCTCCGCGCACCACGAAATCGCTCCTCGCCTGTACGGGCAACCGGAACTCGGCCAACTGCTCCTCGTTCACGATTATGAGCAGCGCTGCGGAACCATCCTCGGGAAGAAGCGACTCCGCTTGCGCGACGCAGCCCGGCGCCCCACCGCACGCCTCGTAAATGACGAGATCATAGCCGGGGTGCTGTGCCAGCAGCTTCTTGAGCTGAGAAGACGATCCGGCCGATACATCCACGTCCAAGCTTGCGAGGACATGTTGGAATTTGTGCGCGTTGTCCAGGCTGTCCGCAACGAACATGACCGATTTCCTCATGTCGGCGCCTCCACCCCCTCTTCCCGGCGCATATCAGAGCACCGCCAAATAACGTTCGCGCTCCCACGCGCTCACGTTACCTTGGTACTCATTCCACTCGGCGCGCTTGGCCGCCACGAGATAGGAGTGAATGTGATCGCCCAGCGTTTCGCGCATGAGCTCCGATTCGGCGAACAGCTCCACCGCTTCGCCCAGGCTTTCTGGGAGCGTCTCGATCCCCTGCTCCCGAAGCTGCTGGCGCGAAAGCGCGAACAGGTCTTGATCCTCGGTCGGTTCCTGGAGTTCCAGCTCGTCCTCGATACCTTGTAAGCCCGCCGCGAGCATGACGGCAAAGGCGAGGTAGGGGTTCGCGGCCGGATCGGGGCTGCGCAGCTCGATCCGGCAGGCATCCTCGCGACTTGGTCGATAGCCTGGAATACGCACGAGCGTCGAGCGGTTTCGGCTTGCCCACGACAGGTACGTGGGCGCCTCCCCTCCCGAGACGAGCCGCTTGTAGGAGTTCACATACTGATTCGTAACCGCGCAGAACTCGGGGGCGTACTTCAAGAGGCCCGCTATGTAATGCTTGGCGACCTTCGAGAGGCGGTAGCCCTGCGGATCATCGGGATCGAAGAACGCATTGCGCCCGTCAAGATCGAAAAGACTCTGATGCACGTGCATCCCGCTGCCCGGCGCGCCCGCTAAGGGCTTCGGCATGAACGAGGCATACACACCGTGCTTGAGCGCTATCTCCTTCACCGCTAGCTTGTAAGTCATCACCGCATCGGCCATCGAGAGCGCATCGGCGAAGCGCAGGTCTATCTCGTGCTGCGACGGCCCGTTCTCGTGATGGGAATACTCCACGGGAATGCCCATCTTCTCCAGCGTGAGCACCGTATCGCGGCGCAGATCACTCGCGTAGTCGAGGCTCGTGAGGTCGAAGTACCCGCCTCGGTCGAGCACCTCGGTGCCGCCGGCGTCCTTGAAGTAGTAGAACTCCAGCTCCGGCCCCACGTTGAATACGTAGCCCCTGTCCCGCGCCTTGTCCACCGCACGCGCCAGCACCTGGCGCGGGTCGCCCTCGAAGGGACGGCCGTCCGGGGTGCGAATGTCGCAGAACATGCGCGCAACCGCGTTGGATTCGGGACGCCACGGCAGCACCTGGAACGTCGAGGCATCAGGAAAAGCCAGCATATCGGACTCTTGGGTGCAACAGAAGCCCTCGATGCAGCTTCCGTCGAAGCCCATGCCGTCGGCGAACGCGCCCTCCAGTTCGCTTGGAATGACCGCGAAGGATTTCATGAGGCCGAGCACATCAGTGAACCAGAAGCGAACGAAGTGAACATCGCGGCTCTTGATGGTTTTGAGTACGAAATCCTGTTGAGGGCTTGAGGTCATCGCACATCCTTTCTCTCAAGTCCATTATACCCTGCGATGTTTCCGTTTCGTTACCGGCGCAGAGTGAGCGCTGCATGAAGATGGCGCTTGAAGTCGTCGCGATGATTCCTATTTCGATACCGGCGTGCAGGGAGCGCTGCCGACGACCGCATCCGAGCCCCCCGGCGGCTATGTATGATGCGGCGCCCTCGCTGCGATCGGCCGCTACCTCCTGCCTGAATGACGCATGCCCGCAGCTGCAGCCGCAAGCGATGCAGCGCACGCCGCAACGGTTGCCAGGACGGGCACCTGATCGCCGTCGTCGGTGGCTGCGAGCACGTGCTTGGCAGAAGTGTAGCGGCTCGGAGGCACCGCGCGCATCGACGAGGACGACCCGCCTTCCGACGGAGACGATGCGACGCCCGATCCTGCTTCGGGCCGAGAAGCGGAAGCGGGAAGCTTCTCGAACTCTGCCCTCACGGTCAGATCCTCGTCGACATAATCGAACGGCACGTCCCATCCGATAAAACGGTATCCATCCGGCGCTACAGCTTCCGGCGGTGCAGCCGCACCGAACAGCGGAACCTGCTCGACAGCCAGAACCGCATCGTCGAAGCCCTCGAATGTCACCGTGCGCGTCGCCGTTATGAGAAACGAGCCGTCCTCGCGAAGCGCGCCGATCTCCTCTCCGTCCTCGTAGACCGACGTCGAATCGTTGACAGAAAGATATTCGTACCCAAGCAACTGATCCAAGCGCGTCGCGCCGAATGGCGCGGCGATGGCGAACGTTTGACCGGGATTGCCCACCGATACGCCAAGGACGGGCACGGGCTCGCCGAGAGGCACCTGCGAAAGATCCAGAACGCCGCCGAACACGGTGAGGGAGCCCTCGATGCGCGCGCTGGGCAGGACGGCAAGCGTCGCATGCTCCCAAACGTGCACACCCCCGATAGCTCCCTCGAGGCGCACGGAGACGGACCCGTAGATATCGACCGAGCGCTCGACGCTTCCAAGCGCGATGGAGCCCGACCCCCCTACGGCGTCGTCGCGATCGGACATCCAAACGTCCACAGAGTTGCCTCCGCCGCTCGTTTCCAGGCGCACGGAGCGCGCCACCTCGAGCGTGCCGATGTGCACGCCGGCGCCGATGCCGACGCGTTCGACCGCGGATGCGACGTAAACGTTCCCCAGCTCCGATCCCGCCATGCCGACGATCGACACGCCCTCCCCGGTGATCGACAGCCGCAATCCATCCCATGAGTACGAAGCAGCGGGACCTTCCACCTCGAAGGGACCCGCCGCGGATGGCGAGGAATCTTCATCGGGCGTCGACGAGCTGCCGTTCGGAGCGGCGATCGCCGTCGCAGACGGGCAAGCCGCGCACAGGGCCGCCAGGCAGACCGCGGCAAGCACGGCGGCGCATGCTGCCGCTCGACGCCGGACGATAGATGCAAACATACGCGATGCAGTCATTGAACAGTCCTCTGAACAGGTGCTTTCGTGATCGATACTAGCGCATGCCGCACCTGGCCCGCCTCGCCTTCGCCGGTGCGCACCGAACGGTTGCCTGCTTGTTAGGGCTCTTAGAACCTCGGTAGGGTAACCGTTTTCTACTGATACTGCGAACCGCGCGCGCCGTGGAGACGTTGTGCTATCCTTACACCTCGACGAAACCGCCGCTACGGCACGCGTCCGCGCAGGTCGCCGACGCACTCCGCGCCCGACCCGCACGCGTCGCCGCAGTCGGAACACCGATGAAAGGCGACCCCCATGAACCTCTCCGTCAATCAGACCCTGCACGGATTCACCGTGCTCGCTCGCGAAGAGCTGCCCGAGATCGACGGCACCGCCTTTGTGCTCGTTCATAAGAAGAGCGGCGCGCGGCTGCTTTACCTGGCAAACGACGACAGCAACAAGGCGTTTTCCATCGCGTTCAAGACACCTCCCGCCGACGACACCGGCGTATTCCATATCCTGGAGCACTCGGTGCTGTGCGGCTCCGACAAGTTCCCCGTCAAAGAGCCGTTCGTGGACCTGCTGAAGAGCTCCATGCAGACGTTCCTGAACGCCATGACGTTTCCCGACAAGACCATGTACCCGGTGGCCAGCACCAACGAGCAGGACCTGCTCAATCTCATGGACGTGTACCTCGATGCAGTGCTCCATCCGGCCATCTACCGCAAGCGAGCCATCTTTGAGCAGGAAGGCTGGCATTACGAGCTGGCCGGCGACGTCGAATCCGACCTAGGCGACTCCATAGCAGGCGACGTCGTGGCGCGCACCGAAGCCGAGGACGCCACGGCGGAACTCGTGCTCAACGGCGTGGTGTACAACGAGATGAAGGGCGCCCTGTCCGATCCGAACTCTGTGCTCTACGACGAGCTGCAGGCGGCGCTGTTCCCCGACACAGCCTACCGCTTCGAGTCGGGCGGCACGCCGCGCGCCATCCCCGACTTGACCTACGAACAGTTTCTTGACGAACACCGCCGTCACTACCGGCTGAGCAACAGCTACCTCACGCTGTACGGCGACCTCGACCTGAACCGCATGCTTGCCTTCCTTGATCGGGAGTACCTCTCCCCCGTCGCCGATGAAGAGGCCGCACGCGACAAAGAGCGCTCCGAAGGGGGCGAGCTGCCGCTCGTGCCGCACGCACTCGAAGCTCAAGCGCCCGTCGTGGCCGAACACGTGAAGCGCACTATGGACACAGCGCCCGAGAACGCATGCGCCGGACTGGGCTACGTCATCGGGGACGCAGCCGAACGAACACGTGTGACGGCGGTGGACATCTTGCTCGACGCGCTCATGGGCAGCAACGAAGCGCCCGTGAAGCGCGCGCTTCTCGATGCGGGCCTCGCCGACGACGTGCTGGCTTTTTTGGCCGACGGCATGCTGCAGCCGTTCATCGTCGTGCAGCTGCGCGGTGCGAAGCCGGAAGCGGCCAAGCGCTTCCGCGCCATCTTCGAGGATGCCGTACGCGCCGTTGTCGAGCAGGGGGTCGACCGTACGCTCGTGGAGGCATCGCTCTCGCGTGCCGAATTCGTCATGCGCGAGCACGACTTCGGCATGGCCGACGGCGTGGCGCTGTCCATGACGGCGCTGTCGGGCTGGCTTTACGATGATGCGCTGGCCACAACGTACCTGCGCTACGAAGACGACTTCGCCCTGCTGCGCCGCGAGCTCGGCACGGGCTACTTCGAGCGGATACTCGTGGACGTGTTTTTGGAGAGCGACCATTGGGCGCTCGCAGAGATCGTGCCCGCAGACGGCGACGAGGAAGCCTTCGAGATCGAGCGCCTGCGCACCGCCGAGGCGGCCATGGATCCTGCGGACTTCGCGCGTATCGCCGATGAAGAGGCGGCATTGCGACGCATGCAAACGGAACCCGACGCCCCCGCCGCACTCGCCACGTTGCCGCGCTTGTCCGTCGGCGACATCGGAGACGCGCCCGACGAACCCGCCTACGGCACGGTCGACGGCACGCCTGTGCCATGCATTCGCCATCACGTGCCTTCGCGCGGCATCGCCTATACCTACCGCTACTTCGACCTCAACCGCGCGCAGTTCGAGGAGCTGCCTTATGTGGCAGTGCTCGCGCTCGTGCTGGGCAAGCTGGGAACGGCGCGCCACACGGCTGCTGAAATCGACACGCTTGTAAACGGCAAGCTGGGGAACCTGTCGTTTTTCGCCGACCTCTACGAGGGCGATGGCGAAGCTCGCGACCTGGCGCCGAAATTCGTGGTGGGCGCGAGCGCTCTCTCCGAAAACGTGGAAGCCGCGTGCGAGCTGCCGCTCGAGATCATGCTGGAGACCGATTTTTCAGACACGGGCAAGATCAAGGACGTGCTCCAGCAGCGGCGCATCGGAATGGAGCAGAGTTTCGCAGCGGCAGGACACGCAGCCGCCATGGCGCGCGTGGCGTCCTACTACCTGCCAGCAGGCGTGATACGCGAGCAGCTGGGCGGTATCGACTTCTACCGGTTCTTGAAGGATTTGCTCGCGCACTACGATGAACGCGCCGATGAGGTGGCCGAGCACCTGACCGCCCTCGCACGAAGGCTGTTCGTGGACGAAGGCTGCACGGTGAGCTTCGCAGGCTCGGATGAAGACTTCGAGCGATTCTGGAGCGCTGGAGCCGGGACGGGACGCCCAGGCTCCCCCGAGCTCCCGCTATCCGTGCCCGAGCCCGTCATACGCAACGAGGCGTTCGTGGTGCCCTCGGATGTGTGCTATGCAGCTCAGGGTTTCGATCGGCGCGCCATCGGCGCACCGTATACGGGCGCCTGGCAGGTGGCGGCGCGTGCGCTCTCCTACGACTACTTATGGAACGAGGTACGCGTGAAGGGCGGCGCGTACGGCGCCGGTTTCGGAGCTGCACGCACAGGCAATATGCGCTTCTACTCCTACCGCGATCCGCACCTGGACGAAACCCTTGCGCGCTTCGCCGAATCGGCGGCGTGGCTCGCTTCCTTCGAGCCGCGCACCGAGGAGATGGAGGGTTACGTGGTGGCCACCGTTGCAGGATTCGATGCGCCCCTGAAGGCCCGAGCGCTCGTGAGGCGCCAAGACGGCGACTGGTTTGCCGGGCGCACGCCCGAGACACGCCACGCTACCCGCAGCGAGATGCTTTCCGCCACGCCCGAAGAAGTTCGGTCCCTGGCTAAGCCCCTCGCGCTGGCCATCGAGCGAAATGCAGTGTGCGCCTTCGGCGGCCAGGATATCATCGAGGAATCGGGTGCCGGATTCGACGTTATAACCTTGCTGGCGGAATAGCGTCGGAGAGGCGCAAGCGAAAGTCGACATTCACGTCGGCACGCGATGCGTTTCGAGCTAGAATGGGCCGTTGAGGACGGAACCTTGCACGGTTCCGGGTTCGCGCGCCGTCGGGCTTGACGGGATGCGATATTAATGATACTTCTATAGTATCAATTAGACGAGCGAAGCAGAGATGGAGAGCACGGCCATGCTTGAATTGAAGAACCTCACGTTCGAGGTGCCGCTCTCCGAGGGATCCTCGGAGAAGAAGCGCATCATCGACGACCTGTCGCTGACGATCCCCAGCGACCGCTTCACGGTTATCACCGGCCCAAACGGCGGCGGGAAATCCACCCTCGCAAAGCTCATCATGGGCGTGGAGCAACCGACCGCGGGACGAATCCTGTTCGAGGGGGAAGACATCACCGATCTCGGTATCACCGAGCGCGCTCGGCGCGGCATCGGCTACGGGTTCCAGCAACCGGCCCGCTTCAAGGGCATGAAGGTGAAAAAGCTTCTCGATATTGCAGCCGGCAAAAAGCTGCCGATGCTGTCCTGCAACGAGTACCTGGCCAAGGTGGGACTCTGCTCAGCGAGCTACCTTACCCGCGAGGTGGACAAGAACCTGTCCGGCGGCGAGGTGAAGCGAATCGAAATCGCCACGATCCTCGCGCGCGACCCGCAACTCGCCATCTACGACGAGCCGGAAGCCGGCATCGACCTCTGGAGCTTCGACCGTCTCACCGAGACGTTCCGCAGCATCCATGAAGCCCGCGACGGCCGTTCGATCGTGATTATTTCGCACCAGGAACGCATCATTCAACTTGCCGATGAGATCGTGGTGCTGCGCGACGGACGAGTGGTCGAGACGGGAGCACCTGACGACATCATGCCGAAGCTCGGCTTTGTCTCCAAGGGCATACCCGGCTGCCAGCTGACGGAGCCGACAGAACTCCATCTCACCGAGATTCCCACCACCTGCTAGATAAACGACGGGGTTTCCGCGGCAAAGTCGCAAAAGCTCCGAGCCGTTCAAGCTCGTCTTCCAGACTCTATGTGAAGAGGCAAGCGGTTGGACGGTTCGGCTCGCACCAGAAATCCGCCAGTACGAAGGAGGCCGCCATGGCTGTAGACCTTTCCCCTATCGACGAGAGCCTGCTCGCCGAGATCGCGAACATACACGGCATGCCGAAAGGCGCGTTCAACATCCGCAAGGACGGGCAGCTCGTCGAGCGCCATTCGTCGGCGAACATCGAGATCGCCACAAAAACGGACCATCCCGGCATCGACATCCGCATCAAGGCCGGCACGAAGGGCGAGACGGTGTACATCCCCGTCATCGTGACGCAAGCGGGCCTCAAGGACGTCGTGTACAACACGTTCTACATCGAGGATGACTGTGACGTGACCATCATCGCCGGCTGCGGCATCCACAACGAGAGCCACCAGGCGTCGGAGCACGACGGCATCCACACGTTTTACTGCGGCAAGAACAGCCACGTGAAGTACGTGGAGAAGCACTACGGCGAGGGCGCGGGCACCGGCGAGCGCATCCTCAACCCCGTGACGAACGTCATCATGGAGGAGAACGCGAGCTGCGAGATGGAGCTCACGCAGCTGCGCGGCGTGTCGTCCACCGTGCGCGACACGAACGCCGAGCTGGGCGCAGGTGCGAAGCTCGTGCTGACCGAGAAGCTGCTGACGCACGACGACCAGGTTGCTACCTCGAACATGAAGGTGGAGCTGAAGGGCGACGACTCCAGCGTGCAGGTGATCTCGCGCTCAGTGGCGCAGGACAACTCCAAGCAGGTGTTCAACCCGCTGGTCATCGGCGAGGCCGCCTGCCGCGGACATGTGCAGTGCGACGCCATCATCATGGGCACGGCGAAGGTGACCGCCATCCCCGGCATCGAGGCCGCCAGCGAGGACGCGCTGCTGGTGCACGAGGCCGCCATCGGCAAGATCGCCGGCGACCAGATTATGAAGCTCATGACGCTGGGGCTCACCGAAGAAGAGGCCGAGCAGGAGATCCTCGAGGACTTCCTGAACTGACGGCTTCTGGACCGAGGTCGTGAACCGGGCGTCGGCAACGTCCTGTTCACGACCTCGACACCGTTTCACGCGGCGATGCGCCCGAGCGCGTTTGTTGCGTATGCTGTTCCCCACCCCAAGGAAAGGAACGGCTATGAGCATCATTGTTTGGATCATCATCGGAGGGCTCGCCGGATGGGCGGCGAACGCGATCATGAAGACCGACGGCGGCCTGGTCAAGAACATCGTCGTCGGCATCGTGGGCGCGCTCATCGGCGGATTCATCATGAGCTTCTTCGGCGCCGCAGGCTTCACCGGCTTCAACCTGTGGTCGTTCGTGGTGGCGCTAATCGGCTCGATCGTACTCATCTGGGTAATCAATCTGATCACCAACAGAAGATGAAAGCCCGCATACGAGCGGACGCGGCTCTCACTGCGAATACCGGCGACCGTCTGGCCGCCGGTATTCGCTTTTCTGCACGTTCGAACCTGGTTTCAGCCGGACCGCTTCCTCTGATTCACGGATAACGAAGAACGAGCACGATGCAGCCGGATTCGCTTGTGCCGATCCGTGCAAACTCCCCAAGTCGCGCGCTGCACCACCAGCAGCAGATCGACCATGCGTCCGTAGCGCCGTCCGTCTGGTTGTTCGACTTAGGATACGCGTCGTTGACTGCGTTCGAGGCGTCCAGACCTAGGCGACATCGAGGCCGCTTTCCAGCGAGCGTGCAACGACTATGAGGGCATCATCGGAAGCAAGCTGAGCGACCGCATACGCGGGAAAGGCCGAAGCTCTCAGGATGCCGGTATCGGCAAGTCCCAGAGCAGCTTGTGCGAGACATCCCATCACCTCGGACGTGGGTGCTGCGGGTATGCCGTTTTCATGCAGCGTTGCCGCCGCCGCATCGTTCGACAGATGCTCCCGCATCCCCATCTGCTCCATGAGATCGGCCATCTCGATCTCCGCGTGTCCAGCCATGTCGCCGCCGTCGGCAGTCACCGACGTATAGCACGCAAGCGCCAGGTCGAACCGGTCCTGTTTCCACAGCGAATACGCCAGCCGATAGCGCAGATAGCTGCTGTCCCGGCGGTCGGAGGCTATGCGCAAGGCGCGCCGCGCCAACTCCTCCGCCTCGGCAAAGCGGCCTTCGTCCATGAGCACAGATACTCCATCAAGGTACCCTGGAAGCGAGGTGGGCGCCAACGACCTGCACGCCTCGGCCACCTCGAGCGCGCGCGTCACATCGCCCACCTGCGCATAGAGGCGCGAAAGCGAGCTCTGCGCCGCGAAGGCTGCGTCGGACGCTTTGCTGTACCGCGTTTTCACGTCCGCTTCAGATAGCCGCACCAGCATGCGCGTACAGGGGTTTGCGCAGTACAGCGGCACGCGCCCATCGCTGGAACCGCCTTCCGCGGCGCGCTTCGACTCCCGCTCGCCCGCCTGCGCTGCAATCTCCTCGAGTAGCACGATGCTTGCGAGAGGCGAAGACTCCGCGTCCTCCATCGCCACAGATACCCGAGCAGTCAGATCAGCGTCTTCATCGTGGAGCACGTCGAGCTCGCACACGCGGTCGGCCTGCAGAAGCTCCGAGAGCGGCCCGGGCAGCGCCCGATCATCCTCCCACAGCGGCGAACGTCGGCTCTCCAAACCGATATCGAGCGGTTGCGCGACTCCGAAGAAACCATCGTCCGAAAATGCAGCCGAGCAATCAGCAGGATTCAGCAAAGCAAGCACGGCGGCGGGATCGCAGGCGTTGCGATCGGCACCGAGCGCGCCTTCAGCGATGAGGGGTAGCACATCCGACATGAATGAAATGCGATCGAACCTGAGCGACATGCCAACCGGCGCGTCGAGGCCCCCAGGCCGCACCGTCACGTAAGCCCGCGCTATACCGACGCCCGCACCGAAGGCTGCAGCAGCGAGCAGCGCCGCGAGCCGCATCGCATAAGCCGATGCGGCCCAGCCCCGCAGCATCCGCACATCCTCCCATGCGCCGCGCACTCCGTCCCATCGTGTCGAGGGAAAAGCCTCGGGCTGCGGAACGGAGCACTCCACTGCAACGGTGCCGCCCGCTGCATCAGCATCGAAACGATACTCCATGCGAAACGGCAGTCGCATGGTTTCGCACGCCTGGGCGAACCGTGTGCGCACATCCCATTCGCCGCCGCGCGCAGCATGCACCCCGTGCATCTGCCGCAGAGGATTCTCGCGCTCGCTTCTCTGTACCGCCTCCGCAGCACCCGAGGCGATGTCGATGATGCACCGCCAATCCTGCTGAGAGCAGAAACCCTCGTCAAAACCGGCATAAGGAGCCGCGGTCCCGGGAAAGCCCTCTACAGCCTCCTGCACGAGCAAGAGCCGGTTGAGCGCGCTTTCGACTGCCAGCACCAGCTGGCGTTCCCCGGCGCTCAACGCCGAATCATCGAAGCGCAGCCATGCGAGCCCCGTTGATGACAGACGGCCCGCTTCGAGAGCGGTGCGCGCAGCGAGCGGCCGGATCATCGAAGCCCCCGCTTCCTCCAGCAGGCGCGCGGCGTACCGTTCAAAACCAGAGACGGCGCCCGGCTGCGCCGAGCGCACGCGGTGGACGAGCATGTCGAGCGCATCGGGAAGCGGCGGCCTGAGCAGATCGCCCATCACATCAGCGGCAAGGCCAGTCAAGACCGGCGTTTGCGCCGCGCTCGGAATATGTACGAACGCAAGATAACCCACTGCCGCAAAGGTTCGCAAACCGAGGCTCGACCCGGCATAAGGCCCGATATCGCAGGAAGGTTGTTCGAACGCGAAGGTGCCCGTACGCGAGCGCGCGAAGCGCGATACGGTTTGCAGCGGGACTCGCGCGCCTCGGCGCGCCTGCACCTGTCCGAAGTCCTCGTTGTTCGGAAGACGCGACAAAAGCAGGTTCGGCTCCCCTTCGGGGATATACGCGAGCGGGCCGTCGCACGCGTACGCCGCGCCATTCGCAGTCAGCCATGCGAGGAAGCGACCCCGACGTTTGCCGGTGAACTCGAACACGTAGCCGAATCCATCGCTCGGCTGAGGACACGCATCCCAGATCACGCCGTATTCCCTCTGCGGATCCTGCCCGGGAAGGGGATGTAACTTCATGCTTTTGCCCAGCAGGGGCAGTTTAAATTCAGCCTGATTTTCCACGATGCTCCTCCCATGGCGATGCGCATTGCGATTGAACAACCGCATTCGCGCGCTGAGAGAAAGGATAGCAGAAGAGGCGCCGGCGCGGGATGCAAGCATAGCGCGCCCCGCAATCCAACGTCGACTGCCCCTGCGTTTTTCTTATCACGCCCGCAGGCGAGCGACAGTGGCGGATTTTTTGCCGATCTTTGAACGTTTCCCAAGAATTTCGAAGAAACCGCCGGCACTCGAGCCGCTCTTCCCTCTTTCCGCAGATAAACCAGCTGCCCTCCGTGAGCCTCTCATCCGGGATGCAAGATGCCTGGCTCAACCTGCGGCAGCCGCAAGGCAAACGAGAGCCACGCCACCCCGTCGCGCTCCTCCGCGCGCGCCTCCAACGTGCCGCCCATGCGCTCGGTTAGATGGCGCGCGATTGTCAGGCCGAGCCCCGAGCTCTCCTGCGAACGCGAAGCGTCCGCCGCGTAATGCGGCTCGAACAGACGCTCGGCATCGAGCCGTCCCACGTCGTCGACGTCGTTCGCGAAGACAACAGCCACCTCGGCATTCTTCTCCTCGACCACCGCCTCGAAGCTCGACCGCGCGTACTTCGACACATTGTGCAGCAGATTCTCGAACACGCGCTCAAGGGCCTCCGCGTTCGCACGCGCCTTCACGGCGTGGCGGGGCACTTCCACGCGCACGTCCAGCCCCCGCTCCTCGAGCAGCCGATACTGTTCCGCCACCGACTCGCGCACGAGCCGGCCCACGTCCACCTGCCCCAGCTCCAGGTGGAAGTCCTCGGCTTCGAACCGCGACAGGTCGTAGAACTGCGCGATGAGCCGCTGCAAGGCGTCCGCCTTGCGCCTGACCGTGGCGAGCGAGGCGCGAGCCTCAGCGTCCAACGCGCTCTCGTCGACGAGAGCGAGGTACCCCTGGATGGAGGTGAGCGGCGTGCGCAGGTCGTGACTGATACGCTCAACCTGGGCCTTCAAGTCCGCTTCGCGTCGTGCGTACAGCGCGGCCTGCCGGCGGATTCCCGCAAGCGACGCGTTCACCGTGCCTAGGAGCGCTTCCAAGTCGGCGTCGGGACTCGGCAGCTTCACGATACGGTTCTCCTCCAGGCGCTCCACGATCTCGCGGAGCTCGGCGTCAGCCCGTCGAAGCGACCGCTTGAGCAGAAGGCAGCGCACGGCGAACCACGCTGCCACGGCAAGCGCGCAAGCCAAAGCGACGATTAACAGCACGTGCGCCACCCCCGCCCCTCCCTACAGCTCGATCTTGCGGACGCGCCACACGCCCGCAGCCGTGAACGCTCCCAAACCGACAAATCCTGCGATCAGGCACTTCGCAAGACCGGCCGGGTCGTTCCACAGCAAGGACGAACCGGACATGCTCACCAGCGCCTCGGTGGCGAAGAAGTTCGGCGGAAGCCAGCTGGCCACGATGGCGACGGGCTCGAAGAGAAGTCCGGCCATCCGCAGCGTGTAGGGAATGACGAACAGGACGACCACCCACGCGACCAGCGCCGAGGAGGTGGTCTTGCAGTGGGCGAGCACCGCGGACATGAGGACGACCGAGGCAAACACGGACGGCAGGGCGACCGCGACGCCCGACAGCAGGTCCACGACCGGCGGCAACGCCGGTCCCTCCAACAGCAGGACAGCACTGCTCACGTACGCCGCCAGCACCACGACCATGCAAGCAAGCCCGGCAAGCGATGAGACGACGCACTGAGCCGCGAAAACCGAGGTGCGCGAGCAGCCGTGCGAGAGCGCGTTCTTCATCGTGCCATTCTTCTTGTCCTCGGAGTAAAGGAACCATACCAGCATCCCGGCCACGAAGAACAGCGAGCCGAGCGACGAAGTTACGATCCCCAGGTTGAAGCGCACCGTGGCGTAGGGGAAGCCGGGATCGACGAAGGTCATCGCGAACTCGATCGCGTTCGCCGCTATCGCAAGCAGCGACAAGATGCCCGCGAGCAGGTACACCTCCTTGCCGCGCACGATGCGGAACGCCTCGCCCTTCATGTAGTTCAGCATCATGCGGCCCCCTTCTCCTTCAAGCCCAGATAGTACTGCTCGAGCGACATCGTGCGGCGTTCGAGCCGGAAGACGTCCATGCCCGCCGCGCCGGCGAGCCCGCTGTAGGCCTCCGCGCCCGCTCGAGGGTCGAGGATGCGCACCGCTTGGTCGGGAAGCACCTGATAGCGCTCGCCGGGCCGCTCCCTTTCCAGCAGCACCGTATAGCCGGCCGGGTCGGACACGGCGATGTCGATGAAGTCCGCGCACCGCGCGCGCAGCTGCTCGGCGCCCACCTGCTCCAAAAGCCTCCCCCGGTTCAGGAAGCCATACACCGTGGCCATCTGCTCGAGCTCGGCCAAGTGATGGCTCGACACCACCACGGTGATGCCCTTCTCGCGGTTGAGGCGCAGCAGGAGCGCGCGCATCTCGACGATGCCGCTCGGGTCGAGGCCGCTCGTCGGCTCGTCCAACACGAGCAGCTCCGGCTCGCCGATGAGCGCCATCGCCAGGCCGAGACGCTGCTTCATGCCCATCGACAGATCCTTGCAGGCGCGGTCCTTCGCGTAGGCCAGGCCCACCTCCTCGAGCAGGCGGCCCACCGCCTCCCCGCCCGGCACGCCCTTCTGGATGCGGCAGCATTCCAAGTTGCGCTCGACGCTCAGATTCGGATAGAAGCCGGGGCTCTCGATGATGGACCCCACGCGTGCGCGCTGCCGCCCCAGGTCGCTCGGCGCATGCGCCCCGAAAAGGCGCATCTCGCCCGCGGTAGGGAACGCAAGCCCGCACAAAAGCTTGAACAGGGTGGTCTTGCCCGCGCCGTTGTCGCCCACCAGCCCGTAAACGTCGCCGCACCGCACAGTCACGTCCACATCGTCCAAAGCAGTCACGATGCCGAAACGCTTCGTCAGCCCGCTCGTCTCTATCACGTTGTCCATAGAAGGGTTCCACCTCCCTCTCGCCCGATCCTTCGAGAAAGAACTTTAGCCCCCAGGCTCGAAATTAGTCCTCAAGAAAGGTTAAGGAAAGCATAAAGCATTCCGAGCCCGCGCATCGGATTCCTCACGCCAGCTTGAATCCGACGCCCCAGATGGTCTTGATGTACTCGCCTTCCGCATCGACCGCCGCCAGCTTCTTGCGGATATTGCTCACGTGCACGTTGACGGCGTTGTCCTCGCCGTAGTAGCCGCCCTTCCACACCAGCTCGTAGAGCCGCTCGCGCGAGAATACCCTCCCCGGCTCCTCCATGAGCGTGCACAGGATATCAAACTCGTGCGCCGTGAGCGCCACCTCGACGCCGTCGAGGGACACGCTGCGGGTACCGGCGTCCAACACGAGCCCCCGGTGCCGCAGCACCTCTCCCACGCGGGCGCAACCTCCCGAGCCGCTACGCCGCAAAACGGCCTCCACCCGCGCGGCCACCTCGTCCGGCTCGAAGGGCTTCACGATGTAGTCGTCGGCCCCCGTCACCAGCAAGGCCACCTTGTCGGCCAAGCCCGCCTTCGCCGACACCACGATCACCGGCACGTCCAGCCCCTGCTCGCCGCGCATGCGCTCGAGCAGCTCCGAGCCGGCCAACCCCGGCAGCATGAGATCGAGCAGCACCAGATCGGGCGTCGAAGCCCCGAGCCTGAGCAGCGCCTCCGATCCGGAAAACGCCTGCATCGCGCGATGGCCCGCGCGCTCCATGATAGCGCGCAGCAAGTTGTTGATGTCGGGATCGTCCTCCACGACGAGGATCTCACTCATGCCCATACACCTCTTTCCGGCTGGCTACAACCGGGTCGTGTCCCCCGCCGCCTCGTCCGCCTGCGCGTCGACCACCTCGATGCGCCCGCACGACCCCGCGCTCGCGCATCCCGCGCACGCGCCGTCGCATGCCGCCGCCGCACCTCCGCGCCTCCTTACGCGCCGCACGGCGAATGCCACCAACACGACCACCGCGGCGGCAACCGCCGCGCTCGCCGCGCTCGCCGTCCCCATGCCCAGCGCAAGCCCGACGCCGCGCACGCCGAACGCCGCGATCCACGCCACACCCAGCTGCCCGAACGCCATGCCGAGCGCCCACGTTCCGCCCAGCTCGCGCCGCACCGACGCAATGGCGGCTATGCAGGGCGTGTACAGCAGGCAGAACACGAGCAGGCTGAGAGCGGCGAGCGGCGTGAGCGCGGCCACAAGGCTCTCGGTCGACCCGAACAGGATGGACAGCGTCGACACCACGCTCTCCTTCGCCATCACGCCGGTGACGAGCGCGGTGGAAACGCGCCAGTCGCCGAACCCGAGCGGCGCGAACAAGGGCGCGATCCAACCCGCCACCACGGCCAGCATGCTGTCGGCGGAGTCGGCCACCACGTTCAGACCGAAATCGAACGTCTGCATGAACCATATGACGATCGTCGCCAGGAAGATCACCGTGAATGCGCGCTCGAGGAAGTCCTTCGCCTTCTCCCACAGAAGCTGCCCCACGCTGCGCGGGCTGGGCATGCGATAGTTCGGCAGCTCCATCACGAACGGCACGGCCTCGCCGGAGAACATCGTCCGGCGCATGAGCAGCGCCACGATCACCCCGGCCGCGATGCCGCCGAAATACAGCCCCACCATCACGACAGCCCCGTCACTCGGGAAGAACGCCGCCGTGAAGAACGCGTAGATGGGCAGCTTCGCCGAACAGCTCATAAACGGCGTAAGCATGATAGTCATCTTGCGGTCGCGCTCCGAGGGGAGCGTGCGCGACGCCATGACCGCCGGCACCGTACAGCCGAATCCCACGAGCATGGGCACGATGGAGCGCCCCGACAGCCCGATGCGTCGCAGCAGCTTGTCCATCACGAACGCCACGCGCGCCATGTAGCCCGAGTCCTCCAGAAGCGACAGGAAGAAGAACAGCGTCACGATGATGGGCAGGAAGCCCACCACGCTGCCCACGCCGTTGAACACGCCGTCGATCACGAGCGATTGCAGCACCTCGTTCACCTGCGCAGCCGCGAGCGCCCCGGCCACCGCATCGGTGAGCGCGCCGATCCCCGCGTCCAGTGCCTCGGAGAGCCAGGCGCCCACCACGTTGAACGTGAGCCAGAACACGAGCGCCATGATGCCCACGAATGCAGGGATGGCCGTGAGTGGCCCAGTGAGCACGCGGTCGAGCGCCATGCTGCGCGCGTGCTCGCGGCTCTCCTTGGGCTTCACCACCGTGCGCGAGCACACTTTTCCGATGAAGCTGAAGCGCATGTCGGCGATGGCGGCGGCACGGTCGAGCCCGCGTTCGGCCTCCATCTGGCACACGATGTGCTCGAGCGCGTCCTTCTCGTTCTGATCGAGGTCGAGCCGCTCGGACACGAGCGCATCGCCTTCCGCCAGCTTGCTCGCGGCGAACCGCGCCGGGATGCCCGCGCGCTCGGCATGGTCCTCGATGAGCGCCATGATGCTGTGCAGGCAGCGGTGCACCGCGCCGTCGTGCTCGTCGGGCGCGCAGAAATCCTGACGCACCGGTGGCTCCTGGAAGCGCGCAACGTGCAGCGCGTGGTCCACCAGCTCGGCTATACCTTCGTTCTTGACAGCCGAGATGGGCACCACTGGGATGCCCAGCAGCTTCTCCATCTCGTTCACGTCGATGGTTCCGCCGTTGCCCTCCACCTCGTCCATCATGTTGAGGGCGAGCACCATCGGCATGCCCAGTTCCATGAGCTGCATCGTAAGGTAGAGGTTGCGCTCCACATTGGTGGCGTCCACGATGTTGATGATGCCGCGCGGCCGCTCGTCCAGGAGGAACCGACGTGTCACCAGCTCCTCACTCGAGTACGGCGACATGGAGTAAATGCCCGGCAGATCGGTGACCAACGCCTCGGAATGCCCGCGCACGACTCCATCCTTGCGATCCACCGTAACCCCGGGAAAGTTTCCCACATGCTGGTTCGAACCGGTCAACTGGTTGAACAGCGTCGTCTTGCCGCAGTTCTGATTGCCTACGAGAGCGAAGAGAACGGTCTCCCCTTCCGGAAGCGGATTCTCCTCGTCTTTGTCGTGAAACCTGCCACCCTCGCCAAGACCAGGATGCGGCACCGGCTTGCGCGCCTGCGGGTCGTCGCGCTCCTCCGAGGCGTCGCGCACATCGTCCACTGCGATCTTGCGCGCGTCGCCCACGCGCAGCGTCAGCTCATAACCATGAACGCGCACCTCGACCGGATCTCCCATGGGCGCATGCTTTACCATGGTCACCGCCGCAGAAGGGATGATGCCCATGTCAAGGAAGTGCTGCCGCAGCGACCCTTCGCCGCCGACGGCCGTCACCGTGGCGGTCTTGTCGATGGGCAGGTTGTCAAGCGTCGTCAATGCACATCTCCTCGGGCCCGAGCCGCCACGCGACGGCTCGCATGCCTCGCTTTTTTCGTTGCCTCCATGGTACCGCGAAACCACATGTTTATCATAAAAAAGTTTCCCGTGGCAAACCCTTCAAGGAACCTGCACAAGTGCGAAAAACGACGCCGGCACGCCGATTCGCCTACGACGAAAAGCGCCCGGATCGCATAAGCGAACCGGGCGCCCGACCGTCGACCAAAGACCTGGTTTAACGATACTGGGAAGCATGCTTCTCGAAGAAATCGAATCGGGGAGGCAGTTCGCGAATCCGATGGCGCCCTTCGGTAATTTCGCCGGCGCTGCATAGCTCCTCGAAGCTGTCGAAATCGTAGTTCCAGCTGAAGAAGTCGTCGAAGTCGAAGCTCAGGTAATCGCAGATCTTCTCGGTGCCTGTCGGAACGATGGGATGCATGAGCAGCGTTGCGATGCGGAGCAGATGGAACGAATCGACGAGCACCTGGCGACGAGCCTCGTCGTCGTCGGCCAGTTCGGCCGCGCGTATGCCGTCCGACCAATGCTTGTTCGCCCAGCGGATAAACTCGTCCATAAGCGACATGACGGAATGGAACTCGGCCCTGTGCATCAGCCTGTCGTACTTGGAGAGGGCTCTGAAGGCCTGCGTGACAGCCTCGGACGAGGGCTCGCCTAGCGGCATATATCCTTCGAAATTCTTCTGAGCCTCGTAGAAGCAGCTGCGCGCAAGACGGTTGAACACGTTCGTGAGCAACGCTCCTTCTTTGAGCACCGGATCGGCCACGCGCGGGTCGGCCAACTCCTTCTCGGTGGCGAGAAAAGGCTTTGGCTTGAAGCCGACCGACTTCTGATCGAGTCCGAGCGCCAAGAAATGGGCGCGTAGCTGCTCCACGGTGTAGTGCTCCAGAAGCTCGTCAGCCGAAGGCGGCTTGACCGACCCGGACGACGAGGCCTTCTTATCGCCGTACAGGATGTGATGATTGGCCACGAGCTTGGTCTGACGCAAAGGCGTATCCGTCTCGCCCGGCACGAGTATATCGCCGGGCCTCACCGCTTCGATGAGCGCGGGCTGCGCCACGCCGTAGAAGTACAGGTTGTCCTGGCCGATAAACTGGTACACTTCGGCGTCTTCCGAACACCACCAATCGCGCCAGCTGCCGCGAGGCAGGCCCATCTTGTCGTTGACGGCCATAGTGAACGACATAGGCGCCCACAAGCTCTCAGGCCAGCACCACACCGTGAGCCCCTCAAGACCGTCGATAACGGGCGCCTTCACGCCCCATTCGATGTTGCCCGTGATGCGGAACGGCACCAGCGCCTTGCTGGTGCGGAAGCGGATGCCCGCACCGGCGAGCACCTCGCGCGCCGTATCGCGCGCATCGATGTCGGCGAACTCGATCTCGAAGCTCTGCTTGCCTTTCTCGGCCTCGTGCAGTTCATGAGAGGGCAAGCCGGCAGCCACAGCCTCGTAGGCCTCGCGCGCGTCATTCTTGATGTAGACGACGGGCGGGGCCAAGAACTCCTTCACGGTTTGCGGCACGACGGCACGCACATCGGCGTCGGCGTCAAGCGCCGCCGCATGCGCGCGCAGAAAGTCCGCGAATGCGGGCAAATCGAAGTACCAATTCTCGACCGGGCGCATCTCGGGCTCGACGCCCGTAAGCGACGATCGCGGCGCGATGAGATCCTCGGGCGCATAACTGTGGCCAAGATCGCACTCATCGGCATAGCCGTGCTCTGACTTGCAGCCCTGGACGGGGCAGCGTCCGATTACCTGGCGTCCGTTAAGAAACGTTTGCGCCTCTGGATCGTAAAACTGCAGCGTGGATCGGCGCTGCAAATGTCCGTTCTCGTGCAGCTTCTCGATAAACTTCTCGCTGATGAGCTGGTGCACGTCTCCCGAGTGGCCGATGTTGGAACCCTCATAGATATCCAGGCTGATGTCGTAGGCGCCGAGCGTCGCCTTTTGCGCCTCGTGGTTCCTCAGCACGTACTCCTCGATGGTGCCATCAAACTCGCCGGCCTCCACGAGCTTGCGATAGCCTTCGTTGATGGGCGAGCCGAAGCAGTCGGTGCCACTAATGAAGCGCACGTTGGCCGCGCCGATGCGGTCGCGCAGAAAACGCGCGAAGGCATCGGCCGGCACAAACACGCCGGCGATATGACCAAAATGCAGCGGTTTGTTGCCATAGGGCATGCCCGCCGTGATTACGGCCCGTTTGGGCCAGGACGCGCGCTCCTGCTTAGTGGGCGAGGCGGCCATCGTTTTCCATCTCCTTCATCGCGGCGACAAGGTTCTCGACGGACACATCGCTTGATGACATTAGGTCGAGGAGCGTCGACAGATCGGACCCTGCGGGCTCGAGCGCCACGGTCGTATACGCCGACATGTTCGCAAGCTCGGCGGCCTTGGCAACGGCGTCCTGCTGCGTGCCCACCTCGTCGGCCAGCCCGTTCTCCACAGCGTCGATGCCGGTGAACGTGAGTCCCGTTGCCAGAGCGCGAACCTCCTCGACGGCCATACCGCGCCCCTCTGCAACAGTCTGCACGAAGGTCTCGTTTATCTGATCGACCATGGCCTGGTAGTAGGCGCGCTCCTCCTCGGTAAGCGCGCGGGTACCGTAGCTCGAATCCTTGCTGTCGGACGACGTGATGTTGTCGATGCTGATGCCCAGCAGTTCGTATAGCCCCGACAAATCGGTAACCTGCATGGCAGTGCCGATGGAGCCTATGGCCGTGGACTTCGCGGTGAAGATGTAGTCGGCCTGCGACGAAATCTCGTATGCTGCCGAAGCGTTCGTCGCCGCACTTGAAACCACGACGGGTTTGCCAGTGCTTTCGGAGAACTCGCGCACGTACTCGGACATCTCTTCGCCCGCCGTCGCCGTGCCGCCGCCCGAGTTGACGCGCAGCACGATGGCCTTGACGTGTCCATTCTCTGCCGCGATATCGAGCTGTTCCTTCAAACCCTCGGGACTGCACGTGGAACCGTCGTATTGGATAGTGCCATCGAGCTCGATGACGCCTACCGCATCGCTCATGAGATAGTCAACGCCGGATGTCGATGACGAGGTGCCCAGGGAGCCAAACGACGTCATGACGCCGGCGCACGACACCATGCCTACGGCAAGCAGCACGAAGACCAACACGACGGCCACGAGCGCAACGATCCAGCCTCGGCTCTTCTTGGGTGCAGGCTGAGGGGCATAGGGTTGCGCGTAGTACGCTCCTTCGCCTCCTGGGATCGGCGCGCCCGGTTGAGGCGCTGGGGGCTGCTGCCACACCTGCTGCTGCCACGTATCATTTTGGGACATGTTCCCTCCTCGTTTAGGCTGGGATCATACTACCTTATGCGACAGGGAACCGCGCCCGTCGGGCGCGGTTCCACGATGGCTCCATTATACGTTCCCGCCGACGAATCCTGCATGACGGCACCTTGACGGATACCAAAGAACCCCATCGGCCACAAGGAGTCCAATCGCTAGATCTCGATGGCGTCGCCCTTGGTGTGCTGCGCCTTCTTTGCCGTACGCAGCAAGAACTCCTGGTTCGTGTCCGTCTGCTTGAGCGACTTGATGAGCATGTCCATGGCGCGCTCGGTTGAGTTTGTATTCGACAGGATACGCCGAACAGCCCATATGAGCGGCGCCTCCTGAGGCTCGAGCAGCAGCTCCTCCTTGCGGGTGCCGCTTGCAACCGGGTCGATGGCCGGAAAGATGCGCCTGTCGGCCAGATTGCGATCAAGCTTGAGCTCCATATTCCCCGTTCCCTTGAATTCCTCGAAGATGACCTCGTCCATCTTCGACCCCGTATCGACGAGCGCGGAAGCCAGAATGGTGAGGCTCCCGCCGCCTTCGATATTGCGGGCGGCACCCAGAAAGCGTTTGGGCGGGTAAAGCGCCGTGGAGTCCACGCCGCCGGAAAGGATGCGGCCCGATGCAGGCTGCGCCAAGTTATAAGCGCGCGCGAGGCGTGTGAGGGAGTCGAGCAGCACCACGACATCTTTACCGCACTCCACAAGGCGTTTCGCACGCTCGATCACGAGTTCCGATACGGCGATATGGTTCTCGGTGGGCATGTCGAACGTGGAGGATATGACCTCGCCTTTTATAGAGCGCTCCATGTCCGTAACCTCTTCGGGACGCTCGTCAACCAAGAGGCACATGAGGTGCACCTCGGGGTTATTCGCGCTGATAGCGGCCGCAATATCTTTGAGGATAGTGGTCTTGCCGGCTTTCGGAGGGCTTACGATCAGGCCGCGTTGGCCTTTGCCAATAGGGCTCACGAGATCAATGACGCGTGCCGTGATGGTGCTCTTGCCATGCTCCATAGTCAGGCATTCGTCCGGATACACCGGTGTGAGATCGCCGAAACGCACGCGGTTGCCGCACTCCTCGACAGGGGTACCGTTGATAGCGGTGACCTTCTGGATAGCCGCGTACTTCTCGTTCTCACGGGCCGGGCGCGTCTGCCCCGTAACGAGATCGCCTTTGCGCAGCCCGTTGCGCCGAATGGTGGAAAGCCCCACGTAGCAGTCAGTTTCGCCCGGCAGGTACCCCTGCGTTCGGAGGAAACCGTACCCGTCAGCGAGGATGTCTAAAATGCCCGTCGCCTCGATGAAGCCCTCTGCTTTCACGCTGGCGTCAAACACGGCCTCTACAAGCTCGGCCTTCTTGAGGCCCGCCACGTTTACGCCGAGCTCCGTCGCCTTCTCGCGCAACTCTGCCACCTTGAGCTTCGTCAACTCCTCGCGTGAAACGCTCGGCTGCACTTCGCGGGGGCCGCGGTTGCTGTCGTGCTGGCGTCGCTGTCGACGCTGGTTCTGGCCGCCCTGCCCGTTCTGCTTGCCGTTCTGCTTCTGCCTATTGGACGAACCCTGTTTGGCGCCTCCGTTGGAGCCGCCTGACCGTTTGGAGGCGCCTTGAGCGTCTCCTCCCGTGTTCGCCTTCACGGATTTGCGCGGCGTACGCGCTGCGGAACCGCGTGACGCTGGTGCAGAACCCTCTTGCTTTCCCGAGGGAGCCTTGGCGTTCACGTTCGTAGAACGGCGGCGGCGCGGAGCCGCGGTTGCAGTTGCTTCGTTCTCGCTCATGCGCCCTGCACTTTCTCCCAATCCTTGAGGAACGCCTCAAGGCCGCGGTCGGTCAGCGGGTGCTGGACGCATTTCTTCAGCGCCGCGAACGGCACCGTGGCGATGTCGGCACCCATGAGGGCTGCCTGCGCCACGTGGTTCGCACTGCGCACCGACGCGGCGATGATCTCCACGTCGTGGCCGAAATCGTAGTTGTTCACGGCGGCCACTACGTCCTCGAGCTGAGCGAGACCGTTCTCGGAGATATCGTCGAAACGGCCCACGAACGGACTGATGTAGCGCGCCCCAGCGCGGGCGGCCATAATGGCCTGCGGCACGGTGAAGCACAGCGTCATATTCACCGGGATTCCCTCACTGGCCAGCTGCTTCGTGGCGGCTAGGCCCTCGATCATCGTGGGAAGCTTCACCACCACGTTGTCGGCGAGCGCGGCCAGCTCGCGACCGTCGCGAATCATCTCATCGCGCGTCATGGCCACGCTCTCGGCGGACACGGGACCGTCCACGATCTCGCAGATGCGCCTGATGTGGTTGTGGAAGTCGGCGAGCTTGCCGCCCGTGCGGGCGTAGAGCGTCGGGTTCGTGGTCACGCCCGCGAGCACGCCCCAGCTGGCCGCCTCCTCGATCTCGGCGAGATCGGCGGTGTCGAGAAAAAACTTCACCCAGTCCTCCTTGTATGTTCGGCTTTATGGTTAGACACGCGCGAATGCGCGCATAAGTTCCGTGTGGCGGAATGCAAATGTGGTGGGTTTTTCTTCCTTGAAAGATAAAGAACTGCAGATCATAGTAGCGTATGTTTCTGCTCCGTTCAAGCAAAATGCCATTCGTAACGTGTATTTGCGATGGAGACCAGACTACGAAACGGTATGGTCGGAGCAAGGAAGCTCAGCGAAGCGTACGGAAGAAACAGCTGCGCGCGCCAGTGTGGCAGGCCGGCCCCGCCGGGTGCACGAGCGCGAGCAGCGTGTCGGCGTCGCAGTCGTAGCGCAGCTCTCTAAGCTTCTGCACGTTGCCGCTGGTTGCACCCTTGTGCCACAATTCCTGGCGGCTGCGGCTCCAGAACACCGTCTCGCCGCACTCGAGCGTGAGCGCGAGCGACTCCTCGCTCATCCACGCCATCATGAGCACCTCGAGCGTGTCCGCATCCTGCACGATGCACGGGATGAGGCCGTCGGCGTTGTAGGCGAGGTCGAGGATGTCCATGAGCGATTCCCTTTCTTGCAGGTTGTTCGATGGTCGCACCGGTTGGCGCAGTAACTCAGCGAGAGGCCTCGCAGCGTCAGCGTTCCGCCGTTCGGCACGTGCGCGAAGCGCGGTCCTGTGGGGAACGGCGGAACTCACAGCCTCACCGGGATGCCTTGGGCGCGCATGTGCTCCTTCACTTGGCGCACGGTGAGCTCGCCGAAATGGAAGACGCTGGCGGCCAGCACGGCGTCGGCCTCGCCCTCGATGACGCCCTGGGCGAAGTGCTCGAGCTTCCCCACCCCGCCCGAAGCGATGACCGGGATGTCCACGGCGCGCGCCACGGCGCGGGTGAGCGCGCAGTCGAAGCCATCGCGGCTGCCGTCGCGGTCCATGCTGGTGAGCAGGATCTCCCCAGCCCCGCGCCGCGCCACCTCTTGCGCCCACTCCACGGCGTCGATGCCCGTAGCCTTGCGCCCTCCGTGCACGTAGACCTCCCACTTGTCTCCCGCGCCCGCGACGTGCTTCGCGTCGATGGCGCAGAGGATGGCCTGCGAGCCGAACGCCGCGGCGGCGCTCGTGATGAGCGATGGGTCCGCCACCGCGGCCGAGTTCACCGACACCTTGTCGGCGCCGGCCGCGATCATCGCGCGGATGTCGGCCACGCTGCGGAAACCCCCGCCCACGCAGTACGGCAGGTGGAGGCGCTCGCTCGCGCGGCTGGCGAGGTCGATGGTGGTGGTGCGGTCGTCGCTCGTGGCCGTGATGTCGAGGAAGATCACCTCGTCGGCGCGCTCCTCGTCGTAGCGCTGCGCAAGCTCGATGGGGTCGCCCGCGTCGCGCAGGTTCACGAAGTTGACGCCCTTCACCACGCGCCCGTCCTTCACGTCCATGCAGGGGATCACGCGTTTCGCTAGCATCTTCGTCCTTCCGTCGTCGCTGACGCAACGACGGACGTGCCGACGCTGCGCGGGCCTCTCGCGGCCCGTTTGCCGCTCCAGGCTTTCCTCACGTGCCAAGGCACGCTTCGTCAATCCTTCACGGCAACCGAGCTCGCGAGGAGCCCGCTCGCTGACCGTGCCGAAACCCGCACGTTACAATCCGCACGGGTTACCCGCGATGGCGGCGGCCTCGGCGCGGCGCGTGGCCTCGGCGCAGGCGCGCACACCGTCGGCCACCGACAGCGCGCCCTCGTACACGGCGCGCCCTGCGATGACCCCCTCGATGCTGCCGGCCACCTCGCCCAGGCGCACGAGGTCGTCCACGCCGGCCACGCCGCCCGACGCGATCACCGGATGGCCGAACGCCTCGGCCATCGCCGCGTACGCCGCCGCCTCGACGCCGGTTTGCATGCCGTCGCGCGCGATGTCGGTGTACACGAGATGCCTAAAGCCGAGCGCCGCCACGTCGCGCGCCAGCTCCTCGGCCGCCACGCCCGCGCCCTCGCGCCAGCCGGCCACGGCCACCTCGCCGCCCTTCGCGTCGATGCCCGCGCACAAGAGCCTCCCGTACTGCGCGATGGCGGCCTCGGCGAAGGCGGGATCGGCCACGAGCGACGTGCCCAGCACCACGCGCGACACGCCCGCGTCGGCCAGGCGCGCGATGGTGTCGAGCGAGCGCACGCCCCCGCCCACCTCCACCTTGAGCAGGGTCTTGCGCATGATGCGCTCGATGATGGCGATATTCTCGGGGGTCCCCGACCGCGCGCCGTCGAGGTCCACCACGTGCAGCCACGTCGCGCCCTGCTCCTCGAACAGCTGCGCCTGGGCGGCGGGGTCGTCGTGGTACACGGTCACGCGGTCGTAATCGCCCTTGGCGAGGCGGACGGCCTTGCCGCCCAGGATGTCAATGGCCGGAAGCAGGTACACGGCGCTCACGCCCCTTTCACGATGGACACGAAGTTGCGCAGCAGACGCGCGCCGGCGTCCGAGCTCTTCTCGGGATGGAACTGCACGCCGAACGCGACGTCGCCGTACTGGACGGCGCTCGGGAACGTCACGCTGTGCGTCGTCTCCCCGACGACGAACGGGCCCGACGGCGCGACGAAGCCGTGCGTGAAGTAGAAGTAGGTGCCCGACGGTATGCCGTCGAACAGGGGCGAGCTTCCATCAACCTGGTCCGCCGGAGGGCGGGACGGCGCCCAGTCGCTCAGACAGTCCTCGCTTCGCTGCGAAACTCGCTTGGTGGGCGTCGTCCCGCCCTCCGGCTGCCTGCATGGAAATTGCACCGTGTTCCAACCCACGTGGGGCACCTTGTAGGAGAAGCCCTTTTGATCGACCTTCGGCATCTTCGCCACCACGCCGGGCAGCACGGCCAGGCCGCGGGCGTTGTGGGTGGAGGCCTCGTCGTCCTCCTGCGGAGCGCCCTCGACGCCCTCCTCGAACATGAGGTGCATCCCCAGGCAGATGCCCAAAAACGGCACGCCGGCGGCGATGCGCTCACGGACGACGCCGGCCTGCCCGAGCGCCTGCATCGTGGCGGCCGCGTCGGCGAACGCGCCCACGCCGGGCAGCACAACGGCGTCGGCATGGGCGATGGCGGCCGCGTCGTCGGTGACGAGCACGTCGCCGCCCGCCGCCGCCAGGCCGCGCTCGACGCTCTTCAGGTTCCCTTTATGATAGTCGACGATGGCAATCATAGTCGCGTGTTCCAATCTCACGTACCCAATAAGATCAGCGAGGGCTTCCGCGGTGCCCGCAGCGTCGGCCCGTCCCGATGGCCGGCAGGCCGTTGGAACCTATAGCGCGCCCTTCGTGGAGGGAAGCGCGTCGCCGATGCGCTGGTCGGGCTCGACGGCTTGGCGCAACGCGCGCGCCGCGGCCTTGAACGACGCCTCCACCAGATGGTGCGCGTTCTCCCCCGCCAGGCTGCGCACGTGCAGGGTGATCCCCGCGTTCGCGGCGAAGGCGATGAAGAACTCCTTGGCGAGCGAAGCGTCGAACGTGCCCAGCATGACGGGGGGCACGTCCACGGCCCAGTGCAGCTGGCCGCGCCCCGACACGTCCACGGCCGCCAACACGAGTGCCTCGTCCATCGGCAGCGCGAGCGAGCCGAACCGCGCGATGCCGCGCTTGTCGCCGAGCGCGCGGGCGACGGCCTGGCCCAGCACGATGCCCGTATCCTCAACCGTGTGGTGTGCATCCACCTCGATATCGCCCTTCGCGCGCACGGCCAGGTCGATCAGGCTGTGCCGCCCGAACGCCGTGAGCATATGGTCGAAAAACGGCACGCCCGTCTCGACCTCGACGGCGCCCGTGCCGTCGAGGTTCACGGCGATGCGGATGTCTGTCTCGTTCGTCGTGCGCTCGACGGTGGCAGTTCGTTGATCCATGTTCGTCTCTTTCTCTAAGATCGCCGGTCCAGCCGTCAGGTCGACGGAACCCCGAGATCGCACTTTCCCATCACAACGTCGCGGAGAGCATGCAGGAACGCGTCGTTCTCGTCCGGCGAACCGATGCTCACGCGCAGGCAGTTCTCCAAGAGCGGCGCGCAAGAGAAATCGCGCACCAGCACACCGCGGCCGTAGAGCATCTCCCAAACAGTGCCGGCGTTCTCCAGGCGGAACAGCACGTAGTTCGCGTCCGACGGGTACGGCTTCACGCCGGGGATGCGTTTGAGGCCGTCGATGACGCGGGCGCGCTCGTCGATGATGGCGCGGATACCCGGCTCGAACTTCGCACGGTTCACATACACGACGCGCGCGATGGCCTGCGACACGGCGTCCACCGAATACGGCTGGCGCACCTTGACGAACTCGCGGATGACCTCGGCATCTCCCAGCAGGTAGCCGATGCGCACGCCGGCCAGGCTGAACGCCTTGGAGAACGTGCGCAGGATGACGAGATTCCTGTGCCTGTCCAGGTAGGGGCGCATTGTCTGACGCGAGAACTCGAAGTACGCCTCATCCACCATGACGAGCGCATCGGTGGCATCGAGCAGACGGCAGATGAACGTCTCGTCAGCCAGTTCGCCCGTGGGATTGTTCGGACTCGTGACGACAAGGTAGTCGATGCCGCCCTCGGCGACGCGCGCAAGCACGGCCTCCTCGTCGATGGAGAAGTCGGCGCGACGCGGCACGTTCACCACCGTCGTACCCGTGAGGCGGGCGTTGCCGTCGTACACCGAGAATGTGGGTGGCAGGTTGAGAAACGTGCGACCCGGGCCGCCCCAGGCCAGCGCCAGGTTGAACAGGAGCTCGTCGCCGCCGTTGCCCACGAGCACCTGGTCGCGGTCGAGGCCGTTCGCCTCGGCGATCATGTCGCGCAGGTCGTTGGCCAGCGGATCCGGGTAGCGGTTCAGGGCCACGCGCTTCACCTCGCGCATGATCTCGTGACGTATCTCCTGCTCAACGTCATGCGGGTTCTCATTCGCCGACAGAATGGCGGTGGCGGGCAGGTACTTCGGGTCGTAGGGCTCCAGATTGGCGAGCTGCGGGGCGGCCGCGCACACGCTACGCATCGGCGATCCCGTCCCCGGCAGCGCGGCCCGCGCCGTCGCCGCCCTCGATCCCAAACACGTTGCCGGTGTCCAGCAGGTTCTTGCGCATCTCCACGCTCATGGCGTGCGCCCACAGGCCCTCGTGCCGCGCGATGGTCATCACCATGTCGGCGTCGCGGGCGAGCGCGGGCGCAGAGTACTGGATGACGCTCGACTTCTTCACGAACTCGTCCACCGACAGAGGCGAGGCGTAGCGTGCCGTGCCGCCTGTGGGCAGCGTGTGGTTCGGGCCGGCCGCGTAATCGCCCACGGCCTCGGGCGTCCAGGCGCCCAGGAAGATGGCGCCCGCGTTGCGGATGGCGCCCAAGAGGTCGAAGGCGTGGTCGACGTGCAGCTCGAGGTGCTCGGGGGCGATGACGTTTACCGTCTCGAGCGCCTGGGGCATGCTGTCGCACACCACGACGAGGCCCTGATCGACAAGCGAGGCGGCCGTGATCTCGGCGCGCGTGGACGATTTCAGGTGGCGCTCCACCATGCGCTCCACCTCGTCGGCATAGGCCGCGTCGAAGGTGACCAGGTAGCAGGCGGCCAGCGGGTCGTGCTCGGCCTGCGCCATGAGGTCGATGGCCACGAGCGCCGGATCGGCCGTGGAATCGGCCACGACGCACACCTCGGACGGGCCGGCGATCATGTCGATGCCGACGTCGCCCGACACCACCTTCTTCGCCGCCGCCACGTAGGCGTTGCCGGGGCCGGTGATCTTGGCGACGGGCGCGATGGACTCGGTGCCGTACGCGAGCGCGGCGATGGCCTGCGCCCCGCCCACCGCGTAGATCTCGGTGACGCCGGAGATGCGGCACGCCTCCAGGATGGCCGGATCGAGCGAGCCGTCGGCCGTCGGCGGCGTCACGCATACGATGCGCCCCACGCCGGCCACGGCAGCGGGAATGGCGTTCATCAGCACCGACGACGGGTACAGCGCGCGCCCGCCCGGCACGTAAATGCCCACGGACTCCAGAGGCTCCACCTTCGAGCCCACGAGCGCGCCGTCCTCGCGCACGGTGAACCAGCTCTGCTGCTTCTGGCGCTCGTGGAAGTCGCGGATCTGCACGGCGGCCTGGCGCAGGGCCTTCGCCGTCTTGTCGTCCACGTTCACGATGGCCTCGGCGATGGCGGCCTGGCTGACGCGGAAATTCTCCACGCGCACGCCGTCGAACTGCTCGGTGTAGGCGCGCAGGGCCTCGTCGCCGCGCTCGCGCACGCCCTCGATGATGGAGGTCGCCGCCGTCAGCGCGGCGGCGTTGAACGCGCCGGTGCGCTTCAAATGCTTGTTCGTGAAAACCTCGCCGGGCTCGAGTACGATGCGTCGCATCATCCTTCACTCCTGTTCTTCGCCGGTTGCGCACTGGCCGCTCGGGACATCAGCCTCTCGCTGCAGCGCTTCGACCAATTGTACGATACGCGGATCGGTTCTAAACGCGCAGGCGTTCGAGAAGAACCGAGCGGTTGACGAAAGGACTTCCTCAACCACCGTCAGATCGTTCTCGCGCAACGTCGTGCCAGTGGCCGTGATGTCGACGATACGCTCGGCCATACCCGTCAGCGGCGCTAATTCGATGTTCCCATGCAGTTTTACAATCTCGACTTGGGTGCCCGTCTTCGCATAGTGGGAGGCCGTAATGCGAGGATACTTCGTGGCGATGCGGATGGAGCCCAAACGGCGGCAATGCTCGGCGGTCGTCTCGCCCGCGCCGGCGGGCTCGGCCACCACGAATCGGCACGCCCCGTATCCCAGATCAACGAGTTCTACGACGTCAGCCGTCGCCTCCAACAGCGAATCCTTACCGCATATGCCGCAATCGGCAGCACCCAGCGCCACGAACGTCGGCGCGTCGGTGGGCCGCACGATGACGTATTCCACGCCAGGATTGCGGATGATGAGCTGGCGACCAGGACTGTCGAGACCCGTTACGTCAAGGCCCGCCGCCCCGAGGGCGGCAACCGTATCGGCGTTGAGTGACCCCTTCGGTACCGCAATACGCAGAGGGCGACATGCATCGGGCCCTGCGGAGCCGGCATTGCCGACAGGGGAAGCCGCAGCCATAGCCTGCTCCAAAAAGAAGGCAAAGCCTGCTGCGGGGCGACGTTCCCCGTAGGATCCAATCATATTGTCGTAGCGGCCGCCGCTGCCGATAGGAGTGCCCAATGCATCGGAATAGGCGGCGAACACGATGCCCGTATAGTAGTCGAACGAACTCATAACCGAGAAGTCCACAAGCAGTCTATCGGCAAGTCCTGCCTCAGCTAGCAGGTCGAACGTGCGTGCGAACGAATCGAGGCCGCTCTCGCACCCGAGCGGCGCCACGAGCTCACGCGCTTCGTCGATAGCCGAGCGCCCGCCGCGTATACGCGGCAGAGAGCCGATGGCGGCAGCGAACACGGGCGGCACGCCTGCATCCGACGCACAGGACCCGGTCAACCGGTCAAGCTCGACGAAATTCGACGCATGGTAGGCCCCCAGCACCTGCTCGCGCCACGATGCCGAAGCTCCGCTCGCCTCCAAGAGCGCCCTGAGCACGCTCACGGTTGCAAGCGCGAGCTTGAAATTCTCCACGCCTGCGAGCGCAAGCGCCTCGGCCAACAGCTCGACCACCTCGGCATCAGCCTCGGCACCTTGTTCGCCGATGCACTCGATGCCGATCTGCGTCATCTCGCGCGCCTCGGCTTGCATCTCCGCTTCGGCCTCGCGAAACACGCGCTGCATGTAGCGGAACCGGAACGGCCCCGGCTGCCCGGCGAGACGCGTCGCGCACATGCGGGCCACCTGCAACGTCACATCGGGCCGCATGGCCAGCAGGTCGCCACGTGCGTCGAAGAGCTTGAACGGCGACCCGGGCACGCGCCCTCCAGCGCGAAGCACATCCATGACTTCGAGTGTAGGAGTCTCGATGGGGGCATAGCCGCGCGTGGCGAGACACGCCTGCACGTCAGCAGCGATGCGCTCGCGTGCGACGGCCTCGTCGACGAGCACGTCCCTGAATCCTGCCGGTGTCACGTAGTCCATATCCTCTTCCTTTTCGGTTTCGCGCGCGCAAGCACGCTGCGTTTCGACGGTCGTGCGATCCATCATATACTTTATCACAGTAGAGTGCTAAAGCAACCTGTTTTTTATCTTCTGCCATGTTCCGTCCGCAGATGCACGTCGGCATCGCTCTGGCTCCGCAGAACGCGACGACGATAGGGTCCGACTAGAACAACGCTATCTGCTGGGGTTCGAGTTCGTATTCGCACGCAACCTCGTCCTCCAAAAGCTCCACTTCGTAGGACTCCCACTCTTTCACAGACACGATGTAGTTCATGCCGCCCTGCTCGAACACAAGGCAACCGCCGATCATCCCCGTGCAAAGGCCGCCGCATACGTCATCGAACCCTACGGGTACCTGCAGCGCATGGCAATCGGGCGAGGGCCCGCCGAAATAGTACGGCGAGAGATCCTGTACCGGTTCGGCGCCCTCCAAGCCCAAGCGCGCAACCACCGCATCGAGCGCCGAGCGCGCCTCGGCAACGTCGTAGCGCGTCCCTGCCAGTAGCTCCACTTTCTTGGAGGCGCGCATTGTTTCGAGCACTCCAGGTTGCGCGCACAGCATAGCCTCCAACTCACGTGCCGCATAGGCGTCTTCGAAACGTCCCACGACACGCGCCGCCCGTGCGCCTTGCTCAAGCAGCCGCTCGATTCCACGCGTCTGCGATGATATGCCGGCCTTCACATGCTGCGGCGAGAAATATGCCAGATACACGAAATGGGGTGTGAGATTGTACATCCGCTGCTGCGGCGAAACGAAGTCCGCATAGTAGAACGACGGGTTGAAACCGGTCGCCTCCATGCAGGCCGGACACATGGCGTCTTTGGCGTCGGCCAGCAATGCGACGCCGAGAGGGCAGACGGTTCTCTCGCGGGTTTCGAGATTGAACCGCCCGATACAGCGGCGCCGAGTGCCTTTTCGGATGGAAAACGTCTTGCCTCGCACCGCAAATCGATACTGCGTTCCCTCTTCAATATCGTTCAAGAGTAGGTATGGATCGGTATTCGAGTAGCCGTGACCGGCCAGCACCACCGTGCGGCCGTTCTCGAGTCGCATCATTCTCGCACCTCGCGCTAAATCGTATGAATCGGATCACTGTTCGACGAAATGATAGCGCATGAGAAACATTCATGGACGCACCGAGGCCGCGAATCGTGGAAACTGCACACCGGGAAATACGATGGTCAGCTCGCGCCATCACGCATGCAGGCGCAGGCGCGATAGGAGCGACCGCATGTGCGGCGCGCGTTCCTATAGCTGCAAAACAGCTTGCTGCATGTTCCAAACGAGATAGACGATGGCGGCGAGCGCGATCGTGACCGCTATCTTCACGGCAATATGCCAATCGCTGCGCCAAACAAGCACGATGCCCACGGGCCAGAACACTATGACAAAGAACACGATCCAGAATGTCTGGTTGTACCACTTCTTCGGGTTCGGATCCCTCATCAGGTCATTGGCGTCCTGGCGCAGATCCTTCCGCTGCCAGTCGCCCGGTTTTCGCTCGTCGGTCATGATGCCCCTTTCTCGCACGCTCGTTGCTTCTATCCTACCATGACCCGGAAGCGCGGCTCATCACAGCATGGCGCGGTGTTACCGGGCCGACATGCCGCAGCGCGCCGCGCCTCCGTGCGAGACTTATTTCAACCCGACGAACTCCACGTCAATCTGATCGTCAAGGTACTCCTGCACCGGCGGCTTGCCATACTCTTTCAGCTTTTCCACATGCCAGCACTCGGTGGGCGGGAGCCCTTCTATCGTATCGGCCACGAACACCGGATCCTTGCCCGCCTTGCGCTGAGCCGTGTAGTCGTCGAGCACCTTGAGCGCCCATTTGCCCAGCAACACGATGGCAACAAGGTTCACGATCGCCATGAAGCCCATGAAGATATCGGCCAGGTTCCACGCCAGGTCGAAGCTGTTCACCGCGCCATAGAAGATGACGCACAGACACACGAGGCGGAATACGAACAGGAGCGCGCGGCTATCGCCCTTGATGAAGCGCAGGTTGTTCTCCGCATAGAAGTAATTGCCGATGAGACTGGAGAACGCGAAGGCGAAGATGGCGAACGTGATGAAGTGGATGCCTATCTCGCCCACCGCGTTGTTCACGGCCATCTGGACGAGCGGCATGCCGTTGAGCGCGGCGGCCGCTTGCGGATCCTGCACGTAGAACACGAGCACCATCATGGCCGAGCAGGTGCAGATGAGCAGCGTGTCGATGTACACGGACAGGCTCTGTACGAGGCCCTGCTTGCAAGGGTGCGACACCGACGCCGTGGCGGCCGCGTTCGGCGCCGAGCCCATGCCGGCCTCGTTGGAGTACAAGCCACGCTTGATGCCGAGCATGACCACCGAGCCCGCGAAGCCGCCGAAGATCGACTGAAAATCGAACGCCGACGCGAACACCATGCCGAACACCTCCGGCAGTATGGCGATGTTGGAGACGGTAGTCCACACGGCGATGGCGATGTAGGCGAACGCCATGATAGGCACGATGATAGACGTGATGACGCTGATGCGCTTCGCGCCGCCGAAGATGACAAACGCGGTCATCACCGCCAGCACGATACCGCAGGCCACGGCCGCGCCGTTCGTGGCGTAGTCGGGGATGTAGTACTCGAGCGACGAGGCAGCGTTGAAGGCCTGCAGCCCGTTGAACCCAAATGCAAAGCACAGGATGAGTAGCACGGCGAACAGGATGCCCAGCCAGCGCTTCCCCAGAGCCTGTTGGATGTAGTACGCAGGACCGCCCCTGAACTCGCCTTCCTTGCCACGCACCTTCCATATCTGCGCAAGCGTGGACTCGATGAAAGCCGACGCCGCGCCCACGATGGCCATGAGTCCCATCCAGAACACGGCGCCCGGGCCGCCCGTGGCGATGGCGGTTGCCACGCCCGCGATGTTGCCCGTGCCCACGCGCGATGCCGTGGACACCATGAGCGCCTGGAATGACGAGATGGAGCGCTCGCCGGGAACATGCTTCTTCTCGGTGAGCTGCGTGAACATGTCCTTGAGATAGCGCAGCTGCACCGCCTTCGTGCGGATGGTGAAGTACACGCCCACGATCACCAGTAGAAACAACAAGATGTACGTGTACAGAAAGCCGTCCACCTCACCCGTCCAGGCGACAAGCCATTCGTTGAAGTCCATCGGAATCCCCCACTTCCTTAAAGCGGAGGCGCACCCTGACCTCAGCGCGCCTCCGCAACCCTGCCTGTTTGCGCGATCCTTTTACCCGAGCTTCTTAACCAGAAGCTCGTTGATGAGCTTGGGGTTGCCCTGGCCGCGCATCTCCTTCATGCACTGGCCCACGAAGAACCCGATAAGGCCGGTCTTGCCGCCCTGGTACTGCGCCACCTTGTCGGGGTTGGCCGCCAGCACCGCGTCGATCACGGCCTCGATGGCGCCCGTGTCCGACACCTGCTTCATGCCGCGCTCCTCCACGATGGCCGCCGGGTCCTTGTCCTCGTCGAGCACGGCCGCGAACACCTCTTTGGCCTGCTTGGACGAGATCGCGTCCTCGGCCTGCAAGCGCACGAGCTCGAGCGCGCGCGCCGGGGTGAGCGACGTGTCGGCCAGCGCCACGCCGTCGGCGGCGTTCAAGTAGGCGGTCACATCGTTGATGACGAGGTTCGCCACCGGCTTGGCCAGCTTGGCAGTGTCGTCGCCCGCCAGCTCCATGCACACCTCGAAGAAGTCGGCTGTTTCGCGATGCTCCACCAGGTGGCGCGCGTCGTACGCGGAGAGCCCGAACGCGTCCTCGAAGCGGGCCGCCTTCTGGTCGGGCAGCTCGGGGAGCTTGGCGCGCACCGAGTCGATCCACTCGTCGGTCAGGTCGTAGGGCGCGAGGTCCGGGTCCGGGAACAGGCGGTAGTCGTCGGCCGTCTCCTTCACGCGCATCACGATGGTGCGCTTCTTGGAGGGGTCCCAGTGCCGCGTCTCCTGGAAGATCTGGCCGCCTTCCTCGAGCACTTCCGCCTGGCGGCAGATCTCGTAGGCCAGACCGTCGTGGAGGTTCTTGAAGCTGTTCATGTTCTTGAGCTCGGTCTTCACGCCGAACTCCTTGGCGCCGCGGCGGCGCAGCGACACGTTGCCGTCGCAGCGCATGGAGCCCTCCTCCATGGAGCAGTCGGAAATGCCGAGCGCCAGGTAGACCTGGCGCAGCTTCTGCATGAACAGGCGGGCCTCCTCGGGCGTGCGCAGGTCGGGCTCGGTCACGAGCTCGGTGAGCGGCGTGCCGGCGCGGTTGTAGTCCACGAGCGAGTGCGTGGCCCCGGCGATGCGGCCCTCGCCGCCGCCGATGTGCACCATCTTGCCCGCGTCCTCCTCCATGTGGATGCGCGTGATGCCCACGTGGGCGGTGTAGCCGTCGGCCGTGCGCGTCACGTTGCCGCGGCTCTCGCCCACCTCGAGACCCTCCAGGTCGATGCGCTCCTTGGCGGCCGCGCCGTCCACGTCGAGGTCGAGGTGGCCGCGCATGCAGAAGGCCACCGGGCCCTGCGTGGTCTGGTAGTTCTTCGACATGTCGGGGTACATGTAGGTCTTGCGGTAGAACATCGAGTGCTTCTCGATGTCGCAGTTCGTGGCCAGGCCCGCCAGCACGATGGACTCGATGGCCGCGCGGTTCGGCACGGGCAGGGCGCCCGGCATCCCCAGGCACACGGGACACGTGTGCGTGTTCGGCTCGGCGCCGAATTCCAGCTTGCAGCCGCAGAACATCTTGGTGTCGAGCGTGGTGAGCTCGGCGTGGATCTCGAGGCCGATGACGGCCTCCCAGTCCTGCAGCACCTCTTCGAGCTTGCGCATGGCTACTCACCTGCCTTTTCAACCTGGGACGGGGCAGCTTCGGCGTTGCCCAGTCGCTCAGACAGTCCTCGCTGCGCTGCGGAACTCGCTTGGTGGGCAACGCCGAAGCTGCCCTCCGCTGTCAGCAAGCCGGGAAGGTCGACCCCGGGGACCGCGTCGGCGGCGTCGGGGATATCCACCATCGATCCTTCTGGGTAGGGTTGACCCGGCGCGAAGGCCGGCGCTACGGGGGCCGGGCCGTACACCGTTTCCAGCGCGGCGGCCACACGCAGCATGTTCTCATCCTTGAACTGGGGGGATATCAGCTGCACGCCCACCGGCAGCTGCGTTTCGGCACCCAGGCCCACCGGCATGCTCATGCCGCCGTTGCCCGCGATGTTGATGGAGATGGTGAACATATCAGACAGGTACATGTCAGTCGGATCGCTCACTTCTCCGAATGCGAACGAGGTGCGCGGGGCGACGGGCGCGAGAATGCAGTCCACCTGCTCGTAGGCGCTCGCGTAGTCCTGCGTGATGAGCGTGCGCACCTGCTGAGCGGGATAGTAGTACCGATCGTACACGCCCGCAGACAGAAGGTAGCTGCCCAGCATGATACGGCGGCACGCCTCGGGGCCGAAGCCCTTGGCACGGCTCGCCTCGTACTGGCTGCCCAGGTCTTTGTGGCCAGGGTCGCAGTATCCGTAGCGCACCGAGTCGAAGCGCGCAAGGTTGCTGAACGCCTCGCAGGGACCCAGCACGTAGTAGGCACTCATGGCAGCCTGCGCGTTGGGCAGCTCAATCTCAACGATGTCGGCGCCGAGAGCGCGAAGATGCTCAGCAGCTTCTTCCACCTTGGCCTTGACCTCGGGCGTGAGACCCTTGGCCTCCATGAAAGCGGGAACCACGCCGATGCGCATACCGCGAACTCCGTCGGCAAGGTTCGCCGTGAAGTCGGTGTCCACGGCCTGGCTCGTGCAGTCGAGCGCGTCGCGGCCGGCGATGGCGTTGAGCGCGTACGCTGCGTCCTCCACCGAGCGCGTGAACGGACCAACCTGATCGAGCGAGCTGCCGAAAGCGACCACGCCGTAGCGGCTGACTACGCCGTACGTAGGCTTCAACGCCACGGTACCGCAGAAGCTGCCAGGTTGGCGAATGGAGCCGCCCGTATCGCTTCCGAGCGTCACCGTGGCAAGGCCCGCTGCCACTGCCGCCGCGCTGCCGCCTGACGAGCCGCCGGGCACGCGCGCGAGGTCCCACGGGTTGCGGGTGGGGCCGAAGGCGCTCGTCTCCGTGGAGGAGCCGAACGCGAATTCGTCCATGTTGAGCTTGCCGAGCGGGATGCCGCCAGCCTCCAGCGTACGCGCGACGCACGTAGCCGTGAAGGGGGATACATAGTTGGCGAGCATGGCGGATGAGCACGTGGTATGCGCACCTTCGAGGTTCATGTTGTCCTTGAACGCCACGGGCACGCCGGCGAGCGGGCCGCATGCGGTCAAATCGTCGGCAGCGACGGCTGCGTCCACGCGCGCAGCAGCCTTGAAGGCCAGCTGTTCGGTAGTCTCGAGGTAGGCATGCGTCGCGCCATCGAGAGCGTGCACGCGGGCAAGCGACGCCTCGGCCACCTCGCGGGCGCTGAACTCGCGGGCAGCCAACCCTATCTGGATATCGCGCACGCCCATGCAAGCGAACACACGCTCGGTTGCGGCAGCCATCAACGATCCCCCCCTTCGCCCAAAATCGATGGAACAAGGAAGCAGCCGTCCTGCCGCTTCGGCGCGTTCTCGAGCGCGATTTCCTGCGTGAACGAAGGTTCTTCGACATCCTCGCGCATGACGTTCGACAAGCCTCCGATGGGATGGAACGTGGGCTGCACGCCCTCGAGGTTGTATTCGGTAATGGGTGCGAGACTGTCGATGATGGCGTTAAGGTCGGTGGTCATCTGCGCCACCTCGTCGCTCGAAAGCCCGATGCGCGCGTACTCCGCAATGCCGCGCACATCGTGCTCGGTGAGATATTGGGTCATAGAGCCTGCTCTTTTCTTCTCTCGTTTCCATGCGGCGCTGTCATGGGTCGGTCGCGGCGCAGTCGAATCCTGTGGACAGCACGCATACATGATAACAAAGGAAGCGCCGCGCGGTAGCGAACCGCATGAAAAGGCCCCGCCGCGGCGGGGCCTTTACTAAAACGATCTACATCCGCCCGATCTTCGAACCGGGCGCCTACTCGCCTTCTTTCACGACAAGGACGGGGACGTCGGAAGATCGCAGCACACCGTAGCTGACGCTGCCGATCATGCCCCGAAGACGACCGAGGCCGCGCGCGCCCATCACGATGAGATCGCAGGCATGCTCCGCTGCGTAATCGCCGATGGATTTGGCGACGTCCATGGAGTTCACAACCTCGAATGCCACGGGATTAGGTAGGTCGTCGAGCATGTCGCCGATCGCTTCCTTCACCTCGGTCTTTTCGCGTGCAATGCCCGCGCTGAGAAGCCTGTCGTACGTGCCGCTGTCGAGGACGTAGCCAGCGTCCACACCCAGATCCGTCGGCTTCGTGGCAACATAGATGGCGCTGAAAACATGAAGCCGAACGGCCGGATCATCCGCAGCGAAGCCCTTGGCTACCTCGAGCGCGCGAAGCGCATGCTTCGACGTATCGAACGGGACAAGAATGTTGGTGAACATCATGATCACCACCTCCTTCTTCCTGATCGGATTGGTTAATTATACCATATAAGGCCACGTCAAACTACGGGTCAAATAATCAGACCAGACCTGTTCAAAGCATCCGGCACCCGCATGCTCGCTCGAAAACGAAAGATGTTCGAAGCGCCCAGAGCCTGCCAACCGGCCATCTTCGCGACATCCGACCGCTCTCGCGCACATCCTCTCGCAAACGGGCGGCCTCCCGCTCCGTGCGGACAAGGGTTCTCTCCCGTCACGTAAATACTTGTTGACGCCCGATACTATGCGTTGTATAGTATCGGGCGAAAGGAGGTATGCAATGGACGCACAGATGAAGCGAGGGTTCCTCGAAGTCTGCGTGCTCGCCTCGATCAACCGGCAGGATTCCTACGGCTACCAGATCGTCAAGGACGTGCCCGCGATTCTGAACCTGACCGAATCGACGCTCTACCCCCTGCTCAAACGATTGGAGGCGGCGGGGCTGCTCACGACGTACTCCGTCGAGCATAGCGGGCGGCTGCGCAAGTACTACCGCATCACCGAGGCGGGCGTGCGCCATATCGACGAGTTCCTGCACGAGCGGGACGATGTCGTCTCCATCTACGATTACGTGAAACGAGGTGCCAGAAAATGAACAAGACCGAGTTCACCGACGCGCTGCGGCGCGCGCTCGGCAAACTGCCGTCGTACGAGGTGGAGCAGTCGATCGCCTTCTACTCGGAGATGATCGACGACCGCGTGGAGGACGGCATGAGCGAGGCCGACGCCGTGGCGGCGCTCGGACCCGTGGGAGCCATCGCCGCCCAGATCATCGCCGAGACGCCGGTCATCCCGAAGGCCATCGCGAAGGCGAACACCGGCAGCCGCACGCTCAACGTGGTGCTGCTCGTGGTGTTCTCGCCCATCTGGGTGCCCGTGGCGCTGGCGCTGGTCATGGCGGCGCTCATGGTGTACCTGTCCATCTGGATGGTCATCGTGGCGCTATGGGCGACCGTCGTCGCGCTGCTGTTGTGCGGCCCCATCGGCATCGTGGGCCTGGTGTGGTGCCTTGCTACCGGCTACCCGCTCACGGCCGCCTGGCTTCTGGGCTGCGGGCTGGCCGCCGCGGGGACGGGGCTGTTCGCCCTGTTCGGCGTCCTAGCCGCCAGCAAGGGGCTCGTGCAGCTCACCCATTCGTTCGCCCGCTGGATCAAGGGGCTGTTCGTGAAGAAGGTACGCGGGTCCGAGCAGGCCGTACCGCCTTGCGCACCCGCATCCGACTTGCCGGCAGCCGCGGGCGCCCTCCACCCCGCAACCCCCTGCCCCGGTGCGCCCCATCCCGTCGGGCCGCAGGGCACCGTCCCCTTCCCGCCCGCACCGATGCCGCCGACGGCGGGGAACCCAACTTCGGAAGGAGCGCAGAGCCATGACCACCGCGCGTAAAGTCGTCCTGATCGTCGCCACCGTGATGCTGGTGGGAGGCTCGGCGCTCGCCCTGGGGGCGTTCACCCTGGCGGACTTCCGCTTCGAGAACCTGTCGAACACCACGCGCGACTGGGTCTCGAGCACGCAGACCCTGAGCACCGAGGCGGAAGCGCCCCACACCGCCGTCGTAGTGAGGGACGCAAGCGAAAGCGTGCGCTTCGAGCCAGCCGACGGAGACGCCTTCGAAATCACGTACTGGACCAGCAGCGAGAAAACCGTAGACGTCGTCGACGAAGGAGGTGTGCTGGAGATCACCGGCCAGGGCACTTCGCTTACGGGCCTCATGATCATGAAGGTGGACTTCCAAGACCGCACCACCGTGGTGAAGGTTCCACGCGGGTACACGGGCTCCATCACCGTGGAAACGAGCGGCGGAAACGTTGACGTTGCGAACCTCGACGGCCTCGGCACGGTTTCGCTCACGGCCAGCAGCGGCAGCCTGTCACTCATGCGCACGAGCGCGGAGACTGTAGGACTGAGAACCTCGAGCGGCAGCATCAACGCGACGGGCGTGGACGCCGAGAGCTTCTCGGCCTGGACCTCGAGCGGCTCGCTCTCCCTGGATGACGTGGAAGGCGCCACGGTGGAGACGAGTACGTCGAGTGGCTACCAGTATCTGGACGAAGTGCGCGCGACCACGTTGGACATCCGCTGCTCCAGCGGCAGCATCGATGCCGTCGGCCTGGACGCGACCGAAGCCGTACTCGAGGCGTCGAGCGGCCGAGTAGCAGCCTCGTTCGCGGGTTTCGCGACCGACTACGACATCGCGGCGTCCTCCACAAGCGGCAGCGTGGACGCCCCCGCCGGCACGATCGGCGCCGACAAGCGCATCGTCGTTCGCACCACGAGCGGCAGCGTCGACCTTAGCTTCGACCGCGGCGCCAGCGCCGGTGCCGCAAATCGCGGCGACAACACGGCCCCGGGCGGCGCAAGCCGTAACGGTGCCGACATCCCGGCCGCGCCTGCCGCCCCGGCAGCCCCCGCAGCACCGGCGACATCGTAAGCAACGGTCCTGCGGTCGCCAACGGGAAAGAGGCCCGCCGTCGCTAGGCGACGACGGGCCTCTCCAGCGGCTCCATATCCAGATGTAGGGTTTGCCCGATCGCCTGCACGACACGTCAAGCAAGATGCGTGGGGATGGAGTCTTCCCCACGCAGCCCCCCAACGCAGGCGCCTATCGCCGTAGCCCTGCGCGTCGGACAGTATCCGTATCTGCAGGAAGCGCAGCAGGTCATCGGTGTCGTTGAACCCCCTTCTTCCCGACGGCGCGCTAGCCCTCGCTACCGTAGGCGGCGAGCTCGGCGAGGAACGCCTCGCCGTAGCGGGCGAGCTTCGTGGCGCCCACACCGGAGACATCCAGGAACTCGTCCTCGGTGGCGGGGCGCTTCGCGCACATGTCCCGCAGGGTGGCGTCGGAGAACACGATGTAGGGCGGCACTCCGGCCTCGTCCGCCAGGCGCTTGCGCAGCGTGCGCAGGCGCTCGAACAGCTCCGGATCGGCCTCGCCCGACGCGGCCACCGTACCCGAGGCGCCGAACGCGCGGCCGGCGCCCGCTTCGACGCCCCGCACGCGTTCGGCCTTGCGCACGACCTTCTTCATGGAGAGGGAGAACCCGTCGTCCGCCGCCTCGCGAGCACGCGGGCCAAGGCCCACCGTAGGGTAGGTGCCCTCGGTAATCGCAAGGTAGTCGCCGGCGGCCAAAAGCTCGACGACCTCCTTGACCTGCGCGACAGAGGCATCCACCGTGTGGTAGCTGGCCACCTCGTCCAGGTGCAGGTCCAGCACCTTCGCGCTCTTCGAGCCGCGCAGCACGTCTACCACCATGCCCTTGCCGAAGCGCCCGCGCAGCTCCTGCACGCAGCGCATGACGGCGCGCGCCAGCTCGGTCACGTCCACGGCGTCGAACGCGCCCTCGCAGTTCGAGCAGCAGGCTCCGGCTGCCTGTCGGCATTCGGAAGAACTCGACGCTGCGAAGGGCCCCGGTGCCGGATCTTGCGGCTCCAAGCCCTCCTCGCGGCCTGCAGGTCGCTTCGTCGGGCTTTCCCCGCAATCTTCGGCACCGGGGCCCTTCTCGCTGGCGTTACGAACGTCCTGCGACGACTGCTCCCCGAAATAATCGAGGATGTAGCGGCGCAGGCAGCCCGTCGTGTGGCAGTAACCCACCATGGCCTCCAGCAGGCGGCGGCGCGAGGCGCGCACAGCGTCGGTCTCCTCGGGCGAGAGCTCCTCGTTGCTCGACTCCTGCTCGATGAAGAATCGGCAGGTGGACACGTCGCCGTCGCTCCATAGGAGCATGCACGTGGACGGCTCGCCGTCGCGCCCGGCACGGCCGGCCTCCTGGTAGTACGCCTCGATGCTGCCGGGCATGTTGTGGTGGATTACGTAGCGCACGTTCGACTTGTCGATGCCCATGCCGAACGCGTTCGTGGCCACCATGACCAGCGCGTCGTCGGCGATGAACGCGCGCTGGCTCTCGGCGCGCTCCGCGGCCGGCATGCCCGCGTGGTAGCGCGCCGCGCGCACGCCTGCGGCGACGAGCGCGGCATGCACCTTGTCGGTGTCCTTGCGGGTGGAGCAGTACACGATCCCCGAGTCACCCGGATGCGCGAGCGCGTAGCTCCCGATCCAGGCGAGCTTGCGCTTGGGCTCCAAGCGCTCCACGCCGAAGTAGAGGTTCGGGCGGTCGAACCCGGTGACCACCCCGTAAGGGTCGCGCAGATCCAGAAGGCGCACGATGTCACGCCGCACGCGCTCGGTGGCCGTGGCCGTGAACGCCGCCACGACGGGGCGCGCGGACAGCTGCTCGATGAAGTCGCCGATGGCCAGGTACGACGGGCGGAAGTCCTGGCCCCACTGCGACACGCAGTGCGCCTCGTCCACGGCGACGAGCGGGATGGCGGCCTCGCGCGCGAACTCGAGGAAGCGCGGGTCGGCCAGCCGCTCCGGGGCCACGTACATGATCTGGTACGCGCCCGCCAGCGCGCGGCGCAGCACGGTGGCCTGCTGGCCGGGCGTGAGCGTGGAGTTGAGGTAGGCGCCGCGCACGCCCGCGTCAAGGAGCGCGCGCACCTGATCGCCCATGAGCGACACGAGCGGGCTCACCACGAGCGCGAGGCCCTCCATCACGATGCCGGGCACCTGGTAGCACACCGATTTGCCGGCGCCCGTGGGCATGACCGCCAGCGCGTCGCGGCCGGCGAGGATCGCCTCCACCACACCTTGCTGCCCGGGCCGGAACGCGTCGTAGCCGAAATGGTCCTTGAGCGCCTGCTGCGCCAGTATTGCGTCCGTCACGCTTGTTTCCCTTCGCCTTGCCATCCGTTCAGAACCCATAATACCGCGAGCGGCCGCCTCGTAAACAGCGCCCGCATTGGCAAACGGCCCGACACAGCCCCTTTTGCTTCACCAAAGCGGTGGTATTCGCTACCCTATTCGGTGTAATTCGTTCGACGAACCTCAACGCGCCGCCGGGCAATCGCGTGCTCGGGAACGGCCGACTCGAGACGCCATGCCGTCATTGTGGACGAACCCGTAGCCCATCAAAGTTTCATTCCGATTGCGGCAGAAAGTCGTCCAATTCGGCGTCGAGCTCGGGTATGTGCTTCACTCGAGGGTGCTCGTCCAGGGCGCCGCGAGCCATCACCATGGTCACGGTGCGCAGGGCCTCCAGGTTGTCGAGCGGGTTCTCGGGCGTCACGATGAGGTCGGCGGCCTTACCTTCCTCGACCGATCCCGTCTCGTCGCCCAGCCCCAGGATGCGCGCGTTGCCGAGCGTGGCGGTGTGGAGCGCCCTCTGGCGCGAAGCGCCCACAAGGCGTTCGAAGTACACCACCTCGCGCCACATATCGTAGTGCGTGATGTAGGGGCACGACGAGTCGGTGCCCAAACCCACGGGGATGCCTGCGGCCAGCGCCTGCTGCGCGGCGCGCACGATGCCCTCGTAGACGATGCGGCCGTTCGCCTTCTGCACCTCGGTGGACTTCGTCTTCTCAGGACTCAGCTCTACGAACGGCAGCGCGGGCGAGACGGTGCAGGTGAGCGACGAAGCACGTCCGGCGCCGTTCTCTTTGAAGAGCGCGATCAGCCCCTCATCGAGCGCCGCGCCGTGCTCGATGGTGTCCACGCCTGCCTCCAGGCCCACGCGCACCCCCTCGGCGCTCTCGATGTGCGCAGCCACGGGCATGCCCAGCTTGTGAGCCTCCTCCACAGCCGCGCGGGCGACGTCGGGCGGCATGCGCAGCACGCCCGGCTCGCCCTCCACCTCGGCGTCGAACACGCCCCCTGTGATGAACAGCTTCACCAGGTCGCAGTTGTGCGCGAAGCAGGTGCGCACGATCTCACGCGCCTCCTCGAGCGACTTCGCGACGTGCGCAAACAGCCCCGCGCCGTGCCCGCCCGGCACCGTGACGCCCGTGCCCGACGTGAGCAGGCGCGGTCCGGGGAACTTCCCCGCGTTCACGGCGTCGCGCACGTCCACGTCGGCGAAGCCGGGGTCGCCCACGCTGCGCACGGTGGTCACGCCGCTGGCAAGCTGCGCCTGAGCATGGCTGCGGATCATCCTCCGCAGCGCCCACATGCCGATGGGGTTGCCCGTCACTTTGTCGATAAGGTCGCCCGCCCCGCCGGCACTCATGGGCTTGCCCGTGCCACATAGATGCACGTGCGCGTTGATGAGGCCCGGCATGAGGAAGGCCCCGGCCAGATCCACTTCAAGCGCGCCCATCGGCCCCACGGTGGTGGCCGCAGGGCCCACCTTGTCGATGCGCCCGCCGTCGTCCACCACCACGGTCATGTCGGGCCGAGGCTCCATGCCCTCCGTACCGTCGAGCACCGTCGCATGCGTGAACACGTACGCCATTTTCCTACCGCCTTCCGCAGCGCTCTGCGCGCCATCCTCTCGCCCGTTCGGTGGTGCCCAGTATACGCCGAAAAAAATACGCTGCGGTCCGGCTCTGCACCCGGATCGCGAACGCGCGCAGCGCACACCCCCTGCTACCCCTACGCGCGGTCGGCCCCGTCCTCGGCTTCGAGGTCGGCGGACGGCCCAGCGAGAGCCGCTCGATAACCGAGCGCGTCTTCAAGCTGGGGCGCCGCCTTCGTGTCCAGACGACCAATCAGTGTCACCTCAAGGCGCGCCCCGTTCCGCGATTTACCGATATCCATACCGCACTCACTTCCACCACCGCCGTGCCCTCCGGATCGTCAGGCCCCGCCTGCGCATAGGCATAGCGGGCGATATTCTCGCCCAGCACGAACCCGAAGAGAGCACCGCACTCCTCGCGCGTCAGAGCCCGCGGGCGCGGCGCACCTCGTCCAACGACGCAGCAGTGATCGGTTTGCCTTCGGGCACGTTCGTGGCCAGGCACGAGAAACTGGGCTTGTCAGCCGTCGGCACGCCGAGCGCGCGGGAGGCGGCACGAACCTCGTCCTTCGTCATGCCGGCGCAGCGCAATGGCGACACCACGTCAAGCTCCGCGAGCGCGCGGAATCCGGGGCGGCGCGCAGGATCGTCGGAGGCGTTCGTACCGTCGGCCAGGACCTCGAAGCCTTCGCGCTCCATGCGCTCGCGTACGGCGCCGAAGATGAAGCGCTTGCAGAGGTAGCAGCGATCGGGCGGGTTCGCACAGATGGCGCTTTCGGCCAGAACGTCGGCCTCGATCACGTCGAACGCCGCCCCGCAAACGTCCACGACACGGCGCGCGTCCTCCAGCTCGAATGCAGGCTGAAACGCCGTGTTCACCATATACGCCTTCACCTCGCAGCCCGCCTCCACAGCGGACGCGAGCAGATACGAGGAATCGCATCCGCCCGAGAATGCTATCGCCAGCTTCGGCGTGCGCGCGAAGAAGTCCGCGAGGGGCTCCGTACCGAGCTGCTGCCCGGAACCTGTTTCAAGCGTCATTTCGCCCGCCCTTTCCGTGGATGCTCGTTCAACTTGCGCGACAGTGTGCGGAATGCTCGACGTCCCCTATTCGAACAGCTCGGCAGCACGCGCGAGTTCTTTCATTACTTCGATATGCTGCGGGCACGCAAGCTCGCAGGCACCGCACTCGATGCACGACGATGCCCGGCCGCCGACGGTCCGCCAGTCGTATTCATGGCTAGCCATCGGCATATCTTCGAAGAGCGTCATGATGTTGAGCGCGTAGAGCGCCGAAGGGATGCGCACGCCCTCCGGGCAACCCTCGACGCAGTAGCCGCAACTCGTGCAGGGCACCGTAGGCACCGAGGCCAAGATGGCTCGTGCCTGTTCGAGCGCAACGCGCTCCTGCTCGTTCAGCGGTCCGAGCGACGTCATGATGCGCGTATTCTCGCGCACTTGGTCGGCTGTGGACATGCCAGACAGCACGGTGAGCACGCCTGGCAGCGACGCAGCGAAGCGCAGACCCCAAGATGCGAGCGGCACCTCGGGATTCGCCTCGCGCAGCACCTCGACCGCAGCGGCTGGCAGATGAACGAGCGAGCCGCCCTTCAAAGGCTCCATGATAACGACCGGCAGGTTCCGAGCGCGGGCCACCTCGTAGCATTTCCTGGATTCGATCAGGCTATTCTCCCAGTCGGCGAAGTTGATCTGCAACTGCACGAAGTCGAGGGGACGATGCGAGTCCAACACCGCCTCTAAAGCAGCGGCGTTGTCGTGGAACGAAAGGCCGAGCTTGCGAATCAGACCGTCTTCCTTCTTCTGGAACAAAAAGTCCCATATGCCGTACTCGTCGAATGCCTTCGTACGGTACTCGCCCAGATTGTGCATGAGGAAGAAGTCGAAGTAGCCAGCACCGGTCTGATCGAGAGAGGCATCGAACATGGCACGCGCCTCATCGGGCCCTTTCGCAACCCACGCCGGAAGCTTCGAGGCAAGCTGGAATGAATCTCGCGGGTAGCGGTCGACAAGCGCTTCCTTGAGCGCGGCCTCGGATTTGCCGAAGTGATAACGCCGCGCCGTGTCAAAATAGGTGAACCCGGCATCCATGAAGATGTCCACCATCTCCTTGGCCTGATCGATGTCGATATGCATCTCTCCATCGGCCCCTTCAATCTCCGGCAGCCTCATGAATCCGAACCCGAACTTTGCCATCTCGTCCATCGATCTCCCGCTTTCCTTTTGACGTCATCCTTGCCACACCAAAACCCGAAGCGCACGCAACCATTATCGCAAAACGGAGTGCCGTCGCAAAGTGCGGCGCGAAAAACATGAAGCTCGGAAGGTTCCCGTCTGCCATAATGAACCGAGGCGCTCACACGGAGCGTGTGCGAATCGGCCTGCGGGCACCCGTCCGCGAACACGAGAGAAGGGATTTGCCATGCTGCACGAAATCTGCTTTCCATCGTCGAACGATCGGGACCAGGTGACGGGGTGGATCTACGTCCCCGCCTGCGAGCCCGAGGGCATCGTGCAGCTGATCCACGGCTTCGGCGAGCACTCCCGCCGCTACTTCCATATGATCGTGGCGCTCATGGACGCCGGCTTCATCGTTGCGGCCGACGACCATGTGGGGCACGGCGCCACCGCCATCGCGAATGGCACTTGGGGCGACTGGGGCGACGCGGGGCCGCACACCATGATGGAGGACGAGAAGCGGTTCAAGGACCTCGTGTGCGAGAAGTACCCCAACCTGCCCTACTTCCTGTTCGGCCACTCCATGGGCTCGATGATCGCGCGCGACTTCAGCGCGAAGTACGGCGACGAGCTGGCCGGCGCCGTCTACTGCGGCACCACCGGCATCTTCAAGAACACCCACGAGGTGCGCGCGAAGCTGGACGAGACCATCGCCGCCGGCAAGGGCCACGAGAGCGACCCGGCCTTCGTGGGCGAGCTGATGGGCTGGATGTTCGCCCGCTGCGACGAGGGCGCGACGCGCGGCAACGAGTGGATCTGCCACGACCCCTACGTGCAGAAGGACCATGCGGAAGACCCCTTCGACGCGTTCACGCACCCCACGCACAACGTGAGCCTGCGCGACTTCATCGACATGATGCTTTGCATCGAGGGCCCCGAGTGGGCCGAGAAGGTGCCCGCCGGCCTGCCCGTCCTCTGCATCGCCGGCGACCAGGACCCCGTGGGCACCTACGGCGAGGGCGTCTACCAGTGCGCCAACTGGCTGGCCGACACGGGCCACGAGGTGACGACGAAGCTGTATCCCGGCTATCGCCACGAGATCCACAACTACGACGACCTCAAGTTCGAGGTTGAGGAGGACCTCGTCAGCTGGCTGCTGATGCACCTGTAGACCGAAACGAAGAGCGCCCTCGCGATCACGCGGGGGCGCTCAAGATCGTAGTCGGCCTCGGAACTCGCCTCAGCAAGTAATATTTCCACAGGTCGGCAGCCAGGATAGAACCCTTGCCTACGTTCAACAGGCAATCACGCGTCCTGGATGCCCATGCCCTCGAGTACCCGCTCGAAGATCCACTCCCCTTTGACCGAAGAGGACAGGGTGCGATCGATGTAGTCAAGCTTTCAACTGCCCACGAGCCTGCCGAAGAAGTCGTATTCCTCCGGCAGCTCAGGGTTTCTGCCATCGCTCTCCAGCGCTTCGACGAAGTCGTTCATGCGTAGGCCTCCCCTGTCGTCCTTGTGCGAATCATGTTGCGCCGACTCTCCGCATCCTCGTGCAGCAGCCTTTCTCCTATGAGGCAATTTACACCATACGGCCCTTCTAACGGCAACGCATTCCGAGCGTTCCAGAAATATCGCCAATCGGATGGTTCCGCCGAATGCATCGAAAGCCGTTATCGGCTCTCTGCCAGGTCAGCTTTCCCCGGTATTTCAGGGCCCGAGACGTCTTCGAGGATCAGGCACGCCTCTTCCATCTTGGCTACGGCGCGATGCAAGACGTAACCCTGCATCGAGTTGAAGTGAAGCGCATCGTATAAACTGAACTCCTCCTCATTCTGGAGCGCGGCATCGTAGAGGCTCAAGCACATGAGGAGCCCCCGAAGGGATGATATTGCTTCCGCGACGGCCGACCCCGCATCCATCGCCGCCGATCGCATGCCCTCGCACCCCGCAGCCGACGCATGCTCTTCCATTGTTTGGCTCCTTTCGATCGGATGCGGGCGAAGCGAGGCTGCGCATCCCGCCAATATAGCAAGCATCGAAACCTGCCGCCGCGTTACCGCATCGCGCGCGAAGCGGCAGGCAATGGGCATGGCGCGAGCCCTCCTTCCCCTTACGCACATAACGGAAACGTTGCGCAAATGAATACCCATGAGTATTCGTAAAGAACAGTCTAGCGCATACCCTTGGAACATGGCCGAGCAATTGGACAAGAGGTACGCGCTTCTGGGCGCGGCAATCCGAAGGACGCGAGAGGACGCGAACCTCACGCAGAGAGATCTTGCGGGTATGATCGGCCAGCCTTCTTCTAATTCCTATGTATACCGGCTGGAGAACGGGAAGATGAAGGTCAGCCTCGAGCAGTTGATACGCATCGCGGATGCGCTCGAAGTCGAAGTCCACGACCTGATCGACTTCTAGCCCTTGCTCTCCGAAAGCTCGGGAAGCCGGCCCGCTCCGCAGCTTCCTCGATATCCCGCTCGATCCTGCGAGCGATCATCCGACCTCCCTACACGTTGAACTTGAAGTGCATCACATCCCCGTCCTGGACGACGTACTCCTTGCCCTCCTGTCGCAGCTTGCCGGCGTCGCGGCAACCCTTCTCGCCGTTCAGCTCGGAGTAGTCAGCGAACGAGGCGGTCTCGGCCTTGATGAAGCCGCGCTCGAAGTCGGTGTGGATGACGCCGGCAGCCTGCGGGGCCTTCGCGCCGATGGGGATGGTCCAGGCGCGCGTCTCGGTCTCGCCGCTGGTGAAGTAGCTCTGCAATCCCAGCAGCTTGTACGCCTCGCGCACGAGACGGGCCAGGCCGCTCTCCTCGAGACCCATGGCCTCCAGGTACTCGCGCGCTTCTGCCGGGTCGAGCTCGGCCAGGTCGGCCTCCACCTTCGCGGAGATGGGCACGGGCGCGCATCCGTCGATCTCGGGCAGGTCGGCGTCCAGCTGTTCCTCGTCGACGTTGGCGATGTAGAGCATCGGCTTCATCGTGAGCAGGTGCAGGTCGTACAGCGCCGCGCGCTCGTCGTCAGTGAGGTCGAGCGTGCGGGCGCGATGCCCCTCGTTCAGGCCCTCGTACACCTTCTTCGCCGCAGCCACCTTCGCCGCGCCGGCCTTGTCGCGCTTGGCCTCCTTCTCCAGACGTGGCAGTGCCTTCTCCAGCGTGCCCATGTCGGCCAGGATCAGCTCGGTCTTGATGGTTTCCACGTCGCTTTGCGGGTCCACCTTGCCGGAGACGTGCACCACGTCGGGGTCGCCGAAGAAGCGCACGACCTCGCAGATGGCGTCCGTCTCGCGGATGTTCGCGAGGAACTGGTTGCCCAGGCCTTCGCCCTGACTCGCTCCCGCGACGAGGCCCGCGATGTCCATGAACTCGACGGTGGCCGGCACGATGCGCGCCGGATGGTCGATCTCGGCCAGGCGGTCGAGGCGCGCGTCGGGCACGGGCACGACGCCCACGTTGGGCTCGATGGTGGCGAACGGGTAGTTGGCCGCGAGGCCGCCCTTGTTCGTGAGAGCCGTGAACAGCGTAGACTTGCCGACGTTCGGCAGGCCGACAATACCGATGGAAAGCGACATGGAACTTCCTTTATGAGAACGATTGCTGAGTATTCGCACATGATAGCACTGCCGTCGCGCCAGGACGAGCCTGCTTGGCCCGGCATCACGCAACGTGCAAGGGGTCGCGGACGGCCAAGAAACGAACGCTAGCGCTTCGCCGATTTAAATGTTACTATAATAATATCATTAATGCGCCACGGATAACGCCGCCGGATCGTAGCAGCGCGCACGTGCTACACTTTCCTGCAAGCCGGGAAGACGAACGACGCAACGGGTACGACATCATTCCGTCCATCGGGAACGCGGGAAAGAGCCGCCCGAAGAGAGGCCCGCAGGAGGCGACGATGCTGGATCGAGCCATATTCGCGCTGCCGGGAGTGCGCCGAGTACTGGCGTTGCTCGCAAGCGCCTCCGCCTTGCAGGCGCTCTGCATCGTTGGCCAGGCTTGGTTCCTCGCCACGGCCCTCGCGAACCTCTGGCACGGAGCGCCCATCCCGGATCAGACTGCATGGATCGCGCTCTTCTTCGCCTGCTTCGTCGCTCGGCAAGGCGCCGTCTACGCCGAAGACGCCTACCTCGAAACCTATGCCTACGACCGCGCCGACGAACTGCGCCAGGAGCTGCTTCGCAAAGTATTCACCACGAAGGCGCAGGTGGTATGGGACAACGGGACGGGCAGCGTGGCGGCGGCCATGCTCGAGGGCGTCGATCAGGTACAGGCCTATTTTCGGCTCATCCTGCCCAAGATCACCTCGATCGTCGTCATCCCGCTTATCGTGCTCGCCTTCGCGCTCGCGCTCGACTGGGTATCCGCCCTCATCATGTTCATAATGTTCCCGTTCATCGTGCTGTACATGATCATACTCGGCCGCAATGCAAAGGATGCAGCGTCTCGACAATACCGCACGTTCCAGGTGCTCTCCAATCACTTCATCGACACGCTACGCGGCATCGATACGCTCAAGCTGTTCGGCGCGGGCAAGCGCCATGGTGCGAGCATCTTCTCGGTGAGCGAGCGGTTTCGCGAAGCCACGATGAAGACGTTGCGCATGGCGACGCTCTCCAGCCTCGTGCTCGATCTGTTCTCGACTCTGTCCATCGCGGCGGTGGCCTTCATGTTGGGCATGCGGCTGCTCGACGGTACGGCACAGCTGTTCCCCGCGCTCGCCATCCTCATCATGGCACCCGAGTACTTCAAGCCCATCCGCTCGTTCGCGTCCGACTACCACGCTTCGCTCGACGGGGTGAATGCGCTGAAATCCATCCAACGTCTCATAGGCGCCCCAGACGGCTCGGATCACAGCTGCGAACTGCCCGATTGGGGCGCGACGTCGCGCATGGAGCTTCGGGGCGTCGGCTGCTCCTACGACAGCCATCGCGTGCTCGAGAATCTGGACTTCACGGCCGAAGGCTTCCGCAAATATGGCATCGTCGGCGCCAGCGGCGCGGGCAAGAGTACGCTCGTCAGCCTCCTCGGCGGCTTTTTGGCGCCTGATGCAGGCGACATCGAGCTGGGCAACACGCCTTTGCCCGATTTCAAGCAGGACGGCTGGCAACGGCAGATCGTCTACATACCGCAGGACCCGTATCTGTTTCATGCCACGTTGCGCGATAACATCGCGTTTTACCGACCCGATGCAAGCGACGAAGAGGTCGCGCGGGCGATTGACGTCGTGGGCCTGGACGGCCTCGTCGCGGAACTGCCCTGTGGACTGGACACACTTGTGGGCGAAGGCGCGCGCGCCCTCTCGGGCGGCCAGGCGCAGCGCATTGCGCTCGCGCGGGCGTTTTTAGACAATTCGCGGCGCATCTTGCTGTTCGACGAGCCCACCGCCCATCTGGACATTGAAACGGAGATGGAGTTGAAGGAGCGCATGCTGCCGCTCATGGAGGGCCGCCTGGTGTTCTTCGCCACGCACCGCCTGCATTGGCTCGACGACATGGACGAAGTGATCGTGCTCGATGACGGGCGTATCACAGAGCACGGCCCGCTGGCCGAACTTGAGGCAAACGGCGGTGCGCTCGGCCGTCTTGCGGCGCAGACGGCCTGGGAGACCGCATGAGCGCCCGGATGCGCCGCGAGGCGCACGTCGAAGAGGCGCAGAGACGGGCGGACGCCGCCAACCAACCTGCAACCGGCGAACCGACCCGCAGAAGCGGTCGCGACCGATGGGTCAGGCCCTTCTTCAAGCAGTACCGCAAAGCGCTCGCCGTGGCGCTGGCCCTTGGCGTGGCAACCTTTTGCTTCGCTTCGGGGCTCATGTTCACCTCGGGCTACCTCATTGCAGCTGCAGCGGAAATGCCCGGCAGCATCCTCATGATCCATATGCCCACCATCTTCGTGCGCATCTTCGGCATCGGCAAGCCCATCCTGCAGTACCTGGAACGGCTGACGAGCCACGATTGGGTTCTCCGCATGACGAGCGCACTGCGCTCAAAGCTCTACGCATCCATCGAGGGCGACGCCATCCTCTTCAGGCGCACACATCGCACGGGCGACGTGCTGGGTCTGCTGGCCGAGGACATTGGACATCTGCAGAACCTCTATCTGCGCACGGTGTTCCCAACCGTTGTTGCGTGGCTGCTCACCGTTGTCGTCGTTGCGGTGCTGGGGTTCTTCTCGCTGTGGTTCGCACTCGCCATGCTGCTCGCGTTGCTCGTGGTGGTGGTACTCGTGCCGCTTGCGTCCGTATTGGCGACGAGAGCGCGTGTCGCTCGTCGCAAGGCCATAAAGAACGAGCTGTACTGCGAACTGACGGACAACGTGCTGGGTGTTTCCGACTGGATATTCGCGCATCGCGGCGCGGAATACCTGAACCGCTACCGTTCCTCCCAGCGCGTGCTGCGCGATGTGGACGTCGAGCTCGACCGATTCGCCCGTAGGCGGGACCTGATCTCGACCGCACTGTTCGGGGGTATCGCGGTCATGACGCTCCTCTGGGCGGCCGGCCAATTCGGCGGCGTCCACGGAGGAACGGCGAATTGGATCGCAGCCATCGTGCTGGGCTTCTTTCCCCTCATAGACGCGTTCGCACCGCTGTCGACGGCGGCCACGGAGGCCGGTTCGTACCGTGCCTCCATCGACCGGCTCAATGAGCTTCCCGACGATCCGGGTAATTGCGGTAAGGCTGAAGACCGGCCGGTAAGGACGGCGAACCGCAAGAACGCGCGCACGGAGGACGCCGCAGCAGCGGCCTGCGCGCCGCAGGTCGTTCTCCCGTCGCCGGGCGCTCCTCCGACCATCCGCGTCGAGAGCGTGCGCTTTTCCTATCCCGAGGCGCCCCGTCCCGTGCTCGACGGCATCAGTCTGGAGGTGCGCCCAGGCGAGCGTGTGGCCATCCTCGGCCGCAGCGGATCGGGCAAGAGCACGCTCGCCTCGCTCATCCGGGGCGATTTGAAGCCGGATGCAGGCACGGTGGAGCTGGGAGGCGTGCCCGCTGGCTCGTTTGGCGATGACATGGCCCGCTATCTCGGCGTGATCCAGCAGCAGACGTATTTGTTCAACCGCTCGCTTCGAGAAAACCTGCGCATCGGCCGCGAGGACGCGACCGACGAAGACGTGAACAACGTTCTGGAACGGGTCGGACTGCGCACCCTGGTCGAGCGACTTCCCGAAGGACTCGACACGCTTGTGGACGAGGCGGGCGTACGCTTCTCGGGCGGGGAGCGCCATCGCATCGCACTTGCACGTGTGCTGCTGCAAGACGTTTCGACGATCGTGCTCGACGAGCCCACTGTGGGGCTTGATCCCGCCACCGAGCGCGCCCTGCTCAAAGCGGTCTTCGCCACGACTGAGGGAAAGACCCTCATCATGATCACGCATCATCTGCAAGGCGTGGCCGACATGGACCGCGTCGTGTTCCTCGAGGACGGCCGCATCGAGCTCGAAGGCTCCCCTGCTGTGCTCGCGCGCGAGAGCGAGCGTTACCGCCGCCTGCTCGCGTTCGATCGCGGCTTCCCGTCGCGCTCCCATGCATGAGCTGACGCCCTGCTTGTGGCTCAAGGCAAAGCAGACGGGCGAGATTCGGCACGCTTGTCGGCGCCGGATCTCAATTTCCCCTCTCGCCCGGCGCGAAAGCTCCCGCTAGCATGCATGTACCCGTGGTCTTTTGACTGTGCACGTGCAGCTTGCACAGAGCGGCGAGGTTGCAGGCATCCATGTGCTACGATGAACCTCGAAGACGGTCCGAGCATCCGGGCCGCGACCGATCGGCGCGCGCTTTCGCGATGCCGCCCTCGGAAAGGACGGCATCGCCATGCCCCTCAACAAAGCGGTTCTCGCCGCATTCAAAGCGGCTTCGCGCCTGAAGCCCGACATCAAGCAGACCTACGAAGCCCAGCGAGTGGCCGAGGACGTCATGGGAAAGCTTTCCTTGCCCGATCCCCGCTGCCGCATCGACGAAGCAGTCGCCGTCATGCGCGACGGCTACGAAGTGCCCTTGCGGGTGTTCACCCCGCTCGATTTCGACTTCTCGCTCGACCGCGGGCTCAAGGTCGTCGAGGACTTCCGCGGCACCATCCTGTTCTTCCACGGAGGAGGATGGGCGAACGGGTCCGTCGACCTCTACATCGACGCCTGCTCCACTCTGGCGGTCAAGCTCGAGCGACGTGTGGTGTCGGTGGACTACCGGCGCTCGCCGGAACATCGCTTCCCGCAGGCGCCCGAAGACTGCTACGAGACAGCCCGCCAGCTGTTCGCTGGAGAGTTGCTCGCCGACGTCGACGTCGACAACATCGTGCTATTCGGAGACAGCGCCGGCGGCAACCTGGCAGCCGTCGTCTCGCTCATGGCACGCGACCGCGGCGAGTATATGCCCCGTTCTCAAATGCTGCTCTACCCCGTAACCTACAACGACCACGACCCGCGCACGTCGTGGTTCGACTCGGTGCGCGAGAACGGCGAAGACTACCTGCTCACCGCGCGCGACGTGCAGGGCTACATGGAACTGTACTGCTCCTCGCCCGAGGATCTCGCCAATCCCTATCTTGCCCCGCTGCTCGCACCCGATGTGTCAAACCAGCCGCGCACGCTCGTGATCACCGCCGAGTACTGCCCGTTGCGCGACGAGGGCGAGGCCTTCGCAGCGCGGATCGACCTGGAAAGCGGCGAGGCGGCGTGCTATCGTGTGCTCGATGCCGTGCATGGATACCTGCTGTATCCTTCGGTGCTCAACGTGGTCAAGGACACCTACCGCATCATGAAACATTTTCTGGACGGCGATGGACTGGAACAGGAGGACGACCCGGCGTGGCTCGAGCTACTTGGTACCGACTAGACAACGTGGGGAAGTTCTACTCGTCGCAGGCGGGCAGCTCCGCCCAGACGGTTTTCCGATACTCCGCCGACCTTGTGGATGACGTCGACCCCGACCTGCTGCAGCGCGCACTCGAGAAGACGGTCGACACGTTTCCCAGCTTCAACGTGTGTTTACGCAGCGGCATGTTCTGGCACTATTTGGAACAGGCCTCCGAAATGCCGTCCGTGAGCCTTGAGAACCTACCGATCTGCTACGGGTTGCACGTCCACGCGAAAAGCGTGCTGTTCAGGACGAGTTACTACCACAGCCGCATCAACCTCGAAGTGTCCCACATGGTATCGGATGGGCGCGGCACTCTCAGCTTCTTCAAAGCGCTGCTCTACGCGTACCTGCAGGAGCGCTACGGCGTCGAAGGCGTGGAAACGGATTACGACGGATCGGACCACCAGAAATCCGAGGACAGTTTCGACAAGTACTTCGAACGAGACAAGGCAGCGCCCACGCACGCGCCGAAGGTCTACCGCCTATCGGGCTGGCGCGACATCGCGGATCCCACATTCATGGAATACCATCTTCCCGTACAGCAGGTGCTCGACCTCGCGCGCTCTTACGGAGTGAGCCTCACCTCGCTCGTGATCGCCGTTGTGCTATGCGCCATCCGCACGGAGATGCCGCAGCGCGATCGGCACCGCGCTATCCGCCTCGATATTCCTGTTGACCTGCGTCAATTCTTCGAGTCGGCCACGACCAAGAACTTCTTCGGACTGGCCTATGTGTCCTACGTGCCCGGCGACGAGAACGAGCCCGTAAGCGCCGTAGCCGCACAGGTGCAGGCCCAGCTGAAGGTGGCCACCGAGGCCGAGAACCTCAAATCGCGCATGAATCGCATGATCGCGCTCGAGAAGAACCCGCTTCTGCGTCTGGCGCCGCTGTTCGTGAAAGATCTCGTGCTCGGCTTGGCGGACTGGCTGGTCGCGCGCGAGACCACCACTACCGTCTCGAGCCTCGGCCCCATCCGCATCGATGAGAGGCTGGCCCCGTTCGTCCGGACGATCAATGTGCTAACCTCGACCAATGGCATCAACTTCATGGTGTGCTCGTTCGACGACGACCTGAGCATCGGCATCACGTCGGCCTACTCGAATCCTGACGTGATCAAGAATTTTTGTCGATTCTTCACGTCGAACGGCATCGAGGGCCTCATCAATATCAACAAGACGAGCAAGGAGGTAGCCGAGGATCGGTTGGAGACTAGATTTGAAGCCTCGGTCAAGCGGCTGGGCGGCCAGGCTTCTGCGCAGTCGGACGAACCGGTCCCTTCTGACGAGGATGGGGCGCGCGTATGAGGCGCTGCAGCAAATGCGGCGTAGCCTTCACCGGCGATCTCGATCGATGCCCGCTGTGCCAAGCTGAGCTCGAAGGCGAAGCCGAACCCTCGGTATTTCCCGTGAACGCGGTCAGGAAATCAGGTGCCGTGGCGCTCGCCGTGCTGGCGTTCGTCACCGGGGCATGCCTGATCGCCCTGCCCTTTCTGGGACATCTTCTGGACATCCCGGGCGACATCGTGCTCGCCGTTTGCGTGGGGCTCGCCTTGAACTACCTATTCGTTCGGAACATTATCGTACACAACCCGGACTTTTTACGCGTGGTAGCGCGTTACTTCCTCATCCTGCTCGCCATCGCCGCCGCCTGGTTCCTCGTAACGGGCAATCTCATCGTCACGACGTTCGTCATTCCCGGCATCTGCCTGACGGCGATCGTGTACGACGTCGTGCTCGTCGCGGTGTTCAGGGGCACGTTTGTCTCCGGGTACGCCAAGTACCTTCTATTCGATGTCGTACTGGGCGTAGCGCCGCTGGCCCTCTCGAACCTCGGTCTCACCACCTGGGACGTGCCCGCGTATGCAAGCGCGCTTTCCGCGTGCGTATTTCTTCTCGCATTGCTCGTCTTCACACGCAGGCAGCTCCTGGCCGAGATGCGCAAATTGTTCTCCGCATAACGCAAGCTGCCCTTGGATGCGCGCCCCGCATATCGTACAATCGAACGATACCGGTTTCAACGAGGGGAAAGAGGCACGATGGCGAACGAACAGATCAGACTCGGTTTCATCGGATTCGGCAACATGGCGCAGGCCATTGCGCGAGGACTCGTCGGCGCGGGGGCGCTGTCGGGCGAGCGCATCACGGCATGTGCAGCGCACTTCGACAAACTGCAGCGCACCGCCAAGGAGATTGGCGTGAACGCAGTCGAAACGGCGGCGGAGGTCGTCGAAGCGAGCGATTTCATCGTGATCGCCGTGAAGCCTTACCTGGTCGAACACGTGATCGAGCCCGTGCGCGAGGCGTTGGCTGGCAAAGTGGTGGTGTCGGTGGCGTTCGGATGCTACTTCGATTTCTTCGAGAGGATCCTCGATCCGAGCACCCACCACATCAGCACAATACCCAATACACCCATCGCCGTAGGAGCCGGCGTCGTCTCCTGCGAGCAGCGGCATTCGCTTACCGAAGAAGAGTTCGCCGCGTTCTCGGATCTGTTCGGCCAGATTGCGCTCATTGAGAGCATGGACACCAAGCTGCTCTCGGTGGCGAGCGACGTGGCCGGTTGCGGTCCCGCGTTCACGGCCCTGTACGTTGAAGCGCTCGCCGATGCGGCCGTGAAGCACGGCATGCAACGCCCGACCGCCTACCGGCTCGCCTCGCAAATGATCGTGGGCACGGGAAAGCTGCAGCTGGCGACGGGCAAGCATCCCGGCGAGCTGAAAGATGCCGTATGCTCGCCCGGCGGCACCACCATCAAAGGCGTCACGCAGCTTGAAAAGAGCGGGTTCCGTGGCGCAGTGATCGATGCCATCGATGCCATCGAAAACGCCTGACGGATCATCAGGAACGAAGAAGGGAGCGCGCAGAGGCAGCATCCCCACACATACCATGAATCGGAAGCGCAACCTGCGCTACGATCGTGATAACGAGACCCGCACCTGGTGGCAGGAGGCGGGTTTCGCTTGTCATGCTTCGCCGATGCGCGTCTCGAACAGGGCCACCGTGCACGTTGCCTTCACGAGAATCTTGCCGTCCGGGCGAGCGATCTCCACGTCCGATACCACGGAGCGCCGCCCTTTGTGGACAACCGTGCCTACCACCTCGAAGTACTCGTCGTCGACAAGCCCCGGGCGCAGGAAATTGGCCGTCAACGACATAGTCGTATTCTGGAATCCATAGGTGTCGGCCACGCCCGTACCGGCCATGTCGGCCAGCGCCAGCAGGAATCCGCCGTGCACGGTTCCGATATTGTTCGCGGAATCCGGCCCGGGGTAGGCGCGCATCTCGAAGCGGCCCTCTTCAGCGCAGATAAACTCAGAGCGCTCGAGACCGCCGATATCGGCGACGTCGCTCTTGCAGAAGTCAAGGACAAGCGGGTCCAGCATGTCGTACCTCCTCGTTCGGTGTTGAGCATGGGGCGCAGACTCGGGTCCGCGTCGACGCGTTGCGGCACGCGACGGGATGTCAAAGGCCTGCGGGCGGGACGAAGCGCTGCAACCGGCAGCGCATGGACGCCCCCTTGCAAGCTGCAGTCCCATCATACCGTAGTTGCTGCTTCTGGCGCTCCAGCCCGGCAGCGCCGACACCCGCATGCACCAGGACACGCGCCTCACCTGCCCACCATCGAAATGATGCTACCTGCTGCGCGCTTCCCGCCTGCGCATCGCACGCGCGTAGAAGAATGCGAGCACAAGCCCTGCCGCCGCGATACCGATGGCAATGGCCAGCGTATGGGCAAAACCCGACGCATACGCCTGCGCCTTTGCCGCACCAGCCACGGTATCTCTTAGCACATCCGCCGAAAGAACCCCGACGAACAACGACGAGCCGAGCGCCGAAGCGATCTGAACAGCCGTGGAATTGATGGATGCGCCATGCGGGTATAAGTTGGACGGCAGCTGCCCGAGCGCCGTCGTCTTCGACGGGGCCACCACGAACCCGACGCCTGCATACACCGCCGCAGAGCATAGCACGACCAGCGCCGCCGCGAAGCCTTGCGCCGAGAAGAACGCGCCCGTCTGCCCGATGAGAACAAGCACGAGGCCCGCCGGGATGAGCGGCCAAGCGCCGAATTTATCGTACAGCCTGCCTCCGAAGAACGTGAACACCGCATTGACCAGAACTGGGCCCAGCAACAGCAGGCCCGAGACGAACGCCGTACGCCCCAACGCTCCTTCGTAGTACAGCGGCAGAAGAATGCTCATCGAGTAAGAGGTCAGCATGCCCACCATCACAAGGACGATTCCTGCAGCGAAGCGCGGATGGGCCAGGGGGTGTAGATTGAGCAGCGGCTCGCTCGCCGAGAACTGCCGCCAGGCGAAGAGAGCGAGGAGCACCGCTCCACCGGCCAGAGCGACAACGGACGGCAGGACGTCATGGGTGATTTCGCCGAGCCCGAACATGAGCGCGCTCAAACCCGTCAGACCCAAGATCACACTCAGTACATCGGCAGAGGCGTGCCCGGGCGATGCGCCGCCGCGGATCAGGAAGGCGCCGACGACAAGCAGCGCCAGCGCCAGCGCCAACGGAACAATGAACAGCGCCGACCATCCGAAGTACGTGAGCGCAAGACCCGAGACCGTCGGGCTCACCGCCAAACCTATGGCTATCACGCCGCTGTTGAGAGCAAGGCGGGTGCCGAGCGTCCTGCGCGGCGAGTTCGTCATGATGGCGCTCGTCACCATGGGAAAGAACAGACCGGTGCCGATGGCCTGTACGAGGCGGCTACCGAACAAGGTTGGAAAATCGGGCGACAGCAGGGCCGCTCCACTTCCAATCGCCAGCGCTCCGACGCCGACAAAGAACACCCGCCGCAAACCGAGCCGACCGAGCAAAAACGCCGACAGCATAATGGAGGTAGCCGCGACCACCATGTATCCCACAATCAGCCAATTCGCCACAGAGAGCGTAACATCGAAACGACGTGCCACCTCGGGCAGCGCGACGTTCATCATGCTCTGGCTGAACGAACCAGCGAACGAGCAAGCAAGAAGCGCGGGCAGCATGCTACTTGATGCCCTTCTAGAAATGCCCGCTGCGCTCATCCCATCGCCTTCCGCTCGACCGATCTCCCGATCCACCGCAACCGGCGGATCGGGTTCCAGTCTAGCGTCAGGCGGGAAGAGTCCGGCAACCGATCGAAACCCGCAATGGTCCAGTCATCAAACCGAGCGCTGTGTGTAGCCGGCAGGACGAATGGCTAGAAGCTTACAAGGCCGAAAGTTTGCGCGACGTAAGCCACAAGAATGACTATCACCAGCACAGGCGCAACGTACTTGATCATGATGGTCCACACCTTCTCGGCCTTGAAGGGGCTCGAGCGTTTCACCTCGTCAACGATCACCTTCGGCTTGATAATCCAGCCGACGAAGACGCACGTCAACAGTGCGACGATAGGCATGATAACCGAGTTTGATATGAAGTCGAAGAAGTCGAGCAGCGACGATCCTGGCCCGAGCGGCTCGATGAACGATAGACCACTGTAGCCCATGTTCACGATAACGCCCGCGACTGTTACGACGGCAATGACCGCGATAAGCGACTTCTTGCGGCTCCACCGCGCGCCGTCCATGATAATGGATACGCACGTTTCGGTGAGCGAAATGGCACTCGTCAGCGCCGCGAAAAGCACGAGCAGGAAGAACAGAAAACCGACGATCGTCGCAGCGTCGCCCATGCCTCCGAAAACGCCGGGCAACGTGATGAACATCAGGGACGGGCCGGAATTCGACGCGACCGCTTCTCCTGATCCCATGGCCACAAAGGCAGCTGGAACAATCATAAGCCCTGCGAGGAACGACACGCCAATGTCAAAGCCGCCGATGCGGGTGACGCTCTGCGTAAGGCTCGACTTTTTGTCAAGATAGGAGCCGTACGTGATCATAATGCCCATAGCCAGCGACAAGCTATAGAACATCTGCCCGAGCGCCCCGATCACGAGCTCCGGCGAGAACTTGCTGAAATCGGGCACGAGATAGTACAGCACGCCGTCAAGGGCGCCCGGCATGGTCATCGTGTAGATGGCGATGCATACCGCCATGATAATGAGCGCAGGCATCATGATCAAGTTGGCTTTCTCGATGCCGCCCTTCACGCCGAGCGACACGACGATGAACACGATAGCCATGAACAAGAGCATCCAGAGAAAGCTTTCGGTGTTGCTTGTGATGAAACCTGTGAAGAAGCCTCCATCGTCTGCGAGTGCCGCAGGACCATTGATGAGGTAAGCGGCTGTATACTTCGTCACCCATCCGCCGATGATGCAGTAATACGGCGTGATGATGAAGGGGACCGTCGCTGCCAGCACACCGATAAAGGCGTACTTCTTCCCAAACGTCCGAAAAGCGCCAATGGCAGACTGCCCGGTTTTACGTCCGAGCGCCGTCTCGAGCAGCAGCAACGATACGCCGAACGTGAAGACGAGCACGAGGTACGTCAGCAAGAACGTGCCACCGCCATACTGGGCCGCCAGATAAGGAAAGCGCCACATGTTGCCGAGGCCCACCGCGGACGCCGCAGCAGCCAGAATGAACGCCCACTTGCCCGACCACGAAGAACGCGCGGGCGCACCGGATGATGCCATGGTAACCTCCAAGGTACGTCAGAATTGCAGTTGTCTCGAAGCCCCTTCGTATTCGGACAGCAAAGATCTGCACGCGAGCACGATCCGCCATCCAAATGCTGCATTATACCGGGAAATGCATGAACGATTCATCACATTGAGCGAATAGGTTCGGATGAAAGCGGCCAAAGGCTTCAAGTGCCGCAGGGAGCAGCACACGCGAAGCGAGCCCCCCTCCCCCCTGCCCGCAAGATCGGGCGTGCATGACTCGAGGCGTTCTGACGGATCGACGTCACATTCCCGCATGAGCAAACGCGAAAGAAGCTCCCGCGAGATCAGGCGAGCTTCGAAGTATCAACGGCAACAAGGTGACCGTGCTCGTCCTCGAACACGCACAGGCTGCCATCCTGGCTCTCATAGAGATTGCGGAAACTTGCGAGCCGTTCGCTTGACAGCGGATGAGCCGGCCGGTCGCCCTCTCCGTCGTCTGAAAGCGCGCTGTCATCCGTCCGCTGTACGTCTTCGATCTTCTCCACGCCGCACGTGAATTCCGCAGGATCCTCAACGTGAATTGGCGCGAACTCCTCGGTCGGCGACAGAACGGCGCAAGCTGCGCTCGGCGGGTCGCACGCGGGAATCTCAGACGCAGCTGGAACGCTCACCTCGAAACACGCCGACTCCGCCTGGTCGATCGCAGTCTCGACAGCAGGCTCTGATACGGCATCGGTCGGGCATCCTGCATCGCAGGAGGGATCCACCGCCGGAGCTGAAGCATCGAAGGAAGACTCGGCCATCGAACCGGGAGCATCGCAAGAAGGAGCGGCCATCGGTGTAGAAGCATCGCTCGAAGGCGCGGCCATCGGTGCATCGCAGAGAGGTTCAACCACCGGAGCAGAAGGCGCCTCGGCAGCAACGGGCTCGACGGTCGCGACGGTCGCGACGGTCGCGACGACCGATGGAAGCTCGATCACGGGAAGCTCGATACGCTGCGACCGCCTGCTCGCGTTCTGCCCTGGTGCAGAGGGGGCGTCTTGTAGCGCAGCATCGGCATAGCCCCCCTCCACGACTTCGATTCCGGAAGGCATGATGGGCCCTGTCGTAAGGGGCGCATCGATACCCAAACGGGTGGCAAGAGAGAGATTCGACTGCGCGATGGTCACAAGCTCGCGTGCATAATCGGCCACCGCGTCGCCATCGGCGGGCTCTCGCAAGAGCTTGCCGATTTCAAGAACGCGACCCCACGAGAGTGCGTCGACATCCTCCTTCATAGACACGATGCGATCCACCTCGCGAGCAACCTTTTTTTCCGTCGATGTTCCGAACACACACGCCTTCTTCCTGTAAGCAAGGCGATCATTGTACCACGTCAGTAAATGACTCGCCAGAACACAAGACCCTGGGCAGGAGCATTCTCGCCCGCAGCCTGACGTTCGCGCGCCTCAAGCACCTCGGCCACCCACGAGGCGGGACGCTGGCCTCGACCTACCATAACAAGCGTGCCCACTATTGTGCGAACCATGGAGTGCAGAAACGCGTTGCCTACCACCTTGATGGCGAGGATGTTCTCCCCTAAGACGGTTTCAGGATGGAAGGATATCTCGCGTATATTGCGGTTCGTCGGCTTTCCCTCAGCCGACGCTGCCAAGCAGAAGCTCTTGAAGTCGTGTTCACCCAACAGGTACTGTGAGGCGACCTCCATTGCCGACACATCCAACCCACCGGGCACGAACCACGAGAAATCCTTCATGAAGATAGGACTCGTGCTGTCCACGCACAGATGATAGTGATATTCGCGCGCCTGGGCATCGAACCGCGCCGAGAAGCCGAGTTTTTTCGGCTCCACCTCACGCACGCTGATGGCATCGTGCGTGAGCGCATTGAGCGAGCGGCGCAGGGAAGGCAGCGAGCGTCCGCCGAGATCAACGTCGTCCACGTCAAAGCTCACCACCTGGCCGAGCGCATGCACGCCGGCGTCGGTGCGTCCGGCACACGTCGTCTCAACGTCGCGCTTGAACAGCAGGTGCAAGGCGTCTTCGAGATCACCCTGCACGGTGAGCTGCCCGGGTTGGCGGGCGAAACCGGAGAACGGAGCGCCGTTGTAGGACAGAGTAAGCGCGAGCGTGTGATCACGCACGGGCTTTTCGGCGGTTGGTGCCGCCGCTTCGCGCTGACGCGCGGATGTGGGGGTGATGGTTTGCGTATTCATAGCCGCCATGATAAACGAACCCGGCCCCGCCGCAAGCCCGAGCCGGGTTCCGCTTGCCAAATTGTTGAAATGAGACGTTAACCGTATCCCTTCGCCTCGCAAATCGTTCGCAACGTCAGCGAGAAGCGCCATGCTCCGCGTATCCCTACGAAGCCCTCCACACCTGCGCGCCGAACAGATCTTGGATCTCAGAGCGCATGATGGGGCTCGTCGAATCCACCGATACGGGCAATTCGGCGCGGAACTTATGGCCGTCGTTCTGCTGAACGAACAGCACCACGCCGTCACGGCCCGGGTATGACTTCAGGATACGGTTAAGGCGCAGGGACTTAGCCTGATCGAAATCGGCCATGGGCACGCGCAGCTCGAGGTGGGAAGGGGCCGCGTCGGCGTCGGATAGCTCGATCGACTCCACTTCGAACGCCATGATTTGGTTGCCGCGATCATTGTGCTCGAATTTGCCCTTGATCTTGACAATCGCGTCCTCTTGGATAGCGTCGGCGTTTTCCTCGTACTTGAAGCAGATCGCCTCGATGTGGCCGGTCGTATCCTCGAGCGTAAACGTAGCCATCTTCGTGCCGCGCTTCGTGAGCTTCGTCACCACATTCGAGACCATGCCCACGAATACGGCTGATTTGATCTCGCTCGTGCGCTCGGCCAAATCGCCCAGCTGGTACTTCGTCATGTGCGCGATGGCGTTCTCATAGGGGCGCAGCGGATGGTCCGAGACGTAGATCTTCATGATCTCCTTCTCGTATGACAGCAGCTGGCGCTTCGGCCACTCAACTCCGTCGGGTTCCGGGATATCCTCCTCGAAGCCTGAATCGGGGTCGTCGCCGAACAGATCGAACATGGACACCTGGCCCGCATCGCGATCTTTCTGGCGCTTCGAGGCGCTTTCCAGAAGCGGCGTTTCGTCCACGAAGAACATGAGCTGCTTGCGCGTGTAACCCGTCGAATCGAATGCCCCGCCCTTGATGAGCGCCTCGAGCGTCTTGCGGTTGTAGCACTTCGCATCAAGACGGTTTACAAAGTCGTGCAGCGAGGTGAACGGACCATTAGCCTCGCGTTCAGCGATGATAGCCTCGGCCACATTCGCGCCGACGCCTCGCACGCCAACCAAGCCGAAGCGCACGCCTTCGTCCGTGGGCGTGAACTCGGCGTTGGACGAGTTGATATCCGGGGGCAGTACGGGGATCCCCGAATGGTTGCAGCTCGCGATGTAGCGGATCAGACGATCAGTATTGCCCATATAGGACGACAGCACGGCGGCCATAAAGTCGTTTGGGTAATGAGCTTTCAAATACGCGGTTCGCATCACGAGGATGGCGTAGGCTGCGGAGTGCGACTTATTGAACGCGTACTTCGCGAACTTCTCGGCATCCTCCCAGATCTGCTTTGCAATCTCGAGCGAATAGCCGTTCTCGACCGCGCCGGCGTTCCAGTCCTCCTGCAAACCGCGCATGACGTCGATCTTCTTCTTGCCCATCGCCTTGCGCAGCTTGTCGGCCTTACCTGCCGAGAATCCGCTCATAGCCATGGATATCTGCATGATCTGCTCTTGGTAGACCATGGTGCCGTACGTCTCCTCCAAGATAGGGCGGAGCCGCTCGTCGTAATAGTGGATGGAGGTCTTGCCGCTCGCAACCTTGATATAGTCCTCCACCATGCCGGACTCAAGGGGGCCCGGACGGTTGAGGGCGATGGAGGCCACGATGTCGGAGAAGCGCGTAGGGGGAAGCCGCGCGAACAGGCTTACGTACAGCGCGCCCTCCACCTGAAACAAGCCGTCCATGTTGCCCGATTGCATGAGCTTGAAGGCGGCTTCGTCGTCGATGGGAATCTCTTCTGGGACGACCTTCATGCCAAACCGCTGCTCGATGTTCTTGCAGGCGATGGTGAGCACATCGAGCGTGCGCAGGCCGAGGAAGTCCATCTTCAACAGGCCGAGCTCGGGCGTATAATGACCGTCGTATTGCGTAATGATGCCGCCGCCCTTGGTATCGCGCTTCATGGGCACGTGATCACTCATAGGATCGCGGCAGATGATGGTGGCGCAGGCATGCACGCCCTCGCCGCGCACGTGGCCCTCGATGGACTTCGCGGCGTCAAGAACGGCTTTCACGTCCTCCTCGGTCTCGTAGGCCTTCTTGAGATCCGGGTTCGTGGCAAGGGCCTTGTCGATGGTGATGCCCAGCTCGTCGCCGATCAGCTTGCATATGCGATCGCCCGTGTTGTAGGGGTAGTCCAGCACGCGCGCGGCGTCGCGCACAGCGTTCTTCGCTTGCAGCGTGCCGAACGTGATGACCTGCGATACGTGGTCCTCGCCGTACACGTCCTTGATGTGGTTGATCACCTCTTCGCGGCGACCCTGCTCGAAGTCGACGTCGATATCGGGCATCTCCACGCGTTCGGGCGACAGGAATCGCTCGAACAGCAGGCCGTTTGACAGCGGGTCAAGCGCGGTAATGTCCATGGCGTACGCAACGATGGCGCCTGCGGCCGAGCCGCGGCCCGGCCCGACGCCGATACCCTGGCTGCGCGCCCACTCGATGTACTCCTGCACGATGAGGAAGTACGCCGGGAAGCCCTGCTGGATGATGACGCCCATCTCGTAATCGGCGCGTTCCTGCGCCTCCTGCGGAACCGGGTCTCCGTAATGCTTGACCAAGCCCTCCTGCACACGACGTCGGAAGTAGCTTTCCTCCGTCTCGCCTTCGGGCAAGGGGAACCGCGGCAGGATGGAGTCGCGCTCAAGCACCACGTTCACCTTCTCGGCCAGCTCTACCGTTGTGTCGCAGGCCTCGGGGAAGTCCTTCAGCGCCTCGCGCATCTCCTCCTCGGTCTTCATGTAGAACTCGTCGTTTTCGAAGCGCATGCGCTTCTCATCGTTCACAGCCGCGCCCTGGGCGACGCACAGCATGTAATCTTGGGCCTTTGCGTCCTCGCGCGTAAGGTAGTGGAAGTCGTTCGTAGCGATGGTCTTGAGTCCGGCCGCCTTGGCAACGTCGGTGAGCATATGGTTGAGCTCGGTTTGCGTGAACCCGGCGTCGGTGCGAATGCCCTGGTTCTGCAGTTCGATGTAGAAGTCGCCCGGCTCGAAGCAGCTGGCAAAACGCTTAGCCCACTCGACAGCGTCATCGAACTGGCGATTGTCCAAGAGCTTTGGAATGATGCCTGCGATGCACGCCGATGAGCCGATGATGCCCCGACCGTACTTTTGAAGCATGCTGAACGTCGTGCGCGGCTTGTAGTAGAAGTTGTCGACGTGCGACTCGCTGACCAGCTTCACCAGGTTGTGGTAGCCCTCGTTGGTCTTTGCCAGCAGAAGCAGATGGTAGAGTTTGGGTTTGACATCCTTGCGCAGCTCTTCGTCGGTGGTGAAGTACACCTCGCAGCCGTAGATGGGCTTCACGCGCTTGCCCGTCTCCTCCTCCACCCTGTCGCACATCTCGCACAGCTGCGGCACGCCCGACATCACGCCGTGGTCGGATATGGCCACAGCCGGCATATCGAGCTCGGCGGCTCGCTTCACCATGTCGTAGATGTGTGTATGCCCGTCGAGCAGGGAGTATTCGGTATGGTTATGCAGATGGACGAATGCCATATCTTGTGCCTCGAATCGGTTGGGATGCGCGTGGTTGTGTTTTTGGCGCGAACGCGGTGTGCCACGATGCCGATACAATGATACCAGCATCGGCGAAGCCGATAGTCGAACAAACGATGGTTTTTGCGCGGAAGCGCCGCGTGGCCGGATGCCGCAGACCCTTCAGCTTGGACCGACGTCCGCAAAAAACTCGTCGGCTCCGCAGCCCAGCACAACGAAGCAGAGCCCCCATGCGGGGGCTCTGCTTCGTTTCTCGGACGCCTTGACTTTCAGTCGTTGCGTTGCCAAGCGACCTCAAGCCGCACGTCGTCCGGCATGTTCCAGCTAAGCAGCTGCCACTTTCAGCTGGGCGTCGCACCACGCCTTGTCGGCGGGGAGCGTCGTCTTGCGCGCTTCTTCGTCGGACAGGTCGGCAAGTTTGCTTTCTATGGAGGCCAGTTGCTGGCGCACCGCCTCGACGTCGATGTCGGACGACAGCAGAGCGCGATCGGCCAAAATGATGACCTTGTCGCCCGTCACCTCCACATAGCCGCCCTGCAGCGCGTAACGCTTCGTCTCGCCGTCCTCGGCACTCTTGACATGCGCCTCGCCATCGGCGAGCACGGACACGAGCGAGGCATGGCCCTTCAAGAAGCCCATTTCGCCTTCAGCGCCGGGCACGACGACGATCTCGACCTCCTCCGAGACGAGCAACGCCCGCGGCGTCACGATGTCGCACACGAACCCAGCCATGTTACGCTTCCTTCTTCATCTCTTCGTACGCAGCATACACGTCGTCGATCGAGCCTTTCATGCGGAAGCATTGCTCGGGAATATCATCGCACTTGCCGTCGAGGATGGCCGCAAAGGAGCGGATGGTGTCCTCGAGCTTCACGTACTTGCCCGGCAGGCCGGTGAACTGCTCGGCAACGTGGAAGCACTGGCCGAAGAACTGCTGCGCCTTGCGAGCGCGGTTCACCGTGAGCTTCTGCTCTTCGGAAAGCTCGTCCATGCCGAGGATGGCGATGATATCCTGGAGGTCCTTGTAGTTCTGCAGAAGCTCCTGGATGCCCGTCGCCACGCGATAGTGCTCGTCACCGACGATCTGCGGATCGAGCGCGCGGGAAGTGGACTCCAGCGGATCGACGGCCGGATAGATGCCCAGCTCGGAGATCGAACGGGACAGAACCGTCTTCGCGTCGAGGTGCGTGAACGTCGTGGCCGGCGCAGGGTCGGTCAAGTCGTCGGCGGGCACGTACACGGCCTGCACCGACGTGATTGAGCCGGTCGTGGTCGACGTGATGCGCTCCTGCAAATCACCCATCTCGGTGGCCAGCGTCGGCTGGTAGCCCACAGCGGACGGCATACGGCCGAGCAGAGCGGACACCTCGGAGCCGGCCTGCGTGAAGCGGAAGATGTTGTCCACGAACAAGAGCACGTCCTGGCCCTGGTCGCGGAAGTACTCCGCCTCGGTGAGGCCCGCCAAGCCGACGCGCAGACGCGCTCCCGGAGGCTCGTTCATCTGACCGTACACAAGGCAGGTCTTGTTGATAACGCCCGAGTCGCTCATCTCGAGGTAGAGATCGGTGCCCTCGCGGGTACGCTCGCCGACGCCCGTGAACACCGACGTGCCGCCGTGCTCCTGTGCCAGGTTGTTGATGAGCTCCTGAATGATGACGGTCTTGCCCACGCCGGCGCCGCCGAACAGGCCCGTCTTGCCGCCCTTGACGAAGGGCTCGACGAGGTCGATGGCCTTGATGCCGGTCTCGAATATCTCGGTCGTCGTTGACAGCTCGTCGTACTCCGGTGCCGGGCGGTGGATGGGCATGTACCCCTTCACCTCGGGCATCGGCTTCTCATCCACCGGTTCGCCCATCACGTTCCAGATGCGGCCCAGCGTCTCGGGGCCGACGGGCATCATAATCGGGTGGCCCGTGTCGACAACTTCGAGGCCGCGGACGAGGCCGTCCGTCGAACTCATAGCCACCGAACGGACAAGGTTGCCCGGCAGGTGCGTCTCCACCTCAAGGACGAGGTGCAACTCACCCGCCAGCGTCGTAGCATCAACCGTCAGCGCGTTGTAGATCGCTGGCAGCTGATCAGGAGCGAACTCGACGTCAACAACGGGACCGACGATGCGCACGATGCGCCCAACGCCGCCTTTGCTGGCTTCAAGCTCCTCCTTTGTAAACATGTGTTCAGCCATTTAATCCTCCAAAGCCGCAGCGCCACCGACGATTTCCGATATCTCGGTCGTGATAGCGCCCTGGCGTACACGGTTATACAATCTGGTCAGCAATTCAACCATCTCGGTCGCGTTGTCGGTCGCTGCCATCATGGCGCTTCGACGCGCGGCCTGCTCGGCGGCGGCCGAGTCGATGAGCGCATGGTATAGCATGGTGCGCACGTACGCGGGCAACAGACGATCGAGAACGGCTTCGATCCCCGGTTCGAAGATCACATCGCCTTCGAGCACCGGCTCCTCATCGGCGGGCACATCGTCGGCCGCAAGCTCGCTCTCGAGCGTTGAGGTGTCGACCGGCAGCACGGTTTCTTGGCAAAGCTCCTGCTCAACGGGGTTCTTTGCATGGTTGTACACCACGATGACCTCGTCGACATCCCCATTGACGTACCCGTCGATAGCGAACGCCGCGATGGCGGCAGCCTCATCCACCGTCGGATCGGCGGATAGGTCCGCAAACGAGAGAACCGGATCCATCTTACGGTACGTGAAGTGGCCGATAGCCTTTTTGCCGCAAGCCACCACCTGGACGTTTGCGCCTTCCGCCTGCTTGTTCCTCATGAGGCGCTTCACGTGGCGCAGTACGTTGCTGTTGAAACCGCCCGCCAGCCCACGGTCCGACGTGACGACCACCACGAGCACGTTCTTGATCTCGTCATGCTTGCGCAGCAGCGCGTTCTCGGTGCCACCCACACGCTTGGCGACGCTGGCCAGCATCTCAACCATGGAGTCGGCGTACGGCGTCGCGGCCTGCACGCGCTCATTGGCACGACGGACCTTCGCTGCCGCCACCATCTGCATGGTGCGCGTAATCTGCTTCGTCGAAGTGACGGAGTTGATGCGCCGTTCTATGTCGTGAAGGTTGGGCATAGTCTACCTGCCTTACGCCGAGGGAGCGAACTGCAGCTTGAAAGTCTCAATCGCAGCATTCAGGTCGGCTTCGATGGCATCGGTAAACTTGCGCTCCTTCTCCAACGCCTCGACGATCTCGGGCTTGGATGCATGAAGGTACACGAGCAGCTCGCCACGGAAGCGCGTGACGTCCTCCAGGGGAATGTCGTCAAGGTAGCCGTGGGCGCCCGCGTAGATGGCGATAGCCTGGTCCATGACGGGCATCGGGGCGTACCGACCCTGCTTCAGCAGCTCGGTCATATGCGCACCGCGATTGAGCTGAGCCTGCGTTGCCTTGTCCAAGTCGCTGCCGAACTGCGTGAACGCCTGCAGCTCACGGTAGGACGCCAAATCGAGGCGCAGCGTGCCGGCAACCTGCTTCATGGCCTTCACCTGCGCGGAACCGCCAACGCGCGACACCGAGATGCCGACGTTGACTGCGGGGCGCTGGCCCTGGAAGAACAGGTCGGTGGACAGGAAGATCTGACCGTCGGTGATGGAGATGACGTTCGTCGGGATGTAGGCGGACACGTCGCCGGCCTGCGTCTCGATGATCGGGAGCGCCGTCAGCGAACCCGCACCGTACTCGTCGGACATCTTGACCGCGCGCTCCAGCAGACGCGAGTGCAGGTAGAAGATATCGCCCGGATAGGCCTCGCGTCCCGGCGGGCGGCGCAGCGTCAGCGACATCTGGCGGTAGGCGACAGCCTGCTGGGTCAGGTCGTCGTAGATGCACAGCGCATGGCGGCCCGGGTTGTCGGCGGAAGCCGGCTTGCCGTCCTCGCCGTTGTACATGAAGTACTCGCCGATCGCAGCGCCCGCCATGGGGGCGATATACTGCAGAGGGGCGGAATCGGACGCGGAAGCGTTCACGATAATGGTGTAGTCCATCGCGCCGTGACGCTCAAGCGTCTCCACCACGCCGGCAACCGTGGAGGCCTTTTGGCCGATCGCGACGTAGATGCAGATCATGTTCTTGCCCTTTTGGTTGATGATCGCATCAACCGCAATGGCGGTCTTACCGGTCTGGCGGTCGCCGATGATGAGCTCGCGCTGTCCGCGACCGATGGGGATCATCGAGTCGATGGCCAGGATGCCGGTCTGCATCGGCTCCTCGACGGGTTGGCGCATAATAACGCCCGGAGCCTTGAACTCGATCGGACGCATGCCATCGGCCTTGATGGGGCCCTTGCCGTCGATGGGCATGCCGAGCGGGTTGACCACGCGCCCGAGCATTTCTTTGCCAACCGGGATGTCGACGATCTGACCGGTCGTTTTGACCTGGTCGTTCTCCTTGATTGCGGTGACGTCACCAAGCAGCACGGCGCCGACTTCGTCCTCTTCGAGGTTCTGAGCCATACCGTACACGGTCTGGCCGTCCTTGCCCACGAACTCGAGAAGCTCGCCTGCCATGGCAGCCCTCAGACCGTCGACGCGCGCGATACCGTCTCCAATCTGGATAACGGTACCAACCTCGCGCGATTCGACGCTCGTGTTGAGCGCGTCAAGCTGCTTGCGCAGTGCATCGTCAATAGACTGTGCGGTGATTTCAGTCACTAGCATTCACCTCCATCTGTTGATAGTTTGAGCACGTTGCGAGCGCTTTCCAACTGCGACAGGACACTGGCGTCGATACGCCTGCCGCCCGCACTCATCAATATGCCGCCGATCAGGGACTTGTCGATGCGCTCGCGCAGCACCACCTTCGTGCCCAGATCGGCCTCGGTTTTCTTCGTAATAACCTCTCGCAGATGATCGTCCAGTTCGACGACGGTGACGACGTCGACGACCGTGACGTTCAGCTTGCGCTCGAGCTGCTCTCCGTAGCTTTCCCATACGCGCGACAGCAACGCAAAATCCTTGCGCTCGGCCATGACGGCCAGAATGTCAACAAGGACCGGATTGGAGTCGGCGAACACGGCGCGCGCAAGACTCCCCCTCTGCTCGGGCGTATAGGAGCTGTCTTTCAACGCATTGGAGAATTCGACGCTTCGCGTGCGAACGATGCGTATTATGAGCTCAAGCTGGTCGCGAACCTCGAGCGCAGCAGCCTGGCCGCCTTGTTCGTAGGCTCCGTCGAGCAGCGCGGCGGCATACGTCGCCACCTTCTCCTTGCGAATCTGACGATTAGTTGGCATTGAAACTACCCGCCTCGTTCACGTAGCGCTCAATGATCTTGCGATGCTCCTCGTCGCTCAAGTCGTCCCCGATGAGACGGGAGGCGACGGCGATCGAAGTGTCGGCTACCGAGCCCTGCAGCTCGGCGATGGCCGCCTTCTTTTCCGTCTCGATGGCGGCGCGCGCCTTCTCGATCATGGCAGCGGCTTCGATCTGGGCCTTCTCGGTGATGTCGGCCTTCGCCGCATCGCCGGTGCGCTTCGCCTCGGCAACGATCTGAGAAGCCTGGCTTTTCGCTTCCTCGAGCTGCCGCTTGTACTCCTCGAGCGTCCGCTCGCTTTCGATACGCGCCTGCTCGGACTTCTCGAGGGAATCCTTGATGGTCTGCTCGCGCTTCTCCAGCATGCCGTTGAATAGCGGCCAGCCGAACTTCGCGAGGATGAACCAAAGGATCAGGAAGGCGATGAGCATGGGGATGAATTCATCCATCTGCGGCAAGATGGCGTTGATGCCGCCGCTGGATTCCTCGCTGGCGAACGCCAGCGTGGGGCACAGGGCGGTGACGGCGGCAGCGGCGCACGTAAAGCTGCCGAAGCCGCGAGCCATTCTACTTGCTTTTCTGTTCAACTCGCTTCCCTCCTTTTCTTCGTACTGATGGAATACCTGTTGGTTTGTACCAGGAATCGTGCTAGCCGATGAAGAAGAGGACCAAGCCGAGCAGTGCCAGCGCCTCGGACATGGCAGCGCCGATGAAGAAGTAGCCCATGAGGGTGCCCTTCATCTCGGGCTGGCGCGCAGCGGAAACGCACAGGCCGTACGTTGCAACACCGATGCCGATGCCGGGGCCGATGGCGGCCAGGCCGTAGCCGACGACCTTCAGTGCAGCAAGCGCAATAGTAACGTCCACAATTACCTCCTTTGTCGAACCCGGAGCCTTCCTCCGGACCCTTGCTTATACCTATCAGCTGAGATTACGTACCAGCTGCAGTACCGAAATGAACGGCGGCCTTGCGACCGCCGCGCCTCATCAGTGGGGATGGGTCGCCATGCCGATGTACGAGGCGGACAGGATGGTGAACACGTAGGCTTGCAGGAACGCCACCAGGCATTCGAGGGCATACATGAGGATGAGCAGGATGAACCAGGCGACGGCGGGCAGCGCGGTGACGAAGTCCATCTGGAAGATGGCGAACTGCAGGAACACCGTCGTGGCGAGCGAGAACACGGCGAGCACCATGTGGCCGGCCAACATGTTGCCGTACAGTCGAACAGCCAGCGTGAGCACGCGAATGACCATCGAGAAGAACTCGAGGAACCAGATGACGGGAACCATGCCCAGCGGCACGCCCGACGGCACGAGGCTCTTGATGTAGCCAAACACCCCGAGCTGCTTGAGTCCGTAGAAGTTGAAGTATACGAACGAAATGGCCGCAAGCGCCCACGTGATGCTGATGGTGCCGGTGGCCGCCTTGGCGCCGGGAATGAGGCCGACCACGTTGGCCAGCAGGATGAAGAAGAACAGCGTGCACAAAAACGGCACGTGCTTCTTGAATCCGTGGCCGATGACGTCCGCGCCAATGCCGTTGCGCACGAACTCGTAGCCGTACTCAACGGTGTTCAAGAACTTGTTGGTGGGAATGAGCTGAAGCTTCTTTCCGCTGATCAGGACGATCAGGAGGACGAGGGCCAGGATGAAGAACATGTACAGCGTGTACTGGCTTATGTCCCATCCGGCGATCGAGAACACGGTTGCCGATTCGAATGTGCTCGACAGATGCTGAGCTTCCTCGACGAAAGTGTTAAGCGCGTCACCCATACTGGATTTCCAACCTTTCCGTTACTGTTTCTTGCGCGGGCCGAGACCGTTCTTGTACACCACGTACGCAGCCGTAGACACGATGAGGGCAAGCATTTCGGCTATCCCGAACGGAAGAACGAGCGGGCGTGCCACAATCGCGCACACGATTAGCTCCACAATCAGAACGACCAGGGACACAGATACGCCCGCCAAACCATAGAGCGCGGCATTGAGCGCCGTCGCTGACGCGGATCGGCGCGATAATCGCAAGGCGATGAACAGCGGAATGAAACCGAGAAGGCCCGCACCAGCCCCTATTAGAATAGCCAGAGCCATATCTCGCTTTCTTCATCCTCTGCCTGCATGTCGTCTCCGGCCGACCTCGACCGGAACACATACTAACAGAATATGCAAATTCGTCTACGAAAAGGAAACGAAATGCCTAAAAATCCGGGTAAACGACCATGAACGATCAACAAGCGCCGCGAACGGTCGCTCAGCGAGGCTTCCGCCCTGCCGCTGATGCGAGCACATGCGCATGGAACGGATTCGATAGATTAATCGTCTCACCAGATCATGAATCGAAAATGCGCATCTTCATACCCGCTTCCCGCAACATGGACATGGCCAGTTCGTCAGGATACGGATTCTGGTAGACAATCTCGTCTATGCCGGCGTTGATGAGCATTTTGGCGCACACCACGCATGGCTGCGTGGTAATGTAGATGGAGGCGCCCGTGATGTTGATGCCGTAGCGCGCAGCCTGGATGATGGCATTCTGCTCGGCGTGCAGTCCGCGGCAGATCTCGTGGCGCTGCCCGCTCGGAACGCCCAGCTGCTGACGCAGGCACCCTGTCTCGGCGCAGTGGGCGAGCCCCGTCGGAACACCGTTGTAGCCGGTAGCTAGGATACGCCGGTCCTTGACGATGACGGCACCCACCGCCCGACGCAGGCAGGTCGTACGGCTGGCGACTTCGGTTGCCAGCTTCATGAAGTATTCGTCCCAGCTGGGTCGCTCAATGGACGATTCCATAGCAGCCCTCTCTACTCGGTACCGAAGATGCGATCGCCGGCGTCGCCCAAGCCGGGAAGTATGTAGGCGTTCTCATCGAGCCGCTCGTCGATGGCGCAGGCGTAGATCTCCACATCGGGATCGGAGGCAAGCACGGCCTCGACGCCCTGCGGAGCCGCGACGATCACCATCAGTCTCACGACACCCGCCACGCCCTGCTCTCGCAGGTAGGCGATAGCAGCCGCCGCCGAACCACCCGTTGCGAGCATAGGATCGACCACGATGACGACTCGCTCGGCAATATCATCGGGCAGTTTGGCATAGTACGCGACGGGGCGGTGCGTCGTTTCGTCTCGGTACATGCCAAGATGCCCCACGCGCGCAGCGGGAACGAGGTCAAGCACGCCGTCCACCATGCCAAGGCCCGCGCGCAGGATAGGCACGACGGCGACCTGTTTGGCAACGCGACGGCACGTCGCAGGCGCGAGCGGCGTCTCGACATCCACCTCAGAAAGAGGCAGATCGCGCATGGCCTCGTAGCCCTCGAACAGCGCGAGCTCGCGAACGAGTTCGCGGAACTGTTTGGAGGGTGTGGCCTTGTCGCGCAAGATGGACAGCTTGTGCTGCACCATCGGATGGTCGATCAACCGGACGCGATCGCCCCACATACTAGTAGGCCAGTTCGGGATAGAGCGGATGAGCGGCCAAGAGGGCATCTACCTTGGCGCGGATGTCGGCGAGCCTCGACTCGCTCTCGGCGTTGAACACCGTAGCGGCGATGAGCTGGCCCACCTCGTAGAAGTCCTCGGCGGTGAAACCGCGTGTCGTGGCCGCAGCGCTGCCCACGCGGATGCCGCTTGTGACGAAGGGCGAGCGGGTCTCGTTGGGGATGGAGTTCTTGTTCGCCGTCAGGCCCACGCTCTCCAAAAGCTTCTCGGCGTCCTTGCCGGTGACGTCGGCGGGCGTGAGGTCCACGAGGCACAGGTGGTTGTCGGTGCCGCCGGAGACGAGGCGCAGGCCGCCGTCCATCATGCCCTGTCCCAGACGTGCGGCGTTCTCCACCACATGGCCGATGTACTCCTTATAAGAGGGCTGCGCGGCCTCGCCGAACGCGACGGCCTTACCGGCGATGACGTGCATGAGCGGGCCGCCCTGCGCGCCGGGGAACACGGCCTTGTCCACGCGCTTGGCTATGTCCTCGTCGTTCGAGAGGATGAAGCCGCCGCGCGGTCCGCGCAGGGTCTTGTGGCTGGTGGACGTGACCACGTCGGCGTGCGGCACGGGACTCGGGTGCGCGCCGGCGGCCACGAGGCCGGCAATGTGGGCCATGTCCACCATAAAGTACGCGCCCACCTCGCGCGCGATGGCGCCCATGCGCTCGAAGTCGATGATGCGGGGGTAGGCCGACGCGCCGCCCACGATGAGCTTCGGCTGCACCTCTTTGGCGATGCGCTCGACTTCGTCGTAGTCGATGGTCTCGGTCTTGGGATCCACGCCGTAGCTGGCGAAGCGGTAGTAGCGCCCCGAGAAGTTCACAGGCGAGCCGTGCGTGAGGTGTCCGCCCTGGTCCAAGCTCATGCCCAACACCGTGTCGCCCAGCTCGAGGAGCGCTGCGTAGGCGCCGAAGTTCGCATTCGCGCCGCAGTGGGGCTGTACGTTCGCATAACCTGCTCCGAACAGCGCGCATGCGCGATCACGCGCCAGATCCTCGACAATGTCCACCTTTTCGCAGCCGCCATAATAGCGTTTGCGCGGATAGCCCTCGGCGTACTTATTGGTGAGCACGCTGCCCACGGCCTCCATGACAGCGGGCGACGTGAAGTTTTCCGAAGCGATGAGCTCAATGGAGTCGCGCTCGCGAGTAAGCTCTTGGCGCAGGGCGTCGGCGACGGCAGGGTCGGAATCGGGCAGATAGGTCAAAGCCATGACGGGCATCCTTTCGAAGGCGGAGCAAGCTGTTTTGCGTCGGTCGATATGCTAGCACATCCGCAACCGCGCTGGTCTGCAGGCGGCGCAGGAGGCCAGAAAGCGCCACTCACCCCTCTTCGAGCGCCTTGATCTTCTCGACACGACCCGCGTGGCGGCCCTCGCCGAAGGGGGTGGCGAGAAACGCATCGAGAATGGCCCGGTTCACATCCACGTCGACGAAGCGACCGGAAAGCGCGACGATGTTCGCATCGTTGTGCTCGCGCGAAAGTTCGGCGAAGCGAGGGGTGACCACGTTCACGGCGCGGATGCCGCGAACCTTGTTCGCAGCCACGGCCATGCCGATGCCTGTACCGCACACGAGCACACCGCGCTCGGCCGCGCCGCCCGCCACGTCGCGCGCAACGAGCGCAGCGTAGTCGGGATAGTCGACACGCTCATCGGAGTCCGGTCCGCGATCGATCACGTCGTGGCCTTGCGCGACCAGATAGTCAACGAGCCCCTGCTTCTGCTCGAAGCCTGCATGGTCGCTTGCGATGCTGATCTTCATATCCTGTATCCTTCCTCAGACTCCCGATCCTTCTGATACGCGCAGCAGCTCGCGTTCAGGAGCACGGCCTGGACATCGTCCGGGCGACAGCGCAGGCCCAGCTTTCGAGCAGCCGTGCATGGCGCGCATCTTCCATGCACGGTTCGAACACCGCGTCCGAAGCGCGAAGCGCGCGCAGAGCGTCCGCATCCTTCCAAAAGCCCGTGAAAAGCCCCGCGAGGAACGCGGCGCCGAGCGCGGTGGTTTCCGTATTCTGCGGACGGCGCAGAGGCGTGCGCAAGATATCGCTTTGGAATTGCATGAGAAAATCGTTCGCGGACGCGCCTCCGTCCACGTTGAGCGAGCTCAAGGCCACCTGCGCATCCGCCTCCATGGCCACGCAGAGATCGTGCACCTGATAGGCCAGGGACTCGAGTGCCGCTCGCACGAGGTGGGCCCGCGTCGTGCCGCGCGTCAAGCCGTAGATGGCTCCGCGCGCCTCGGAATCCCAATGCGGGGCGCCGAGACCCGTGAACGCAGGCACGATGCATACGCCTCCGGTATCGGGGACGCTTCGGGCGATGGCCGAGGTATCGGCCACATCGTCGACGAGTCCCAGCTCGTCGCGCAGCCACTGCAAGAGCGCGCCCGCCACGAACACGCTGCCCTCGAGGGCGTATTCGGGGCAGGGCGTATCGGGCGCCGAAGCGGCGACGGTGGCGATCAGCCCGTGCTCCGAGCGGCAAGCATCGAAGCCGGTGTGCATGAGCAGGAAGCAGCCGGTGCCGTAGGTGTTCTTCGCTTGGCCCGGCTCGAAGCAGCATTGGCCGAACAGGGCGGCCTGCTGATCGCCTGCGACGCCGCAGATGGGAACGCCCGGCACAATGCCGGGGTTCGCCGTGCGGCCGAACTCGCTTGATGAAGGCCGCACCTCGGGCAGCATGGATGCGGGCACATCGAACAACTCAAGTAGCCAGGGATCCCAGCGCATGTCGTGAATGTTGAACAGCATGGTGCGACTGGCATTTGTCACGTCGGTCGCATGCACCTGGCCCTGCGTGAGCGACCAGATGAGCCAGCTGTCCACGGTTCCGAACGCCAATCTGCCGGCTTGCGCCGCCTCGCGCGCGCCCTCGACGTTGTCGAGGATCCACTTCACCTTGCTCGCGGAGAAGTACGCATCGGGCACGAGCCCGGTCCGGGCCTGGATTTCGCGAGCGACGCCCGTGCGCATCGCGAGTTCCTCGATGATGGGAGCCGTGCGACGGCACTGCCACACGATGGCGTTCGACACCGGCTCGCCCGTCTCGCGATCCCAGACGATCGTGGTCTCGCGCTGGTTCGTGATGCCGATGCTGTCGATGTCGTCCGGCCCGAGGTTACGAGCTACCAGCAGCTCGGTGAGAGCGCCAAGCTGCGACGTCAGGATGTCGCGCGGGTCGTGCTCCACCCAGCCAGGCCGCGGGTATATCTGAGGGAACGGGTTCTGCACCGCATCGACGACGCGACCCTGCGCGTCGACGAGCATCGCGCGCGACGAGGTGGTTCCCTGGTCGAGCGCTACGACGTAGCGTTTCGGCATGCATGCTCCTCAATCCAATCGATCACCTCAGTATAAACCCGGGTGCGGCCCGGTTCGTTGAGGATTTCGTGGCGCATGCCATCGTACAGATGCAGCTCGACATCGCGCACGCCCGCGCGCCGCATGAGCTCGGCAGCGGCTTCGACGCCCTTGCCGCACGCCCCGACAGGATCCTCGGCCCCGGCGATGAACAGCACCGGCAGATCCTTCGGCGCCCGCGACGCGCACCGCGCCGTGGCGACCTCGGCCGTGAGGTCGGTAAGCGAGGCGTAGCCGCCGACGGAGAACATCGCGCCGCACAGTTCGTCGGCACGATAGGCATCCACGACGGCGGGATCCGTGCATATCCAATCATGCGGCGTGCGTGCGTTATCGATCTGGCGCGCATACGCTCCCACGCCCATGCGATCGAGCAGCGGGCTTCGGTAAGAGCACCCCTTGCGCTTTGCCAAGAAGCGGGCGAGCGCGTTACCCACCTTCGACAACGCGAGCGGCTGCTGGCCCGTCCCGCAGAGCACCGCGCCGGAAAGCCCCTCGCCATGACGAGCCAGGTAGGCGCGCACAATGAAGCTACCCATCGAATGGCCGAACAGGATGCAGGGCGTCTGGCGCGAATAGCGCGCCGTCACCGTCTTGCGCAGTTCATGCACATCCTCGATGAGTATCTCCTTGCCTTCGACGGGCAGGCAGCCCAGATCGTCGAGCGACGAGACGCTTTTTCCATGACCGATATGGTCGGCGGCGCACACCACGAATCCGCGCTGCGCCAAGAAGCGGGCGAATTCGTCATAGCGCCCCACATGCTCGACCATGCCGTGAACGATCAGCACGACACCGCGCGGCGCGGCGCGCTTTCTTCCCCTGACCTCGGCTGGCTTCCACTCGATGCCCTTGATCATAGATACGCCGTCATGGGACAAGAACCCCACCGGCGCGGTTGTAACCGTGCTTTCCGCCATACTTCCCCCTCCCCAGGAGTTTGTCCCAGTATACCCGCAGCGGACACGGCAGGTGCTGGAAGATCGGGCAAGGGTCCCCCGCATGGCGGGAGCAGCGTTACAGCAGCGGCCGAATATCTTCGAGGGCGATGGCGCCTTGGCGCACGACAAGAGGAGCGTCGCCGGTGCAATCGAGCACGGTGGACGCGAGTCCGCTCGTCTTGGAATCGCCGAGATCCGCCACGACGAACACGCGTTCGACAAGCGCGGGATCGAGCTCGTCGAACGAACGCGGCGCCCGGTTCCCCGAGCGATTCGCCGACGTCGTCGCAAGCGGACACCCGACCGCCTCGATGAGCGCGAGCGCCGTTGCATCGTCCGGCATTCGAAGGCCGATGGTGCCCGCCGCGGACCGGAACGAGTCGGGAACGCGCTCAGCGGCTTTCACGACGAGCGTGAGCGGACCCGGCCAGAACCTTCGTGCAAGCGCGCGAACCGAAGCGGACACATCCTCGCCGTAGCGGTCGAGATCGTCCGGGTCGCCCACGAGCCAGGCGATGGGCTTGCCGCGGTCACGCTCCTTGAGATCGTAGAGCATGCCGGGGCCCTCCGCGAAATCAACGGCCGCCCCCAACCCGTACACGGTGTCCGTCGGAAACATGACCGCCTCGCCGCGTCTGAGCGAGGCGACCGCCTTGTGCAGCGCGTTCTCGTGCGCCTCCATGGACGCTCCCCCTTCCAATCGGTCGGGCAGCATTGTAGCACGCGTCCGCTTGCAGGCCGCCTGCCCGCTCTCCGCCAAGGCGTGCTTGCGCTTGATGCGCTCGAGCTTCCTGCGCCAAGGCGCGTAGAGCGCAAGCAGGAACGCGACCGTGGCTGCCCCGTGCAGAGCATCGAGGGGCAGCGCCGCGCCGAACGCGAAGAGCGCCGCAGGCCATGTGAGCGGATGGACGAATCCGACGATGTACCAGCCGTTGAGCAGCAGACCGTACAGCAGCCCCGATAGAAATCCATAAACGCACACCGCCGGCATACGGTCGAGCCATCCGCGGTCGGCCAACATGCCGGCGAGGTAACCGACGAGCCCCCAGGCGTACATCTGCCAGGGCGTCCACGGACCCTGGCCGAAGAAAAAATTCGACACGAGTGCTGCGAGCGCACCGACCAGGAAGCCGCTGCGGCGTCCGAACACCGCGCCGGCTAGAATGCAGACGGCCGACACCGGTTTGAAGTCGGGAACAGGCGCGAACAGGACGCGTCCGGCGGCGGCAATCGCTCCGAGCACGACTGCGGGCATGATCTGACGCAGCGCGGGACGCGACGTCTCGAAGCCCGCTAAGAACACGCCGACAGCGGCGATAGCCACAACCATGGTGAAGAGCGCAGCCTGCTCCATCTGCACGTAGGCGCAGAGTCCCAGCGCTGCGGGCACCGCGATGAGCGCCGGTATCTCAAGCGCCGCGAGAACGCGGGACACGAGGGCACGAGAACGGGAGGGGCTATCGATGCCCAGCGGTTGCCCGCTCATCCGCATTGCTCGTTCCATAGGAGCGCGAAAGCGTCCTGCGCAGGGCGGTAGAACAGGTTGTTCGCAAAGAAGTCGGCAGCGGGCTCGGTGCAGGCGGCCTCGCCGTCGAATACCATGGTAACCGTATCCGAGACGAGCGCGGCAAAGGAAAGGTCATGGGTGGCCATGACGATCGTCGTCCCGGCGCGGGCACGTTCACGCAGCATACGCCCGACGGTCAGCTTCGATGGCGCGTCGAGCCCCTTCGTGGGCTCGTCGAGCAGCAGCAGCTCCGGTTCGGCCAGCAGCAGCTTCGCGAACGCGAGCTTCTGCTGCTCGCCGCCCGATACGTCGTAGGGATGGCTGGTTGCGCGTCCGGCGAGACCGAAACGCAGAAGCGCATCGTCGACGGCGGAGTCGTCATATCCGCAAGCTTTCTGCCATTCATGCAGTTCGTCGGCCACCGAATCGCATACGAACAGCGTCTTCGGATCCTGCGGCAGCAATGCCTGGCAGGCGGCCAAGCGGTTATCCACCCGCCCGCGTTCGGGTTTCAGCACGCCGGCAATCACCCGCAAAAGCGTGGACTTGCCGCAGCCGTTGCCGCCCACGATAGCATGGATGCAACCTGCCGTCGCCTCCAGATCGAAGCCCCGCAGCACCCAATCGTCCTGACGATCGTATCGCATATGGACGTCGCGCACGCACACGGCGGGTCGGGCGGCGTTTTGGGTTGGGAACGTCGCTTGAACGCCGCGCCGCGCATAAAGCTGCGGTGTCTTCGCCTTACCGCACCCAGCTACCGAGCGCAGGCGCCCATCCGCCAGCTCCACCGCATCGGTGGCGTAGTCGAGCATCGCCTCGGGCTCGTGAACGGCCACTACGACGGTAATACCCAGCTCACGGTTCACACGGAACAGCGCATGCAGGAAGTTTTTCTCGGCCACGGGATCCAGGAGCGCGGTGGGTTCGTCAAGCACGAGCAGGCGCGGCTGCATGGCCAGGGTGCCGGCGAGCGTCGTCATCTGCTTTTGACCGCCTGACAGCTCGTCGACGGATCGGCGAAACCACGGCTCGATGCCGAAGAAATGCCCCGTCTCGGCAACGCGGCGGCGCATCGTATCCTGGGCGATGCCGAGATTCTCCAACCCGAAGGCCAGCTCGTGCCACACGCTGTCGCACACGATCTGGTTCTCGGGGCTTTGGGAGACATAGCCCACGGTCGCAGCCGCTTCGCGCGCGTCGAGCCCGTCGACGGCGCGTCCGAATACCTCGAGCGACCCATACCGCCTCCCCGCCGGAACGAGCGCTGGCTTCAAGCAGCGCAGAAGCGTCGTCTTTCCGCTGCCGGTAGCGCCCACGATCAGATGGAATGCCCCTTCCTCCACCTGCCAGTCAAGCGGCCCGACAACGAGTTCCGCGTCCGGATACGAAAACGCGAGCCCGCGTGCCTCGATCGCCTTTACGGCCGCCATCGTGCACGCTCCTTCGCGCTCATCGCTAGCGGCAGGGCGACGAACGCGGCGTAGGGCAGATAGCTCCACCAAGGAGCGACTCCCTCGATGATCGGGTAGAATCGGAATTGCCCGCACGCCGCCACGGCCGCTGCCACGGACACCAGCGCGAGCACGCCACCCCATGCAAGCGCGAGTGCATCGAGACGCCGAAACCGAAAGCGCCTGTACGTCGTACGTCGCGAACCGGCGCCCCATCCCTTGGCCTTCATGGCGGCCGCCGTCTCGAGCGAATCTTCCATACTCCACCCCATCAGCACTGAAGCCGATCGCAGGTAGCCGAGCCGCGTGCCGCCCTTCTCCGCACAAGCAGGGCGGGCAGCCGTGCAGGCGCGCTGCACCGCATCGATATCGCTGCCGCGCCGCACGAACTGCGGCACAAGGCGTATTGTCATGGACAGCATCAGGCCGATCGTTGGCGCAAAACCGCCGAACAGCGCCATGATCTTGTCGGAAGACAGAACGCGCGACGCATTCGAGAACAGCGTGAACACGGTTGCCAGCATAAGGCCCATGCAGGAGCCGAACGCGAAGCTTTCGAGATAGAACGCACGAGAGCCGATGCGAAACAGCTCCGTGGAGCCAGACGCGGAAAACAGCGGGTTCGCCAACGCGACGACCGCGACGAGGGGCAGCTGCCACGCGAGCGAGCGGACAGCGATCCGCGGCCCCCTCAACACGATGCCGTAGGCGAACGCACCTGCAAACGAGATGAGCAGATACACGGGCTGCATCGCCGCCATGCAGAAGACGAGGGCAGCCGTAACATAGCAGAGCGACACCATGGGATGGAAGGCATCGAACGCTGTAGGACCCGCATCGACACGCCTTTGACGCATGCCGCCCGTTTGATCCGTCTCATCCGACCGCACCTTCGAAGCCGCAGTCCGCATGATAGGCTACGATACCGTATAGTACCAGCGCACCGAATCCCCTTTGCTGAGGACGTACGCGCTGGCAGCAACCTGGGCTTCAGCGCCGTTGACCTCGTACATCCAGCCGCTCATATCGCCATGATCGCCCGCCGCCAAGCCCTCGACGGCGCTCACATACGAGCCATAGGACGATTCCGTCACGTTCACGGAAAGGCCGGTCGCCTGAAGCGCGTCAAAAGCCGAAGCGCCCTCATCGAGCGTGACCGGCGCATCGTAGGACACGGGCGCCCCTTCGACAGCCGACGTATCGACGACAACGTTCACCGACATCGAAGCTTGCTGCGAAGCGGCGTCGGCACCCGTTTGGTTCGAAGAATCCGAAGCGGGAGCGGCGCATCCGGTTGCGCCCGCCAGCGCAAGCGCAACGAGCGCCGCCGCCATGGCCGCGCACGCCCTGCGGGCGCCGACACGCGAGCGAGCTGCAAGCGAACCCGCCGCTTCGGGCAAGTCGATCGAGGAGAACAGGGAATGGAACATCATCAGAACCTCTCTTTCCAGGGCTTCCAGGTGTGGTGGAGAGGTATTCCGACTTTGCCTCGTCTGAGACGGGACGGCGCTGCCACGCGCCATCGTAGTCCGCTCATCGGCGTTTACGGTTACTGGCATAGCGCGGGATTCGCACCCGCATTCCCCTCAGACCGCCTTGTCGGCGGTCCGGCGCCGCGCCCGACGCGCTCCACCAAGCCAATCAACGAGAGGCATTCTACCATTGTTTCGATCAGGAAGAGGCGACAGAGGCGCCGACGGTCGGCGGCTTCAACGGGGAGCGCTATACTGGTGTCGATAGACGAGGCGGCGAAGGAGGGAGCGCATGGGAGATTTTTCTCAGCGGGTATTCGAAGTGGTGCGTCAGGTTCCGCACGGCAAAGTTGCAACGTATGGCCAAGTGGGAAGACTTATCGGTGCACCAAGATCAGCCCGCTACGTGGGGTTCGCGCTACGGGCGAACCCCGAGCCCGGTGCCGATCACGACCGCATTCCCTGCCACCGCGTCGTGTTCAAGGATGGAAGCTTGTGCACGTCTTTCGCATTCGGCGGTCCCGACGAACAGCGTCGGATGCTGGAGGCCGAAGGCGTCTCGTTCGTCGACGAAGGCCGCGTCAACATGGAGGCGTGCCAATGGGACGGCCGGCTGGCCGGCGACGCGGACGGCGCCGGCAAACCCACCGCTCCCCCACCCAATTTCGACTGGGATGCCGAGCTGGGAGCATGATCATGGATCACGGATACGTCCACGTCTACACGGGCGACGGCAAGGGCAAGACCACAGCAGCCGTCGGCCTGTCCGTGCGCGCGGCGGGCGCGGGCCTGCGCGTATTTTTCGGCCAGTTCATGAAGAACGGGGATACCGGAGAACTCGAAGCGCTGCATCTGCTGGGCGATCGCATAACGGACGAGCAGTTCGGCACGGGAAGCGAGCTGTCCGCCATCGATCCCGCCGCCGATGCCCGGGCGGCTCGGGCAGGCCTCGACCGAGCCCGCGCCGTGCTCTTCGACGGAAGATGCGACGTGATGGTGCTCGACGAGGCGAACGTTGCCGACTCGCTCGATTACTTCGAGCCGGACGCGCTCCTCGAGCTCGTGCGCGAGCGGCCCGAAAACGTTGAGCTCGTGCTCACCGGGCGCGGAGCCGGCGAAGAAGTACTGGCTGCGGCCGACCTCGTCACCGAGATGCGCGCGGTGAAGCACTACTTCAACGACGGCGTCGTCGCCCGACGAGGGATCGAGTTCTGAGCATCTTCCGTCGTTGTCGGCGCGAAAGCGACAAGGAGCCCTGCGAGTTGCGACACAGCGGATCGTTGCAGGGCGAGTCGCGCGCTTATCCCTCGTATGAGCGGGCCACCGCTTGCGCGACGCGGAGGCCGTCGCAGGCGGCGCTCATGATGCCGCCTGCGTAGCCCGCCCCCTCGCCGCAGGGATACAGGCCGCTTTCCGAGGCGCCGGCCGGGGCGCCCGATACGCGTGCCTGCAGCGCATCGTCGCGCACGATGCGCACGGGACTCGAGCTGCGCGTTTCGACGCCGGTCATCACCGCGTCCGCATCCGCGAACCCGTGCAGCCTGCGATCGAGCAGAGGAAGCGCCTCGGCTATGGCGTCGGCCACGAAGCCGGGCAGGCACGTTCGCAGGTCGCACCAGGCCACGCCGCGCGCGTACGTCGACCGCACCGTCGCGCTGGCGCTGCCCGCGCGCCCGGCAAGGAAATCCCCCACGGTCTGCGCTGGCGCCTGAAAGGCCGTGCCGCCCGCCGCAAGCGCCGCATCGTACGCTGCGCGCTCCATTCGCCGCTGCAGTTTAATGCCGGCCAACGGGTGGTCGTCCTCGAAGTCCTCGGGGCCTACGCCCACAAGCAGCGCGCTGTTCGCGTTCTCGCCGTCGCGCGCCCAACGGCTCATACCGTTCACCACGACGCCGCTCTCTTCGCTGGCGGCGCACACCACCTCGCCGCCAGGGCACATGCAGAACGTGTACGCGCTGCGCCCGCTTGGCAGGTGCACGGACAGCTTGTAATCGGCCGCGTCGAGCGCCGGGTGGCTGGCCTGGTCGCCGTACTGAGCTCGGTTCACCGCTTGCTGGGCGTGCTCGATGCGCACGCCCACCGAAAAGGGCTTCTGCTCCATGACCACACCGGCCTCGTACACCGCCTCGAAGGTGTCGCGCGCCGAGTGGCCGCACGCCAGCACAACGCGTCGCGCCGCCAGCTCGCCGAGCGCACCCGTACGCCCGTCGCGTATCCCGATGGAGGCAAGCGCACCCTCATCGAAGCGGAGTCCGACGAGCTGCGTGCGGAAGCGCACCTCGCCGCCCGCCTCCTCGATCTGGCGGCGCAACGTGCGCACGATGTCCACGAGCAGGTCGGTGCCGATATGGGGCTTCGCCTGCCAGAGGATCTCCTCGGGCGCGCCGGCGTCCACGAACCAGCGCAGCACGTGGCGCGCATTTTTATTCTTTATGTTCGTGGTCAGCTTTCCGTCCGAGAACGTCCCCGCCCCGCCTTCGCCGAACTGGATGTTCGTCTGCGGATCGAGGTCGGCGCCTGCGTCGAACGCAGCCACAGCCGCCAAGCGCTCGTCCACGTCGCCGCCGCGCTCCACCACGATGGGACGCAGCCCGGCACGCGCCAGGAAGAGCGCACAAAACAGACCCGCCGGCCCCGTGCCCACCACGACAGGTCGCGGCTCGCCGGAGGCCGCAAGCGCGTCGCCAAGCGCGGGCACCGGGAGCGGCTCGTACGGCATGTGGAACTTGACCTGCGAGTTCGAGGCTGCAGCAAGCGCCCGCTCCTCGTCCTCGACGCTCGCCAGCTCCACACCGAGGGTGGCCGCGAAGTGCACGTCGCGCTTCCTGCGCGCATCGACGCTGCGCTTGAGCACGCGCACCAAGCGCACGTCGCACTCCGCCACGCCAAGCGCGGCAGCCGCTGCAGCTCGCACGAGCGCCACGGCGCGCGCACCCGGAAGCCCTGCATCGAGCGGCAGCTTGACGTTCGCCACCTCAAGCACACCGGCCTCCTTCCACCGAACGTACGGCCGCGCGACCCGCCAGAATGCCGCTCGCCCAGGCCCAATGCAGGTTGTAGCCGCCGCAGGGCGCGTCTACGTCGAGCGCCTCGCCGATCGCGAACAACCCGGGCACGTCGCGCGCACCCATCGTGCGCGAATCGAACGAGTCCACGCCAAGGCCGCCTCGCGCCACCTGGCACCGGGCCGGTTCCGCCACGCCGTCAAGCGCGAACGGCAGCGCCTTCAACGCCGCGCCCAACGCAGGCACGTCCGCTTTCTCGAAAGGCTTCTCCGGTTTCAAGCCCGCCCGGCACAGCACGGCGCGCACCAGCGGAGGAAGCAGCAGGCCGCGAAGCATGCCCTCGCAATCGACGGTGCCGATCGCGCCCAGCAGAGCCTTGCGCCGCGAGAACAGAACCTGGTCGACCTGCTGCCACGGCAGGTCCGGCACGAAATCGACCAGCAGGCGATCGCCTGGATGCGCGAACCGAGAAAGGTTGAACACGGCGACGCCCGACACGCCGTAGGGTCGCACTTGCAGCTCACCCCGCTCGTGCGCCTTTACGCGCCCGCCACCGGGCACAGCGGCGGGCGAGCCATCTCGCATTCCATGCTCCCGCGACCACAGGCGTTCAGCACGGCGAGCCTCGCCTGCGGCATCAGCGTCCGACGCACCCGCCCGCATATCCGCGGCTCGATCCCCCACAAGCCATAATCCGCACCGCACGCGCACGCCGTCCAAATCGCGCGGCGGCGCAGGCTTCGTGCGCAGCGCGCCCAGCACGGGCGATGGCTTCGTCACGGGAAGACTATCCGGCAACTCGAGGCTTGCGAGCGCCCGTCCTCCGACTGCGATGATCACCGCAGCGGCGTGTTCCACCGCCCCGTCCTCGAAACGTATATGGAAACGCCCTCCCGCATATCCGGGCGCGTCGACGCGTATCGCGCGGCGTCCGCACGCCTCGCGCACGCCCGAGGCAGTCGCGGCCGTGCGCAGCACGTCGAGCACGCTCGAGGCCTTGTTCGCAAATGGATAAAGACGCCCTTCGGATTCCTCGCGCCACACAAGACCCAGCTCCTTGAAGAAGGCACACACGGAATCGCCCCCGCGCCTCTGTTGGCGCGTTAGGGCGAGCAGCGCATCGCCAACGAACGCCGCATTGCGGTAGAGGCCCGCGTCCACCTGCGCGTTCGAGAAGTTGCAGCGCCCGTTTCCCGTAGCCAGAATCGAGCGCCCCACGCGATCGTCGCGCTCGAACACGACGACTTCCGCATCCGCGCCTCGATTGCGCGCCTCGCGTGCCGCCGCGACAGCAGCCGCGAGCCCAGCCGCGCCGCCTCCTATAATAGCCAGTTTCTCCATGCCCGCCATGATACCTCAAAACGCGAAGGCGGCCGACGCGGCCGCATCCAGAAAGCAACGCCGGCCCGTGCAGCCGAAATCGGCGTTTTTGCATTGTCCTCGAGTTCTGCGCCCTTCCGATACGGGAAAAAGCGCTTTTCAACCGGATCGCTCAGAGCGCTTGTTGAGAAACCCTCAGGTCGTATTGTGCCTTTCGGAGAAGGATCTCCGAAATCGCCGTCATGGCAGCGCGAAACTCGAGGACACTGCATTTTCGGGGCCTCCTCGGCAGGAGGAGGATGCGAACCTCAAGGACTTTGCATTTCGAGAGCATTTCGGATTGCTGCCCGCCCGCTCCCAACGACGCGATGCAAGTTCGAGGGCATTGCAGAACGGGCGCAGCCCCGGTATTCAATCCGGGGCTGCGAACGGCCTTTTTCTTTGGATCGGGGCTCCCGATCGGCAGGTTTCTCCTGAAGCGCTACTTGCTCTCGATGACGGGTATGGGTGTCTCGTCGGTTTCTTCCAGATTCTTCTCCCATACGTAGTGCTTCGTCTCGCGGGCGATCATACCGGAGAGCAGCAGCACGACGATGATGTTCGGCACTGCCATAAGAGCGTTCGTAATGTCGGATATGGTCCACACGAAATCGCCCACGCCGATGGCGCCCAGAAACGCGATGAGCACATACAGCACCTGGTAGGGGCGGATCGCATGCTTGCCCAGCAGATACGTGACGCAGCGGTTGCCGTAATACGACCAACCCAGGATAGTGGAATATGCGAACAGGATCATGCCGATGACCAGGATCGGCGTCCCGATATAGGGGATGGACGCGAACGCCGCGCTCGTCAGGTCGGCGCCTGCCGCGATTTGGCCGCCCTCCATGATGCCAGGGTTCGCCAGCATCGTGGACACGAGCACGATGCCCGTGAGTGCGCAGATGATGACCGTGTCCCAAAACGTACCGGTCATAGAAACGAGCGCCTGTCGTGCAGGGTTGCGCGTGGAGGCCGCCGAGGCCACGATGGGGGCGGACCCCAGGCCCGACTCGTTGGAGAACAGGCCGCGCGCGCAACCAAACTGGAGCGCCATCATCAGGCCCGATCCCACCGCGCCGCCGAACGCGGCCTTGGGCGTGAAGGCGCATTCGCAGATGAGGCAGATGGCGGGCCAGATGTACTCCCAGTTGATGCCGATGATCATGATGCAGCCCCACGCATAGGCGATGGCCATGAACGGCACGAGCTTCTCGCACACCTTCGAAATGGACTTGATGCCGCCGAAGATGACGAGCGACACCATGATGACGATGGCGAGCCCGATACCCCAGGTGGGGATGCCGGGAAAGTTCGAGGTGATGATGCCGGTCATGGAGCTGGACTGCACAGCCGAACCGATGCCGAAGGATGCGATGGCGGCGAACAGCGCGAACGCGCCTGCGCCGAGCATCGCCCACCAGGGCGTTTTGCCGTTCTTGGTGAACGCGCGCTTCCAGGCGTACATAGCGCCGCCGAGCATCTTGCCTTCATGGTCCTTCACGCGGTACTTCACCGCGGCAAACGTCTCGGAGTACTTCGTGGCGATGCCGAACACGCCGGTGAGCCACATCCACAGCACGGCGCCCGGGCCGCCGGCCAGAATGGCCGTGCCCACGCCCACGATGTTGCCCGTTCCGATGGTTGCCGACAAAGCCGTGGTCAGCGCGCCGAACTGGCTCACGTCCCCCGGCGCGTCCGGATCCTTTGTCACCGATAGCTTGATGGCCGTCGGGATCTTGCGCTGGATGAACCGCGTGCGAAACGTCAGGAACAAATGCGACCCCAACAGCAGCACGATCATCGGCGGCCCCCACACGAAGGCGTCGATGTCGTTGATCATCTGGACAATGTCCATGCAGATATCCTCTCTCTCCTTGGCAATGCGGCATGGCGCCGAAGCCTCACGCGCCGCCGCGACCGAGCATGGGAAAGGACCGGCGCCGAAACGGAGATCCTCGCTCTTACGACAGCCATGCGACCCAGGCCAGACGCCGAGCAACGAATCCTTTCGGAACGGGTACTTTCGCACGCTAAAGCAATCGGATTATAGCGACGGTAAACCTTACGGTTCGTTAACAAACGCGAAATTCTCAGCGAACGGCTGCGGGCCGCGCGGAGCGGGAGCGGTATCGAAGCAGCGGAAAGCGTGCGACGGAAGCTACTTGCTCTCTAGCTGCGGGATGGGCGTGTCGTCGGCTTCGTCGAGATGGCCGTCGTACACGTAATGGCGCGTCTCGCGGGCGATCATGCCGGAGAGCAGCAGCACGACGATGATGTTGGGTATGGCCATGAGCGCGTTGCCAATGTCCGAAATCGTCCACACGATGTCGCCCACGCCGATGGCGCCGAGAAACGCCACGGCCACGTAGATCACCTGGTACGGACGGATGGCGTAGCGACCGAACAGGTACGTGATGCAGCGGTTGCCGTAGTACGACCAGCCCAAGATGGTGGTGTACGAGAACGCCACCATGCCGAGCACGAGGATGGGCGTGCCGATGTAGGGGATCTTCGCGAACGCCTCGCTAGCCAGCATCGCGCCGGAATAGACGGTGGGGTTCGCCATGATGGACGATGCGATATCGGGGTTCGCCAGCATCGTGGACACGAGCACGATGCCCGTGAGTGCGCAGATGACCACAGTGGACCAGAACGTGCCGGTCATCGCCACGAGCGCCTGCTGCGCCGGGTTGCGCGTGGAGGCCGCCGAGGCCACGATGGGGGCGGACCCCAGGCCCGACTCGTTGGAGAACAGGCCGCGCGCGCAACCAAACTGGAGCGCCATCATCAGGCCCGATCCCACCGCGCCGCCGAACGCGGCCTTGGGCGTGAAGGCGCATTCCAAGATCAGGCCGAGCGCCTCACCGAGCAGCGACCCGTTGAGCACGAGTATGACGATGCAGCCCGCAGCGTAAGCCACAGCCATGAACGGCACGAGCTTCTCGCACACCTTCGAGATGGTCTGTACGCCGCCGAAGATGACTGCCGAGACAAGCACCACGATAACGATGCCGACGATCCATGCGGGAACGTCCGCATTGGACGTGATGATGCCGGACATGGCGGAGGCTTGCACGGCCGAGCCGGTGCCGATAGCGGCGACGGCGGCGAACGCGGCGAATGCCACAGCGCCGAACTTCGCCCACCAGGGGGTGCGCCCGTCAGGACCGGGATCGCGCGCTCCTTGATCGTTGCGCCTGAACGCGCGTTCCCAGATGTACATGGCGCCGCCGAGCATGGCTCCGTTGTGATCGCGCACGCGGTACTTCACGGCCGCGTACACCTCGGCGTACTTTGTGGCGATGCCGAACACGCCGGTGATCCACATCCAGAACACCGCGCCCGGGCCGCCCACGAGGATGGCTGTGGCCACGCCCACGATGGAACCGGTGCCGATAGTGGCCGCAAGCGCCGTTGCGAGGGCGCCGAAGTGGCTGATGTCGCCTTTGCCTTCCGGGTCGCTCGACAGCGACAGCTTGATGGCGCGGGGCAGCTTGCGCTGGATGAACCCCGTCTTGAACGTGAAGAACAGATGCGACCCCAACAGGAGCGCGATCATGGCCGGACCCCAGACGAGAGCGTCGATTGTTTCAAGAATTTCGATCATAGCGGTTCGCCATTGTACCCGAAACCAGCCGCGAACGGCTTAAATGCAGCTCAGACACATAACTCGGAGGCTAGGTCGAGAAATCGCCCGCATAGCACAGGCGCCGATCAACGTGCTCCGCATCCGGAAGACGCCGTTTGCCACCGACCAATGCTTCAGATGTTGCCATACGGATGCAAGATGGTTACAATGCGGGGCGATGGATTCTGTTTCAGGGCGAGGTGTGATTCCTCACTGGCGGTGAACGGCCGACTGCGCGTGCAGCCACATGAGCCGAAAGTCCGCGACCCTGCAACGGCGCGAGGTGCGCGCCTGAGCAGGCTGACTCCGGTTAGATCCCGGGACCAACGGTTATAGTCCGGATGGAAGAGGCAGAGTTCGCCGTCGACGGCGCGCAGCGCCGCATATGCATGGCGAATCACGAGCCCGTATGGAATGAGCGGAATTCGTACGGGCTCGTTTCTTTTTGCGAGGCAAGAGGCGAACCCGCACCAATCGTTGTCTCGCGAAAGGAAGGTGGCTCGCTATGTCCGCAACCACGCCAAAAGATCTGGACGATCTCGAATTCTCGAACACGAACGCCTGGGACACCCGGCAGCTGGTAACGATGGCCCTCATGTGCGCAATCGCCGCGCTGCTGTCGTTCGTCCAGCTTCCGCTCATCCCGGGCGTGACGTTTCTCACCTACGATCCCTCGCTCATGCCGGCCATGGTGTGCGGCTTTGCGTTTGGCCCGGGCGCCGGCATCGCCGTGGGCGCCATTGCGGCCGTCATCCACGGACTCATCCTTGGAGAATGGGTGGGCTCGCTTATGAACATCGTTGCCACCCTGTGCTTCGTGTGGCCGGCAGCAGCCATCTACCGGCGCAAACGCACGTTCAAGAGCGGCATCATCGGCCTGCTTGTGGGCGTGCTGGCCGCAACCGCAGGCGCCGTGGTGTCGAACCTCACCATCGGCGTGGCGTTCTGGTACGGCAGCGTCGATGTCATCCTCCCTATGCTATTGCCCGCCATCCTGCCGTTCAACCTGGTAAAAGGCATCGTGAACGCCATATTGACGCTGATCGTGTACAAGGCGGTCTCGAACCTGGTTACCCCGAAGAAATCCCAAGTCAAGGGCCGCTGACGAGAGTCGGCTCCCACGAAAAGCAGTAAGGAACGCACGCATGATCGAGTGCATGGAGATCGAGTTCACATACGACGGAGAGCACCAGGCGCTCGCCGGCATCGACCTCAAGGTCGATGCCGGCGAGTTCGTCTGCGTGCTGGGCGGCAACGGCAGCGGCAAGAGCACGCTGGCAAAGCACCTGAACGCGCTGCTCGTTCCCGATAAGGGGAGCGTCGTAGTGGACGGAAACGACACGGCGGAGCCTCGCCATGTCTACCGCATCCGCTCCACTGCCGGCATGGTATTCCAGAACCCCGACGACCAATTGGTGGCCTCCCTCGTAGAGGACGACGTGGCGTTTGGGCCGGAGAACCTGGGGGTGGAAACTGCCGAGTTGGCACACCGAGTGCGCGACGCGTTGCAAGAGGTCGGACTCGTCGGCTTCGAAAAGCACGAGACGTTCGCTTTGTCGGGAGGCCAGAAGCAGCGCGTAGCCATCGCGGGCGTACTCAGCATGCAGCCGAAGATCCTCATCTTGGACGAAGCGTCAGCCATGCTCGACCCGCGCGGCCGCAAAGGGCTCATGCGCGTATGCAGAAGCCTGCATGAACGCGGCATGACCATCGTCATGATCACTCATTTCATGGAGGAAGCCGCCGAAGCCGACCGCGTGGTCGTGCTTGACCGCGGGACCGTTGCGTTGAGCGGCCCGCCGCAGGAAGTGCTCGTGCGCACCGACATCCTATCCGACCTCAATTTGGAGGTACCATTCGCGTGCAGCCTGTCACTCAAGCTGCGCGACGCCGGTCTGGACGTGCCCGTGCGCGTCCGCGAGGAGCAGCTTATCGAAGCGCTGCCGCGCGCACTCGCAAGCGGAAGCGCGGCGCCGGCCACCGTGGCCGGAAATGCGACGGACGCGGACACGACGGCGAGCGCAGCGAACGCCGCGAACGAAGCAGACGAGCCCGCCATCGAATTGCGCGGGGTATCTTTCACCTATAATCCGCCGAGCAAGCGCACGCGCGCCAAGAAAGAAGGCTCCAAGACGGGCAAGCAGGCGAAGTGGGGTAATGACCCGGACGCCGTTTGGGCGCTGCGCGATATCGACTTCTCCGTGCGAAAAGGCGAGTTCTTCGGTATCGCCGGTCATACCGGATCGGGCAAGTCTACGCTCATCCAGCACACGAACGGCATCCTGCGGCCCACTGAGGGACGGGTGCTCGTCGAAGGCAGAGACGTGTCCGACAAAAAGCAGGCCGCCGGCATCCGCGCCGACGTGGGCGTGGTGTTCCAGTATCCGGAAAACCAGCTGTTCGCCGATACCGTGTACAACGACGTGGCATTCGGCCCCCGCAACCTGAAGCTTTCAGATGAAGAGGTGGACGCACGCGTGCGCGAGTCGCTCGCACTCGTGCGGCTTGATTTCGATGAGCTGCGCGATTCGAGTCCGTTCGCCCTATCCGGCGGCCAGCAGCGCCGCGTGGCATTCGCGGGGGTGTTGGCCATGCGCCCGAGCATCCTCGTGCTCGACGAGCCTGTCGCCGGGCTTGATCCTGCGGCGCGCCGCGAGTTTTTAGGGCTTGTGTCCGAACTCCATCAAGCCGGCCGCACCGTCGTCATGATCTCGCACAGCATGGATGATTTGGCTGCGTGCTGCGACCGCGTGCTCGTGTTGAACGAGGGCAGGATGTTCGCGCTGGGCACTCCTCGCGACGTGTTCTTGCAAGCGCGCGAGCTCAACGATATCGGGCTGGGCATCCCCGCCGCCCAGCGCATGGCGAACAGCCTGCGGGAGGCGGGCGTTCCCATACCCGGCAACGTCCTGTACGATGGCGAGACGCTGGCGCGCGTCCTTGCCGACATAGCAGGGGGCGTCCGATGAACGTCTTCTCCTTCGGCAGCTATTATCCCGGCTCGAGTCCGCTACATCGCATGGATCCGCGCGCCAAGCTCTTGCTGGGCTGCGCGTTCATCATTGCCGCGCTGTGCGCCCGCAACGCAGCGGCGCTCGGCGTGGTGGCTGCATTCGTAGCCGGCTTCTACCTACTCTCGCGCATTCCCCTTGTCAATGCGGCGAAATCGCTCGCCCCGCTCATGTTCATCGTGGTGGTGGCATCGCTGTTGAACCTCTTTGTCGTGCAGGGCGGCGCCGTGCTGTTCGAATGGGGCTTCATCCGCATCTCAGAAGCAGGGGTCGGTTCTTGCCTGTTCATCGCCACCCGCCTCGTGCTCATGATGATGGGGATGAGCCTTATCACCATGACTACCTTGACCCTCGATCTCACGGAAGCCTTCGAGCGCCTCCTCTCGCCGTTCGCACGCTTCGGGCTGCCCGCCCACGAACTCGGAATGATCATGGGCATAGCCCTGCGCTTTCTGCCTCAGTTCGCAAGCGAACTGGCAACCATCTATCATGCACAGATCAGCCGCGGAGCCGGTATGGACGGTAGCCCGGTGAAGGGGCTGCGCATGCTGTCGTCGCTCATGATCCCGCTCTTCACAAGCGCTTTTCGCCACGCCGAAACACTTTCTGCCGCCATGGACGCACGATGCTACCACGGCAGCGCGGGACGCACTCGCCTGCACCCGTTGCGCTTCACCGTGCTCGACGCGGCGGGAGTCGGAGCGCTCGTCGCCATGACCGCCGGAATAGTCGCGGCGAACATGCTGCTGTAGCGTCACTTCCCCTGTCGCCGCGCAGCATTTTCGAAGCGCCGAGGGACGGAGGCTGTTCGATAGATAGAATGTTATCCGACCACGATCTGTTAGGAGCACGACAATGAACGGAAACGAGACCATCCTCCAGTACCTCACGAGCGTTCCCGCCTGGTACCTCGCCACAAGCGTCAATGACCAGCCGCATGTGCGCCCCTTCAGCTTCGCCGCCGAGCAGGATGGCCGCATATGGTTCTGCACGGCTACGACGAAGGACGTCTGGGAGGAGCTCGCGATCAACCGGAACATCGAGGCCACGTCGTGGTGGCCCGGCCATGGCTGGCTCATCCTCCGCGGCGAGGCCGGGCTGGACGACCGGGTGTCCGACGACATCCGGCAAGCGGGTTACGACCATCTCACCGGATTGGGAGAGCACTATGAAGGACCGAACGATCCGACGCTCGTGTTCTTCTCGGTTGAGAATCCGCAAGCATGGATCTGCAATCATGACGAATGGAAACCCGTGGCTTTCTGAGCGCAGCGTGCGGGAAAGCGGCCTTGCCTTGCCGCCGGCCGATCCCGCCAGCGCCTGTGAGCACAACAGCAGCCCCGAGCCGGTCGCGCTCCGGCGCCCACTCCGAGAAAGGCAGTGCCCATGAACGGAACGAAGACCATCATCGAGTACCTTACGAGTGTGCCGGCCTGGTACCTTGCCACCTGCGATGGAGATCAGCCGCACGTGCGCCCCTTCAGCTTCGCAGCCGAGCAGGATGGCCACATATGGTTCTGCACGGCCACGACGAAGGACGTCTATAGAGAACTCCAGGCGAATCCCAAGTTCGAACTGAGCGCGTGGAAACCGGGGAACGGCTGGGTCGTCTTGCGCGGCTGCGCGAACCTGACCGATCGGGCAAGCGCGGATGTCCGACGTGCAGGCTTTGACCATATGATCGGTCTCGGAGAATGCTACGATGGTCCCGACGATGAGACATTGACGTTCTTCACCGTGGATGAGCCCGAAGCCTGGATATGCGACATCGATGGAAGCTGGAATCCCGTCGACATGCAACGCGCATGCGATCGAGCGTGAGAGCATGGCGAAGACTCAACGGAGGGGCCGCGCCCATTCATCCGTCCGCCTCGTTTACACTCCTTGGAACAGCTTGCCGACCGGGGTGTCGAGGCCGCCTGCGATACGCTCCAGCATGTCGACCGTCGGATTGGCGCGCCCGTTTTCGATGTCGATCAGATACTGGCGGCTTACCCCAACCATTAGCGCGAAAGAACATTGCGTGATGCCGGCCTCAACCCGCAGTCTCGCAATATTGTCACCAAGCTGGGTTTTTAATGAAGTGTTCTCCATGCCCGTTAAAGGCTAGCCTCGCTTGGACGAAAAGTCGTAAACTATAGTTTACACAACGCCAATAAAACAAGAGGTTTACGGTCGGGGATAACCGGGTGCCGATGCACTCGAAGCGAGAGAGCAGGAAGGCAGGACATGAACAGCGCATACACAGGCGAATACGAGCACCTGATGACCATGATCAAGCAGGCGGCAGCTCGTATATTCGAACTCGCGGACACCGAGGAGGAAGTCTGCACTTTCGAGCAGTCCATCTACCATGAAATCATGTACCAGGCAGCCATTGCGCAGTCAGAACAGGTCAAGCCGCCGTCCGGATGGGATCCGCTCGGCCGCTAGCCCCCTCCAGTACGCCGCTTCCCCTCCCTTTACCTTGAAAAGAGGGGCGCAATCCGAAAAGCGGGGCGTCGCCGCCCCATGCGGGCATTAATCTGAAAAGTCATAGAGGTCTTTGGTCGCATCGCGGAAGTCCGCGTACACCTCTGCAGCGACAGCCTCATCGTCGACCAACTCGAAAGCAGACGGCTGGCCCTCGTCGTCGAGTTCGGTCACCTCGAGCAGGACTACTTCGCCAGAAGAACCCACCGGTTCGTCATCTGTTAGCGGAAAGAAGAATCCGTAGCGTCGTTGCCCGTGCAGAATAAGACCGAGGAACTCGAACTCGAGGCGCTCTCCGTTATCGTCCTCGAGCACGATAACGATACCCTCTTCAACAGGAGGGCAGAAATTCGGGGCACTTCCTTCACGCATGGTCGGCTCCTTCCGGGCAGCGATGCAGTTTCGGCTCGTATCGCACAGGACCCCGAAGAGGGATCCGGTGTCTACTTCTTGTCAGGACGCTTTTTTCGTTTGGCCTTCGGCGGTTTTACCGCTCCCTTCGAGCCGCGTTCCGAGCCTTCCGAAGCGGATTGCGCGTACGTTGCCGCGCTCGAATCCGCCGCAACGGAAGACTTCGACGCTTCCTCAGCGATCGAAGCAGGATCCGCCGCCTTCTTCGGCACAGCCGCGCTTGCAAGCGCATTCGGCTTCCCAAACTCGAAGCGGCCGATCTCCGGTCCGAACTTCTTCTGGAGCTTAGCATAGCGCGGCTCGCGCGTTTTCCAAAGCGCGAACAGCGGCGTGGCTACCGCGATGGACGAGTACGAACCGCACACCAGGCCGATAACCATGGCGAACGCGAAGTCCTTCAACGTTTCGCCGCCGAACAGGAGCATGGCGAGCACGGGAATGAGCGAGGTGAGCGTCGTGTTGATCGTGCGCACGAACACCTGGTTGATGGAATGGTTTGCCATCGTCATGAACGTGCACTTCACATCGTCAGCCTTCATGTTGTCGCTCACGCGGTGGAAGACGACCACCGTATCGTAGAGCGAGTAACCGAGGATGGTGAGCAGCGCGGCGATGGTGTTCGGATTCACCTCTCGTCCGACGAGCGCATATACCCCCATCACAAGTATGAGGTCGTGCAGCAGCGCAACGATGGCCGTCACGCCCATCTTGTATTCGAAGCGAATGGCGATGTAGATGATGATGAGCACGATGGACACGAGGAACGCTATGAGCGACGACTGGATGACGCTCGCCCCCCAGTCGGGTCCGATGGTGGTCACCTCGAAGCTCTCGGTCGAAAGCCCCAGTTCGTCGGCAACCTGATTGGCGCGTTGCGTCGCCTCTTCGGCACTCGTTGTGGTGGTGCGCACGAGGAAGCCCGCGTCGCCATCGGCCTCTGTCGTCTGGATGACGGCATCGGGCTCGCCTGCCTGGTCGAAGGCGGTGCGCATCTGCTCGGTGGTCACATCGCCCGTGCCATGGAAGGCCACCGATGTACCGCCGATAAATTCGATGCCGAAGTTCAACCCGCGCACGCCCACGATGGCGAAAGCCGCCACCACAAGCACGGCGGCCGCAGTGAGGAACACGCGCCGATAGCCGAGAAAGTTGATATCGCGTTTGATGAACTTGCCACGCGGTTTGCGCGCTGCCTTCGCAGCTGCCTCTCCTGCGGCGCCCGCCTTGCGCGCGGCCTCCTTCTCGGAAGCCGCAGGATTCATAGCCTCGCCCACCTCAGCTGCAGACACGCTCGCGCCTTCGGCAGCGGCGAGTGCCTTGTAGTCGCCGGCGGCCTGCTCGGCATCGCGCACGCCCCAGAACCCGGGATGCTTCACGATCGTGCCCGGTGCAAGCAGGCGGATGAGCGGCGCCTTGAACAGGAGCATCATGGCGATGTCGCAGAAGATGCCGAGTGCAAGCGTCAGGCCGAAGCCCTTGACCGAAGCGCTGGCCAGGAAGAACAGGGACAGCGCACTAACCAACGTGACGAGGTCCGCGTCGATGGACGTGACGATGGCGTGCTTCACGCCGGTGATGGAAGCCGCACGGACGCTTCTGCCCATGCGGATTTCCTCGCGGAAGCGCTCCATCGTGAGGATGGAAGAGTCCGCCGCCATGCCGATGGTCAGCACGATGCCCGCAATGCCCGCAAGCGACAGGCTGAACAGGCCGAAATGAGACAGCACGGCCAAAATGCCCAGGTACAGCACCGAGAAGATGCCCATTGCCGCCGCCGTGATAAGGCCGAGGCCGCGATAGAAGAACAGCAGGTAGAGCATGACCACGGCAAGGCCTATAAGCGCCACGAGCACGCCGGAGCGCAGCGCGTCCTGGCCGAGCGTCGGCCCCACCGTTTGGCTCTGCGCGTATTCGAAGCTTACGGGCAGCGAACCGCTCTCCAGTACGGTTTGCAGCGATTGCGCTTCCTCCAGCGTATAGTGGCCGGTGATCTTCACCTCACCATTGGGTATCTCGGACTGCACCGCCGGCGCCGACTGCACCTCGTTATCCAGGATGATGACGATCCTGCCCTTCGTAGGCGCAAGCTCTTTCGTAGCCGCGGCGAACGCCGCCGCGCCCTCGCTGTCGAGGTTCACGAGCACGGCGTAGTTGGCGCTCGTCTCGCCCTCTTTGCCGATGGTCACCTTCGTGATGTCAGCGCCGCTGACGAGGGGCGTGTACGTGCCGTCCTCCACCTCGAGGTGCTGCACCTCGCCCGAAGGGAGCGTGAGAATGCCCAAGTCGTCGCTCACGGTTCTCTCGCCGGCGTACTGACCCTCTTCTATCTTCTTCTTCACATCATTGTCGGTGAACGAATCGAGACGGGCGAACTCGAGTTTGCCCGTCTTGCCGATAGTCTCAAGGGCGTCTTCAGTATTGGTGAGGCCCGGTATCTGCACGAGGATCTGGTCGGAACCCTGCACCTGCACGACGGCCTCCGATGCACCGAGCGCATTGACACGGCTCTCGATGATTGCCCGGCTGCTCTCCATTTCCTCGGGAGTGATCTCGGCACCATCGGTGCTCTTCGCAGTGAGCACCACCGACAGACCGCCCTGAATGTCAAGACCCTGGTTGATGCGCTCCTGCGGCGGGGTGAACGCGAAAACAGACCCGATGACGAGCAGGGTCGTGATGATGAGCAGCCAGACGTTGCGCCGGTCCATCGACCGGCCTGGCCGTTTTTGCTTCTTGGCTTTCTGCGCTTTCGCCATGCGACGTTCTCCCCGATCAACCTTCGAACTTCGCGGGCATGCCAATCCGACCGCCCGCACGATAACCGATTCATTGTGCCACAAAACGGCCGCCTGGGATACCGGGGGGCTCATTATCTCCGCGAAAGCCGGAACCGATGCAGTCCATGCTCCTCCCGGCTGGCGATTGGGCGGCAGGTGCTAGTAATCGCTCGCCGCTGGGCTGGCCATCCACGCCGCGTAGAACTCCTCGTAGGCGTCGGCCAGCACCGCCTCGCGCACGCGGCGCATGAGGTCGATGAGGTAGTGCAGGTTGTGGATGGAGAGCAGGATGCCGCCGAGCATCTCGTTCTGCTTCACAAGGTGCCGGATGTAGGCGCGGCTGTGGTTTCGGCACGTGGGGCACGTGCAGGCGGCGTCGAGCGGGCCGAAGTCCCGCGTGAACTTCGCGTTGCGCATGTTCATGCGGCCCGTGGACGAGAACGCCGTTCCCATGCGAGCCGTGCGGGTAGGCAGCACGCAGTCGAACATGTCCACGCCCTCGCGCACCGCGCGCACGAGCGTGGTGGGGTTGCCCACCCCCATGAGGTAGCGCGGGCGGTCCTCCGGGCACGCGCGCGCCACGGGGCCCAGCGTCTCGAACATCACCTCGTGGTCCTCGCCCACCGAGTAGCCTCCGATGCCGAAGCCGCCGAAGCGGCGCCCGCCCGCAGCCAGGCTTTCCTCCTCGATCTCGCGTAGGCGGCGGATGGATTCCAGCCGCAGGTCCAGCTCCATGCCGCCCTGCACGATGCCGAAGAGCGTCTGGTCGGGCCGGACGTGCGCAGCCAGGCAGCGGCGCGCCCAGTTGGCCGACAGGTCCACGGCCTTCGCCACGAACGCGTGCTCGGCCGGGTACGGCGTGCACTGGTCGAGCTGCATGGCGATATCGGCGCCGAGCTCTTCCTGTATGGCCATGTTGGACTCGGGCGTCCAGCGGATCTTCGAGCCGTCGTAGATGGAGCGGAACGTGAGGCCGTCGTCGTCCAGCTTGAGCGTGTCGGCCAGGCTGAACACCTGGAACCCGCCCGAGTCGGTGAGCATGGGGCCGTCGTAGTTCATGAAGCGGTGCACCCCGCCGGCCTCGGCCACCACGTCGGCGCCGGGGCGCAGCGACAGGTGGTAGGTGTTCGCGAGCACCACCTGGGAGTTCAGATCGCGCAGCTGGCCTGCGGTAACGCCCTTCACTGTGGCGCTCGTGCCCACGGGCATGAACATGGGCGTATGGAACGTCCCGTGGGCCGTCTCGTAGGAGAGCGCGCGGGCGTGGCCGCTCGTCGCCTCGCAGGCGCAGTCGAACAGCGCCATGCTAGGCCTCCGATCCGCAGGCGGCTAGGGCCTCCTCGCGCGCAGCGGCCGCCACGGCCCCCGCCTCGATGCCGCAGGCCGGGTTCGCGCACGGAGGCAGCGCCTCGGCCCAAACGGCGAACTCCTCCATGGCACCGTGCCTCACGGACGAGAGGTCGAAGCCGTCCGTCGGGTCGAGCAGGTGGTCCGTGACGAGAAACGCGTCGGCGCCCAAGCTGCAGGCAGCCAGATCCTCCACCGTGTTGTTCCCCACCATGAGCACGTCGGCGCCGGCAAGGCCGCAAGCCGCCAGGTTCTCGGCGTAGTACGCCGGCTTCGGCTTCACGCTCGTGGAGTTCTCGAACGACGTCAGACGCGAGAAGTGCGCCGGATCGACGCCGGCCCAAGCGAGGCGCCACTCCACGGCGCGTCGCGGGAACATGGGCATGGTGGCCAGCACGAGCGGGTAGCCCTTGGCCGCCAGCGCCGCGACGGCTCGGGCACAGGCGGGGTTCGCCTGCACGCCTTCGCCGATGGCGCCGAAGTCGTGCTCGTAGAACTCGTTGAGCAGGGGCAGCCACTCCCCTTCGCCGCCTTCCACATGCGGGAAGAACGCCTCCCAGTACGCCTCGGCGTTCGCGCGGCCGTCATCGTGGGCCGCCATGGCGCCGATGCCCGCCTTGAGGCCGGCGGAGAATGCCTGCGCGTCGAGGCCCCGCTCAGCCACGAAACGCGCGATGGCCTTGAAGTACGCGCCTAGGAACTCCTCTATCTCCATGGGCAGCAGCGTGCCGTCCAGGTCGAAGAAGATCGCGCGGTAGGCGCGCGAGCCGGTCCCGTCCGGCGTTGCGGGCGCGTTCGAGGCCGCCCGGGCGTTCCACGAGTCCAGCAGGTCTTCCGTGTGGGATGGCGAGGGGGCGGTGCGTTCGTCCATTGCGTTGTTCCTTTGCTCGATGACGTGCGTCGTTGTCGTCATGGTAGTATAGGCGACGATGCGAAGGAGCGTGCGAAACCCGATGAAATTGCTACTTCATGCCTGCTGCGGACCGTGCTCGCTCGAGCCGACGCGCATTCTGCGCGCGGCGGGGCACGACCTTGCCTTATATTACACGAACTCGAACATCGCGCCGGCGAGCGAGTACGCGCACCGCCTGGGCACGCTGCGCACGTGGGCCGGCAACGAGGGCCTTCCCGTGCTGGAAGGGCCCTACGCCCCGGGCGCCTGGGAGGCCTCGGCCGGGAGAGTTGGCGAGTCCGCGCTCGAGGCGGCGGGCGGCGACGTACTGCGCTGCGCGACAGAGGCTCCCTTGCGCGAGGCCCGCTGCCGCGCCTGCTACCGCCTACGCTTCGAGGAGGCCGCCCGCAGCGCCGCCGAACGGGGCTTCGACGCCGTGGGCACCACGCTGTCGGTGAGCCCCTACCAGTTCATCGACGTTATCCGCGAGGAGCTGGAGCGCGCCGCCGCGCATGCGGGTGTCGACGCCCACTTCGAGGACTACCGCCCCTTCTACGACGAGGCGGCCCGCCGCAGCCGCGCGATGGGCATGTACCGCCAGAACTTCTGCGGCTGTCGCTTCTCCGAAGCCGAAGCCGCCGCCGAGCGCGCCCAGCGCAAGCGCCAGCGCGTCGCAGAGCGCGAGGCCAAGGCCGCCGCGCACGCCGACGAACGCGCCGCAGAGGAGGCCGCCCGCGCGACCAAGCGCGCCGAGCGCCAGGCCTACGCCGAGAAGCAGGCGAAGAAGCGCGCCGCCCTGAAAGCCCTCCGCGAGCAGGAGCGTTCGGACGGATAGGCTCGTAATTTGGATTTCTTCCACAGAACGTCCGTACAGGCTCCCGAGACGCGCTTGGACGGGGAGCCGTCCCCGCCCAAGCGTATAGGGAGCTCGATAGCGAGCGCAGACCCCGGTAGGGCTGAAGCAAATGCAATGCGCGTCATCCTTCGATGACCGTCTGGAAGCCGCTTCCTTCTCGTGCGGTAGGGAACTCGAGGAATACCTGCCTGTTGTCGGGCATGAGAACGCCTATAATAGGCAGTTCGACGACCACCCGCGAACCGCCCGAAGGATCCACTCGCATGAAGACCTCCGACTTCGACTACGACCTGCCCGAAGAACTCATCGCGCAGAAGCCCGCCGCCGAGCGCGACGGCTGCCGCATGCTCGTCATGGATCGTGCGACCGGCGCGCTGGAAGATCGCATCTTCCGAGACATCGCCGACTATCTGCACCCCGGCGACCTTCTGATAGCTAATGAGACCCGCGTCATGCCGGCGCGTCTTCTGGGTGCGAAGCGGGGCACGGGCGGAGCGGCCGAGGTGTTCCTGCTGCGTCAGCATGGCACGCCCCTGGAGAACCGAAGCGCACTCTGGGAGGTGCTCGTGCGCCCCGGCAAGCGCCTCAAACCCGGTACGGGCGCAGTCGTGGACTTCACCGACGCTGCGGGCAACGTAGCGCTGTCGGCCGAGATCGTGGATTGGGCCGCGCCCTCGAGCCAATCCGCATCGACCGATGGTGCGCAGAAAGGCGAGCGCATCGCGCGCCTCACCACGCAGCTGCCCTCCCTCGACGAAGCGCTGCACGCGGTGGGCCACACGCCACTCCCGCCCTACATCAAGGACTACTCAGGCGACGAGGAGCTCTACCAAACCGTGTACTCCCGTCGCGAAAGCTCAGCGGCGGCGCCCACGGCAGGCCTCCATTTCACGCCTGAGCTCATCGCGAGCCTCCAGGAACGGCACGTGCGCTGGGAAACGGTGGAGCTCGAAGTGGGCCTGGACACGTTCCGCATCGTGGACGAGGACGACCCCGAGCGCCACGTCATCCATACGGAGTACTACACCGTGCCCCAGCGCACCGTCGACGCCGTTACCGAGACGCGCGAGCGCGGCGGGCGCGTGATCGCCGTCGGCACGACAAGCGTTCGCAGCCTCGAAAGCGCTTGGGACGCCGAAGCGGGCGTCCTCGCGTCGCGCGAGCGAGAAGCAACCTCGCTATATATCCTACCTGGATACCAATTCCACGTGGTGGATGCCTTGGTCACGAACTTCCATGTCCCGCGCTCGACCCTCATGATGCTCGTGAGCGCATTCTCCACACGCGAGCGCATCATGGCTGCCTACCGGCATGCGGTCAAAGAGCGCTACCGCATGCTCTCCTTCGGCGACGCGATGTTCATCCGCTAGAAAGCCAGCGGCCGCAAGCGGCGCGCGCCCTCCACGGCCTCAGCGCGTCGCCTCGTACAGGAAGCAGCCGTCGCCGTCCTCATGACGCTCCGCTTCGCCGTGCTCGACCAGATACTCCAGGTAGGCAAACGGAATGGCGACGCGGCGTACGCGGCGGTTTTCGGGTTCGCCGGCCAGGCCCTGGGGCAGATATGCGTAAAACGAGCGCGCCAGTTCATACACGCTGACCGGTCCGAGCTCACGCACGAGCCCCCGAACACGGTCGAGCGGCTTTTCATACTTCGCGAACACACTGTCAATGAAGGCATTCACTTCGTCCGCGCTCGTGAACGAGTCCCGATGACTCATGAATGCGGTACGAAGGCGCATGGCGCGGATATCGTGCAAGCTTTCGAAAAAGCGTTCGAGCAACCGGCTCGACGCATCGAACTGCATGAGCCCCGGAGCGGAATCGAGCAGATGGTCGCCCGCGAAGAGGAAGCTGTGCTTCCGTTCGAGCAAGCTCGCATGCTCCACGGTATGGCCCGGCGTGTACAGCACCTCCAGGTCGTATCCTGCTATCGACAGCGCTTCGCCCTCGGGCAGCTGTCTCACGCGCTCCTCCAGCGCAGGCGTGAAATGATCACGACCCATGAGGATATCGGCCCAGTCCGAGATAGCACGATCGCCTGCGCGAAGCGCCCCTGTTTGACGAAGAAAAGCCTCGCGCGACGCTTCGGTCCACGGAACCGCCGGTCCACTGTAGAAGGCTCCGGCGCCCCGATCGAGAACGTACTGCAGGTTCTCGTCGTGATCGTCATGGAAGTGCGTCAAAAACACTTCGACGTTCTCCCAGGGAACGTCGTTGTCCTCCACTGCGCGGTCGATCGGTTCGGTACCGCACATGACAGGGTGGCCCGTGTCGATGAGCAGGGCTCTTCGACCCGGCTCGACAACGGCAAACAGGTCAAGGCGATCCGTGAAATAGAAGTTCTCGATGGCATAGCTGCTATGGAAGACGCCCGGCAGGTCCTCCTGCATGAGGAACCGATTGTAAGATGAAGCGCCTTCGTAGGGATTGATGGAGTTCGTCATTGCCCATCCTCACATTGGGACGCACAGCGCACTGCGCAGCCCGAGCGAATCGAAAAGCCTCGGCGTTGCGGCCTACCTACAAAAATGACCCCGCGCTGCGGGGCCATTTCGGCATGTTTTTGTGAATCGTGCTTACGCCTTCGTCACGTTGCTTGCCTGGAGCTTGCCATTCTGGCCGGTCGTGACGTCGAACTGGACAGCCTGTCCCTCGTCGAGAGTCTTGAACCCGTCCATCTTGATCTCAGAAAAATGAACGAAGAGATCTTCGCCGTCATTCTGGGAGATGAACCCATAGCCTTTTTCGGGGTTGAACCACTTCACAGTACCTTCCGCCATTTTAAATCCTCTTTCCTCTCCTTGACTCCTCAAGGAGGTAACACTGCGTGCTGCATGGCGGCAACACTCGCTCTCACCTCGAGAGCACACGTTCACTATACGCTAAACCGAAGCGAAAAGGGTCGGGATTCTTCCTTTTGCTGAGATTTTTACCCTTTCGTCAGAATGGGCTCGAGGTTCTTACGTTTCCGGCGCACAGCGAGCGCACACCTGTACGGCGGACAAGCATCTCGGGATATCGTGCCGGCGCGACCGCAGAGCTTTCGTGCGGTCCAGAAAGCGTCCGCAGCGCGACACCAGCGGCCTCCGCAGCTGAAGGGCCCGCGAAAGCCTATCGGCAGAAATCGCCGTCTTCCTGGCTCGGATCGTCTGGCTGCTCGCTCGCGAACGACGCATCGAGCCCGCATCCGGCTTCGATGTCGACGATGGCAGACTCGCCCGGAAGCCCCTCGTCGTCGAGCAGGTCGGCCAAGTCCTCGGGATTCTCGGGCAGATAGAGCCCGTACGCGTCCGCCAACGACCGCGCCTGCTGCAAGCGCAGATCGGCGAGCGATCCTTCGTTGGCATCGCGCAAGTATACGGAAGCGAGCGCAAGGCTGCGCACCACGAATTCGATCACGCGAGGATCGGTCCCCGACACCTGGAGCACACGCGCGACGGAATCAGGTGACAGTGACAGCAGTGTCGTGCCGTCGATATCGGTCGCCTCGCCGACAGCGTCCTCCAGCATCGCAGCCGCCGCTTTCGGATCCCCCTCCTCCCGAGCCTTGAACCAGCTGCGGCGCAGGATCTCGGCGTATTGCAGGATGATCCGCATAAGGTAGTCTTGCTCGAGCATGCTTCGTCCTCCGTTCTGTCGAACGGAGTACTCCGCCGACACTGCAGTCTTCTTCGATGTTCCGCCTTGCCGCTTCTGCGCTCGACCGCGGCGAGCCGTGCGCCCGGCCAGCAATACGGCGCTCCGAGGCTTCGGAGAGGCCCTTGCTGATCGATAGAGCACAGCAGGTCACTGAGAGTCGACCTGTCTGATTCCCAAGTGCTCGTAGGCCCGCTCGGTTGCCTGGCGCCCCTTCGGCGTGCGCACCATGAGCCCCTGTTGCATAAGATAAGGCTCGTACACGTCTTCGAGCGTATCTGTGTCCTCCGAGAGCGCGGAAGCAAGCGTGGTGAGGCCGACGGGCCGGCCGCCGAACTGCACCGCGAGCAGCTCGAGGATGCGGTTGTCCATGTTGTCGAGGCCGAGCGAGTCAACCTCAAAAAAGCTCAAGGCCTGGGCTGCCACATCCTCGTCGATGTCACCGTCGCCGCGCACCTGCGCCCAGTCTCGCACGCGTTTGAGCAGGCGGTTCGCCAAACGTGGAGTACCGCGACTACGCCGTGCGATCTCAAGCGCCCCGTCCTCGGCGATGCTCACCCCCAAAATGGACGCCGAACGCCGCACAATGGAGGCCAACTCCTCGGGCGTGTAGTACTGCAGCCGGAACACGATGCCGAAACGGTCGCGCAAAGGGCCGGTAAGCAGCCCTGTGCGCGTCGTCGCGCCAACGAGCGTGAAATGCGGCAGATCGAGACGGATGGAGCGCGCCGCCGGACCCTTCCCCACCACGATGTCGAGGGCGAAGTCCTCGAGCGCAGGGTAGAGTACCTCCTCCACCATGCGGTTCAGACGGTGGATCTCGTCGATGAACAGGACGTCGCCCTCCTCGAGATTCGTGAGGATGGCAGCGAGGTCGCCCGTGCGCTCGATGGCGGGCCCGCTCGTGGTCTTGATGTTGGCGCCCAGCTCGTTGGCCACCACCGTGGCGAGCGTGGTCTTGCCAAGCCCCGGAGGCCCAGAGAACAGGATGTGGTCCACCACATCGCCGCGCGCCTGGGCCGCTTCGATGAGGATGGCGAGCGACTCCTTGATCTTCGCCTGACCCAGGTAGTCGCCGAGACGCTTCGGGCGCAGGCTGCGATCGAGCGCGAGGTCGTCCTCGGTGAGCTCGGCTCCGACCGTGCGCGCATGCGCTTCGCCGCGCGAAGCCGGACGAGCGTCGCCGGTGGCGGCGTCCGCCTCGAACACGAGCCCCTCTATTTCGATGCCGTTGTCAGCCATGGCCGCCTATCCGTTTCATCGGCGCGGTACGCCTACGCGTTCGATCCCAGTCGTTTCAGAGCGTATTGTACCAGCACGCTCTCATCGCCGTCCTCGGGCGCGCCCTTGAGGGCCACCTCCGCCTCTGCGGAGGTGAAGCCCATGGACAGGAGCGCCTCCCGTGCGCCGGCCAGCCGCTCCGCCATAACGGCAGCGATCGGAGCTTCGTCCTCGAAGAGCCCCGCGATTCCCTGGTCGAACGAGCCCTTGAGTTCGAGGATGATACGCGAGGCTGTCTTCTTGCCCACGCCGGGGATGCGCTGAACGGCGGCCACGTCCTGCGCCTGCACGGCGGCCACGAGCGCCGCCGGCGAGAACGCCGAGAGTGCGGCGAGCGCCACCTTCGGCCCCACCCCGCCCACGCCGATCAGGCGCTCGAACAGCGCCTTCTCCTCCAAGGTGAGGAAGCCGTACAGCGCGATTCCGCTATCGCTCACCTGAAGATACGTGTGCACCTCCACCGCGCCGCCCATCTCGGGCAGCTTCGAGAGGGCCGCTTGCGACATTCCCACGGCATAGCCTACGCCAGCAACCTCGACGACTGCGGAGGAGGTCGTCTTGCCCGCCAAGGTGCCTTTCAGAAACGCGATCATCGCAGGTCCTTTCCCGAATTGGGGGAATCATAGGCCACGCACGCCGCCCCGGTGCGCTGCGCAAAGCCCTCGTGCGTCGTATAACATATGGCCGCGGCTAGTGCATCGGCCGCGTGATCGGGCCGCGGCACGTCGTCGAGCGCGAGCAGCTGGCGCACCATGTACTGCACCTGGTCCTTCTCGGCCGAGCCCGTGCCCACCACCGCCAGCTTGATCTGGCTGGGCGAGAACTCGAGCACCTCGAGCCCGCGATCGGCGCACGCGACGAGCGCGGCCCCGCGCGCTTGGCCCGTAGCGAAGGCGCTCTGCACATTCGCGCCGAACCACACGGTCTCGATGCCCGCGCACGAAGGCTCGAACCGTGCGACGACGGCAGCCATCTGCTCATGGATCTTGTGCAGCCGCTGGGCGAGTGGCGCGTCCTTCGATGTGGAAACACACCCATATGCGCGGCATGTCAGGTGCGGCCCGCGCTGCGCCACGATGCCCCAGCCGGTGTTCGCCAGACCGGGATCGATGCCCAAGATGGTACGTTCGACGAGCGTCATCGTCCTCACTTCTTCTGCAAACGAATGTTCGCATGCATAGTACCACAATTCGCCGTACAGAACGAAAAAGACGCGCTCGAAAGCGCGCCTTTTCTACGATCCCTCCAACCCCCGACGGTTGTTCCAGCAACGCCCGAACCGATCAAGCGAGCCCCTCAAGCGACGTCCGCCCCCACTCAAGAGACGCCCGAACGCGCTCGCTCCGCTTCAGCGACGCCCGGATCTTCCCGCTATCGCAAGCGCCTTCTTATGGCAATCGCAATCGACCATCCGAGCAGCGCCAGCAGCGCGCAGGCAGGCGCCAAGTTCACGGCACTGTCGTCGCGCGTCGAAGCCAAACGCGCGACGGAAGGCGAGACGCCGCGCGCTCCTGCATTTTCATCAGCTCCTTCCGAGAATCGTCCGTCTCCCTCTCCGCCCTCGGACTCGCTTGGACCCTCCCCCGGGCCCTGGCCGGCATCCTTAAATTTCGCTACCAACGCTCGCGAATCCTCGACCTGGAACGAGTAGCTCGCGCTTTCGCTCACAAGACTGCCGTGTTCGTACCATCCGTCGAAGACCGCCTCGCCAAGCGGCTGCGCTTCGACGGTGACGGGCGACCCTTTCGTAACGCGCGCGTTGCCCCAGGCGTTGCCCTGGCCTTGTGCTTCGACGGTCACTGTCAGATTATCGACGTCGCCTCCGCCGTACTCTGCGTCAGGCTCTATCGTCTCCCCATAGGAGCTGTGGATGGAAAACGTCGAAGCAAGGTTGCCCTCCCCTTCGGATATCACGCCCTCGAACCGCTCCCCTTCGGACAAAGGCACGTCGCGGAATTGCACGTGGCGAAGCGAGGCTCCTTCGCCTTCGTATTCGCTGATGGTATAATCCATCTCGCCATCGCCCGTCGCGACGAGCTCGACGGAATAGGTATCGTCATCGGGTATATCGACCTTCTTGACTCCATTTTCATCGACGGTAGCTGCGAGACCATCCTGCATGATGGACTCGTCCACCTTATCGTCCTCGATACTGGCGACCAACCTTCCCTCAGAATCCCTGACATGCACATCGACAGGACATGCGACGGCTATTCCCTTGAAACGATTCTTATACATCGCCACGGTGTCAGAGGTCATCATCCATGCAAGATACGTCTCCCCACAATGCGCATCGGCGAGGTTTAAAGCGATGTCGACGGCAGCGATGCCGATCACAGCTCCACCCGCAGTCGAGACGATCGGGTGCAATCCTATGGCTTCGACGACCTTCACGATGCCGATTGCCGCAGGTGCCGCGCAATACACAAGCGCCGCCCAATCGGCACTCGTCAGATTCTCCGAACCGGTGAACTTCAACTTCATAAAAGCTTCTAGCATCGCGTGAAATGACGTCCATTCCAGCTCGTCGGTTTGATGCTTGTCTATCAAATTGAAACCCGGAAGGCCGTAGAGCCGTCCATAGAATCCGGCAATGCTGGGAGATAGCGAGAATACCGCTTCAACAGCCGCATTCGAAGCGAGCGCACCCGTGAAATATGGATGGTAGGTCTCGTTACTCGAATACTGAGCAAAATACTGTCGCATCACTGGAAGATATTGCCGAGTATACTCTGAGGAATTGGATTTTGAAGGCGTGCATAAAGACACACCGTAGCGAGCATAGCCCCACTTGGACAGGGGCGCCTTTGTCACTAAATCTTCGGGGTTCACAATGTTTATGATGTTGTCGAAGTCTTCCCCTTCCATCACGTCTTGCGACACCCCGTTCGGAGAGGCGAACGTGTACGCATACACGTTCTCACCGCCCACCGTCCTGGAAAGAGCGGCGGCTTGGATATTCGCTACCGAGCCCCCGCGGCTATGACCTGTTAGAAAATACCTTACGTCGGAAGAATCGATGTTCCTCCCCTTCAAGAAGTCTTGCAGGGCCAATGCGATCTCACCAGATGCCTTCATAAAGCTTTCGTGATAGCCGATATCGTCTTTTTCCTCATTCGAAACATTGAAGTTACCGACCCATTCCGCATTCGCCGCCGTGCCGCGCACCAAGACCATAACGAGGGGAACCGTGCTTCCATCCGCCAGTGCTATATCCTTGTAAGCCAGCGTGAAAGCGCAGGTGTCATACGAATTCGCGCGCTGCTCATCCCGATAGAAGTAGTTGGCGATATCCTCATCGGCAAACCCCATCGATCGCAGCGTCCTAAAGGCGTACGAAGCGGCCTTATCCTCCTCGGTGTACACGCTCTGCCAGGTTTTATCTCCCTCTACCCTTGGGACGACTTCGGAATACTCGGAATTGACGAACCTTCCTTCAGCATATTCCATCATGCTGAGCGCGATTCCAAGCCGTGCCAGCCGATGCTCGTAGTTCGTCGCCGGTGCATGGAACAGCGTGTCGCCCCAGTCCAACGACAGCTCCCGATCCAGCCACTTCTGCCCCTTGAGATCGACTCCGTCATACAGCGGGGCGTCTTTGTCCACGCCGACGGTCGTATGAAAGTAGACCGTCGCGCTTCCCATGTCCGGCTTTTCGGGATCGCCTCCTGCGACAAGATGCCGTTCGAAGCCGACCGGAAGGAACTTCAAAACAGGATATCCGTACGTGCCGGAGCCCATGCGCCAAACGTTCTCGAAGTCGAACCCGGCGAACGAGTCGGCGATCCTCATTTCCGCATCGGTCAAGGCCTCTACCGCTTTATATGGCCGACCTTGCAAATCCGCCGCGTCTGAGCAATACACCCCGGACTGGGTAAGTCCGCTGCGGTTATCGCAATCGGGGACGACGTGATCTGCGCGCCCGCCACCTCCTTCAGCAATAACATCCCCCACGTTGTAAAAGTTTTTGCAGTTCGTATAGAGCAGGTTCTCGCCTGCCAGACCACCGGCCGAGCTTTGCGTGCTTCCATCGCTTTGAGCGGTACTGTCGGTCACCTTCGCGGCATTGAAGCAGTTTGCGATCGTCGAGTTGCCTCCGAAGTGCCCGAACACTCCCCCGGCCAGACCGGAGCCGCGAACAGGCCCCGCATTCAGGCATTCCTCGGTCTGCGTTCCCTCGTAATAGCTCGACTCGGTATAGCCAGCAATCCCACCAGCCGGGCCGGCCTCGTTCGACACCAAAGCGAAGTTCGCGCATCGGTTTACGCGCGTGGCACTGGGCGAGCTTCCGATATACCCGCACACGCCTCCCGCCAAACCGCCCTGCACCGCGATATCCACTAGGTTGTAGCAGGAGTCGAATGCACTGCCCCGCAGATCGGCACGCCCGCACACGCCTCCTACAAACGGGATCGTTCCGACGAGACCATCGGTTCTGGCGTAATCGCTCGCAATGGATCCGGTTGCATAGCAGTTGGAAAACGCGGATCCCTCGCTTGCTTCCCCCTCCGCGTACCCTGCTATCCCGCCGATCGACCAGACCTCGCGATTCGCCGGGACGGATATCTGACAGTTTTCAACTCCAAGGTTCATTATTCGCGAACCGCTCGACAGCGTTGAGAACAATCCCAAGCGACTTGACTGACTGAGCGAATCGGCATGCGCCGTGTCGATGACCATATTCTTCACGACATGGCCGTTTCCATCGAATGCGCCCTGGAATGCTATCGGATCCCAATTACCCCAAGCCGAAAGGTCGATGTCCTCCATAAGGATATTTGACAGTCAACCAGTATAGGGATTATCTCGCTTCCTCGAGCTGCGGAAACTCGCGTCGGCCATGAACAAATGGCGGAGCACCCTTTCCACTTTGGGCCACTTCTCGTCGTCGCGCTTGACCCTGAAGAGGTAGGCGTACCAGTTGAGGTACGACTGGAGGTACTTGAGGTCCATGCCCACGTAGCCGCGCAGGTAGCGCCTCACCCACGAGCAGAGGTTGTTGACCATGGCCATGTGCTCAAGGTACTCCGGGTCCCTGGTGTCGGCCTTGCAGGGCCGGTCGATGCCCCGCACCGCCTCGACCAGCGACCTGTGGGACTTCTCCATGTCGTGGAAGATCTCCGAGCCCTCGGCGATGTGCGGGAGCAGGGCCTCCTTTATGCGCTTCGCGGACGGCTTGCCGTGCCCGCACCTGACGGCGACAACGTTCTTGCGCGCGTCGATCGCCACGGCGATGCAGATCTTGTTCTTGCTGAGGCCCTTCTTCGGCCTCCACCCGGGGTCACCCTTGAGGTCGGAGTCAGTGACGTACATCTCGTCGATCCACACCTTGCCCCCCAGCACGATCCGGTCCTGGTAGCCGTCCACGGTGGCCATGACCCGGTGGCGCCACTCCCAGGCCGTCTGGTGGGAGATGCCGCAGAGCTCGGCGCAGGCGTCGAGCTGCACGTTGAAGCACATGAGGCGTATGAAGACCACCCACCTCCAGAGCGCCCTCTTCGCGTTCTCGAAGACGGTCCCAGTGAGCGAGTTGAACTTCCGGCCGCACCGGCCGCACGACCAGGCGCGGTGGCCCGCGGGCGTGGAGCCGTCGGAGGCGCAGCCCTCGTACGAGCACGACGGGCACCTCGGCCTCGGCCTCCACTTCCGCGCCGCCTCGTCGTAGGTCCCGGCGCCGACGAGCTCGCGGCACCTCCTGGTCTCGACGGCATCCACCAGAAGGGCGAAGTCCGCGTCGGAAAGCGCGTCGACCCCGCCCGAGAAGGGGTTCGGGCTCTTCATTTGGCGTTGTCCCATCCGCGCAGGCGCCCATCCGGCCGGGACGTCGCCAAACATAGGGCCAGATGGGCACCCGCGCAAATCTACGTTTGGCAGCGTGATTGTACCACCCTGCCGCGGCGGCTAGATGAGCACGCCCTCATCCCTACACTGGTTGACTGTCGGATAAGGATATAGCAGCCTCCGTCCGAAATCGTTCGCAGCTCTTCCGCAGTAGAGATGCCGATCCACCCATCCGGAACCGTTTCGAGCTGCCTTTCCCGGACCATGAATGACTCAGGGAACAAAGTCTCCGATTCCGCATCATCGGCGAGAGCGGATCTTGGAGACAAAGGGATAGTCGAACAGGCAAGAATCAGCACGAGAATGCACCTGCATCCCATTCGAACCGCCTGCCTGCTTGCTTCAATCGCTTTCTGCATCCGCACCGTCTCCCCTCTTCATGATTACCGAATCGGAAATATACGATTTTCAAAGATCTCGATCATCATTTCAACACTGATGTCACGACTGGCGCTCCCGATGTCATGCCCGGTCGCACAACGGACATGTTTCGAACTAGCTCGGAATCACCCGACCTCGGCAACGCTGACCCATCGATGTTCCTGCTTTTCGCGTGGTGGGGCTTCTTCAGGTTTCGCCGGGCTTGCCAGCATCCGCCGGGTTTCGCTCGTTTTGCCAGGCTTCGCCGGGTTTCGCGTCAAAAGAGGTTGGAAGCTTCGGTTCTTGGCGGCGGGATAGTGCAAACCGTGACGATCGCGGAACCTTGCGCCGTCCTCGCTCTACAAAGACCTTTGGACGCGGTATGCTCGCTTCGATGCCAAGCTGTCTGATTTCGCAAGACAGCAGTTCTCGAGGAATGCGGGTTCTCGTGCACTAATTCTGGTTCTAAAGAATAGGAGCGTGCCATGGTGGAGACGAGCGCGGCAATCCCTGGATCGCTTGTGTGGGGCCACGCGTGCCTGGCGGCGTGCGCAGCGCTGTATCTGGCCTGGTGGTGGACGTTCTTCAATCCGAGCCTGCCGAAGGCGACGGGCGCGCTGTACGCGACGGGCGTGGGATTCATCGTGGGCGCCGTCATCCTGGGCATAGCAGTGGTCGCGCTCATCGTCGCAGGCCTCGCGGGACTCGGCGCAGGCGGACGCGGCGGTTTGCCGGTTCCGGTCTGGGCGTTCGCCGTAGGCGGGATCTGCGCGTATTTCGCGCTCGTTTTCGCCACGACGAGGATCTTCGGCAGGCCCGTCACCACGGAGCTTCTGCTGTTCGTGCTGTGGGCGGCGCTCGAGTTCGCCGTGCTGAACGCCCTTGCCGGGTCGGGGGCGCTCGCAGCCGCAGCGGCTGTCGGACTTGCGGCAGCGGTGGTCGCAGTGTTCGTCGGCTGCCTGGCGTGCTACCTGCTGTACTTCCGGTTGCAGCCCCTGCCCTCGTTCGTGGCGGGTGCTCTGCCGCTTCTCGTCGTCGGCGTGTTCGCCGCGATCATGGCCGTCGTGATCGCTCGACTGTAAGCCGCCCGATACGCAGCGGACGCGCCCGAAGGCGCGCCCGTGAAAAACAGCGTGGTCGTTCGAAGAGGTCCCTATTCGTCCAACGCCTCGGCGATCTCATCGGTGATGTCCATGGCGTGGTAGACGTTTTGCAGATCTTCGAGCTCCTCCAGCCTGTCGATGAGGCGCATGACCTTCTTCGCGTCGACCACGCTCACCTGGGCGGGCGTGGTGGGCTCCATCGTCATCTCGGCGCCCTTCACCTCGATGCCCTGCTCCTCGAGAGCCTTCTTCACGGCCATGAGGTCGGTCGGAGCGGTGTAGACGATCCACTCGTCCTCGGCGTCCTCATAGTCGTCGCCGCCGGCCTCGGCTACGGCCATCATGAACTCGTCCTCGTCCGCCGCGGCGCCGTTGGGGCCGATGGGGTTCTTCTTATCGCCGGTCTCGATCTCCTTAGCAACCATGACCTGGCCCTTGCGCTCGAACATGAACGCTACCGAGCCCGACGTGCCCAAGTTGCCGCCAGCATGGCTGAATGCGGCGCGCACATCGGCGGCGGTGCGGTTGCGGTTGTCCGTGAGCGCCTCGCAGTAGATGGCGACGCCGGCCGGGCCGTAGCCCTCGTAGATCACGGTCTCGTAGTTGGCGGCGTCCTTGCCGGTGCCGAACGCCTTGTCGATAGCGACTTTGATCTTGTCCTTCGGCAGGGAGTAGCCCTTGGCCTTCTCGATGGCGGCCGCGAGCGATGCGTTGTTGTCGGGGTTGGGATCGCCGCCTTCTTTCGCAGCCACCGTGATGTTGCGGCACAGCTTGCTGAACAGAGCGGAGCGCTTCGCGTCCACAGCAGCCTTACGATGTTTGGTTGTAGCCCACTTTGAGTGCCCTGACATATACGTCCCTTCCGTTGGTGCTTTTGCCAGCCGTTTATTTTAGCATACCCCTTCAAATCCCCCGGTCGCTTTCGCATGGTCTTCAAAAACGCGGAAACGAATTCGGAGCCGATTGGACTCAGAACCTGAAAACTCGCAACCATCGGACGGACACGCGCGACGGAGGCGAGCGAACGGGCCGGAACGCCCACCCCGCACGCCCGGATGGCTCGCGGCGCGAGCCTTCTCTCCGGATGATCCCCAACGCGCTTCCAGCGCAGATCCCAGCGGCCGTCGATGCCTTGCCCGCTGTCCCCTCGCGCGCTTCCAACCCCTTTCCACCACGGATCCGTTGCAAATCAAGCACGTTGTCAATGGGAGTAATATCAAAAAAATACCTGATCAAATACGCTATTTTGATATTGATGAAAATTCAGGAACGTGATATTTTCACCCTATGGAACCGGCCCTTCTTCTCATATGCGACGCCTCGGCACTCCTCTATTGGCGCTCCGTCGGAGCTGGCTCAGGCCCTCCTCCTCGTGCCATGCGTGCAATGCGCGCACCGGGAAACGGAAACGCGGGCAAACCAAGCCCCGATCGCATCGCATACTTCCTGCGCAGATATCCCGCACTCGCCCGCGAGCCGCTCCATCTTCTCGTATCGAGTGGCGAAGCCCGACTCCGCTGCAAGGGAATCCGGTGCTTCGTCCATGCGGGCGCATTCCCTTCCCGTTCTTTTTCCGAGATCGAAAAGGACATATTCGTGCTTTCGCCCGAGCTATGCTTTCTGCGCCATGCCTCCAAGCTGTCTCTTCCACACGCAGCTCAACTGGGTCTTGAGTTCTGCGGAGCCTACAGCTTGTCAGCTGGCGAAACGAGAAGCGCGCGAAAACGCGCTCCGATCACGAACACAGCCTTCCTCAAGTCATACGTCGAGAATTGCACCGGCGAGCGAGGAATCGCCGAAGCTCAACGCGCATTGCGATATGTTGAAGACGGATCGGAATCACCGCGCGAAACGATGGTCGCTCTTTTGCTCGATCTGCCCGCTCGCCTAGGTGGCTGCGGAGACCCTCCACCGAAAATGAATTATGCGATTCCTCTGCCCAAGAACGCCCGCAAGGCAACCGGAAGGCGTTCGCTGCGATGCGATCTGCTTTGGCCGGAAGAAAAACTGGCCATCGAATACGACAGCGACCTCCACCATACCGGCTCTGAACGGATAGCCAGCGACGCAACGCGCAGAACTGTCTTGACTCATCTTGGCTTCGAGGTGGTGACGGTAGCCAACCGCCACATGCACAATACCGCCGAGTTCGAGGTGGTGGCCCGCCGCGTCGCACATCGCCTTGACAGGCGGTTTCGTCCTGATCGATCCTGGAGAGCAAACCATATTGAACTTCGCCGCCAGCTGCTTGATCCCCCTTAAGCCAGCACGCCACTTGCTGCTTTCCGCGGCTTCACGCGTCTGAACCATCTTCCATACGACTGCACTGCCGAAAAAGATGCCGGTTTGGCACGAAATTGCGCCCTTGGACATCCTCTACGTGCATCTCAGAAGCATTTCCCCAGGTCGTTTTTTGATTTACCAAAACAATCATGAGATTTCGTGCCAAACCGGCGTCTTTTTCGGCAGCAACTTGCCCTGCGCTTTAGCATGCTAAAGCGCAGGGAGCGGAAGAGGGAGCGGAAGAGGGAGCGGAAGAGGGAGCGGAAGAGGGAGCGGAAGAGGGAGCGGAAGAGGGAGCGGAAGAGGGAGCGGAAGAGGGAGCGGAAGAGGGAGCGGAAGAGGGAGCGGAAGAGGGAGCGGAAGAGGGAGCGGAATGCACGGCTTAAGCCAACTGCATACGTCTCGAAGCGCTTGCCGGCGCAAAAGCCCGTGGGCTGGGTTTCTGTTGACACCGCTACAAGCCCGGCGCATCATGTTCTAATGCACACGAGCGAGACGGCGACGCGGGCGAACGTCACGGCTGCCGCCGTCCATCCCGAAGGAGACCGACCACATGCGCTACATCCACTGCCTGAACAACATCTCCGCCAAGGGCACCGACCTGCTCACCGACGCCTACGAGCTCACCGACGACCTTTCCCGGGCCGAAGGGATCCTCGTCCGCAGCGCCGCCATGCACGATCTGGAGCTTCCCAAGTGTCTGCGAGCCGTCGCGCGCGCGGGCGCGGGCGTGAACAACATTCCGCTCGAGCATTGCTCGCAGAAGGGAGTTGTCGTATTCAACACGCCGGGCGCCAATGCGAACGCTGTAAAGGAGCTCGTCATCGGCGCGCTCATGCTGGGCAGCCGCGGCATCGTAGAAGGCATCGAGTGGTGCCGCGCCAACGCCGACGACCCGAACATCGCCAAGGCGGTCGAGAAAGCCAAGAAACAGTTCGCCGGACGCGAGATCCTGGGCAAGAAGCTGGGCGTCATAGGCCTGGGCGCCATCGGCGCGCAGGTGGCGAACGCGGCCGTCGACCTGGGCATGGACGTCTACGGCTACGATCCTTACGTCTCCCTTGGCGCGGCGTGGAGCATGTCGAGCGCCGTGCACCACGTCACCGAGCTCGACGAGCTGCTGCGCACCTGCGACTACTTCACCATCCACGTGCCCGCCGTCGAAGAGACCATCGGCATGATCGATGAGCGCGCCTGCTCGCTCATGAAGGACGGAGCGGTGTTCCTGAACTTCTCGCGCGACACCCTCGTGGACAACGACGCCATGGCCGCCGCGCTCGAATCGGGCAAAGTCCATGCCTACATCACCGATTTCGCCACCCCCGAGGTCATGCGGATGAAAGGGGCCGTCGTTCTTCCTCACTTGGGCGCGTCCACTGAGGAAGCCGAAGAGAACTGCGCGATGATGGCCGTTCGCCAGATGATGGACTACCTGGAGCGCGGCGCCATCGTCAACTCCGTGAACTACCCCGCTTGCGATCCCGGCCCCATGCCGGAGATCGGCAGCCGCGTCTGCGTGCTGCACGAGAACGTGCCGAACATGATCAGCCAGATAGCCACCGCGTTCGGCGAGGCAAACGTCAACATCGGGAACATGGTGAACAAGGCGCGCGGCGAATACGCCTACACCTGCCTGGATCTTGACCAGGAGATGCCCTACGATGCCGTGAAGAAGCAGCTCGGCGGCATCGCGGGCGTGCGGCGCGTGCGCGTGCTCTAAAAGGCCGCTGAAACCCCAACGACCTCGCGGCCCCGTCGGATGATCCGGCGGGGCCGCATCCGTTGAAGACGCCTATGAGACGGAGGCCCCATGAGAACCACGCAGCTGGAATGCTTCGCATCGGTCGCGTGCCATCGCAGCTTCACGAAGGCCGCTGAGGAGCTGCACATCGCGCAGCCGGCCGTCAGCCAGCAGATTCAGGCGCTCGAGCAGGAGCTCGGATTCAAGCTGTTCGACCGCACGCATCAAGAGGTCGTCCTCACGCGCGCAGGACGGTCGTACTATCCGAACGCCCTGTCCGTGCTGGAAGAACTCGAGGCGGCGCGCGACATGGGAAGGGCCATTGCGCAAGGCTACTCGGGCGAGTTGAGCTTCGGCGTATTCGGCAGCTCGCAAAGCTCCGACATGCAGGCTATCAAACAGTTCCACCACGAGCACCCCGGCGTCAGGCTGCGCTTCAGGCGCGCGTTCTCCAAAGAGCAGCGCAAGCAGCTGGTCGCAGGCCAGTTTGACACATGCTTCACCGCCGCAGGGAGCATCTGCGACGACGAGCGCATCGCCGTCGCCGGCCGCAGATCGAACAAACCCTTCCTACTCGTCCATCAGAGCCACCCGCTCGCGTCCAAAAGCTCGATACGCGCGGAAGAACTCATCCGCTACACGAACATATTCGCCGCACACGACAGGCGCGATGCGGAATCGGTGATCCCGCCGGTACTGGGAGATGCCGCTCCCGAGAGCATCCTGTTCGCCGAGGATCAGGACATCGCCTGGCTCATGATGCGGCTCGGGCTGGGCGTACAGCTGGTTCCGGAAAGCGTCGTTTCGTTCAAGCAGGAGGATGTGCACGCCCTTGAGATCGAGGGCATAACCTGGTCGCTCGAGACGGCATGGGTCTATCTCAAGGACAACGAGAACCCCGCGCTGAAGGCGTTCGTCGACCTGCTGGACGGCGAAGGGCTGTGACGCGACGCGGCCGCATGGTTCGGGCGACATCGGCAAGCCTTTCCAGCAGGTATCATAAGCAAACGGCATAACGCCGTGCGAAACGGGTATTTCACACGGCGCTTCCCTCTTCCTACACTTGAGGGCATCGGAGCATCGACTTTCCCCACCTGCGGAGAAGGCCGAAGCGCGAAGACCATCACGTTTTGGAGGAGGGACCATGGAAACATCGAAGGGAATCTCGAGACGCAGCTTCATCGGAGGGGGCATGGCCGGGGCGGCGGGACTCGTCGCCGCAGGGCTGCTTTCCTCATGCTCGCCCGGATCGCAGGCAACGACCGAGCAGAGCGCGACCGAGGGTGAAGCTGCCCAGATCAAAACTGCCGACGAGACCGTCGAGTCGAACATCCTCATCGTCGGGTCGGGCGCGGCGGGCCTCATGGCGGCCTACGAGGCGGGCAAAGCAGGTGCCGAGAACATCCTTGTCATAGCGAACTGCCCGTCCATCGAAGCGAACAACGGCAATATGGTCAGCGGCACGGCGGCCGTCGAAACGCCCTACACCGAGGCCGCCGGACAGGACTACTCCATCGAGCAGCTGTTCGACCGCATGGTCAATTTCGCTCACTGGACCGTGAACGCGCGGCTGTTAAAGACCTGCGTGGAGCTGCTGCCAGGCAACATCGACATCTTCGACGAGCTGGGTATCGAGCTTACGCTGGGCGCCGACCGCTACAGCATCGGCTTCGAAGAGGTGCACCTGTTCGGCACCGAAAACAAGAGCGCCGTGTTCCAGAAGCATCTGGAGGATGCCTACGGCGTGCAGTTCCGCTTCTCGACCGAGGCGAAGCATGCGCTCATGGAGGACGGCGCCTGCGTGGGCGTGCAGGCCGAAGACGAGGACGGAAAAGTTATCGACTTCAAGGCGAAGGCCACATTGCTAGCATGCGGCGGCTACATCGACAACCCCGATATGCTCAAAGAGGTGTACGGCGACATGACCATCGTGGCATCGTCCACCGAATGGCAGAAGGGGCTCGGCGTCAAAATCGCCCAAGAGGCGGGAGCCTTCCGCGAGAGCACGCATGGCTTAGGCATGAACGACATCTTCGGATCGACCGAAGAGCTGGGCTTCAACCTTGGCAACCCGCTTCTAGGCGCCGCGTTCTACGGCGGGCTGATCGTCGACGAGCACGGCAAGCGCTTCATGAACGAGTACATGCTGGCCAACGAGTCCATGGCCGGCGGCGGCGAGGCCACGCTGCACGTGAAGCAGTACTACGCCATCTTCGGACAGCGCGTCATCGACGCGTTGAAGGAGCAGGGTTACTACCAGATCATCGACAGCCCCGAGTTCTGGGTATCGGGCATGCTGCTGTATGGCCAGCCGTTAGAAGACCTGGACCAGAGCCTGCAGGACGCCATCGACACCGGCTGGGTGTTCAAGGGCGACACCATCGCCGACGTGGCCGCGCAGGCGGGCCTTGACGAGCTGGAGACGACGGTGGAAGCGTACGACGACATGGCGGCAGCCGGTGTGGACACGATGTTCGGCAAGCGCGCCGAGATGCTGATTCCCGTGGCAGACGGAGGCCCATACTACCTGTTCAAGTACAATCCAGGCGCCTTCAATACGTTCGGCGGATGCCGTACCGACGAATTCACGCGCGCGCTGCGCGCCGACTTCAGCCCCATCGAGGGCCTCTACATCGCCGGCGTGGAGAACGGCAGCCTCTACAGCCGCCCGTACTACGATGTGGGAGGCACCTGCTCGGGCCTGGCTTACAGCTCCGGGCGCCTTGCCGGCATGCAGATGGCGGAATACACGAGCTAACTGTTTCGGCGACTCGCCCTGCGAATGCAACCGCGAGTCGCGCACATTGGCCGGCTTCGGAACCCCTCCCCGAAGCCGGCCTTGCACGTATCGATCGATTATCCGGAAACGAGCCGCGCAAGATAGTCGCGCGGCGATATGACCGGCACTTCGCCGCCTCGGCCATCCCTCTCATCGCGCGTGATGATATACGATAGCCGCGCTTCTTCGCTCGCGGCGAGGTCCAGATAGCGTTCGAGGTTGGACTCCATTTCGGTTGCCGTTATGACCATGGCCTTCGCCTTTGATCGAACCACCGCCCTACGAGCGCCGAGGTGCTCCCGTCGAAGCCTTCATGTTGGCAGACCGAGCGCAGATTGTTTAAACCTTGCTTTACGGGCGCAATACGTTGAGCGCTTTCGGCTCCACGCTCACATCGAACGTGCGCGCCTCGATGCGCTCTCCATCGATCTGGGCAGGCGGCACCTCATCGAACTCCACGTGCAACGTTCGAAAGCGCCGCATGTCTATTTGTTCGAATCCCGTATGCTTGCCACCCTTCGCGCGCAGGAATAGATAGACGGCTCGCACCGTGCCCAAAGGCGGATGCGCGATGCACGCATCGAGCAGGCCGTCGTCAAGATGCGCCTCAGGACAGATCTCGAAGCCGCCGCCGTAGAACGGCCCCACCTGCACGGCGAACGCGTAGGAACATCCCTGTTCCGACTCGCCTTCGTCGAACGACGCCTCATAACGTCGCTCGTCCAAATGATGGAGCACCTGGTCGATGCCCGCCTCCATGTACAGGACCGTGCCCGTCCGACCGGTACGCACGCGGCGGTCCACGGTATCGAGCGCAATGGCAGCATCCAGGCCGAACGACAGCGTCTCCACGAACCACCGTCCGTTCGCCCATCCCACGTCCGTCGGGAGCGCCTCAGCCTTGAACAGCTGCGCGCATGCCTCGTCCACGTTGGCGGAGATGCCGAGAGCGCGGGCGTAGTCGTTGCCCGACCCCACTGGAATAATACCGAATGCAGGTCTATCTTCGATCGCACGACGCATAATGCCGTTCGCCGCCTCGTGGATGACGCCGTCGCCACCGAGGGCGATCACGGTCGAGCATCCTTTGGAGCGCTCGGCAATCTCGCTCGCGTGGCGGGGCCCCGCCGTTCGCGCAAGCACGACGGCGTCCTCCCCGAAATAAGCGCGCAAGATCGAAGCCGCCCGCTCCGCAGCGGCGGAACCGGCGCCGTTCTGCGCCGCAGGATTTGCTATGAGCAGGATCTTTCCCTCGTCCATTGGCTAGGACCGTCCTTCCGAGGCATGGAGACCGACTGCATGCCGATAAACGGCGGCGCAGCATCAGTATTATAGCGCGCCCGCAGCGCGTCACGGACAGGGCCCGGACACCACAGTGCCGCGCCTCGGATACCGGCGTGTTCCCGCGCGATACGACGCCGATCCCCAGGGACGTGCGACATTGAAGCCGCCTTACCGAGCGGCAAGCGCTCGGCAACGCGCGCGACCGCGCGCCGCGCAGCTTCCGCAGCCGGGCTACCATGCAGTCGCTGCAACCGATACCGACGGAAGGAGCTATATATGTCCGATTCCGCTCTTTTAGAGACCCAGCCCCCCAAAGCTGGCTATGCAATGGACGACACGCGCGAGAACATCAATCCGAAACCCCAGGTGGAAAGCGATTCGTATCGGCCTTCAGGCAAGCTTGAGGGTCGGGCTGCTCTCGTTACCGGAGGAGACAGCGGCATCGGGGCCGCCGTGGCCATCGCCTTCGCGAAAGAGGGCGCTGACGTGGCCATCGCGTACTACTCGTCCGACGACGACGCTCAAAGCATTGCCGAGCGCATCCGGCAGCTCGGTCGGCACGCGCTCGTATTCAAAGGCGATGTGGGCAACGAGGAATTCTGCCGCAGCATGGTCGACAGCATCGTAGGAGAGTGGGGCCGCATCGACGTGCTTGTGAACAACGCCGGTGAGCAAACACCGTGCAAGAGCATTCTCGATCTGACCGAAGAGCAGATCGTCCGCACGTTCCAGACCAACATCTTCAGCATGTTCTTCCTGGTGAAAGCCGCGTTGCCCCATCTGCCGGGCGACGGGGCCATCGTCAACACGACCTCGGTCACCGCCTACCAGGGCTCGCCCGACCTCCTGGATTACTCGGCCACCAAGGGCGCCATCACCGCGTTCACGCGCTCTCTTTCCGAAAACGAGGAACTTGTCAAGCGCGGCATTCGCGTGAACGCCGTGGCGCCGGGCCCGATCTGGACCCCGCTCAATCCCGCATCGTACGGCCCCGACAGCGAGAAGGTGCGCCACTTCGGCGAGAGCGTGCCTATGGGCCGCGCCGGACAGCCCTACGAACTTGCTCCCGCCTACGTGTTTCTGGCCTGCGACGATTCTAGCTACGTTTCCGGCCAGGTCATCCATGTGAACGGAGGCACCGTGGTCAACGGTTGACGTCTCGAGCACTGGCCGCAGGGTCCGTCGGGCTCTGCGGCCGTGCACCTCGTTCGCCGCCAGGGACGCTCTGTTATACACCGCGCTCGATACGGCCGAATAAGCTCTCGGCCATATCCCTACCGTCACCGCTGTGGGAACGCTCTCCTATGCGCGTTCCCACAGCCCCGTTTTGCCGCCGTCCTTTTTCAGCAGACGAATGTCCATGATCTCCATGCCACGATCAACCGCCTTGCACATGTCGTAGACGGTGAGGCACGCCACGCTCGCGGCGGTGAGGGCTTCCATCTCGATGCCGGTCTTACCGGTGACTCCGCAGGTGCAGGTCACTTGGATGCCCGTGCGGCCGTCTGGGCGCTCGTTCGCAACCACGGGGGCGCATTCGACTTTGGCCTTCGTGATGTTAAGCGGATGGCACATGGGAATAAGCTCGCTCGTGCGCTTGGCAGCCATGACGCCCGCCACGCGCGCGCAGGCAAGCACGTCGCCTTTCGCGGCCGCGCCTTCCACGATAAGGGCCAGCGTCTCGGGCTTCATGCTGATGAAGCCCTCGGCCACGGCCACACGCTCGGTATCCGGCTTCGCGGACACATCCACCATGCGAACGTCGCCGCGCTCGTCGATATGGGTAAGGTGCTGCTCGATCATGCTAGCCGCCTATCTGGGACATACCCCGCTCGGTTCCCACCTTGTCGTGATGCTCGTCGGGCTTTGCGCCGATAGCTTGCGCTATCACGCGACGCACGTCTTCCTCGCGCCCGGTTGCGAGCGCAGTCTTTACGTCGTACTCCTCGTCCGAGAACAAACACGGCCTCAGCCTGCCGTCTGCGGACAGGCGCAGTCGATTGCACTCGCTGCAGAAGTGCCGCGACAACGGGCTGATGAAGCCAACCGTACCCTGCGCGCCCTCGAACTCGTAATAGCTCGCCGGCCCCCAGCCGCTTGGCCGGTGTTTGGCCGCAGGGCGCAGCCTACCCAGCCCTTCTTCGACGGCGCGCTCGTCAATGATCGCACGCAATTCCTCGCTGGGAACGACGTCCTGCTTCCCCCAGCCGCAGCCGTCGGTGCCGGAGCTTTCTCCCACCGGCATATACTCGATAAAGCGCACATGGAGCGGCCGATCGAGCGAAAGCTTCGCGAAGGCAAGATAGTCCTGGTCGAGGCTGCGCACGGTCACCGCGTTTATCTTGACGGGATCGAACCCCGCCTCGAGCGCAGCGTCAATGCCGTCGAGAGTCTGCTCGAGCTCGCCACGGCGGGTGATGCGCTTGAACTGGTCCGGATCGAGCGTGTCAAGCGATATGTTGACGCGTGAAAGCCCCGCCCGCCTGAGGCTTTCGGCCATCCGGGGAAGCAGCACGCCGTTCGTGGTCATGGCGATGCTCTCGATGCCGGGAATGTCCTTGAGCTCTCTGACGAGACGCTCCACGCCCTTGCGTACGAGCGGCTCGCCCCCGGTCAGACGCAGGCGCTTGATGCCCATCTGCGCCGCAACGTGTGCGATCTCGACGATTTCGCCGAACCGCAGAATGTCTTTATGGGACAGTTGATCCACACCCTCCTCGGGCATGCAGTAGATGCATCGGAAGTTGCAGCGATCCGTGAGCGATATTCTCAGGTAGTCGATCGTGCGACCGTGGGTGTCCTTCATGCGACACCTCCCTCCTCGTCTGAGGATATAATAGAGCATGGAGGGAGTGAAACAAGCGACTATCTTGATGCCGCGGCAGACGGCTTGGAATCAGCGGGGCGCCCCGCTTCGCAGCAGAGCGCCCCGCTTACCATACCGGTTGGTCCGTATCGAGCATCTACCGCTGATCTCGACGGCGACGATGCACCATGACTGCAGCAAGAGCGAGAGTCGCGGCCGCCGCAAGCACGGCAGCCGCGGTGCCGAACAGCACGAGCGGATCGCCGGTGGAGGCCGAGCCGCCGAGCGTGTTCGGAGCCGCGGAAGCGGGAGGCCGCTTCGCCGAATCTTGATCTCCTCCCGAATCCACGTGAGCCGGAGGCTGGCTGGTGTCGTCAGGCTTGCCCGGATCGCCTGTAGTGCCAGAATCATCCGGTTTACCCGAACCGGCTGCAGTCCACTTCGCGTAGAGCGTTATCGGACGCTCTACCGATGTATTGAAATCGTAGACGCTCGTCAATCCCTCGTCGGAGAACCACCCGCCGAACGTATAGCCTGCGCGCGTCGGGTCGGCCGGCTTGGTTGCGCGTCCGCCGAACGCCACCGTCTGCGAAGCAACCGCCGAACCGCCGTTGGACTCGAAGCCGACCGTCACCGTATCGGCCGCCAGCAGCGCGTAGGTGGAAAACGCGCTGGCGTGGAATCTCACGATGCCCTGCTCGTAATCCACGCTTTCAGGCACGATGATCTCCGTCGCGCCATCGTGCACGTGCGCGATGCGCGCGCTCTTGCCTGCAATGTCGTCCGGTTTCACCTTGAGCTCAAACAGCAGCGGCTCGTCGACTTCGTCGATGAGGACCGTTTTCTCGCTGCCGCCGTCCACCTTGACGGTCATCTCCACGGACAGCTCGAAGTACAGTGCGACCGTCTCTCCGTCATCCGAAACGTCCTCGATCGCATCCTTCTCATCGGGATCGACCACGCTTTCTTCTTTTAGTTCGGCCTTGAGGGAGACGACCACGGTCACATCGGCTCCGTTTGCACCATCGATGAGGTCACGCACAGCCTGAGCCTCTTCGGGAGACATGCCGGCCGGCGTTTCGCCGGAGGCGATCTCCTGCACGGCTGCGGCTCCCGCTGTAGCCGCTGCGGCCACCGTCTGGTCGGGCGCGGCGAATTCGTCGGCCGCCGGCTGCTCGACCTGCACGATCACGTTCGCATCAGGAACGGCCGCGACCGTATCATAGAAGAACGCAAGCTCCTTGTCGTAGGCATCGATGGTCACCGTCTGGGAATCGAGCCCGTTGACCACATAGCCGTCGATCTTCGGCGCGCGTTCCGAGTAGGTCTCGCCGAAGATTCGACCCGATACGACTGCGTCCTCGGAAATCTTGGCCGACGAGGAACCCTTCAGGTAGTAATGCACGGTATAGGACGCGTCGGAGCGCGGCGTCCACACAGCCGTATAGGAACGATTGCCCGAGGAGCCCTTTGCGATGGCCGCATCTACGGTCGGAGCGGTCAGGCCGGTGCCCGTCCAGCCAGCGAAGTCGTACCCGGTTCTTGTCGGCTGCGGCAGCGCGATGTCATCCGAGAATGCAGTATAGGAGGCGGGCGCCTGCACGCCGCCGGCGAACGCTCCGCCGGCCAAAATGTAGTCGATCGCGAAGACCCGCGGCACTACGGCACCGGGAGCGTCGACCGCATCCTGAACGTTCTGCTGGTAGATACCTTCGTCGTAGTACGCGGTATCGAGCACCGTGTTGAACGTGCCGCCGGTGACGAAGTCCTCCTTGTCCTGGCTGTAGACCGCAAGCTTCCCGTCGTTGATAGCTTTGAACGTGCCGGCTGCCACCGAAAGGGAAACCTTTGCAAGGTCGTCGACGGAGTTGTCTTGCGGGTTGCTTTCGTAGATCGCCGAGAACCCGGAAATCGTACCACCCGATACATTCACGGCGATCGGAAGCTTTGTCGTATGTTGAGCGACCGCAATGCCAGCGCCTTCGGTCGTGCCACCGCTGCCGTTCGGATTGACCGTCGTCGGTTTCAGAACTCCTGCAACAACGGCGTCACCCGACAGGTCCAACGTACCAGCACGCATTTCGATGCCGGTGCCGCCTTCGATGTCGCCACCGTTGATGACGAGCGATCCCAGCTGCGGATGATAGATGGCGGCGTTGTTCTTATCGGCCCGGACGGTGCCGCTGTTGATGACGATCCTCGTGCCATGCTTGTTCCCATTACCCGAAATGGCAGCATACTTGTTGCCTTCCAGCGACACCACGGTACCGCCGTTCAGCGTCAGCGTATTGCGCATAGTCTGAGCATCGGACAACGACCCGTCTTCGGCTTCGCCCGCCGGATAGTAGCCGACTACGTATATGCCGGGCCCATGAGCAGCCTCAACAGAAGCACCCTCGTTGATAATCGCGTCGCCGCGATATCCGGTTGTCTGGTACATATTTCCAACTTGCACGCCATAGCCTGCGGCCTTGACGGCGGCGCCGTTATTTAAAACGAGTTTCGCATTCTGCACGTAGATTGCGATGGAATCGGAATTGGCGGCCTCGATCGTGCCGTTCTCCACAGTCAAAGAGCTGTTGACAACAGAGAACGGCATCGAGTCGTTGGAGTTCCGGTAGGTCTTTCCTCCCAGGTCGAGTGTAATGTCTTTTCTGACGTTGATCTGCTGCGCGTCTTCTATGTCCGCCAGCAGCTTCACCTTGTCGCCGGATTCAGCCTGCGCGACAGCACGCGTGAGCGTGTTGTACGAGCCCTTCGAAATGCCATCCGCGTCAATGACTTCGACCGCTTGGTTCTCCGCCACTTCGAACATCCCGTCGCCGCCCTCAACAGCGACGAAACCCTCCGCCAGATAAGCCAGCGGGTCGCTGGAGAACGTGCCTCCGGTGATGGCTTTCGCAGCATCGCCGGACAGAGCGGCCAACGAGACCGCGAGTTTGCCAACACCGCCGGAAACTCTAAGAGTCGCGCCTTCGGCTTGCCCGATGGAAAGCGATTTGACGAGCGAATCTGCATCGGCAGCGGCATACTCTTGAATGGCGGCATTATTCTTGCTGGTCAACGTGCCGCCCGAAATGCCCACTTCCACCGTGCCCGAAGCTCCGTATCCACCGCCGCGTGAAACGAGGGAAAGCGCCGCGCCATCGGGAATCGAGGAACCCGTCTTCGTCGTGTCAGGCGTCTCAATCGTACTCGCCGTCGCCTCGATACTGCCGCCCTCGATGGCAAGCTTGCCCTCACCGCAGAACTGCACACCATTCGCGCCCGTCAGCGTGCCTTCCGAGATCGTCAGGTCGCCGTTCTGCGGATGATATACGGCGCACCCATCCGCATCCGTCGAACGCACGATGCCTCCCTTGATCGCAATGCTCGTACCGTCGCAGTCTCCGTTGCCGACAATACCGAAACTATTACCTTCGATGACGCCGTCTTCGACGGTCAGGCTTGATGGCGCGCTCGCATTGCTGCCGATTACGGCGATTCCCGCATCCGGCCCTTTGATATGCGTCGAATCACCTTTGATAGTCACGCGCGGATTGCGGGAATCGTTCGTTCCGAGTCCTACCCGAACGCCATATGAAGGCACGCCTGATGCAACGGAAGACGTATCGACGACTACGTTCTCAAGCGTCAGATCGACGTCCTGCCGCACTTGTATCGCGGTTCCGAACGGAAACTCCCCGGTGCCATCCGTCGAATTCAAAATCGTGCCGTTTTTAACAATGACGTTGATGGGGCCCTGGTACTTGTTCACGGATACGGTGGCGTACTTCGAGCCATCGATGCTGTGGCCGTTCAGATCGAGCACGATCGAGTAGCCGATCTCGTACTTGACATTGCCCGCAGGAACATCTTTATGCAATGTGACGACATCGCCGTTCCTCGCCTTGATCACTGCCGTGCTCAAGGTGTCATACATCACCGAAGTCCCGTTTGGCTTGGTGACAGTCGCCACCTGGTCATTCTCCACGACGTACATGCCATCGGCGTTTTCCGTTACGATTCGTCCGGTCTCCAGGTATGCGGTCACGTCGCTGGAGAACGTGCCGCCGCGAACGGTCATGGTGCCGGGCGCCGCGAGGTTGAGCGCGGGAACGCCCGCATCGGCTTCGACCAGACCACCCGATACGGTCGCCTTGCTGTTCGCTCCGTCGTAGTAGCCGCTTGCACCGTCGATGTGCACACCGTAGCAATTCTGCACGATCGCGCTGTCGCCCACCTTGCCGCTCGCGGTTCCGCTGGCGATCACCGCACCGTCCGTCATTTCCAGCGTGCCGCCTCGCATGAGGATACCGACGCCCCCATCGGCATAGACGGTACCACCGGCGATGCTCAGCTTCCCACGCTGGGGATGGTAGATGCCGCAGGCGATGTACCCATCCGCTTCGATACGGCCGATGACGGTGCCGCCGCTTATCGAAATCGACGTGTCGCCATAGTCGTCCCCTTCGGTACCGTTGCCTCCGATGGCGGCGTTGTCGTCAGCGACAACAACGCCGCCATTCATCTTGAGCGTCGCACCTTTGCCTTGCACGCCGATGCCGAACTCGGCACCGTGGATGTACCCGCCCTCGACCGCGAGGATCGATCCTTTGCCCACGAACACCGCATCGCTATCCTGCGATTCCACGATACCGCTTTCGATGGTGGCCGAGCCTCCGTTTTGAATGTGGAGCGCCTTTGCATAAGGACTGACTGTCGGCTCTTTGCCGAGGATCTTGCCTGCAACATACGAAACCGTACGACGGTCATCGCTCACGACGGGTGCCGCGGGGGCGGTCGTGTCGCGTACCGCCAGCTTGCCTTCGACGGTGATCGTGTCGTTTATGTACGAATCATCGGAGCTTGCCCGCCCCGCGACGGTTCTACCGTTGAGGTCGAGCGCGACATCCTTTCCCGCAGGCACGACGACGTTTTCCTGCACGTCCTCGAGCAGGACGACCGTCTCGCCCGCTTGAGCCGCATCGACAGCCTCTTGGAGCGTCGAGTACGCCGCGCCGTGCACGCTCGCCACCATCGTGCGGGTGAATACCTGACCTTCGGAAATCGATCCCATGTTCGGGCCCTGTGCGGTGCGGTACGTGCAGGTTCCAAGCGATGTGAGCGTGCGATTGCCAGCGCCATCCTCGCCCACTGCGAACTTTGCATTCGCGCTGTAGTTTGCATCGACTTCCGTTCGATACGGATTACCTGCGTGGTCGCAGACTATCGCCACGTCTTTGAAGGCGGAAACCGCAGGGCTTCCGTCAGATGCAACCTCGTCGGAAATCGCAATCGTGCGTCCGGCATCCGAGGTCGCAAGCACGATGGCCGTTCCGTTCTCGGCACGATAGACGCCCATGAGCGAGGCCGTTTCGAAATTGGCCGTTCCAGCCGCCTTGAACAAGTTGAAGCCCAGGTATGAGCCGAAGGCCGATCCGTGGATTTCCGGCGGCGCTCCATCCGTGGTCCATGAGACGGCGAAACGCTCGTACTCGCCGTTGGAAACGTTCTGCACGAGCGACGATGGGATATCGCACACGAGGGCATCGCCCTCCTCGCGTAGATCGATTCCGTACGAGAGAGTCATGCCGTCAGCTGTTACCGCCTGCCAGGAAACCGACACGTTCGTTATGCGCACATCGGCATCTGCGCTCAATGAATAGCCCTCTGCTGCGGAAATGCGGAGATGCAGCACGCCGAATGCTGCTGGGTCGAGACCCAACTCATCGAGAACGCACTGCTCTTCCCCGTTCAAACCGCTTCCGATTTCCTGCTCGATACCCTCGTCAAGCGCATAGAAGATGCGCAACGGCCCGATCGAATCCACGGCGTTTCGATTCGCCAACGCTCCCGCACCTGCAATCGAGAACCTCTGACCGCCGTCTCCTGAGATACCGTCGTCATGATCGGCGTTGCGGGACGCATTCACGTCGGATCCGTCTGTCGGCTTGTCGGTAGACGGCTGACCGGACGACTCGCCTTCGTCTTCGGATCCCGCCACGCTCGAACCATCGGCTTCCGACACCCCATCCTGCCCGCTCGTAACGAAGCTGCCAAGCGAATCTTCGTTATTGCTATGGTCGCCCCACGCAGCTGCGGGAACGTTCATGGTGAATGCCAGTGCAAGGGCGAGTACGATCGCCATCGACCGATCGGCCCGTTTCTTCCCCTTCATGCGGTACCCTTCTCTATGCTTATACGTTGTCGCACATGCTTCTTCGCGGCCGTCCTCATCCTCGCCGAGGGCGATACTGCCCACAATTGACCAATACTATTATAAATGACCTGATCGTAAGCATAGTTTTGAGGACAGCGCGTCGGGTCGCCTTCAAGAATAGGTTTACACCACCCCCCAGTCAATACGAGGGGCAAAGAAATTGGCAGCGGCGCGCCATTCTGGCGTCATGCTGATGCCTGAGAATGCGGTGCGCTTTCCCAGCCTGTTCGACCGGCGCCGAAACGTATCTTGCGGCGGCGGCGGACGTGCGCTTCCCGCGCGCTTCCGGCTGCTAGCGCGTTACGAGATACACCTTATCGGGCGGGATGCGTATCCAGAGCTCCTCGCCCTCTTGGGGGAGGTCCTTGGCGGAGACGGCCAGCTTGTCGATGCGCCAGAACAGGTGCTGGTGCAGATACTTCATCTCATCGTCGGTGCGCTTCACCGTCGGCGCGAACGTCTCGTCGCGATCGAGAAAGCCCAGCAACGCCGTGCGCTCGAAGCGCGAATCGCTCACCCGGTCGACGCGCACGCGGTAGACGTTCTCCCCCGGCCCTTCGACCTGCTCGAGATAGAACGCGCGGACGCCCAGGCACACCACGTCGCGCGGCACCTGGGCATCCGAGCTCGCTTCCACACCCCATTTCGGCAGTCGGACGCGATGCTCGTCCACGTACTCGGCCGCCGTCGCATTCTTGCAGCCCGACAGCTTGACGCCCGCCACCGACTTCGGCCTGTTCACCAGATCGTCGCCCGTCTCGATCTCCATGATCGAGCCGTTCTCGACGACCGCAATACGGTCGCAAAAGCGCAGCGCCTCGTCGATGTCATGGCTCACGTAGAGCACCGTGCCGTGGAACGCATCGAACAGGCTGACCAGGTTCTGCTCGAGCACGCTTTTCAAATGCGCGTCAAGGGCGCTGAACGGCTCGTCGAGCATGAGTATGCCGGGGCGGGCTGCCAGCATGCGGGCGAGCGCCACGCGCTGCTGCTGCCCGCCGGAAAGCTGCGCGGGAAAGCGGTTTGCGAAGGACTCCAGCCCGAAGCGCTTAAGCTCCGCTTCCACGATGCTTCTGCGCTCAGCCTTCGGAACGTCGCGCCCGATGCCCGCACCCACATTCTCGGCCGCCGTGAAGTTCGGGAACAGCATATAGTTCTGGAACAGCAGCGCAGTCTTGCGCTCCTGCGGCTTAAGATTGATCTTGCGCTCCGAATCGTAGAACACCTTCCCATTTACCACGATGCGGCCTTCATCGGGTGTTTCGATGCCCGCAATGCAGCGCATGGTCAAGCTTTTCCCGCATCCTGACGCGCCGAGGAACCCAAGCGTTTCGTCGCTCGCCTGAAACTCCACGTCAAGCGCGAACGACGGAAACGACTTCCGAATGTTAACTTCCAAGCTCACAGCGTGCTCCATCCCGGTTTACATGAGTCTCCCGCAGGCGAATCCCAAGAAGCGTCGGCAAGGATGATCGAACGAAGGGTGCTTGGGCGCTACCTGCCAAGCGAGTTCCGCGCGAGCCGAACAGTCCAGCGGACTGTTCGCGCGAGCAGGGCTGTTCGAGCAACTGGCTACCGCCCAAGCACCCGCCAGAAAAGCCCATCATTCTTCGGTCCTCCTGCGGTACTTCGTCGTGCGCCTACCCCAGAGGTTGATGAACAGTATGACCACGAAACTGAAAACGAGAATGACGGCTGTCCAGAACAGCGCGACGTCGATATTGCCGCTCATCCATTCGAAGTAGATGGCAATGGGAACGGTGCGCGTAATACCCGCATAGTTGCCTGCCAAAAACAGCGTCGCGCCGAACTCGCCGAGTGCGCGAGCAAAGGAGAGCACCGTGCCCGCCGCGATGGACGACCACGACAGCGGAAGCATCAGCTTAAAGAAAATCTTCCGATTCGACCACCCCAACGTGCGCGCCGCATCGAGCATGTTCGGATCGAGCCCTTCAAAGGCGCCGCGCGCGCTGCGGTACATGAGGGGAAACGCAACCACGACAGCGGCGATCACCGTAGCCGGCCAGCTGAAGATGAGCGGGAATCCCACATCGATGAACCAGCGTCCCACCGGTGAGTTGTTTCCCAAGCCGAGCAGCAGCAGAAAGCCGCAGACCGTGGGCGGCAGCACCATGGGGATAGTGAACACAGCGTCGGCGACGTCCTGCGCGCGCTTCGGGATGCGCAGGGCGAAGTATGCAGCCGCGAGCCCCAGCACGAAAATGATCACGATGGCGGTGCCGGTGGTGCGCAACGTCACCCAGAGCGGCGAAAGATCGATGCCCTGCAAGAACTCGCCGAATGCCCGCACGCCCTCGGCCGGCGGCGCGATGTCGACGGCGCCAGGCGCGACGATCTTCAGGAAATCGACGTGGCTCGGACGCGCAACGCCCTCGACGGCGGCAGATACCACATCGTTGCCGTCCTCGCCGATGGCAGTGACGAAATAGCGGTTTTCGCCGGCCTCCACGGCAAAGTCGTACACGATGCCGCCCATCGCGTAACCCGACTCACTCGTGAAGTACCAGGGCACGTCGTCGTCCATGACGACGCCGCCCGAAAGCGACACCGCGTCGAGCGCGATGAAATAACGCTTGAGGTCGTTTCGCGAAGCAGGATCGGCTGCGTCGCACAAGGCATGGGCCGTAGGCGGGACAAAAACCAGCACGTAGTCCTCGGTGGCAATGGCAACTGCATAGTCGGGCGAACTACCCTGATAGTAGCTGTACCCAAGGTAACGGCCGTCCAGCTCGCGGTTCGAGCCCTTCTGCGCGCGGGAGAACGCATCGACCGCAAAGGATGCCCCGTCGATGCGCGCAGCCTCCCCATCGGCCGAAACGGCCACGCCGTCGGAGGAGGCCGTTTTAATGGCAGCCGCTGAAGCATCCTTCGCATCTTCGAGCGGGGCTTCCGCAGCGACGTTGCCCTCCCCGCCTTCAACGGCGAACGCTGTCGCGGGGCATAGGACGGCGCATGCCAGCAACAAGGCCAGCAGCAGAGCGCCAAAACGTGTTCCCGGTGTTGTTCCCACTCTCGATACCCCCAAGACCCGGCTCGCGCCTTCCGTATGGAGCCGATGCGCAAAGCAACGTTCGATGCCATCATACACAATGAAGGAGGATGGAAAGGCCAGGCCTCCCATCCTCCTTCATTGCGCCCGACAAGAGCAGGCGCGCAGATTTATGGCGGAATTCTAGGCGGCCAACTCGAAACCCCATTCCTGCCAAATCTTGATGGCGTCCTCGTCAGAGAACAGCCAATCGAGGAACTCCTGAGCGGCCTCGGCATTCTCTGAATCCGCGCACAGAGCGGCGGGGTATACGATATTCTTGTGCGTGTCAGCCGGAACCGTTCCGACGATCTTCACTCCGCCGAACCGGTACACGTCGGAACTGTAGACCATAGCCAGATCCACATCGCCGGAGTTGGCGTAGGAGCACACGTTGCCCACGCTGGAGCCTTCGGTAACCTTGCCTTCAAGCGGCGTTCCCTCGAAAGTGCCCTCCTTGCCCGCGCTCTCCCTGCCGATGGCGCCGTCGGCGCTCACCCAACACGCCGGATCGGTGGTGGAAAGCGCCTGCTTGGCATAGTTGCCGGCCGGCACGTTTGCGTCGCCCACGGCCACCGTGTAATCACCCGATGCCATATCGGCGAGCGTCACGTTGCTCAGCTCGGAATTCTCGCCGGCCACGATAACCAGCTCGTTGGTGAACAGGTCGAAGCGGGTTCCGGCATCAACGTAGCCTTCCTCGACGGCCGTATCCATGGTGGCTTTCGATGCCGTGATCAGAATATCGGCGGACGATCCGGCTCCGAGCATCTCGTTCAGCGTGCCGGACGCCTCGTACTGGGTGTCGGCGAACGAAACCCAGCCATGATCCTCTAGGTAGAGATTCTGCACCTCTTCCATGGCCTTCGATAGCGAGTTCGCAGCAAAAATTTGCAGCTCGACTGCCTCGTGGTCCTGTACGTCAGACGGCTCGTCTCCCGACGGCTCCTCGGCCGGCTTGTTCTCAGACGAGCAACCGGCCATCCCGAACGCGGCTGCCAATGCGAACGCGCATATCGCAGCGAGCACGATCCGGTACGTTTTCTTCATGGGCACATCCCTTCCCTCGCTCCTGATCGGGCCGCGGCATGCGTCCGAGGGAATCCCCCGCCAGCACTGGTCCGAATTGCCCATTATATTATTCTTTTATTAGTATATAGTCAACAAAAGATAATGCAGACGGATGACGTACGAGATCCCGCGGCACTCGCGGCCTGCCTCAAAGCGGCGCTATTCGGTTCGTGCGAGATCCACCACGCGCGTGGCTATGCGCTCGGTGAGCGCCGGCGAATGCGACACGAACACGACCCCGATGCCGCAGGCCTGCGTCTCGGACACGAGAAATCGCCAGATCTGGGCTTGGGTGACGGCGTCGAGCATCGTTGATATCTCGTCGGCAACCAGATAGCGCGGGTGCGCCGCTAAAGCCCGCGCGATGCAGAAACGTTGCAGCTCGCCCCCAGACAGTTCGTGCGGAAACCGCCCGAGCCATCGCTTCTGGATGCCCAGATCGTCCAGCAGACGCTGCGGCACCTCCCCCGCTTCGGCCAGCGTGTCGCGCATGCGCATGCGCGGATCGACGGCTTTTTCGGGATGCTGCAGGATCAGCTGCACCGGGCACGTACCGCGCCTCGGTAGCGGCTCGCCATCGACGAGCACGTTCCCTGCCTGCGGACGCTCGTATCCGGCAAGCATCCGACAGAGCGTGGTCTTACCGAATCCGGACGGAGCGGTAAGCGCCACACGTTCGTCGGTCCCCACCGCCAGATCGAACCCCTCGTACAGCAGCCGCTTCGCCCCCGGGTACTTGAACGAGACGCCCCGCGCCTCTAGCATGGCGAACCTCCTCCCGTTTGGAAGTCGTGTTCCGGCAACGCGTGCCACAGCGCACGGGAGAAAGGGTGTTCCAGGAGGTCGGGCGACGCGAAGTTCGCAACCGCCGTCTCCTCTACCACGGTGCCGTTCTCAAACACGGCCACGCGGTCCGCCACCTGGAGAGCCAGCTCGATATCATGCGTGATAAGCAGCACGCCGCCGCCCTCGTCGGCGAACGTCCTCAGATCGCCGAGCGCACGCACCGCAAGCTCCAGATCAAGTCCGGGCGTGGGTTCGTCGGCTACGATGACGCGCGGGTCGTCCATAAGCGCACAGCACACCAGCACACGGCGCGCCATGCCACCCGACAGTTCGAAGGGGTACATGCCGGCCACCGCCTCCGAAAGGCCGTAGCGCGCAAACAGCTTCTCGCGACGTCGCCGGCGCACCGCGTGCGACTCGTCTGGATGCGCGAAGCCTTCCACCTGGCGGCCCACCTTCATGAGCGGGTCGAGGCTGTTCACGCTTTGCGGCACCAGCGAGATGCCGTGTCCGCGCAGCTTCTGCAAAGAATCGGCGTCCTGCAGCTCACCGTCGAACCATATGCGTCCGTACACCGTGGCGTTCGGCTCGAACAGCCCCAGAACGGCGTCGGCTACAAGCGTTTTGCCAGATCCCGACGCGCCCACCACCGCCACGATTTCGCCCACATGCACCGAGATGTTCAGCCGATCGATGACCTCCGTTTCGCGTTGTTTCGCGCGAAAGTACGGTACATCTTCCTCGTACATGCGAAAACCCACGCTCAGATCCTCAACCTGCAGCACGTGGTGCCCGTGCTCATGGCGCGAGACCGGCGCGTGCGTATGGTGGTGATGCGCCTGCATATCCTCGTGCTTGATCGTCGCATGCCCGACCGGTATCGCAGACAGAGGGTTCGTCTTGCTCGCTTCGCCCACGGAAACCTCCTAGTCCTGCGAACTGTGCGGATCGACAAGCTTGCGCAGATTCGAACCGGCCGCATCGAACAGGAGTACGACGGCGACGAGCGCAAGTCCCGGGAACACCGCGAGCCACCACATACCGGCCGACAGATACGCCATCGACTCGCTCAGGATGACGCCGATAGCTGGCTGCTCGGGCGGCAGGCCGAATCCGAGGAACGTGATGGCAGCTTCGTGAAGGATGGCATGGGGGAATAGCAGGATGAGTCCCACGATGAACTGAGGCAGCACGTAGGGAAGCATATGGCGCGTCGCGACGCGCACCGGTCCCTGTCCAAGCTTGCGCGCCACGGACACGAACGCCGCCTCTTTGCACTGGAGAACCTCGGCGCGAACGACGCGCGCAAGGCTTGGCCAATGCGTCACGGCTACGCCGATGGCAACACCCCAGAATCCTTTGCCGAGAGCGAACGAGATCAAGATGAGCAGCACGATATGCGGCACACCCATCATGAGGTCGATGAGCCAGGTGACTGCAGCGTCGGCGCGCTTGCCGCCGAGTGCTGCCACCGTTCCCAGCACGAGAGCGATCAGGGCCGATGCCGTCGCGGCCAACAGCCCCACGAGCACGCTCGTGGAAAGGCCCGCGAGCGTGCGCAGCAGCATGTCCCGCCCCATCCAATCGGTACCGAACGGGTGAGCTAGGCTGGGTGCAAGGTTCTTCTGCGCAAAATCGGTAGCCGTTGCCGCATCCCCCGCCGCGATCCCCGCCGCAACGACCGCCGCCAGCGCCGCCACGGCCGCCACGAACACGCCCAGCGTAAGCCGACGGTTGCCTATGCGGATTGCGTGCGGTGCATGAAGCACGGAGGCGGAGGCGCCCCCGTCGCAAGTCTCACAGATTTCTCTTTCGCTACGCACGGCCCGCCCCCTTCCGCATGCGCGGATCGACGACGCCGTACAGGACGTTCGCTATGAAGTTACCGGCGAACACGAAGGCTGCCGAGAATACGGCGATGCCAGCCAAAAGCGCCACATCGCCGCCGAGACCCGCCGTAACGGCCGCCTGACCGAGGCCGGGGTACGAGAACACCTGCTCCACCAGCACCGATCCGCCGAATATCTCGGAGATGGACGCAAACTGCAGCGTGATGGCCGGCAGCGCAAGGTTGCGCAGTCCGTGATGGCGCAGCACGCCCCAGGTGGACAGCCCGCGGGCGCGGGCGAAGCGCACGTAGTCGCTCTCCAGCACGTCGATGGTCTTCTCGCGCGTGTGCAGCGCAATGTTCGCCACGCCCACCACCGACAGCGTGAGCGCCGGCAGCGCAAGATGGTGCAGCGCGTCGGCCAACGTCACGTCGGCGGCCGACACCCCGATGGGCACGGAGAAGCCGAACGGGAACCACCCGAGCTGCACCGAGAACACGACAAGGAACACGAGTCCCAGCCAGAACGTGGGCACGGACGCCAGCAGAAAGCAGTACCCCTTCACGATACGATCGACGAGACGCCCGCGGTTCGCACCGGCCAGAATGCCGAGCGCAAAGCCCAGCACACCGCTCGCCGCCCAGGCCGTCGCCATGAGCGCAAGCGAGTTGAGCGCCCGCGCGGCGATGACGTCGGCAACCGGCGCGTTGTAGCGCAAGGACATACCGAGATCGCCTTGCACGAACGCCGTCAGCCAGTTTGCATAGCGCTCCCAAAGCGGCGTGTTTGCGCCCCAGTACTCGGCGAGCTGCGCACGCTTCGCCTCGCTCATGTTCACGAGCGCCGCCTGCCCCACGTTCGCCTGGACCGGATCGATGGGAGATACGCTCACCAGCGTAAACGCGACCAAGCTCACCGCAAGCAGGAGCAGCACGAATTTGACTATGTTCCGAGCGATGAACCGAGGCATGATGGAAACTACTATAACCTCACCTGTCCGAAAACCTGACGACAACACCCCTCAACGAGGGAAAACGCCGACCGACCCCGCCGCGCCGCAGGTTCGCGCCAGTCAGCGGAGGGGGCGGACGGCACCCACCAAGCGAGTTCCGCACGAGCCGAACAGCCCAGCGGGCTGTTCGCGCGAGCAGGACTGTCCGAGCGACTGGGCGCCGTCCGCCCCCTCCGCGTCGGCAACAGAACCCCTAAGCCCACGACCACTGGTCGACGTTGTTCACGAGCGACCAGCCATGTCCGTGCGGATGCGGCTTCTGCTCCGCCACCCGCAGGTTCTCCTTAGCGAAGTACAGATGGTCGATGTTCGCAAACCATACCCACGGGGCGTCGCCCTGCGGCGCAAACCCGGTCGAGCCGTCCCACTGCGCCTTCTTCCACAGCTCGAACGAATCCTCCACACGCGGCATGCCGAGCGCCTCATCGAGATACGCATCGGTCGAGGCGTTCTCGTAGCAGGCGTAGTTGCCTGAGCCTTTGGAGTAGAACAGGTTATATGTTTCGATGGGCGAGTTCGTCCCCCATCCCCAAACCACCGGATCGCTGAACTGGTGCGGATACAGATCATCCCAGCTCACGCCTTTAACGGCAAACTCGAGTCCCAGCTCTTTCATCTGGTTCGAAAACTCCTCGGCAATGCCTTGGCGCACGGTGTCGCCAGCCGAATAGTACAGATCCATGGAAGCGCGGACGCCGTCTTTTTCGCGGATGCCGTCCGCACCCGGAGTCCAGCCGCCTTCGTCGAGCAGCTTGTTCGCAAGCTCCTTGTCGGTGACGCACGCCATGTCAGGCGAGGACCACGGCATGCCGTCCCCCACGCTATAGGCCACGGTGCCGAAGCCGTTCAGCACGTTGTCGATCATGCGCTCGCGGTCCACGCCGTAGTTGATGGCTCGACGCACAGCCACATCGCACGTCACGTCGTTGCCGGCGACGGCGTCGCCCTTCTCGTCGGTCTTGGACGCGCCTGCGGGGACGACGGGCAGGGATATGCCGCGCGAGTCCACCGACGCGCAGTTCAGCAAGTCGTAGCCCGCCGGCTGCTGCGCCGCGAATGTGGCTGAAGTATAGGCCACGTCCACCTGGCCAGACTGCGCAGCCGCGAGCGAGGCGTCCTCTTCCATGAACACCGCGACGAGACGCTTCATCTTCGGCGCCTCTCCGTAGTAGTCGGGGTTGGCACGCAAGATGACCTGCTGGCCCTTGTCCCACTGGTCGAGCATGTACCGACCCGATCCGATGGGATTCGATCCGTAGCCCTCGCCGTAGGCGTGCTCGGGCACGATGCCCACCACGGCCAAGGTATAGAGCAAGGCGTTGAACGGCTTCTCCATGGCGATGACCACCGTAGCGTCGTCGGGCGCCGTCGCCTCGCGCACCATGGAGAGGTCGCATTCGGAAGCTGCGGCGCTGCGGATGCCATTGATGGTGAAGGCCACGTCGCGCGCCGTGAGGGGCTCGCCATCGGTGAACCTCGCATCGTCGCGTATGGTGAACGTCCACGTCAGACCGTCATCGGAACATTCGTAGGATGTGGCCAGGTCGTTCTCGAAGGCAAGCTCGGCGGTGGTGCGGATGAGCGTGGACTGGATGAGCGGCTCGTGCACATGCTCGCCGCAGCCCCACGACACCATCGGATCGAAGCCAGCGGCCGGTTCGGAACCGGGAGTCATTGACACGATCACCTCGTTGGGGACGTCGCCGGAATCCGTCGCGGTCGGAACCGCCTCGCTTTCCGAATTGTTGGCGCAGCCGGACAGCAGCCCGCCGAGCGTAAGCGTTGCCGCACCCGCTCCTGCCAGTTTCGCGAAATCGCGTCGCGTGATCACAGCCATGTTCACCTCTCCTCGCCGCTGCTCCGGCAAGCACCGGAACCGCACGACCATCTGAGTTGTTACGGTTTTTCATTGCGTAACACACTATAGCATACGACAGCGCCCCGTGGTGTTACGATCTCCATTTCCGTAACTTCACGAGGCGAACGGCGGAAACGAGCGGCGAGCGAAAGCTCGACACACGCCGGCTTCCGCCCGGGAGCCGCTCACCTCGCACAAAGCCGCTTGTTTTTAGTACCATGGATGCGAGAGCTAGGGGGGGGGTCACCATGCAGGCAGCTAACAATACCGGCGCTCTTCTGCGCAGCAAGCGATGGCGACACATCGAGAAGCTTGTCGACGTCGTGCCATTCCTTGCATTCTTCGTCGTCCTCTTCTTCACGGAGTACGCTCTGTTCGGCATCGCGGACGCGCTGCTGGGTATCGTGTTTTTGTTCTTCTCTCGCACCATCGTGAGCGAACCCGGTCTCTCGTTCGCGAACTACCTGCGCCGCCTCGCGTGGTTCTTCGTTATGAGCATGATCGCGACGCTGGCCGGGCTGCATCCCGTATCCATGGTCGTGGTAAGCATGCTCTTTCTGCTCGTCATCACGATCCTTCACTCCGACGACTACCTGCCCCGCAATTTCTTCTGGTTGGGCATGGGCTACTTGATGCTGCTCATTTACCCTGTCGGACCGGACGACATCGGATCGCGTATCGCGGCGACGCTGCTTTCCATGGCGCTTGCAACCCTGTTCATCTACGCGATGCGCGCCATCCGCGTTAAAACAGGCAAACTCGACGTGCTTGCACGCGATCGAGGGTACGTGCGCCGCGCGTTCGACGAAGTGGGCGGCCAGCTGTCCGATCTCGCGAAGCTCGCAGCCGCGGGCGCCGCGTCGGCGGCACAGGATGCCGTGGATGCACCGACGCGGGCCGATGCCGAGCGTATCGCCGAGGCGCTCCACCCCAAGCGAACCTTCCGTATCGCGCAGGAGTACGCCGAGCTCGAATACGGCACGGTATTCCGCCAGGGAGGCCTGCTCTCGGGGCGGCAATGTTACACCTTCGCCCTGCTTTTATGCTGTGAACAGCTTGCGGACATGGCGCATGCCAGCGCCAAGAATGTTCGCCGCATCGACGAAGACGAACGGCGCTACTTCGAGGATCTCGCCGACGTGTTCTTCGACTACGGCCGCGACAAGGTATCCTCGGTGCGGCAGATGGCCGAGCGCTTGCGCGGCTTCCTGGCGACGCACGAACTCGATATCGTCTGCCACGAGGAATCGTGGAGCGGCGTGCTGGAAACCATGCTGCGCACCCTGGAAGACGTGCGCCTCTCGCGCGACAATTCGACGCCGCTTCTGAAGAGCATCCGGTATCGCGCTCGCTTCATGAAGGACAACATCGGCCTCAAGCACGCGCAGACGCGGTTCGCGCTCCAGCTCGCCCTCATCGTGGGTTTCGGCATGGTGGTGGATCTGCTTCTAACCCGCTTCGCCGGCACGGCATTCGGCATCTGGATACCCATCACTGCGTTCGCAATCATGAACACCTACGCCGATGAGACGATGAAGGCCACGCTCAACACGACGGCGGGCACGCTCATCGGCATTGGCGTCTTCTCGATCCTTGTCCAGGTGCTGCCCGACGCGATCTTCATGCCCGTCATCGTCATCGGCGGCTACCTGATCGTGCTGATGAATTTCCACCAGATTGCGTCCGTGGCGGCGGTCACGCAGATGGCCATGATGGCGCTTCATTCCAGCACGGCGCTCATGGCTTCGGCCACCAGCCGGTTCACGCTCGTGGTCATCGGGGTGAGCTGCGCGATGGCGGTGATCTTCGTGTTCATGAACACGCGTCGCTCGACCACGATTCGGACGAAAGTTGCCGAGATCGAGCGTATCGACCTGCGTCTGGCCGAGAACATACACCAAGGTATCGAACACGGGCAGGTGAACCTGTGGCGCACCGTGCAACTGCTGTACTACCTGCATATGAGCGCAGGGCTCATGGAGAAGCTTGCAGCATCGCTTACCAAAGAGGGTGAACGGACGAGGCGCGCGCGGCGGCGGGCGGAAGAAAACCGGAGCCTGCTCGAAGATGTCGAGCGCGTACTGCAGGCAAACTACCAATTCGCCATGGATGCAGAGCATGCCGTGATGCTGCTCGATCCGCGGCGCGTCCAGAGCGCTTCGGCAGACGGACGCAGCGCACGGCCCGACACTACGGCACGCATCGAGCACATCGACGCAACTGTCGAGCGGCTTGAGAACAAGCTGAACCGCCTTGAACGCATGGGCTATCTGGAAGACGAGAAGTAGGATGCCGGTCGAAGCAGAGCCGCTGCAGCGAACGTCGGATGGGGCGATCCGACGTTCGGACGACAAACAGAAGCGGTTCGGCATGCCGAACCGCTGCGCTAGTCGACCGTCGGTAGCTCGGGAGCCTCGCCGGTTTCGAGGATGCGCAGCAGAGCCGCTTCATCCAGCACCGGAACGCCGAGCGTCACGGCCTTGTCGTACTTGGAGCCGGCGGCCTCGCCGGCCACGACGAAGCTCGTCTTCTTCGACACGCTGCCCGACACCTTCGCACCGCGCGCCTTGAGGGCGGCGCCTGCCTCATCGCGGGTCATCCCGCTTTCCACGAGCGACCCCGTCAGCACAAACGTGAGGCCCTCGAGCGTCTGCGGCAGCTGCTCGGCAGGGTCGCCCGCCTCGTCGGCCATCGCCACGCCGCGCTTGCGCAAGCGCTCGATGACGGCCACGTTGTCGGGCGTGCGCAGGAACAGGTACACGCTGCGGGCGATCTTCGGGCCCACGCCGTCTATGGCGGCCAGGTCTTCCTCCGAGGCCTCCATGAGCGCTTCGATGGACGGGTAGGCCGCCGCCAGCAGCTCGGCGATGGTCTTGCCCACGTGGCGTATGCCGAGGCCGAACAGCGCGCGGGCGAACGGGCGCGCGCGGCTCTCGTCGATGGCGGCCACGAGCTTCTTCGCCACGGTGGACCCGAGGCGGATGGGCTCGCCTTCCTTGTTCACGCGGCCCATGTCCAGCAGCGACAGCTCCACCTCATCAAGCGTGTAGTAGTCGGCCACGTCGGACAGGCGTCCGTCCTCCACCAGGCGCGACACGATCTCCTCGCCCATGCCGTCGATATCCATGGCACCCCGACTGGCCCAGTGCAGCAACCGCTCCAACGCCTGCGCCGGGCAGTCGATGGAGATGCAGCGGAAGTCCACCTCGCCTTCCTCGCGGATGACGGGTGAGCCGCACGACGGACACGTCGCCGGCATGTGCCAGAGCTCGGCGTCCGCAGGGCGCAGCGCCAGCACGGGACCCAGCACCTCAGGGATGACGTCGCCCGCTTTGCGCACGATGACGGTGTCGCCCACGCGCACGTCCTTGCGCTGCACTTCGTCCTCGTTATGCAGCGTCGCACGGGCCACGGTGGAGCCGGCCACCACCACAGGCTCAAGCTCCGCCACCGGCGTCAGCTTGCCGGTGCGGCCCACCTGTACGGTAATGTCGCACAAGAGCGTCGTCTTCTCCTCGGGCGGGAACTTGAACGCGATGGCCCAGCGCGGCGCGCGTGCCGTGTAGCCCATCGACTCCTGCTGCGAGAACGCGTTCACCTTCACCACCACGCCATCAATCTCGTAAGGCAAGTCCTCGCGGCGCTCGATGGCGCGCTTGCAGAACGCGTGCACCGCCTCGCGCGTCTCGCACAGCGCGACGTCGGGGTTCACGTGGAAGCCCGCCTCGCGCAGCCACGCCAACAGCTCCCACTGGCCCTCGACGGCCAGGGCGCGCTCGTCGGCCACCGCGTAGATGAACGTGGACAGGTCGCGGTTCGCCGTGATGGCGGGATCCTTCTGGCGGAGGCTCCCCGCTGCGGCGTTGCGCGGGTTCGCGAACGCCTGCTTGCCATTGGCCTCGGCGGCAACGTTGAGGGCATCGAAGCTGGACTTCGGCATGTACACCTCGCCGCGCAGCTCAACCGGCGCCTCCGCGTCCCGCAGCCCGTCGAGGGCCGCCTCGCGCAGGCGCAGCGGCACGTCCTTCACCGTGCGCATGTTGGCGGTGACGTCCTCGCCGGTGGTGCCGTCGCCGCGCGTCGCCGCGCGCACGAGGCGGCCGTCCTCATAGGTCAAAGCGATGGACGAGCCGTCGATCTTGAGCTCGCATACCACGGGCACCATGCGGCCGAACGCCTCCACCACGCGCTCGATCCACGCGTCCAGCTCCTCGAGATCCATGGCGTTGTCGAGCGAATACATCCGCCGCTCGTGGCGCACGGGGGCGAACTGCTCGCCCACGTAGCCGCCGACGCGCTGCGTGGGACTGGACGGATCGATGAGCTCGGGATGGGCCGCTTCCAGCTCGCGCAGCTCGCGCATGAGCGAGTCGAACGCGGCGTCGGACAGCTCGGGCTCGTCCTGGGCGTAGTACAGGTAGCTGTGGTGCTCGATCTCGCGCCGCAGCGCCTCGATGCGCGCGGCCGGATCGCTGGTCGCTTCCGCGAGCGCCCGCTCGTCGAGCAAGGTTCGCTGTTCGTCTGCCATGTTCTCCACCATCGAATCTCGATTACCGGAAAAGGCCCCGAATCCGGGGCCTGTCGTCTTGCGAGCATTCTAACACGAGCATGATGAATGTAACGCTCTGGATCATGGTTCAGCGAACGATCCAGCCCTTCGCGCCCGTCAGAACACACGGCTACACCATCATCGCACGCCCCGTACTCCAACCGTAGAACAGCATGGACACGCCGCGCATAAGAATAAACACCGACAAGAAGATGCTGAAGGCCGCCGGCACGATGAAGAACGTCAGGCCGCACAGCGCACTCACGATGCCCGAGAACAGCATCCAGCCCCACAACTGCGCGCCCGCATTCCTGATCTTAAACGAGGCAATGGCTTCGAATACGCCGAACACGATGAAGAAGGCACCGACGACCCAGGGAATGACCGCCGAAAAGGCGAGCGGGTGGATCAGGAACATGAGCCCGATGATGATGTCGAGGATGGCGTACGCAAGCGCCCAGCCCGAAAGGCTCATGGTGGAGCGGAACCGCACATAGTTGGCGATGTCGAAGATGCCGGACACGAGGAACGCCGCCCCGGCGATGGCCGTGATGGTGACGAGCGTGAGACTCGGCGCAATCAGGAACAGCAAAGCGCAGAGCACAAGCAGAATGCCTGCGATGATCAAGCCCCAGTCATGTTTCTTCGTCATGTCCATAGCGCGCTCCTTTTGCCGCCCGCGTTCCGTCGGGAAACGATCCTGAGATTGTACCGCGCCGACGGTTCGCGCGCCGACGTACAATGATCTGTTTCCGCATTGTTACACGCCAGAACGCGCAGGCGCAGCCTGCGCGCCGACCGACGGATCCTGCTCGCCGACCGCGCATCTAGAACGAGCGGAGGGCGGCAGGGATGGCGTCGATCACGTCCTCCGCCGTCGTCGCGATGGACGTCATGAGCGCTTCCGCAGCGCGGCCGGCCCGCGCATGGAGCGTCGCGCCAAGCACGGCAGCATCGAGCGGGTCGAGCCCCTGCGCGAGCAGCGCGCCTACCATGCCGGCCAGCACGTCCCCCGTCCCGGCCTTCGCAAGCGCCGGCGTACCCTCGGCCATGCGCACGATCTGCTCTCCATCGGATACAAACGTCTCCGGACCCTTCACTGCGGCGATCACGCCGTAGGCGAGTGCGATCGCGCGGGCAAGTTCGGCATGATCGTCCATGGGTAAATCAAAGGGCTTCGCAAGCCGTGCGGCTTCGCCGGCGTGGGGCGTGACCACCGTTGGCCATCCGTTGACAAACCGCCGTCTGAGCAGCCGTCGTCCCTTCGACGACGCAAGCGTCTGCAGCGCGCCACCGTCGACGAGCACGGGAGCAGCCGCATGTTTGAGCACCAAATGAACCAGCGACGCGCTTTTCTCGTCGTTGGGATCGAAGCCGCAACCCACAACGCACGCGGCCGGATGACCGTCCCGCGCGACGGGAAGGTCGGCGGCGGCCAGACCTTCGAACGACCGCACGACGAGCGATGGGCTGCACGAGCGCACAAGATCCTCCGCTTCGGGCGCCGTGGTGACACGCGTGTATCCTGCGCCCGTCCGCTGACCGGCCGTTCCCGCAAGGCAGGCCGCACCCGGATACTGAGCGCTCCCCACCACCGCGAACAGCACGCCTCGCGTGTACTTGTTTGCCTCGCGCTCCGGAAGAGGCAGAAGCGCCGTCAACTCGTCAGACGTGTATGAGCGAACATCGGCCATGGAAACCGCCCTTCGTCGTGGTTTCGCGCTATTGTAGCGCGGTCGAGGGGAGGCTGCATGGAGAAACAAGACTGGACCCTCTTTCGTTTTCAGAGCGAAGCCGACAGATTCCCGACAAAAGCCAAACGCCGATCCGGTGGGAACCAAGCGGGTTTCCAGCGCAAATCCAATGAGGACAAAAAGCGGCTCCGATGCGAATCCAGCACTCGAAAATTCTATATGTTCCCAGTTCAAACCTATGATACATTCTCACCATGAAACTTGTCCTCAGCCACGACACCGCACTCGAGTACCTGCGTTCAACCAGCGCGGAGCGATCTTCGCGCCCCCAGGCATCCCGATCGCTCGTCGCAGGATACTGCGCGGATTACGAGCAGGCGCTGCGCCTCGGAAAGTCATGCGGGCTATCGCTTCCCGTACACCTGCTCATCGACCGGCTGGAGAAGCGCCCGAGCACTGGCTGGGCCGTATACCACACGCGCAACGCCCCGCTGCCGCGAGGCTCGTTCTTGCACGCCGGCACTGAGCTCTTCGTCGCATCGCCGGAGCTCTGCTTCACCCAGCTGGCAGCCTCCCATCCCCTTCCCGACCAGGTGAGCATAGGACATGAACTCTGCGGGTCATACCGCATCGGCAAAGGCTACGACCTTCCGCCTCTCACCACCGTCGCGAAGCTGAAGGCATACGCACAACGAGCGGCCGGCATGGACGGTATCGTCCAAACGAGGAGGGCGCTGCGCTACGTGCTGCCCGACTCCGCGTCATCAATGGAGACGACTCTTGCCATGCTCTTGGACCTGCCCGCCATGATGGGCGGGAACTCGCTTTCGTTTCCGCAGCTCAATAAGCGCATCGATCCGACCAGGCGCACGAGGGGCCTCGCGAGCCAGTCGTTCTACAAATGCGATTTGTACTGGGAAAAGGCGCATCTCGCCGTCGAGTACGAGAGCAACCTCTGCCATACGGGCGCGCATCGATTGTCGAAGGACTCGAAGAGGCGCGACGAGCTGACTGCGATGGGCGTGACCGTCATCACCGTCACGGCATCCCAAGTTTACAACCTGCGCGAATTCGACAAGCTCGCCAGAGTCATAGCGCGACATCTAGGCGAACGCCTTCCCAAGCGCGATAAGAAGTTCACCGAACGACAACTCGAGCTGCGCGCCATCCTGCTCGGACCTTGCAAACCCCGCACTTGACCGCAACAAGGACGATACTCCGGGACCGGCGCGGCTGAAATTGCGTTTTCTGCTAGAAAACAGTGGTATGGGAAGATCCGAGATTGAAAACATGAGGTTCGAGCGCAAGCCGCCGGCAACCGTTCGGCATAAGCCCAGTTCAGAAGCTTTCACTTGCGCAAGAAACACAACTCTTCCTCCGCATGGCTTCCCATACCTCGTTTTTCTTGCAGAATGAGGGGTTGGAGCTGCGCTTGCGTGCGCCCAGTTGGCCGAAGCTGCTCGGCCGGCAGGCGAGCGACGTGATCGGGGGGGCACGGCTGGGGCAAGGGCGTTTGAAGGGCGCTTGAAGGTCGAGGACGCTTGGACCTGCGAGAGGCGCATGTTCGAACTCGATCCGAGATCGAACATGCGCTCGCTCAGAAGGCCAAAGCCGCCGCCCGCCGTCGGTCAGTCGACGGCGGGCTTGGGGGCTTCCATCTCGTCGAGAAGACTGCGGGCTTCCTTAAACCTGCGCGCGAGTTCCTCCATGGGGTCGACGCGCCCCTCCGAGGCGCGCACGGAGTCTTCGGTGATGGCCATGGCGCATGCCACCGCGTCGGTATGCGTATAGGATAGCGAAAGCGGAAGCTCCCGTACCCCCCGCTCCGCCGCGATCGCCTTCGCGCGACCCGTGAGCACCGCATAGGGGCGCCCTTTCGCGTTGCGCCGCACCTCGACATCGCGCACGCCGATGCCCTCCGCGAAGCCCGTGCCGAGCGCCTTGAGCACGGCCTCTCTGGCCGCGAAGCGGGTGGCGTAGTGCACCTCAGGATTAGCCGTGCCGTCGCAATACGCGCGTTCGCTCTCCGAGAACACGCGTGTGCGGAAGCTCGGCGTGCGCTCGAGGATGCGCCTCATCCGCGCGATCTCCACGATGTCCACCCCCAGCCCCACCTGCCCCTCGGCGGCAGGAAACGCTTCGGCACCGAGGCCCTCCGCACTGCCCTCCTGCGAGTCCTCGCCCGTCCCCAGGTCCTTAGATCCGCTGCCGCTTAACGGCAGCCCCCTGTGCCCCGCTTCGTGGTGCTCGGCATTCGGCGGTCCGGCGGACAGCCGAATGCCTGGGATGACATTCTCGCTCACAGGCAAACCCTCTCTCTTCTCCCTGTCCAATCCGGCGAAATCCTCAACACCGGAAGCGCCCGCCAAACGAGTGCCGCACGAGTCGGAATCTCCTGCGGAGCTTCCGTGCGAGCCCGGGACCGCCCGAGCGGCCGGACACTTCCGGAGCAGTTGCGCACTCGCACGTTGAAGCGCGTTACTCTACCGTCACCGATTTCGCCAGGTTGCGCGGCTGATCCACGTCGCAGCCGCGCTCGATGGCGATGGCGCGCGCGAACAGCTGCAGCGGCACGCTTGCCGTGATGGCGCTGAACGCATCGCGCACCTTTGGAATGTAGATGATGTGGTCGGCATGGGCGCGGATATCTTCGTCGCCCTCGGTCGCAACAGCCACCACCATCGCGCCGCGCGCTTTCGCCTCCTGAAGGTTCGACACAAGCTTGTCGTAGACGGGACTCTTGGTGGCCACGGCAATCACCGGGAAACCCTCATCGATGAGCGCAATGGGGCCGTGTTTCATCTCGCCGGCTGGATAGGCCTCGGCGTGCAGGTAGCTGATCTCCTTGAGCTTGAGCGCGCCCTCGTTCGCGATGGCCGCTCCCATGCCGCGGCCTACGAACAGCGCGCTCTTCGCATCCTTGCATGCGCAAGCTGCCTCGTCGATGGCGGCCGTATCCGATAGGATGTGCTCAACCTGCTCCGCTGTGTCCGCCAGCTCGCGGAACAAGAGGCGCACCTGGTTTGTTTTGAATTTCCCTTTGACCTGGGCGAGCAGCAACGCCAACAGGGTAAGTGACACCACCTGCCCCAAAAACGATTTCGTGGATGCGACCGCGATCTCCTTATTTGCCTTCGTGTAGATCACGCCATCCGACTCGCGCGCCACGGGCGAGCCCACCACGTTGGTAATGCCGAACACCTTGGCACCCTTTACACGCGCATCGCGTATGGCAGCCAGCGTATCGGCCGTCTCGCCGGACTGCGACACAGCCACCACGAGCGTCGTAGGCGTGATGATGGGGTTGCGGTAGCGGAACTCGCTCGCCACCTCCACCTCACAGGGGATACGCGCCCATCCTTCGATGAGGTTCTTCGCTATGAGCCCGGCATGGTAGCTTGTGCCGCAGGCGATAACGTACACGCGGTCGATGAGGTTGAGTTCCTCGTGAGTGAGATCCAACTCGTCGATGGACAGGCGACCGTCCGCAAGACGGCCCGACAGGGTATCGCGTATGACGCGCGGCTGCTCATGAATCTCCTTCATCATGAAGTCGGGGTAACCGCCCTTCTCGGCAACATCGACATCCCAGTCGATATGCGTCGTCTGCGGAACGAACCGCTCACCGTACGCATTGTAGTAATCGATGAAATCCGGTCGGAGCTTGGCGATCTCGCCGTCTCCAAGCATCACGACGTCGCGGGTGTCGTCGATCAGCGCGATGATATCCGACGCCACGAACGAGCCGTCAGTCCCCCGCCCCACCACAAGCGGAGAATCCTTGCGGGCCGCGATGATGGTACCCGGCTCCCGATCACTGATCACCGCGATGGCGTACGCGCCGATCAACCGCTGTGTAGCCTCGCGCACGGCCTCAAGCAAATCATCCTCGTACAGCTCCTCAACCAGATGGGCGATGGTCTCGGTATCCGTATCGCTCGTGAAGGCGTGGCCTTCGGCCTCAAGCTCCTCGCGCAGTTCGGTGAAATTCTCGATGATGCCGTTATGGACGACCGCGATGTGCCCGTCGCAGGACGCGTGAGGATGGGCATTCGCCTCGCTCGGTCGTCCGTGGGTGGCCCAGCGCGTATGGCCGATGCCGCACGTGCCCGCAAAATCGAAATGGTCGACGGTGTGCGCAAGGCTCGCCACCTTGCCCTTACGATGGACGATCTGCAGCCCATCTTCTTCTTCGACCGCTATTCCGGCCGAATCGTAGCCACGATACTCGAGCCGCTCGAGACCAGAAATGAGAATATCCTTCACAGGGCGCGATCCTGTATATCCGACGATACCGCACATAGTGAGTTCCTTCGCGTCGTTGGCTTCATCTGCGTACACGTGCTCGTCGCATCCGGACGCGGACGGGGCAGGAGAAGCGGGCCCGTACCGAAAAGAAGACCGTCCAGACCCAGCTGGGAGATCAGCGGAAATCCGCCGCGCAACCGTACGCCGTCCGTTCGTTCTGCAGGCGATACCATAGTAAAACAACAAGCCGAAGCGTCCGGCCGTACGTCCTATGAAGTCGCGAATCCGCTCAATAAATGCATCTTTGCCGACACCTCGGAGCAAGCGGCAGGCGCACCCTACCCCAGTCGCAGCACGGGGTGCAGATCATCCATGCGCACGGTGCGTTTCCGCCACGCGACCATGCTCGTAAGCGCGAAGCACGCCGCACCAAAACTAGCAAGCACAAGACAGGCGAAGGCCACGACGCCGTAATCGAGCCCCGTCATGATCTGGCGCATGGCCTCGACCACATACGTCATGGGCAGATAGGGATTCACCGCCTGGAAAAAACCTGGGGTCGTTTGGATGGGGAACGTGCCGGCACAGGTTGTAAGCTGCAGCATGAGCAGGATGATGGCCAGAAACCTGCCGGGGAAACCGAACGCCGCCATGAGCAGCTGCATGATGGCCGCGAACACGAGCGAGGTGAGATAGCCCACCGCGTAAAACGCTGGCACGTTGTCGATCTGCAGCTGCAGCCCGTATTGCAGCACCACCATGAGCAGCGTGGCCTGGATCAGCGAGAAGACCGCCATTGGTAGATAGTTCGCAAACGCGGCGGAGACAGGATTCGCACCCGCAAGAAGGAGTCTGCCGTTGAGCGGCTTGAACACGAAGCCCGCGACAAGCGCACCCACCCACAGGCCCAACGCCATGAAGTACGGAGCGAAGCCGGTTCCGTAGTTTTCGACGAACGTGTAGTAGTCGTTTGCGAGCTCTACCGGGTCGCTCATAGCCGCAGCCTTCGCGGGAATACCCGTCGTTTGACGCGCGGCCTCATCGGCCCCTTCCGAGAGCTTCGCGGCCAGCTCACCCGAGCCGTCCACGGCATCGGATAACCCCGTGACGAGCGCGGAGGAACCCTCCTGAAGCTGACCGGCGCCTGATGCGAGCCGCGCCGACCCCTCGTCGGCCGACTGCGCGCCTAAGGCCAGCCGCCCCGCGCCGTCGACGGCGGCCGACGCACCATCAGCCAACTCGGATGCACCTGCAGCGGCCGTGGCCGCGCCCTGAGAAAGGCTCGAAGCGCCTGCGTTCGCTTCCCGAACGCCTCCTCGCACCCGATCGGCACCCGTCGCCGCAGCGCCTATGCCATCGGCCAGCTCTTGCGATGAGGCCACCAGCGCATCCATGCCGCGCAGCAGCTGGGCGACCGAGCCGTCGACAGCCGGATCGTCCGCCGAAAGCGATTGCTGCATGCGGGCCAAACCGCCGCTCACATCCGATGCGCCCGACGAAAGCGCGCCGATGGAAGCGGCGGCTGCAGCAAGGCCCGATCCGCTCTGCGTCGATCCCTCGACCGCATCGAGACCGATCCTGATCGAGTCGGCCTCCCGACCGGCCGTTCCAAGCGCGGTGCCGATCTCGTCCAGCGCGGCTTCCATCGCCGCTTGATCGCCCGATCGCGCAGCTTCCTGCGCCTGAGCCTGGAGCCCGGCGAGAGCATCCGAAAGGTCGCCCGATGCGCGCGCAGCCGACGACACGCCTCTGCTGGCTGCGGGCAATCCCGCAGCATCATCGGCCAGAGCGGCGACGCCGGCTGCAACATCCTGCGAGCCCGCCACGAGACCCGGGTTCGCCGCGGTGCCATCGCCGTCCAATGCGCCCCGCAGCGAGCCGACGAGGTCGGCCACCCCGTCGCGCAGCTTCTTCGTCTCGCCCGGAAGCCCGACCGTCCCGGCTTCGAGCGCATTGAGTCCGGCCGACAGATCCGAAGCCCCGCTGCCGAGCGCCGAGTTCCCTGCCGTGCCCGCAACAAGCGCATCTGCGCCGTGCTCGAGCGCAGCTGTGCCGGACGCGAGATCGTTGGCCCCGCTCGCCAGCCGGCCACCCTTCGACGAAAGCTCGAGCGCGCCGTTTGCCAATACGTTGAGGCCGCGCTCGAGCGCAAGCGCGCCGTCGTCCAGCACGCCGAGTCCCGTCGCGATCGTCAGACCGCCCTCCTGCGCCGTTGCGAGGCCCCGTTCCAGATCGGCCGCCCCGCCGGCGGCCGTCCGTATCTCCCTGCCCGAGGCGGCCACGCGGCTCAGGACTGTCGTCCAGTACTCGGCAGCCACCGTATCGCTCACCTGCTTGCGCACCTCTTTCCATACCGTCTGCCCGATCTGGGAGGCCAGCATGTTCTCGCTCTCGTTGTACGTCACTTTGAGCTGCGCCCGGCGCGGCGCGTCACCATCGACCGATGCCGCGCTCGCGGAGAAATCGGACGGAATCGTGCATGTCATAAAGTATGTGCCGTCCTCAAGACCCGCCCGCGCCTCGTCGGCCGACACGAAATGCCAGCCTAGCCCATTGTCGGTGCGCTTGAGATCATCCACCACGTCATCGCCGAGGTTTCGGTTCTCGGCCGCGATGACCGCGCCTTCGTCTTCGTTCACCACCGCGACGGGAAGCGAGTCCAAACGGCCGTACGGGTCTTGGAACGCAGCCAAGTACAGCGCACCGTACAGAAGCGGGATGATGGCGATCGCCCCGATGACCACCCACATCACCTTCGACGCCGCAAGATTGCTCCATTCCAAGCCGGCGAATCGCAGGCCTTTGAACGCCATGGTCACTCGCCCTCCTTCGCCACGTACACGCACGCATCCGCTCGACAGGCCAGTTCGCGTTCCACCACGCCCACCACTACGGCCGCATCATGTTCGCGCGCCGCACGGGAGAGCAGCTCCATCAATCCCCGAGACTGTGACGTGGTCAACTGGTCCTCCACATCGTCGACCGCCACGGCATCGGGTTCGCCGACGAACGCGAGCGCGATGCCCAGCTGCGCCAGCTTCTCCGAGGTGAGGTCCTTGACTCGAATCTCCATGACATCCGCCAGGCCCCAGGCTCGAAGATAGTCCGCCGACTCGCGGCGCGAGTCCAGCCCGTGCAGCTCGAACTCCGCTTGCGCCGCGCGGGCCGCACTCAGGTTCTCCTGCAGGTCGTTGAGCCCCTTGAACAGACCGAGGCCCACGTGGCGCTCGGCTTTGGCGCGCTCGCGCGGCAGCTCGAAGCCGCCCACGCGAAGCGTTCCCGCCGTAGGCTTCATGCGTCCCGCCAGGGTGAGCAGAAGCGCCGTTTTCCCGCTTCCGTTTCGTCCCCGCACCGCGGTAACCTCGCTTTTACGTGCGTCCACGTCGACGTCTCGGTACACGTATCCAGCGTAGGTTCGAAGCCCAAGGCCCCGCGCACTGATATAGGGCGTGCATTCGGCACGCGCATGCTCGGATTCCATAGCATCCTTTCCCTGCACAACGGGTTACAGCGGCGAACAAACGCACGCGAACACACCGCGTTCGTATCGAGCGCCGAAGAGGCGACGCGGCCGCGAAAGCGGCAACCGCCTGTCTGTTAGGTTGTATACGGAAAGCACGGCATGCCGCGAATCCGACGACGAACCGCAGCGAAACCGTTGGGAAACGGGCACGGAAGAGGGCGCCGAAGACAAGGCGCTCCCTCCGCACGCCCTTACGCGAGCACCGCGTCGTATGCGGCAACCTCGAACGCCTCGCTGGTTGCATCGAGAGCGCGGCGCGCCTCGACGGCATCTCCCACGATGCGAACATCGAAACCCGCTCGGACGAGCTCGGCAGACAGCGGATCGTATCCGACATAGCCCATGGCGAGCACGACCGAGTCGAACCCGCGCAGCTCGCATCGCCGCCCATCCGACGTCTCGAACGCAACGCCGTCAGCGAGAAACGCGCGCACCTTCGCCCCGACGACCTGCTGCACCCCGTATTCGGCAAAATCCCGCATGAGGAGCTTGCGATGCTCCTCCGCCATATCGGCGCCCAGGGAGTCACGGTATTCGACGACGGCCACCTCATGTTGGAGTTCGGCGAGGAAATCGGCTGTCTCGCAGCCAACCATGCCCCCTCCGACGACGAGCACCTTCCTCCCCGCCGTGCATCTGCCCTCCAGCAGATCCTCGGCCGCGATGACGGCAGGATTGTCGGCGCCCTCGATGGGAGGCACGAGCGGACGGGAGCCGGTGGCCACGACGACCACGTCGGGACGCTCTCGGCTCACGACGGCTGCATCGGCCTCGCAGCCCATCTTGAACGTCACGCCGGCTTTGCCACAACGAACGATGTAGGAGCGGATCATGCCGGCGATATCGCCTTTTCCGGGGGGATAGGCGGCCGTATGCATGCCACCGCCCAGCGTCGACCGCCGCTCGTACAGCACGACGCTATGGCCGCGCTCGGCCGCAGTGAACGCGGCGCACAGGCCGCCGGGGCCCCCGCCGACCACCACAACGCGCTTCGGGGAGGCTGCCTGCAACGGAGGATCCGCCTCATGGCCCAGAAGCGGGTTGGCCAGGCAGCGTATGGGCTCACCGCGATACATGCGGGCCACGCAGCCCTGCAGGCATGCGATGCAGGGGACAACGTCCTCCGAGCATCCCTTCTTTGTTTTCAATGGGAGATGCGGATCAGCCAACGACTGGCGGCCGAAGGCGACAAGATCGGCACGTCCTTCTCTGACCAGAAGCTCTGCATAATAAGGATCGGTGAAGCGACCCACCGCGATGACGGGGACATGCACTGCGCGCTTGATCTCGCTCACCAAGTCGGCATTGAAGCCGCCATGGACGGCGGTAGGTGCCCACATGTATTCGTCCTTGATGTGGACGGCGCGAGAGACATGCAAGCACGCTACGCCGCAGGCCTCCAGATACGAGGCGACGGCGGCTGCATCGTGCACATCCAGGCCGCCAAGCATCTCATCGCTCGCGTTGATGCGGGCGATGACGGCTGCCCGGTCGCCTACGCGGCGGCGAACTTCCTCGACGATGAGGCGCGGAAACCGCATGCGGTTCTCGAAGCTGCCGCCGAACTCGTCAATGCGCTTATTCGTGCGCTGGGAGATGAACGAACCCACCAGATATCCGTGCGCCATGTGGATTTCAACCGCGTCAACACCAGCACGGAGAGCGCGCTCGGCCGCATCGCCGTAGCCCCGTACCAATTCGTACACCTTTTCGGCAGGTACCTCCCGGGGCACGTCGCGCCCGCAGGCGGAGGGGATGGGCGAAGCGGCCTGCAGAGGCGCACCGGCATTCTTGGCATTGCCCTCGGGACCGGCGTTCTGCAGCTGCACCGACACCTTCGCGCCATGCGCGTGGCACGCCTCGGCGATACGGGACAGGCTGGCGACTGAACCGTCGTCGTAAAGGCACGGCTTGCGCGGGCCGCCTTTCGCTCCCTCATGCACAACGGTCGCCTCAACCGTGACTAGCCCGAATCCTCCCCGGGCACGCTCGGCATAGTAGGCGATGGACTGTTCCGACCAGGTGCCATCCGTGTTTGCAAAATTATTGCCCATCGGCGGCACCACGAAGCGATTCTTCACGGTCATAGAGCCTATCTCGATAGGCGAGAACATGGTTTCGAAGCTCATCGTCCCTCCAGTGCGCAGCTGCGCCACCGTGTCGCCATCTGAGCGGCGAAGGGCGGCTGCCCGATCACCTGCTGGTTTTCTCCGCAACCCAGTCTAGCAGACGGCGGCCGCACATTCGGCCGAGGCGAAGGGAGCCCATGGCGCGCGGCCGTAGCGTCGGGTATACTGCCTTCGAGAAAGCGCAGGGGCACGCTGAAGGAGGCTACCATGAAAGCCAAGATGATACACGAGTGCATTCACGTCCTCGATCAAGAGAAATCGCTTGCATTCTACGAGCGCGCGCTCGGTCTTAAGGTGCAGCGTCGCATGGGGCCCGACGATGGCTCGTGGGAGAACGTGTTCATCGGCAACGACGAGACCGACTTTCAGCTGGAGCTCACGTGGAACCGCGGGCGCACCGAGCCCTACGACAACGGTGGACGCGACACACACCTTGCGTTCGAAGTGGACGACATCGACGCGGCGCGCGCCCTGCACGAAGACATGGGCTGCGTGTGCTTCGTGAACGAGCGCATGGGCATCTACTTCATCGAGGATCCCGACGGGTGCTGGCTCGAGATTCTTCCGGCGATGCGCACGGAGTAGCATCCCGTGGCCGAATTCTCCTCCATCGAAGAACTGGCAGTCGACGATCGCAGCGTGCACATCGAGTGCAGCCGCGAGACGTCCGCCGCCCTGTTGGCGGTCGTGCGCGCACGCTACCGCACGCAGCGCTGCGCGTTCGTCCTGGAGACCGACCGCGGCTTCGAGCGCGACTCCGTGGCCTCGCACCTGCGCTTCTATGGCAGCATCGCGCGCAGCTCGGTGCATTACGAGGACGCCATCTCGCACTTCAACCTGCGCGGCGTCGCGAAACGCAAGATGGGCGGCCTCTCCCCCTCGGCGCTCGCGCTCGTGAACCTGGCGCGCGCGAGCCTCTTCGAGCCGGAGATGTGCTTCCTCGAACGCCCGCTGTCCGACCTCGACGCCGAAGGGCGTTCCATCGCGCTCGCCTGGATCGCCGATCGGATGGAGCAGGGCTGCCGTTTCATCACGACGGTCGAGCCGCTGCGCGAGGCGCTGCTCATGCCCGGCGTGGCCTGCTGGCACGAAGAGGGACGCTTCATCGCGGTGGACCAGGACGACGACGAAGACGAGGACGGGGGCACCGCGTACGAAGGCGACGAGGTGCACGTGCTCAAGATTCCCGCGCGCACCGAGACTGCCACGCTGCTGTTCGACCCGCGCGACATCGACTTCGCCGAGAGCATGAACAAGGCTACGTACCTCGTCGTGCGCGGCGAGCGCTACCAAACGCCGCGCACGATGGACGAGCTGGAGCACGAGCTGTCGCGCGCCGGGTTCTTCCGCTGCCATCGATCGTTCCTCGTGAACGTGCAGAAGGTGGCGAAGGTGGAACGCTACACGCGCAACAGCTTCAACCTCACGCTGGGCGACGCCGCGCACACGTCCATCCCGCTAGCGAAGGGGCGTGCCGAACAGATGCGGGAGCGCTACCGATGGTAAACGTGAAGCAGGTCGCTGCCCGCCCGGGCATCCTGAACGTGCTCGTGCGGAAATACTTCATGAACGTGGCGAAAAGCCCCGGGCTACTCGCATGCTGCCTGTTCCCTCCGCTGTTCCTGCTCGTGTTCCGATTCATCATCATCGAGCCCGTCACCCATGACGACGCGAGCATGTTCCTGCTCGTCATGGGCATGCTGTTCTCCACCAGCATGGTGCCCGGCACGACGATCGTCTACCCTATGGCCGAGGCGCGCGAAAAGCACACGCTGCGCACGATGGAGCTGGCCGGCGTCGGCCGCGCCCAGATAATCGCCGCGCATGGCATCGTCGGCACGCTGTACACCGCGCTCGCGGGAGCGGCCTGCTTCCTGGTGTCGGGAGCCTCCTTCGATTCGATGCCCCCCTTCATGGCGATCACCGTGCTGGCCGGCGTCCCGCTGATCGCGCTGTCGCTGGCGCTGGGTCTCGCCTCACGCAACCAGATGGCGGCCAGCTTCTCCAGCCTGCCCATCATCCTCATCGGCATCGCGCCCTTGTTTTTCATATACGCCGAATCCACGTTTTCGGCCCTGCCCCTCCTGCCCACCGGCGGCGGGTTCGCGCTCATCTACGCGCTGGCGGAAGGCATGCTATCCGCCTCCTCGTCCATCGTGCCCGCGCTTGCGCAGCTCGCATGGATCGTCGTGAGCCTCGTCGCGTTCATCATCGTCGCGCCGCGCATCCCCTGCGACGAGTAGCGCAGGCGGCTCCCTCCCCAACCCGGCCGCCGCGCCCGCGCCCATGCCCTTGACGCGTGCTCCTGTCGTCGCACCTCACGCTCCTCTCGTCGCGCGGCGTGCTCCCGACGTCGCGTTTTCCTTGTTCAGGAGCTTGCGTCGGAGGAAACTGCTCCCCGTCGAAAACGAAAGGAGCATCTACATGAGCCCCCTGCTGTCCATGGACGACGTGTCCCTCAGCTTCAAGGCGAAACGCGTGCTGAACCACCTTACCTTCGAGGTGGAACGCGGCGAGTGCTTCGGCTTCCTGGGTCCCTCGGGCGCCGGCAAGACCACTACCATCAAACTGCTCACGCGTCAGCTCGTCAAGGATTCCGGCCGCATCATGCTGTTCGGGCGCGCCATCGAGCACGCTGCGAGCAGCGACTACGAGCGCATCGGCATCCTCTCCGACACGAGCGCACTCTACGAGCGCATGACCATCGATGAGAACCTGCGCTTCTACGCGAAGATCCGCGGCGTGACGGGGAACAACATTCCCGCGCTGCTCGAGCGCATGAACCTGGATGCGGATAAGAAGACGCTCGTCAAGAACTGCTCGAAGGGCATGCGCCAGCGCGCCGCGCTTTTGGCCGCACTCGTGCACGGACCCGAGCTGCTGTTCCTCGACGAGCCCACGAGCGGACTCGATCCCGCAGCGCGCGCCGAGGTGCACAAGATGCTGCGCGAGCTGAACGTAGCAGGCACCACGATATTCCTCACCACGCACGATATGGCCGAGGCCGAAGACCTATGCCAGCGCGTGGGCATCCTTGACATGGGCCGTCTTATCGCCTGCGATGCCCCGGAGGAGTTGCGCCTACGCTTCGCCAAGAACGAGGTGCTTATGCGCTTGGCCGACGGGCGCGTGGTGCATGCGTCGAAAGACTCTGCAGGCGCCCCCGCCGTGGCCGAGGCGCTGGCCTCGGGCGCCTGCCTGTCTATCCATTCGGTGGAGCCGAACCTGGAGGAAGTGTTCTTAGAGCTGACAGGAAGGGAGTTTTAAATGGAGACAACGCTGCGTAAAACGGGGGCTCTTTTGGGCAAAGACCTCAAGGATCTGGTGAAGAACCCCACCATGCTCATCTGCACGCTGCTGCCCATCGCCTTCGTTCTTCTGTACGCGCAGATGTCGGGCGGATCCCCTGAAGAATCCGAGATGCTGTCGCGGTATTTGGTTTCCATGGCGTTCTGCATCACCGCAGGCATGGTAGGCAGCATGACGGTCCTCACCGCCATCGCCGAAGAAAAGGAGAAGAACACGCTGCGCACGCTCATGCTGGCGAACGTGAGCGCCGGGCACATTCTCGCGTCAAGGGGCATCGTCGCGTTTGCCTCCATTGCAGTCGTGGACGCCGTCTGCTTCGCCGTGCTGGACGTTCCCGCCGATCAGATGGGTTCCTACCTGCTGATCAGCCTTTTGGGCAGCGTTCCCATCGTAATGATCGCATTGCTTCTCGGCCTGGCGGCGCGCGATCAGATGACGGCCGGGCTCTACAGCCTGCCCATCGTGCTCGTCGCGTTTTTGCCCTCGTTCTCTATGGCGAACGACACGCTCGAAAAGCTGGCACCCTTCTTCCCCACAGGCGGGGCAAGCGAGCTCATCGAACTGTCGGCGCAGGGCAGCCTCTACACTGACGACGCCCTCCAGCCGCTCCTTGTAACGCTCGCCTGGATGGTCATCTCGGTCGTCGCATTCGCGCTCCTCTACCGGCGGCTTTCGCGCGACAACTAGCGGACGAACATCGTCTTTTACATGGGAAACGGTTGTAACATGGTACTATGCAGTAGGAACCATATACCCCTCTGTGCGAAAGGCTCCCATGCGGTCGAAGGTCGTCGCAACCGTTATCATGCTGCTCCTCGGCGTCTGCATGCTCGTGTTCATCATGGTGCAGACGCAGAACTACGCAAGCATCATCAACGACGCCGGCATCGTTCGGGGTGCCACGCAGCGGGCCGTGAAGCTCGAGATAGCGAATCTTCCGAACGACGAGGTTGTGGAGCGCGTCGACGAGACGCTCGCCTCGCTTTTCGACCGCGAGGAGCAGCGCCCGGTCGTGAACCAGGACACTGGGGAATTCATGGACGCGCTGTTGCGCGTGCAGGATAAGTGGGATAGCATCAAGCAGCAGTTCGATGCACCCGATGCGGAGAAATCCTCGGAGCGACTGCTGACTTTAAGCGAAGAGCATTTCAAGCTGGCTGACGAAACGGTACTCTTGGCGCAGCGACGCGCCGAGAGCGACTTCATATGGATCACAGCCATCGGCATCGCGCTCATTCTCAGCTCTGCGCTCTTCTTCTCGCTCCTCGAACGGCAGCATCGCCTCAAGATGAGAAAAGCCCTCACCACGGATCAGCTGACTCGCGGGCGCAACCTCTACGCGTTCGAAGAGGAAGCCGCCCGGCTCGTGCAGGCGAGCGAACCGGGAGCGTATCTCGTGGTATACACCAATGTCGTCGGCTTCCGCGCCATCAACGAGTCGTTCGGCCGTTCAGCAGGCGACGACGTGATCCGCACGCTTCAATCGCTGTTCGAACTCGCCTGCGAGCCAGGCGAGTTCGTCGCGCATGCCAACGCCGATCACTTCGTGCTGCTGCTTCGCAACGGAAAGACGCGCGCCGAGCAGCTTGCCGCGCTGACGGCCGCGCGCTTGCGTGCGAACGAGACGCTGCCGTTCTCGGACCGAATCGTCTGCGGCTACGGCGTCTTCGAGCTGACCGATGCGCATGAGGACATCGCCACAGCGGTCAGCAACGCGGCGGTCGTTTTGAAGGAGGGCGTCGTCGACAATCTGATCGCCCGCTATGATGACGAGTTCAAGTCGAAGCTCGCATTCGAGCGCAGCATCGAACAACACATGCGCGATGCCTTGACCAACGGCGAGTACGCCATCTATCTGCAGCCGCAGTTCTCTCTCGAGGACGGATCGCTCGTCGGCGCCGAGCTGCTCTGCCGGTGGGATTCGCCCGAACTGGGGTTCTTGGCGCCCGACCGGTTCATCCCCCAGTTCGAGCGGAACGGATTCATCTCCGAGCTGGACTTCTACATGATGGAGCAGGCCTGCAGCCTCTACCCGCTTGTCGACCATCCAAAGTCCGACGGCACCCCCGTCCATCTGGCGGTCAACTTCTCACGCGTCACCATGCTGCAAAATGATTTCGTCGAGCGGTTCGATAGCGTGGTGAGGCGCTTCGACATACCCGCATCCTTCCTGCACGTCGAGATCACGGAAAGCGCGTTCTCGGCCGACGAGAAGGTGATCATCGATATCATCGCCGATCTGCAGGAACGCGGTTTTCCCATCGCCATGGACGACTTCGGTACTGGGTATTCGTCGTTGTCCCTTCTCAAAAGCATGCCCATCGACGTCCTGAAAATTGATCGCGGCTTCCTTTCGGCAAGCGAGGACGACGCGCGTTCTCGCCGCGTGCTCGAATACGTGATCGCCCTCGCAAACGCCCTCGGCATAGACACGGTGTGCGAGGGAATCGAGACGGCCGAGCAGGCCGCTCTGCTGCGCAGCCTCGAATGCGACATCGGACAGGGCTACTACTTCGCCCGCCCGATGCCCCTCGCCGCCTTCCGCGAGCGCTACACCTCCGCCCGATAAGCTCGCCCATTGCGCAGCGTCGCTCTGCGGCGCGGCTGCACTCAACAGCGCTCTCCCCATGCCCATCAGGCGCGCTAGAACGACGTCGGACGCGCGTCGCATACGCGTTGGAGATCGGGCGGATGCCTGGCCGGAATGCGACGCAGAAAGCTCGACGATCGGTCTCCCCTGCGAACGACAGGCGGCGGCGAGGGGCAAGACGTGCGCCATCGCGACGCCAGCTCTGCTGATTATGATGGGTTCACGGCATCGCGCAGATGCCGCCATCGGCCAGGGAGGGAGCTGCCATGGAACGGCATCGCGCATGTATCGAAGCCCGCAGCGGACGCGAGGGCGGAAGCACCGGAATCGCCCGCTGCGGGCTGTCCCTCATCGCGAAGAGAACGCGAAGCGCGGCGGAGCATCCCGGCGCGCAGGGATGCACAAGAACGTCGCAAGCCGCGCGCAACACGCGTCCGAAGGCACGGACAAGCGCACGGCCTCATACGACACACGGGGCGAAACCCGCGCATCGCCCCTGCGGGAAGACGAGGCGCAGATGCGCCGCGCCACTCCTGGTCGTGCTGCTCGCAGCGGGGATCGCGCCCATCGCAGGGTCGCAGATGCAGGAGGCTCACGCAGCATCCGCCCCCGCCCTCGGCACGAAGACGAGCGGAACCTGCTACATCGAGAATTCTTGGCGCACGAACGGCCAAACCTACTTCAATGTGAGCGGGTTTTCGGGAGAACTTTCGGGAGCATGGGCCGTTTCGCCGCTCGAATGCCTCAACCATACTGCAGCCGCCCCAACGTATACGAGCGCCTCTTACGAGGCCGCCGTGTCGGCGGTCGACGTGCGGGCGGGATGGGTGGAATACAGTGTGCGCATCACCCCGCCGGGCGTGACCGACGGCGTCTCGAAGAACGAGCACGGCCTGATCGGCTACCAGCGCGTGGGCGGGACCGTGCGCGTTTCGCGCAGCTTCGCTGGCGGCATCGAACTCGTCAAAACAAGCAATGACGAGCAACTATCCGGCAACAACCCCTGCTACTCGCTGGCTGGGGCCTCGTATGGCGTATACGGCGACGCCGCGTGCTCCGACCGTCGCTTCACCATGTCAACCGACGGTGCGGGCCGCTGGAAGACCGCACTCGACGTGCCGGTGGGAACCTATTGGATCAAAGAGGCCACTCCTCCTGCCGGCTACGCGCTCGACGGCACGACCTACCGGGTTGTCGTCGACGCCGACCGGTACGTCCGCGTCAACGCGAGCACAGTCGCAGACGAACCGCAGGTCGACACCGCGGACATCCTCCTCGAAAAGCGCGACGCCGAACTCGAGCCTGATGCGGATGGCGCGCGGCCCCAGGCTGGAGCCTCACTTGCGCGAGCGCGATACGAGATCGGCTTCTACGCAGGCCTCCATTCGACCACCGACTTGAGTTGGATCGAGAGCACAAAACCCCAGCGTACCTGGATCATGCAGACCGACGAACGGGGAACCATCCCGCTTGCCGGAGCCGACGGCACGTTCGCGGACTCAGAAGGACGCGAATATCCTTACAAGGTGGCGGGAGACGACTTCTATCACAACGCTCGCGGGCGCATCGTGTTGCCGTTCGGCACGGTGACCGTGCGAGAGACAACGGCGCCCGAGGGCTACCTTCTTCCCGAAGGCGGACGCGTCCATGTACGGCAGGTAACAGGCGGCGGCCCATCCGAAACCGTGCGCACCTATGTAGCCCCCGTCGATCCCGAGCAGGTGGCGCGCGGCGATGTGGCGCTTACCAAGATTGCAAGCGCAGAGCCATCCCAAGGCGACGGCGGCATCAAGGACACGCTTGTCGGCGTCGATTTCCAGATCGTCAACGATAACGACGGCGCCGTGGTTCGAACAGACGGCACGCTTGCGACTCGCGGGGAAGTCGTCACGACGATTACGACCGACGACCGCGGCTACGCCTCCACGGCAGAGGGTGCGCTCCCCTTCGGCTCCTACATCGTCCGCGAGGTTGCGAGCACCGTGCCAGCCGGTTACGCGACCGTGGAGGACTTCGGTATAACCGTGACCGACAACGGACAGGAACTCTACTACGTGCTCGAAGACGAAACGGGTACCCCGCTGCGCGTAGTCAAGGTGGATGCCGAAACCGGCAAGGCAATCGCCGGGCAGATGACGTTCCGCATCCTGGACGAGCACGGGCAGGTGGTTTCGTTTACGCGTCACTACCCCGCCCTATCGCATCTGACCGCCTTCACCACCGACACCCGAGGCACCTGCATGCTGCCGGAAAAGCTCAACGGCGGAAAGACCTACTTTCTTCAGGAGATCGCAGCCCCCGAGGGCTACGTGCTCGGCCCGGACCCCATCCCGTTCACGGTCGACGGTTCCGCCGGCTGGACATGGGCGGATCCTCTTACGGTCACGATGCCCGACATGCCACAGAAAGGAAGGATTGTCGTCTCGAAAACCGACGCCGAACGCGGCGGCCCCGTCGCGCACTGCATCTACGAGGTACGAGCTGCATCGGATATCGTGACGGGCGACGGAACGGTACATGCCGTGGCCGGCGAGCCGGTGGCCTGCATCGAGACTGGCGCGGACGGAGCGGCGCAAACCGACGAGCTGTACCTGGGTTCATACGTTGTAGCCGAGACGCAGCAGGCCGACGGCTATCTCCTGGACGCAGAGCCGCACCCTGTGACGCTTAACTACGCGGGACAGTCCGTCGCCGTGACAACTGCGGCGCTCGACGTGACCGATGCATCAACGCGCATCGAGGTGAACAAGGCGCGCGCGGGCGATGGCGCGCCCGTCGAGGGCGCGCGGTTCGCCTGGTGGAACGTCGCCGACGAGCGCGAGGAGAATGCGCCCGACCTCATTGACGATTCCGAGCACGCGGAGAATCCGGATGGTGCGCTCTCGCCGCTCGACCGAGTGGACGAGGACCGCGTCTCCTCCGGTACGACCGATGCCGACGGCAGGCTTATCGTATGCCGCCTGCCACCTGGCACGTACGGATTCGCCGAAGTCGAAGCCCCTCCTGGCTACTTGGCAGACGGGTCGGTGCAATACGTCACTATCGGGAAAGACGGCCTGATCGACGGCGAGGCCGCAGGCATCCTTCGATTCGAGAACGATTGCACCAAGGTGCTGGTCTCCAAGACGGCCGCCACGACGGGCCAACCGCTTGAGGGTGCAACGCTCGAGCTATACGCGCTCACGGAGGGAGAAGACGGCGAGCCGCTCCACGCTCTGGTCGAACGATGGACGTCCGAGTCGGAGCCCCATGCTATCGAGGCGCTTCCCCCGGGCGACTATGCATTGCACGAAGAGCAGGCCCCCGATGGGTACCTGCCGGCCGAAGACCTTGTATTCGCAGTTGAAGCGACCACCGAGGAGCAACATGTCGAGCTTGAGGACGACTGCACGAAAGCCGACATCGTAAAAGTGGATGCCGCAACCGGCGATCCGCTGCCTGGTGCCGTGCTCGCTCTCGTCGACGCGAAAGGCGCCTGCATCGATCCGCGGAACCACCTGACAAGCCCCGCCGAAGTCGAAGTGCACGAACTCGGCCCCGACTGGACTTCCCAGGATGGAGGGAAGGCGATCGGATGGGTGTCCGAAGATGGGCCGGTGCGCTTCGAAGGCCTGGCGGAATCCGAGCTGCACCTGGTGGAGATCGAAGCACCTACAGGTTATCTTGGAGCGGAAGCCGTAGCTTTCACGGTCGAGCCGACTGGTGCAGCACATACGGTGACCATGGCCGACAAGGCGGAAGGGTCTTTGTACGGCCGCACCGGGGCCGAACTTCCCCCGAGTTTCGCCGCAGCTGCCTTCATCGCGCTTGCCACAGCTTGTGCAGGAGCGGCGGCATGGCGACGCCTGCGGTTCGCGGGATAATCCCCGTGTTCGGAACGGCGCAGCGGCGGGGTGCTCCAAGCCAGACGCGGATCGCACGAGATCGTCGGCGAAGCCGGATCGTCCGGCATCGGCGGGCTCGGTTGATCAAGTCGCTCCGGAACCGCAAGCGAAGGCGGTTCGCCGGAAGGGCGCGCCGCGGCGACCCTCGAGGAAGGTACACTTGTCGTGCGATGCGCGCCCTCGCCGTCTGCGCGCTGACGGCGGCGATCCTCGCCGCGTTGCCGGCATACGACAGCGAAAACGGCATCGTCTCCGGTGTTTCGCTCGAGAAGGGAGGTGTGTGCGACGTCCGTGCGTCGAATATCGACTGGGCGTACTGGACGTCCGTCAACCCCGATGTGATCGGTTGGATCGAGGTGCCGGGCACCTCGATCGATGGGCCGATCGCGCAGGCGCCCGTCGAGGACCCCGAATACTACCTGAAACACGACGTCTACCGGAAGCCTTCGGCAAGCGGCTGTTTCTACCTCGACGCTTCCTGCCCCGAAGGGCTGAACAGCCCTCATCGTATCATCTTGGGCCACAACATGGCGGATGGTTCCATGTTCGCGCCCGTGCGCGGCTACCTGGATGCGTCGTTTGCTGCCGACCATCGCACGATCGTCGTGAGCGAGCCGAACGGCGCGCACGTATTCGAAGTCGTGGCGGCGCGCATTATCGACGGCAGCGAACCGGCCAAGCGCACAGCCTTCGCATCCGAGGCGGCATTGCGCGCCTGGCTTTCCGAACAGGTCGGAAAGGCGGCGATGGTGCTCGATGCACAGGCAACGGAAGAGGCGGACGGGGTCACGACGCTCGTCACCTGCATGCCCGGCGGAGCGCAGCGCGTGCTCGCATTTGCCGTGGAGCGAGCTGCCGCCCTTTGATGCTGCACCCTCGGCTTCGGGTCCTGTTTCGGCGTCCCCGAAGCTTTCCGGTCGAGAGACGACGGGAGGACGGCCGTATCGGCCGCCCTCCCGTCTTCATCCGTCGCCCGCAGAGGCGACGGAACCCCGAGTGTTCAGTTGCCTGCAGCGCGCGCAGCCTGGTAGGCTTCGACAAGCTTTTTCGTCACATCCACCGGAGCAGGCTCGTACCCTTCGAGCGAAAGCGAGTACGAACCCGAACCGCGCGTGATGGCGCGCAGATCCTTCGTGTACGTGACCACCTCGGCGTACGGCACGCGTACCATGATGACCGTTTCTCCTGCATCGTTGGAGTCGGTGCCCACGATGCGGCCGCGCCTTGTGGAGATGTCACCCATCACGGCGCCGGCGTATTCCTCGCCCACTGTCACGTCGAGGTTGGCCATGGGCTCGAGCAGTATAGGATCAGCCTTCTCGCATGCGGCCCGAAAACCGATGCGCGCCGCAGTCTTGAATGCCATTTCGTTGGAGTCGACCGAGTGGTAGGAGCCGTCGTACACGGCGCACTTGATGTCCTCCATAGGATAGCCTGCCAGGAAACCCTCCGCCATGGCGTCCTGCACGCCCTTGTCGATGGCGGGGATGAAGCCGCGCGGGATTCTGCCGCCCACGACTTCGTCGAGGAACTCGTAGCCGCCGCCCGGATTCGGCTCGATGCGCAGCCAGCAGTCGCCGAACTGGCCGGCGCCGCCCGTCTGCTTCTTATGGCGGCCCTGCGCCTCTGCTTTTTTGCGAATGGTCTCGCGGTACGGGATGCGCACGGGCACGAGTTTGGCCGTGACCCCCGTCTGCTCCTTGAGGCGCGCAAGCAGCGTTTCCACCTGCGCTTCGCCCATGGCAGTAATGACCGTTTGATGAGTTTCTTCGCTGCGGCTGATCGAGAGCGTCGGATCGTTCTCGGCGGCGCGGGCCAGGAAGGTGCCCAGTTTGTCCTCGTCGTTCTTGTTCTCCGCCTCGATTGCCACCGGATACTGCGGCACGGGCAGCGGCAGCGGATCGATGGCCACTTCGCCCGACTTCGACAGCGTGTCACCGGTACGCGTCTCGTTGAGCTTCGGCACCACGATGATGTCGCCTGCCTTGGCGCTCTTCACGTCGGTGTTCTCCTTGCCCATCATGACGTAGAGATGCCCCAGGCGCTCCTTTTTGCGCGTGCGCGCGTTGAGGAGCTCCATGCCGGGCTCGAGCACGCCCGAGATGACCTTAAAGAAGCTCAGACGTCCCACGAAGGGATCGGAGACAGTCTTGAACACGAAGGCTGCGGGTTCACCCGTCTCGTCGACGAGCGTTTCCTCGCCGTTGGCCAGACGGAAGCGACCGTGATGGCGCGGATGCGGGAAGTAGGTGGCGATATCTTCCATGACGCCCTGGATGCCTTGCTCGATGATCGTAGAACCCACGAACACAGGTATGAACAGCTCCTGCGCGATTGCCTTGTCCAGCAGCGACTCAAGCTCCTCCTGCGTGAGCTGCTCCTCGCCGTCGAGATACTTCATCATGAGATCGTCGTCGGCCTCGGCCACAAGGTCGCATAGCTTGTCGCGCGCGGCCTGCGCAGCGTCGGCGTAGTCGGCGGGGATGTCTTCGACGCGCTCGGAGCCCCCCTCGAAGTAGCGCGCCTTCATGCGGATAACGTCGATAACGCCCTTGAAGTCCGCATCGACGCCAATAGGAATGGTCACCGGACCCAGACGCGAGCCGAAGCGCGCATGCAGAAGCGCCATAGCCGTGTCGAAGTCGGCGTTCTCGCGGTCGATGTGGTTGATGAACACGGCGCGAGACAGGCGCATATCCTCGGCCTCGCGCCACAGCTTCGTCGTCATAACCTGCGGTCCTGCAACTGCGTCGACCACGAACAACGCCATCTCGGCAGCCTGCATGGTAGCTAGGGTATCGCCGATGAAATCGGGATGGCCTGAGGTATCGAGCAAGTTGATCTTATAGTCTTTGTAGGGAATGGGGGCGATGGACGTGCCGATGGTGAACTTGCGCCGGATCTCCTCATCGTCGTAATCGAGATAGGATTTCCCGTCGTGGGTCGTGCCCATGCGGGGCGTGCGGCCGGAGACGTGCAGCATCGCCTCGGCGAGCGATGTCTTGCCGGCGCCGTCTTGGCCGACCAGCACAATGTTTCGCACGTGTTCGGTAGCAGGAGCTGCCATGTTGACCACCAACTTTCCTGTCGCGTGGTCCTGCGCCGTCGCCGAAGAGCCTCAGGCGCGAACCACAGTCGAGCCTTACCAACGTCCTCATAGAAGCAAGCGGTAACTTCATGGCTCACAGTGTATCGCATATGACTCGCAGAGCGTTGGAAAACGGAGGATTTCGCTCGTCGTCCGGACGGGAAGAAGCGCGAACCTGAACATCACGGTCTGTCCAGGGAGCCGAACTACCCTGCCGAAGCAGCAGCACACAACGGCAGGGCGCAAACTGGACAGCGTACCGATCGCAGAGAACCTCGAACCGTGCAGACACGCATCGCCCTTTCCGCGCAACGTTTGTAGAACTCGCGGAAGCTGCGTTACCGAACGGTGACGATTCGCATGCATGCATCCATGCATCAGCTCACAGAGTTCCCGGCTCCCCGTATAATCGAAGGGTACGCACAGAACGAAACGAAACGTTGACAACCGGGAAGTCGAACAATCCCGGCTCGAACGCGAGCGAGGAGCATCCATGAGCAAGCACGAGCCCATCATCGACATCGCCCCCATCGCCAGCGCGAGCGCCAAGGCAAAGGACGCGGCCGCAACCGCGGCCGATGCGTTCCAAGCCCCGTCGTTCGGCAAGAAGGCCACCCGGGCGGCCGCAGCCGCGCCGAAGGCGGCGGGCGCCGCCAAACAAGCCACGCACGACGTCGCCGCCACGATCATCGACGGTAAGGGGCAATCCGGCAAGAAGCCGAGCAAGATCGCCGGGGCCGTGCAGACGGCGGCAGGCGGAGCCATCATGCTCGTCGGCGTACCCATGCTCATTCTTCCAGGACCCGGCCTGCTCGCCATCGGAGGAGGCGCGCTCATCGCCGCCAACGGCGTGAAGAAACTCATCGGCAAATAGCCCACCCCCCCCCGACGAAGCGCCCGCCCCCCCCCTGCAGCTCGCTGCGCGTCACCGCATGGGCGCCGAGAGCTTTTCGGCAGCCTGCACCACATGGATCGCAAGCACGCTCGAGGTGACGACGCCCACCCCTCCGGGAACCGGCGTTATGGCATCGACTAGCGGCTCGACCTCCTCCATGATGACGTCCCCGCGCAATCCCCGCCCGCCTGCAGCCGAGCCGATGCCCACGTCTATGACGACTTGGCCAGCGCGGAAGTACTCCGCGCCGACAGCCTGCGTGAGGCCGGCCGCCACGATGACGATGTCAGCCCTCCTTGCGATGGCGGGAACATCCGTCGTCCTGGCATGGCATATGGTCGGCGTCGCATCGGCTGCCATGAGCATCATGGCAGCCGGCCGTCCCACGACCAAACTGTTCCCGATGATGGCCGCACGCTTGCCGGCAAGCTCGACCCCGTAGTGCTCGAGCATCCTCATGCAGGCTTCAGCCGTGCAGGGCGCGAACCCCTCCCCGTAGCCTGCATACACCATGGCGAACGAGGCGCCCGTGGCCCCATCAACGTCCTTGGCCAGGTCGATCCTCTCCTTCACCTCCCGTTGCGCCAGATGGGCCGGCAGCGGGCTGAGCAGCAGCACTCCGTGGACGTTCGCGTCATCGCTCAGCGCCGCGACGGTCGCCTCGATCGCATGCTGGTCCACATTTTCGGGCAGCGCGACCTTCTTCACGGAAACGCCCACCTGCCTGCAACGCGCCGACGCGCCCCGCTCGTAAGCCGCATCCGCATCGCGCGCGCCCGCACGGACGATGGCGAGCACCGGATCGATGCCGCGGGCCTTGAGCTTCGAGGCCCTCGCCCTCGTCTGCGCGTCGATGCCAGCGGCAACCTCCTCGCCCGTCATGATGAGCGCCATGGGAAATCCTTTCCTCGAAAACCGCGCCTTCCGCCCGCTCGCGCAGCGTCAGCGCATCCGAAACGCGTACCAGTACAACAGGCCCGCGAAAAGCGCTCCCCCCGCCACGTTGCCCAGCGTGGCCGCAGACAGGTTGTACGCGATGGAGCCCAAGTCCAGGCAGACGGTTCCGGCGGCGAATCCTGCAAACTGGAGCGTGAGGGCTGCGGGGAGGAAGAACATGTTCGCGACGCAGTGCTCGAAACCGCATGCGACGAATGCCGTGATGGGAAGCAGCAAGCCGACGATCTTGTCGCCCACGCTGCGAGCGGAGAACCCGATCCGCAACGCCAAGCACACGAGGATGTTACACAGAACGCCTTTGAAGAACAAAGTCGACCAATCCGGGACGACCTTGCCCACCGCGACATCGACCATCGCCGAGCCCACGGCGCCCCCGTTCATATCGGGCACATGCGCCATGAGCACCAGGAACACGACCATAAGCGATCCGATCAGATTGCCGATCCACACGATGCCCCAGTTCCTGAGCATGTCCTTCAGGGCCACGCTCCCGCTCGCCACCCCGTCGACCATGAGCACGTTGCCGGTGAACAACTCGGCGCCGCAGCACAGGACAAGGGCGAGGCCCAGGCAAAAGCACGCTCCCCCGACGATCCGTTGAACGGCGAACGGAAGGGAGGCATCGCCCAGAACCGTGCAGAAAAACATCGCCCCGAACGCGATGAACATGCCTGCGAGCAGGGCAAGCGCAAACATCCGCCCCGCCGCCATCCCGGCTTTCGCCACCGCGGCCGCCTGAATCTCGTCCTCGACCTCCGCAGGCGTGCGCGCGTCGGGCCGAAGCAGGCGCGCCTGCGAACTATCCGAACAAGTCATGGCATCCATCCTCCAAAAAGCATTCTCGTCGCAAGGGCTTTCCCGGGCCATCTCGCCTCACCGCTCTTTGCGGTAATACGCGCAATTGAGCGGCGTCTCGTACACTTCCACGCACGTCACCGGAAAGCCCTCGCTCTCCAGCCGCTCGTAGAAGAAGCGCGCCAGGTTCTCCGAGGTCGTGCGAAAGGGCATGAAGAACAGGCAGAACGTCTCCTCTTCAAGGCACGCGATCGTCTCCGGGGCAAGAGAGCCCTCCTCGACGATGAACGTATGGTCCAAATCATCGGTCAACGAGCGAAGGGCGTGCTTGAAGTCGGCGAAATCGACCACCATGTCCTTGGTTTCCGCCTCGCACTGCAAAATCTCCTGCTCGATGCGTGCCACCACCCGCCACCGATGCCCATGCAGGTTCTCGCACGCTCCATCGTAATCGGTCAGGAAATGGGCGGCATCGAAGCTGCTCTCCGTTTTCAATCCGTACATGTCCGTACCCGCCTTTCGCTCGAGTCGCTCATCGCATCGCGCGCGACTGCCCGTCTCATCTCTCCCATGGAATACAAACTGCCGAACGCGCACACCGCCCCCTGCGGACCGACGATGCTCCGCGCGAGCCTCCAAGCCTCCACCGCTCCATCCGCCTCGCAAACCGGAATCCAAGAAGGGCCGCCCGCGCGCCCGCCCGGTCCGTCGCCTGCGCTCGTTTTCCCAACGGCGGCCCTGATCGCCTCAGCCAGCTCGCGTCCGGGCAGGGCGCGCGGACTACTCGGCGCATAGGCAACGAAGGCGCAGCCGAGAGGCGCGATGGCCTCCAGCATGGAGGCGTAGTCCTTATCCGACAGCACGCCCACGACGAACGCCGGCCGCGCTCCGGGAAGCACTTCGCCCAGCGTTTCCGCCAGCACCTGGGCGCCCTGCGGGTTGTGCCCTCCGTCGAGTATCGTCAACGGCCTGCGGGCAACCACCTCGAAGCGCCCCGGCCATCGGGCGGCAGCTATCCCGGCCTGAATCGCAGCCGCCGGGATGTCCCACCCCCGCTCGCGCAGCGCCAGCGCCGCATCGATCGCGAGCGCGGCGTTGCGCGGCTGGTATGACGCGAGCAGCCTCGTCTCGCACGGCAAACCTCGATAGGCGAAACGGCGCATCGGCGCATCGGCCATCGGCCCTTCGCCCATCGCTGCGGCATCCGCGCCTTCGGCTCTCAGCACGAGCGGCTCCACGGCAAGCTGCGCGAAATCCGCAAACGACACACGCGCGCGCCGCTCCCCGCACGCCTCTTCCACCGCCGCCCGGGCCTGCGGCTCCTGCGGCCACGAAACTACCCTCGAGCCGTCCTTCACGATGCCGGCCTTCTCCCGGGCAACCGCGCCCAGCGTATCCCCCAGCACATCCGTATGGTCCAGCCCTATGCGCGCGATGACGCAGACTTCGGGATCCTCGATGACGTTCGTGGCATCGAAACGTCCGCCCAAGCCCACTTCTAACACGACGATGTCGCACGCGCGCCGGGCGAAATGCAGCATCGCGACCGCGCACAAAAGCTCGAACTCGGTCGGATGGTCGTCCATGGCATCGGCCGCCTCGCGCACGAGCTGTGCAGCGTCCCGAAGCTCTGCAAACGAGATGTTCTCGCCGTCCACGCGAATGCTCTCGTCCATCCCATCGATGAACGGGCTTGTGAACAGCCCAGTCCTGTATCCCGCGGCCTGCAGGATGGAGCCCAGGCAGGCGCACACGGACCCTTTGCCGTTCGTGCCGGCGACGTGCGTGAACGACAAGCCCCGCTCGGGCGCGCCCACGCGGTCGAGCAGCGCGCGCATGCGGCCAAGCCCCAGGCGGGACTCGCGCCACCGCGGCTCGCTCAGATAGGCTATGGGATCGAAGGACATGTGAATCGCGACCTTTCCAAAGCTAGAATCTCAGCAAGCGCAGGGCTTCCTCCCTGGTTTTCAAATCGCTTTTGAACACCCCGCGCACCGAGGAGGAGACCGTCTTCGACCCGGGCTTCTTTATGCCCCGAACGGTCATGCAGCTGTGCTCCGCCTCGATGACCACGAGCACCCCGCGCGGATCGAGGGCCTGCATCATCGCGTCGGCGACCTCGGCCGTCAGGCGCTCCTGCAGCTGCGGCCGATGCGCGAAGCCCTCCACGCACCGGGCGATCTTCGAGAGCCCGGTGATGCGTCCTTGCCGCGGAATGTAGGCCACATGCGCCTTGCCCACGAACGGCAGCAGATGGTGCTCGCACATGGAGGCGAAGGGGATGTCCTTGACGATGATCATCTCCTCGTGATGGTCTTCATGGAACTGCTTCATCAAATGCGCGGCGGGATCTTCGTCGATGCCCCCGAATATCTCCGCGCATGCGCGGGCGACGCGGTTCGGCGTATCCACCAAACCCTCGCGATTAGGATCCTCGCCGATCCCCAAAAGCAGCTCTCGAACCGCGGCCTCGATGCGCCGCCGGTCGAACGCGCGGCGGACGACGACGTCCTCCCGGTCCAGCTCGGCAAGAAGCATCGCAGCGCCCGTCCCCATCGAATCCGCAGCCATGTCAGGCACCTCCTCGCATCGAATCCAAAACAGCCCTCGCCACCGCATCCGTCCGCGGGAGATGCCCCCGCAGCAACCCGTCGCATTCCTCTTCGATTGCGCGGGCAAAGGCGCGGTCTTGCAGCGATGCCGTGTTTACGAACACGTTGAAACCCGCCATCTCAAGCGCTGCTCGAGCCAGCGAAGCCCCGCAGCCGACGTCGGAAAGCAGCATCTTCGAACCCTTCTGCCCCATCTCCTCCAAAAGCTCGATGATCCCGCAAAGCTCGCGCATCATGCGAAGGGGAGCCTCGACGGCTTCCTTGGTCGCCTTCTCAAGCGCCTCGGAGCGCTCCGGGTCGTCCTTTGGAATGCCGTAGGCGCGGGCAAGCGGCTTGAAGGCTCGCGCATCCTCTTCGGCAAGCTCGAGCATCCGCAGGCGGGCGGAATCGGCATCCGCCAGCAAACGCGCGACGTCGGCTTCCGCATCGGCGTAGCGCTCCTTCCCGACGGTGAAGTTGCCCGCCATGGAGCACAGGGCCGCCGCCAACGCCCCCGCCAGGGCGGCAGCGGCGCCGCCGCCCGGCACCGACCGCTTCGCCGCCAGATCGGCTGCGAACTCCACGCAGCTTTTCCGCATCAATCGCTCAGACATCCATCCACCTCCCGGCCCCGCGCAGCCGACGAGGCCGGCTGAAAACCCCGCATGCCCCCGCCGGCCGTCGCCGAGCGCAGCCTCTAGAACAAACCCGTTATCTTGCCGTCTTCGTCAATGTCGATCTTCTCGGCGGCAGGAACCTTCGGAAGGCCCGGCATCGTCATGATGTCGCCCGTGAGCGCCACCACGAAGCCGGCGCCAGCGGCCACCTTGAGGGCGCGCACCGTGATACGGAAGCCGCTCGGGGCGCCGAGCTTCGCGGGGTCGTCGCTGAAGGAGTACTGGGTCTTCGCCATGCAGATGGGCAGTCCGCCGAAGCCCAGCGACGTGAGCTCCTCCATCTGCCTGCGGGCCTCGGGCGTGAAATCCGCGCCGTCCGCGTGGTACACCTTCGTGGCGATGGCGTGTATCTTCTTCTCGATGGGATCGCCCGCATCGTACGCGAACGCGAAATCGTTTGGCTGTTCGACCAGGCGAAGAACCTCCTCGGCAAGCTCTCGGCCCCCTTCGCCCCCGCGCGCCCATACCTCCGACAAAGCCACGTTCACGCCCAGCTCCTGGCACCGCCGCTCCACCAAGGCCAACTCCGCCGGCGTGTCGGTGGGAAACGCGTTGATGGCGACCACCACCGGCAATCCATACACGTCCCGCACGTTGCCCACATGCTGCAGCAGGTTGGAAAGGCCGGCTTCGAGGGCGTCGAGGTTCTCGCTGGAAAGATCCTCTTTCGCCACGCCGCCGTTGTACTTGAGGGCGCGCACGGTGGCCACCAGCACGACAGCGCTCGGGCGGATGCCCGCGGCGCGGCACTTGATATCGAGGAACTTCTCCGCGCCCAGATCGGCGCCGAAGCCGGCTTCCGTGACCACGTAATCGGCCAGCTTGAGGGCGGTCATGGTGGCCTCGATGGAGTTGCACCCATGCGCGATGTTGGCGAAGGGGCCGCCGTGGACGAACGCGGGCGTTCCTTCCAGGGTCTGCACCATGTTCGGCTTGATGGCGTCCTTCAGCAATGCGGTCATGGCGCCATGGGCCTTGATGTCGGCCGCCGTGACCGGCGCGCCGTCGAACGCGTAGGCTATCACCATGCGGCCCAGCCGCTCCTTGAGGTCGGCGAGATCGGAGGCCAGGCACAGCACCGCCATGATCTCGGACGCCACCACGATGTCGAAGCCGTCCTGGCGCGGCATGCCGTGGGCCGGGCCGCCCAATCCGTCGATGACGTTTCGCAGCTGGCGGTCGTTCATGTCCAAAACGCGCTTCCACACCACCCGCCGCGGGTCGACGCCAAGCTCGTTACCCTGCTTGATGTGGTTGTCCAGCATGGCCGCGCACAGATTGTTCGCGGCCTCGATGGCATGGAAGTCGCCCGTGAAGTGCAAATTGATGTCTTCCATGGGAACCACCTGGGAATATCCTCCACCGGCCGCACCGCCCTTCACGCCGAACACAGGGCCGAGCGACGGCTCGCGCAAGCACAGGATGGCCTGTTCACCCACTGCACGCAGCGCATCGGCCAAGCCGACGGACGTGGTGGTCTTCCCTTCGCCGGCTGGCGTGGGGTTGATCGCGGTCACCAGGATGAGCTTGCCTTTGACCGGCGCGTCCTTCAGAGAGTGGATGTCCACCTTGGCCTTGGACGATCCGTACAGCTCAAGCATGCTCTCGTCGATGCCGGCCAGCTTCGCCACCTCGACGATGGGAAGCACCTCGGCTTCCTGCGCAATTTGTATATCGCTCTTTGGCATGGAATTCCCTCCTCGGGGTGTATGCGGATCAGAGTCGCCCACTCCGCTTCGCGCGAGGAGCAGGGCGGACGGCAGCAGGTTATGAAAGGTTCTCGTAGACGTAGCGGTAGATCTCTTCTTTGAGCGAGGTTCCTTCGTCCATCATGCGCGCGACCTCGGCCTCGACGGCATTCACGAAATCCTGATCCTTGATCACGGGCGTGTTGATGCGCACGTTCATGACGGCGCCTTCAAGGCCCGCATGCGCCATGAGGGCGGCGACGCCGAAATCGCTCATCGCGTTGGCATTGAACGCGCCTTGCAGCGAAGCGCCCAGGCGCAGCACGGCAAGGCACTGGCGAGCGGTGGTCAAAGGCGATTCCACGGCCTCCTTGTAGCCGACCTGGATGGCGGCAGCGCGGGCGGCCTTTTCCTCGTCCGTGCCTTTCGGCATCCTGAACGCATCCATGACCAGCGTGAACGCATCGGTATCGGCATCGACGCGCAGCAGCAGCTCGCGGCCGAGCTCGGCGGCCTCGGCCTGCGCGGCCGCGAGCTCGCTTTGGTGGGCGGCCAGATTCTCGCGCCCGAAGCTCAGATTGCACACCATCGAGACGAGCTCGGCCCCCAGCGAGCCGCTGAGCGCGGCAACGCTGCCGCCGCCCGGAGCCGGCGCGTCCGACCCGAGCGTTGCATTGAATTCCTTGAGATCCATTTCGATAAGCATGATGCGGGCCTTTCTTCGCACGTATCAGAACAGGACGTAGAACACGAGGTAGCCGGCCGCCAAGCACGCGAGGCCGCCCGCCAAGAACACCCATGGGAGCTTCTTGGCCCTCACGGGAGACGGTTCGGTCTGGCCGGGAGGAATGAGATCTTGGTACATGCTGTCAGGGAACGTTCCCTTGTCGGTCTTGTAATGCCGGTACAGGAACAGCGGTATTCCCAGCATCGCTATTCCCAAGCCTATCGGCAGGACGTAGGATCCCCATATGTTCGCGCCCGCTCCTATGAGGAACATGTTGAAGAACGCGAAGAGCAGGCCCAGCCCCATGAAGAAGTTCGGCGCCTTGTAGGGTCGGGGCACGTCCGGGTTGTCGATGCGATGGAGCACCGCGCCCGTCAGCACGATGAAGTGGCACAGCACGTAGTTCAGGCACGTGAGCGCCAGCAGGAACAGGTAGTCGTTGAACATGAGCAGCACGAGGTTCACGCAGAAGTTGAACCAGGTGGCGCGGTTGGGGGCGTGGTTCTTGTTCGTCTTGCCTAAGAACTTCGGGAAGATGCCGTCCTGCCCGCCCTGGCACATCGTGCGCGCCGTGTCGGCCATGGCCGTCATGGCTCCCAGCACCAGCGTGAACATCAGCATGACCACGACGATGCGCAGGAACAGCGGCGAATCGGTGACCATGGTGGCCAGCGCCAAGCCTACGCCCGTGCCAGCGTTGATGTCGGGGCGCAACATGTACTCGGTGCCCAGGCATCCTTGGAACACGGTCGGCACCAGAATGTAGAGGACGATGGAGATGACGCCCGAGGCGAGCACCGCCTTCGTGGCGTCGCGGGGCTTCTTCATCTCGCACATGTAGCACGCCGACGTCTCGCATCCGTAATCGGCCCAGGCCGCAAGGAACATCGCGCCCAGCAGCAAGTGGAATCCGTTGAAGTCCCAGCTTCCCGACAGCGGCACGAAGGGATTGAAGTTATCCAGGTTCACGTTGCCCAGCAGGACGGGAACGACCACGATGAACACCAGGGGAAGGATGCCGCCCAGCGCCAGCGCGATCTGCACTTTGGCCGTGGACGTCACGCCCGAAACCTGGATGCCCACGACGATGACCATGATGACGAGCGCGATGATGAACTGCAGATTGATGCGCAGGACCAGGCCCTCTTGGATGAAGTTCAAATCCAGCAGCGTGAGCTGCCACAGCACGATGGGGCTGTCAGCCGGAAGAAACACCGACATCAGATAGCCGGATGCCAAAGCGACGCCGATGGGCAGAATGGGAATCCACGCCACCCAATGGGCCCACGGCGACACGACCCCGACAAGCGGGCTGTGCCTCATCCATGCCGTCGCCCCGTACACCGACATGCCGCCCGTCTTGGAAGGATGCATGCCGGCGATCTCGGTATACACGAAGCATTGCAGAACGGAGATGATCACGGACAAGCCCCACGCCAGAGGCGCCGCCGTGCCGATGATGGAAGATATGCCGCCCATGTTGAACAGGACGAGGGCGGGAGCGCCTAGAGCCAGGAACACGACCTGCTTCCAGGAAACGGCGCGGACCATGCCGTAATCGCCATCGGAGAGCGGGGATTCTTCTTTTCGGGCTATGCCCGTGGTTTTGCTCAATGCCATAGTAACTCCCCTTATGCATCAGCAGGGTTCGCGAAGACAAGGGACACGACGACCCACCACGCAGCAGTATGCGCAACGTCAAACGAATATGGAACACGCGCGTTGGTTGGAAACGGCGGCGAAGGACCCTTCGCATGCATCCCCGCCGCCATTCTCGTCGGAACATCCCCTCCGCAGACCCGTTGGACTGCGATTCTAGCCGTTGTCCTCCATGGCCAGCTCGATCAGATGGTTCTCGATGATCTGCTGCTGGTAGTTCCACGGACCGTTGATAGCCTCCAGCTGGAGATACCATTCCGCAACACTGACCAGGGTCTCCGCGCTCACCGTGCCGCAAATCTGGCTGGAGATGACCGGCACGCCATAACGGGCCGCCTCATCGCGCAGCAGGTTGAACACGCGGTGCAGGGCGGTTTGCTCGGGATTGGTGATCTCGCAGGAAACCATCACGCAACGCTTGCCGGTGCGGCGATGCGTCTGCGGCAAGCCGACCGCGCCCTGGATGTTGGCGAATCCGCCCGTGCGGCCGCGCACGTAGTTCGCAAGCTTCTTGGCGATATCGAGTTCTTCGGTGTCCAGAAGCACGTTGAAGTACGCGTCATGCTCCGTCACGCAGCCCACGATGGTGGCGCCGGCCGTCGGATGCAGCTTCGCCGGGCCGATATCGGGCTTGCGGTCGGGATTGTTGGGAACGTCGTCTTTGGCGCCCTTGTAATTGCCCTTGCGGATGAACGTCAGGCCCTTGTTCTCCGGCTTGGTCGCGTTCTCGCCCGTGTAGTAGATGGGCACATCGTACTGCTCGTAGATCGTCTTGCCAAGATCCTCGGCGAACGCCTTGACCTCGTCGACCGTGGTGTCGCCAACCGTGTAGCACTCGATGGTGTCGACCGCGCCGATCTGGGGATGGCGCCCGGTGTATTTGTTCATGTCGATCAGCTTGTACGCCACGCCGCACGCCTCGAGCAAAGCTGGCTTGAGGGCCTCCATCGTTCCCAGCAGCTCGAAGGGCAGGCGGCCGAAATCCGGATCGGGCTCGTAGCCGATGACCTTGATGCCGGGCTTGTTGCGGAAGCAGTCGGCAATCGCCTCGATGACTGCCTGATCGGTTCCTTCGCTGAAATTCGGGTCCGTCATAATGTATTTCGCCATGCTGGATCCTTTCTCGTCATCATGAGCGCTTGCGACGCAAGCGTCCAAGAGTCTCCTAAGCAGCGCGGGGCCCCAGCCTTGTGGCAAGAACGCTGGCGTCGTGAACCGGTGCTGCGAAACGAAGGAAGCGAGTCGGCGTTGTCGCAAGAAATTCCTTGCACCCACTCGCCCAGGTCCAGGAGGCGACATCGTCCGCCCTCGACCGATCGTCATCGATCGTCAAGAACCCTCTTCCGTTCCCGGCCCCCTCTCGCGAAACGAGCTTTCAGCCCTCAAGACACCTGTATGGTACGATGCGCCCATATTTTTTTCAATATATTATTATCAATATTATATTGATTTCTTGAATGGTTTCAGAAGGGTAGCTTTGAACTGCAGAAACGGTTCGCAACTGATCGACCTCCCCTATCGCAAGCGAGGAAAGCGAACCGCACTTCTCCCCTTCGTTGAGGCGCTTGCGCCCCACAGGCGCGCCCGGAGGTTCCGCCGCTGCATATCGCATATGCTAGGATGCGTTGCATGGCGCAGATTTTCGGAAGCGGAATCGAGGAAACCGACATGCACGACGAAACCGAAGCTGAAAGCACGACGCCCTGCCGGGAAAGCGATCCTTCGGGGCGAAGGCACGCGCGTGCTTACCTGGCCCTCGGGTCGAACCAAGGCGACCGGGCGGACCACATCGAACATGCCCTTGCAGCTCTCGCGCGCCTGCCCGAAACCGAGCTTGCGGTCCTTTCGCCCCTGTACGAAAGCGAGCCTGCCTACCACACCGAGCAGGAGCCCTTCGCCAATGCCGTGCTTGAAGTCCGCACCGCCTTGACGCCGCACGAGCTCCTCGACCAGCTGCAGCGCATTGAACGCGAAGAAGGGCGGATGCGCACCTTCCCGAACGCCCCCCGCCCGCTCGATCTGGATATTCTGGATTACGAGGACGCGCTCTGCGACGACGAACGGCTGACGCTACCCCACCCTCGCCTGCTGGAACGCGATTTCACCGTCACGCCGCTGCTCGACATCTCCCCTTCGTGCACGCTGGCGGACGGGACGGCCGTGACGCGCGGCCGCATAACCCACGGCAGAATCCTTCGCCAGCTTGAAGGGCTCGACCTGCCCCCGTCCGCGCGTGCGACGACCCGGGAATGAGCCCTCCCGAACCGCGCATTGCAAACAAGGCTCCTCCTCGGATTTCACACAAACATCGCCTGCGCGCGCCTTTTCGGCCATAATGAGAGATCAGAGCATGAAACGCCCGCCTGATCGCCCATGCCGGCACAGGCGATCAGGCGGGCGGCATCGATATGCAAGACGCAAGGAGCGCACATGACCGACAAGATGAGCGGCACTTCCCAAAAACGCAGAAGGGGACGTCCCCGGAAAACGGAGTCGGAGAAGATGGCCCGGCAAGCGGAAATCATCGACGCCGCCATAGCCCTGTTCGCCCGCAAGCCCTTTCGCGATACGACGATGAGCGACATCGCTCGAGCGGCGGGGCTCGACCAGTCATCCCTTTACTACTGGTTCAAGAACAAAGAGGAGCTGCTCGAGGCCATTCTGCAGAAAAGCCAAAGCTCCATGCTCCTCGCGTCGCGCATTTCAGCCTTGCATGGGGAAAAGCCGCTGTATCTCTATTCCATCGTCTATTCCGACGTGATAATGATGTGCGATCTCCCAGTCGACTACTTCGACCTTGAAGCAGCCGCCCTCGCCAATCCGGATCGGCTCGAAAGCTTCTTTGAAACGTACCGGACGCTTCGGGAGACCATGGAGAAAATCGTCCTCCAGGGAGTCGAGGACGGCGACTTGTCCTCAGCCGACCCCGCCCTGACCGTCAGCGTCGCCCTCTCGTTGACCGAAGGGCTGCAGCACCAATACCACCGCGCCCTCGCCACGAACGACAATCCGAAAACGAGCATATGGAACCGGTCCTTGGTGCTCTCGAAGCACCAAGTCGCGCGATTGGCAGCCGACACGGTCCTCGGGTCGCTCATGAAGCATCCCGATGTCGCTTCGCTCTACGAAGAGGCGGTCGAGCGGGAGCTCATACCGAGCAGCCAAGACTGCGACTAGGCCCCCTACAGCTCGCTCATGATGCGGCAGGTGCGGGCGTCCACCTCGGCTTTCGCGCGCTCCACGTCGAGCGTGGGCCACGCGCCGTCGCGGTAGACCGTCCGCCCGTCGCACATCGTGAGGCGCACGTCCGCGCCGTGGCCCGCGTACACGACGTTCACCAGCGGGTTCGTCATGGGCGCCCACGAGGGGCCGGTAACGTCGAGCACGCAGAGATCGGCCTTTGCCCCGACCGCCACCAACCCGCAGTCCTCGCGCCCCTGCGAGAGCGCGCCTGCGCGCGTGGCGGCGCGCAAAGCCTGCTTCGGCTCGACCGCGGCCGGATCGCCCGTCGATCCCTTGTACAGAAGCGCCAGCAGGTAGAGGTCCTGCATCAGATCGTGGTTGTTGTTCGAGGCCATGCCGTCTGTGCCCAGGCACACCTCCACGCCGCGCTCGAGCATCTTCGGCACGGGCGCGAACCCGCTGCCCAGCTTCATGTTGGAGGCGGGATTGACCGCCACGAACACGCCGCGCTCGGCCAGGATGTCGATGTCGCCGTCGTCCACCCACACGCAGTGCGCCGCCGTCACGGGCACGTCGAACAGGCCCAGTCTGTCGAAGTAGCGCACCGGCGTCAGGCCGCCATGGCGCTCTTTGCACTCCTCGTGCTCCAGGCGCGTCTCGCTGACGTGCACCTGCACGCGCAGGCCCTCTTCGCGGGCGAATGCCGCGAGGTCGGCCACGGCGCGCGGGTTGGAGGTGTACTCGGCGTGGATGTTGCAGTCCACCACGATGCGCCCGTCGCCCGCACCCTGCAGATCGCGCAGCAGCCGCCGGTTCTCCCCGTCCACCGGCAGGCCGGCGAGCCCCTCACCGTTGAACGCCAGAAGCGAGTCGGACAGGTTGAGCTTCAGCCCCGCGTCGAGCGCCGCGCGGGCCACCTGGTCCATGTGGTAGTACATGTCCGAGAAGGCCACGCAGCCGTAGCGCGCCATCTCGGCGCAGGCCAGAAGCGCGGCCCAGTAGCAGTCCTCGGGCGTGATTTTTGCCTCGAAAGGAAACACGGCGTCGTTGAGCCATGCCTGTAGCGGCAGGTTCTCCGCATAGCCGCGCAGAAGGGTCATAGGCGCATGGGAGTGCGCGTTGAAGAACGCCGGCATGAGCAGCCTGCCGCGCCCGTCATACACCTCGCCGTACGCCGCGGCCTCCTCGCCCGCCGGCGGCTCGGCGCCCAGGTAGGCGATGCGCCCGTCGCGCACGCCGACCCACTGGCCGCTTCGATGGTCGAGGTTCTCGTCCAGAAGGTCAATGTTCGCGAACAGCATGCTCCGCTCCTTTTCGTCAGCGCGCTTTCGGGCGCACCGTGCGCCGTCGGGCCACTATGCTATCATGCCCCATATGACGAGCGGCGCGCCCGCGGAGAGCGGACGCTGAAAATCCGGAAAGAGGGAATCATGGCAGAAGATTGCACGCATGAATGCGGGAGCTGCGGCGTGTCCGGCTGCGGAGACCGAACGACGCAGGGGCCGTTGACGCTTGACGCAAACGCACGGTCGAACATCAAGCACGTCATCGGGATCGTCTCGGGCAAGGGCGGCGTGGGCAAGTCGCTCGTGACGAGCCTTCTGGCCAGCGAGATGCAGAAGCGCGGCTGTTCGGTGGGCATCCTCGACGCGGACGTCACGGGCCCGTCCATACCCAAGACGTTTGGCATAAACGCCCCGCTGACCGCCGATGCCGACGGCGTAGTGCCCGCCTCCACCGCCAGCGGCATCAAAATCATGTCGACGAACCTCATGCTGCCGAAGGAAGACGTGCCCGTCGCCTGGCGCGGCCCCGTGGTGTCCAACGCCATCAAGCAGTTCTACTGCGAGACGAACTGGGGCGACATCGACTACCTGTTCGTTGACATGCCTCCGGGAACCTCCGACGTGCTACTCACCGTGTTCCAGTCGCTGCCGGTGGACGGCATCGTCACCGTGTCGGCCCCGCAGGAGCTCGTGGCCATGATCGTAGGCAAGGCCGTGAACCTGGCGCACAGTATGAACGTGGAGCTGCTGGGCCTCGTGGAGAACATGGCGTACTTCGTCTGCGACGACTGCGGCAAGAAGCACCATATCTTCGGCGAGCCCCAGGGCGCGGCCGTGGCTGAGCGCTATGGCATCCCCGCCTACGCCACACTGCCCATCGACCCCGCGTTCGCCCGCCTGTGCGACGCCGGGCGCGTGGAGGACTACGACGTGGACGGCGCGCTCAACGCCATCGTCGCCCAGCTTGAGAAGACGGCCGCGAACTAGCGGAGGCCGCAAGCGATCAAGGGGCGCGCCCGCTCACCCGTCGTCGGCGCGGCGGGCGCGCTCTTCTAGATACGAGATGAGCTCCTGCTGGGAATGCACGCCCACCTTCCGGTAGATGCTCTGCATATGGCTTTTCGCCGTCTCCTTCGAGATACACAGCTCCTCGCTTACGGTCTGGCGGTTCTTGCCGCGCGCGACATGGGCGAGCACCACCCCCTCGCGCTTGGTGAGCCCCGCATCCGAGGCGAGCATTGCCACGGCTCGCCCGAACGCATCGTCGAGACCCGATTCCGTGTCGGGTTTCGCAAGCCCCCACCCGGTGCGCAGATTATGACTGCTCATCATGCACAGCGCCGCGCCGAGCACGATAAGGAGCATCGTGACGTTAACGCGGTCGAGCATGTCGGAGGCGTCCGCAAACTGACCGGCCGCCGCGCTCACCACGCCTCCGACAAGCTGCCCGAGCATGAACAAGCACGTCGAGGTGCCGATGACCCATGAGGCCGGCATATCGAAGCTCTTGATGAGGAACGCGCACGCGCCCCACATCACCAGATGGAGGAAGCAGAACCCCGCAAGCTGCACCGACACGCCCACGAGCGCCGCGTCGTCGACCGTTGCAATAAGGTAGATGCCCACGGCGATGATGGGGAACCCGATCTGGTAGATCAGCGTATTGAAGCTCAATCGCGCCGAGATGGCCGCGGCCAGGATGAGCGCCGCCGCAACGGCATATCCCAGCACAGCGCAAGCCAAAAGAGCGCGGTTACCGCTCTGGAACAGGGGGTTTCCCAGCAGCACGCCCAGGGACACGCCGTGGAGCAGGGCGGTCACCAGCAGCTTGTACGGAACGTTCAACTCCGCGTCCACCCCGCGGCCGAACAGCTCTTGCTTCGTGAAGCCCCGGCGCACGCGCAGCAGGCACGGCGCGATGGGCAAAGGCGCGAGCACGAACACCGCACGCTGCACAGCCTCGGGGACGAACGAGAGCACGAGGATGGCCGAAACGGACACGAGCATGGCGACCGACCCATGGAACAGCACGTGCTCGGACCCCAGGCTGCCGAATATGCGCTGCAGCTCTATGCAGAGAAATGCTGACGAGGCGCCGAACAAGACCGAGCCGGTGGCGTACAGAAGCGCGCTCGCACCCGCCATCGACTCGTGCAGCAAGATCATCGTGCCGCCCGTTCCCGAAGGGACCATCGTGAATGCCAGCCACGACACGATGAACGCCGAGGACACGGACATGGCGACGCACACCGCCGTGACGAACGACCCACTCTTGAACGTCCTGCGCGAACGGGCGAACCAGACGCTGATGGCAAGGTAGGCCGCGGCGCTCGCGAACAACGGCCCGAGCTGCGAGGGCACCGAGATCCCCGCGCCCATCACCACCGGGCGGAACACGACGGGCATCTGGAACCCCAGATTGATCCACAGCCAGTAGAACGTCATCGCCACGCATAGCAGAGGACGCTCAGCGACGGAGGCGACGAGTCGTCGCCACGAACGCGATCCCCTGCCACCCGATGTCCTGCGCATAGCAACCCTCCCCTTGTTGCATTATAAGCGCATCGAGCGGCCGCGCGGACGCGGGCGATGCGGGCTCGGCGCGAAGCAGGCCCATCATGCGCCGAGAGGCCGTCCGAATCCCTCCCCCTAGCTGGGGGATTTTCCCAAAATCGCCCAAACTACCCGGCTGATGGGTGACGCGCCGCCGCCTCGCCATCCTATAGTCGAGGCGTCCGCCGCCCTCGTGGGCGATCGGACGCGCTCCTCGCGACGAAGCGGAGCGCAGGCGCGTCCGGCAAGGGTGCGCATTGGGGAACACGGGCCACCATGTTCGGGAACGGCTGCGAACGGCGGCCCCATTCGCAGGGGAGCCGGAGCGCGCAAGCGCCGGCCCGGAACAGGAGGGCACCATGAGCATAGGGAAGAACACGCAGAAGAGGTCGTTGTCGCGCAGGCAGTTCCTTATCGGGTCGACGCTCGCAGGCGCGGGCATCGCCGGGGGCGCGCTCGCAGGATGCGCGCCCGCAAGCCAGGGCGGCGCTCCGGCTTCGGAGAGCGCCGCCGCTTCGGCCGAGCACGAGATATTCGACCTCGACTCGAAGAGCATGACGCAGGGCACGTGGAGCTGGAGCACGCCGCCCGAGGACATTCCGGAAGGTGACATCGCGGAGACGGCGAAGTGCGACGTGCTCGTCATCGGCGCGGGACTGGCGGGCTGCTGCGCGGCCATCGCCGCGGCCGAAGAGGGGGCGCGCGTCATCGTGGTGGAGAAGAGCCCCACCGACACCGTCTGCGGTCGCGGGCTAGACATCGCGGCGTTCCACACGAAGAAGCAGCAGGAGCTCGTGGCGGAAGGCCTCATGGAGGAGCCAGACTACCGCCAGCTCATCCGCCGGTGGATCTACTGGGCGCAGGGCCGTGTGAAGGAGCCGCTCTTGTGGGAGTGGTCGCGCAAGAGCGGAGCGTGCTTCGACTGGCTCGCAGACCTCGTGGAGCCGAAGGATCTGACCACCTACGTCTGGGACGGCTACTACAAGGGCCCCGACTACACCGAGTACCCGGTCACCCACGCGTTCTACATCACGGGCACCGAGGAGCAGACGTTCAACTTCACGTTCTACGGCGAGGACAACACCTTCGGCAACATCGTCCTCATGCCGCGCCTCTACGAGGTGCTGGCTGACAAGGGCGTCGACCTGCGCTGGAGCCAGAAATGCGTGCGCCTGCTGCGCGACGGCGACGGGCCCATCGCCGGAGCCGTCACCGAATCCGACGACGGCGCGCTCACGCGCTACGAGGCGGGCAGCGTGGTCATCGCCGCGGGCGACTACGGCTCGAACAAGGAAATGATCCAGTGCTACGCCCCGTTCCAGAACTTCTCCACCGACATGTACGTGTACATCCCGCCCGAGGCGAACCAGGGCGAGCTGCACCAGCAGGCGATGTGGGTCGGCGCGGCCATGCAGAAGTCCGAGCCCCACGCCTCGGTCACGCACCTCGACTTCGGCGCGGCCAGCTACGGGTTCCTCCATGTGAACGGCTTGGGCCAGCGCTTCAAGAACGAGGACGTGAACACCCAGTCCAAGAGCATCACTAAGGCGTTCCAGCCGACGAAGCAGGCCTACACAATCTACGACGCGAACGGGCTGGCGGAGGTCAAGCGCCAGGTGGACGCCGGCATCGGCGGCGGTTTGCAATGGGGCCAGCTCACCCAACGTATCGGCGGCGAGTACAGCCTCGAGGCGCAGCAGGCGGTGCTCGAAGGCGAGGTGGAGCAGGGCCTCACGTTCGAGTCCGACACGCTCGAAGGCCTGGCTGAGCAGATCGGCTGCGACCCGGCGGTGTTCGTCGCCACCGTGGAGCGCTACAACGAATTGTGTGTGCAGGGCGACGATGTGGACTTCGGCAAGCGCGCCGAGATCCTTGCACCGATCGTGCAGCCCCCCTTCTACGCGGGACACCTGCAGGCCTGCCTGCTCACCATGTGCGGCGGGCTACGCCAAGATCTGGAATGCCGCGTTCTCGACATCGACGACCAGCCCATCGAGGGCCTGTACGTGGCAGGCTCGTCGGCCGGCGACTTCTTCGGTGCGGGCGACTACCCCACCTTCGTGGCCGGCATCGGGCACGGGCGCTGCGTGACCTTCGGGCGCATGGCAGGCATCAACGCCGCAGGCGGCAACGCCCACGAGCAGATACCGAGCATCGACATCTAGAACGATTCCCTCGAACGCGGGCGCCGCTACCCTCCCTCCCGGCGGTGCCCGCACGTTCGAGCGGCAGTGAGGTTTCGCTATGCAGAATCGAATCGAATCGTACCCGTGGCTTGCCGCACATAAGCGGCTCGCAACTGCGGTGCTGGAGCGAAGGCGTGATCGCGGTGCGCTCATCGATGCGCTCGCCTATGCGCTCGAAGAGAGCTGCGTCTCGCTGCCTATTATCGAAAATGGCGAGGATCTGAACGACATTTGCCCGTTCACGATCTTCGCCGCCTTCTGTCGTCCACTGGACGATAATCGGCGCGTTCGTCTTTTCACCTGCCTATGCGATGCGCTCGGCCTTCTCGACGTCCGCCCGCCGGAGTCCTTCGAAGGGCTCGCCCTCGTCCAGGACCGGCAGGCGCGCCTCTTTGGCCGCGGCGCGGCCGAGCCGCTTCAGATCGAGGCGCTCTGGAACCTGTTCGCCGTCGCCATGGAACGCGATTCGGACGAGGCTGGGATGAAGCGGGTGCAGGCGCAGGTGGAGAACCTGCGCCTGCCGGGCCGAACCGTGTTGCCCATCGTCCTGTCATGGGTGCGGCCCGATGCGTTCCCGCCGCCACGCGCCTGCACACCCGAGACTCCCGTGCTCGATCCGAAAAAGACGGCGAAGCTGCTCGATGCATACGGCGCACACCTGTTGCAGCACGATCGCGACGATCGGACCCGCCGGGCTGTCCGATGTTTTCAAGCTCGATGGAACGAGGAAGCGGACGATGTTGCAGCCATGCTGTCCGACGCGCTTGCAGAGAGCCATCATCTGCTGTTCAAGGGATACTTCTTCAACCCTCACAAAGAGATGCTCGCGTTTGCCCAGGCGGAGCCAGAAGCGACGAGGCATGCTCTCCGATCGCTCTTCGACGAGAAGGAGCCGCTCATCGAGCGCATCTGTCGATTCGAGGCCGAGACAGCACGCCTGTTCGAGCAACACCGCGCCCTCGTTGCGAACGCGGTCCCTCGACGGTCGTCCCACGGGAACTACTATACGGCTTGCGTGTACCTGTTCCTTCGGTATCCTGATCGGCATCCCCTGTACTCGCCGCGCCGCCTGAAGGCGCTCGACCAGGCGACCGGCTACGGATGCTCGTACCGCATTGCGCATCCTGAGTCGGTCACGCGCTTCGCGGAGCTTTGCGAGGCCCTGAAGCCCGCACTGCGCGGATGGATCGGCGTGCCGGGGCGGCGGCCCGACTCGGCAGGAGCGGAACTGCGCATGACGACGAACGCCGACTCCTCACGCGACGCCGAGCTCAACCTGCTCATCGAGGAACTCGCGCTCTTCGCATGCGCCCGAACTCCGGCCTAGGGCGAGCCGCCGAGCATCTTCCGTATGACGCGCATCGCGGTGCCGCGCACAGCCTCCGGCGCCTTCGGATGCGCATCGGGGCGTCCTTGCTCAGGGATGCTCGTCGAAGTACCCCGTCTGGCCGCGCACCTGCCAAGCGCATACGGCGAGCGCGATGACGAATAGGCCGCTCACGAGCGAGGTAAGGTCGCATCTGCCATACGATATACTACTGGCTAGGGCCCACGCCGTCAGCATGGCATCCGCGAACACGATCCAAAAGAAAAGCGTGATCCTGCGCGGGTTCTTCGCCCCGCGCATGCCGAGCGCACCTATGGCCAAGTTGAGAAGAGCCCCCAAAAACGCCATAGCGCCCGTCTGGGGCACGACGAGATCGCGGCCAACCGAACCGAGCAGCGGCATATCGACCGCATAGGCCGCCCACAGGGCAGATCCTCCCACAAGTTCGACCAGCGCCCATGCGACCATGAGCACGCACAAGCTGTGGAGCCACCGCTGCCAACGCGTCATCGGCGCGCCGTCGTCCCCCATCGTGCGTGGCCGTGCGGCCGCACCTGCATTTTCAGCCATTGTCTCCCACCTCAGCAGCACGCGCCGAAACCGAGCCGCCGAGGACCCGACCCGGGCAATCGCCCATCGAAGGCATCCAGTATACCAACCTTTCAGGGCAGTCGCTCGCGCGCAGGGGCAAGCGGCTCGCAATCGCAGGCGCCGCACGCAGGCTCGGGTGCTCCCTCCTCAGCCGGCAGCGACCCTGCCTTAATTGAATTCGCAAGCTGGACACCTGTCCAGTTTGAACTTGCAATCGGATAGCGTAAGCCCTTGCCCTGTGCGAAGGCCTTCTGGCCCGAGCATGGGCCGCTTTTCTTCTTCGAGCTGTTTCTCTACCATGGACAAGCCCTTCTCCCGGCCCAGGGAAGGAGGATGCCATGCCCAAGAAGAAGGGAGCGCACCTGGGCTTCGACGACAGGTGCGAGATAGAGGACATGCTCAAAGAGGGCGCGTCCTTTCGGGAGATCGCCCGGAAGCTCGAGGTGTCGCCCACGACGGTATCCAACGAGGTGAGGCTCAACAGGGTGCTCTTCAAGCCCAAGGCGATGCCGCAGAAGGCCCAGGCAAGGTGTGCGAAGTACCGCGGCTGCACCAAGGTCGCGCTCTGCCCCTTGTGCTCCTCCCGCGCCGCAGCCTGCAAGCGCTGCGGCATGAAGCGCTGCTGGGACATCTGCAGGGAGTTCGACCCGCACACCTGCGCGCGCCGCGAGCGCGCGCCGTTCGTCTGCTCGAAGTGCGGCAAACGCGCCTACTGCACCTTTGAGAAAGCGCGCTACGTCGCCTCGAAGGCACAGGCAGCCCACGACGCCCGCTTGAGCGCGGCCCATGCCGGCATCGCCTGCGAGCCGGGCGAGTTGGAAGACATGGTGGGCAAGGTGAAGGGGCTCCTTTCCCAAGGGCAGAGCCTTCAGGCCATCTGGCTCACCCATAGATCCGAGTTCCCGGTGTGCGAGCGCACCTTCTACAACTACATGGACAAGGGCGTGATGGGGCTAGCCAACATCGAGCTGCCCAAGAAGGTCAAGTACGCCCCTCGCAAGGAGTGGGCGGACGGCAAGCCCAAGATGGACCTTGCCGGCAGGACCTACGCCGACTGGCTCGCCCTGCCCGACGACCTCAAGCTGCTCACCGTCCAGGTGGACTGCGTGGAAGGCCTCCGCCGCAACTCGAAGTGCATCCTCACGCTCCACTTCGTCCGCCTGTTCTTCCAGCTTTTCATCCTGCTCGAGAACAAGGACCAGGCCCACGTGAAGGCCGCCCTCGACGCGGTGGAGGCCTATTGCGAAGGCGTTTTCGAAGACGTCTTCCCGGTGATGCTGGGAGATCGCGGCTCGGAGTTCCTGGACTTCGCGAAGATCGAGACCGGCGCGGGCGGATCGCGCCGCACCCGGATGTTCTACTGCGATCCGGTGAAGCCGGGCCAGAAGGGGGCGTGCGAGAAGAACCATGTGGAGCTGAGGAAGATACTGCCGAAGGGGACCGACTTCGATGCCCTCACGTTCAACGACGTTGCCGAGGCGTGCTCGCACGTGAACTCGTATCCCAGGCCCGGCCAGGGGGCGGCGCCCATTCGGCTCGCCTCCCTGACCCTGCCTGCAAACCTGCTCGAGAGCCTCGGTGTCCATGCCGTCCCGCCAGACGACGTGATCATGACGCCCAAGCTGCTCGGGCTTTAGCGATTCCATTCTAATTGATTCATCAGGGCCGGGGCGAGGGTCTGCATATCTATTTGTATCGGGCGTCCGGATTGCTTTTGCAAAACTTGTACGGAGGCCTGCGCCAGCATGCCCTCGTTCGACCGCCTGCCCGAATCATCCGTTCAGAGCGCCCTCGAACCGACCCTTCGATTGCAAAATTGAAAGCAAACTGGACGGCCTAAGGACTATTCTCATTCATGATGTGCTTTGATGCCCCGAACGTCCAGCTTGCTATTGCAGTGTCCAGGTTGCGAATGCAATCAACTGGCAGCGACCCTGATACCGGGGATCGTAGATTTCCAAAAAAACCTCTTGACCGGATGTGCGCTTGCGTTATACTAAAGCTCGCACTTTTCGGGGCCTTAGCTCAGCTGGGAGAGCGCATGGCTGGCAGCCATGAGGTCAGGGGTTCGATCCCCCTAGGCTCCACCATGAATTCGCAAGCCGTCGGTATAAAGCCGACGGCTTGTTTCGTTTTTCAGCTTCAGAACCGTGCCGTAAGAGCGCGCTGTGCACGTTCGGCACAATCCCGGGCACGATCAGGAATGCCCTATGCCCTCACCCGGATCGACTCGGCACTCCGCCGCTTCGTCGCGCTTTCTCAGGATGCAACGGCGATCGGGAGACGCGACGCATTTATTGCAGGATACGCAACGCACCGAATACGCAGGATCCTCCTTCCACCGAGCGACAAGATCGGGCTCGCAGAGCAGCGGACGGCTCAAACCGAACGCGGCAATCCCGTCTTCGGCCACCATGCGCTCCATTACTTCGAAGCTCCTGTTCCCGCCCGTCACCACCACCGGCACGTCCACCTCGCGCGCCAAACGCCGTGCGTAGGCGCCGAAGTATGGCTCCCCCGCAAACGCGCGCGTCTTGCAGGCTCGCCAGACCCCGCTCGCCTCGACGGCATCGATGCCGCCGCGCACGAACAACTTCGCCGCTTGAAGGCTATCGTCCTCGGTGAGTCCCCCGCCCGCACCGTCGCTGCTGTTCAGTTTGATCATGAGCGGAAACGCCAGCCCCACCTCCCTGCGCGCTGCTTCGATAACTTCGACGACGATGCGAGCACGGTTCTCGATCGACCCTCCATAGGCATCGGTGCGCTGGTTCATGCGGGAACTCAGAAACTGGCTGAGCAGGTAGCCATGGGCGGCATGCACCTCGACGCCGTCGAACCCGGCGTCGCGCGCCCTTCGGGCGGCGCGGGCGAACGCTTCCACCACGTCGTCGATGTCTTGCTGCGAGGCTTCCTCCGGGATAATGCCCGTGCTCGGCTCCGCGATGGCGGACGGCCCGAGAATGCGCGCGCTGGGGGGATCGAGCCGCGTCGCCGAACCCCCGTAGACGATCTGCGCCACGATGCGCGCTCCTCGTGCATGCACGGCCTCGACCAGAGCGCGATACGCGGGGACGAGCGCGTCGTCGTGCATGCCCAGCATGCGGGGATTGGGCTGCTCGTCTGCCATGACGTGCGCATACCCGGTGATGATCGTGCCGACGCCTCCTTCTGCGAGCCTTTCGTACACAGCCTGCAGCGCCGACGTCGGCCGCCCGGCGTCATCGGCGAGCGCCTCATAGGTGGCGGCGCGCACGAACCGGTTCTTGGCCCGTAGCGTCCCAATCTCGAATTTCTCGAACAGCTTGCTCACCTTGCCCACTCCCTTGCACGAGAAACGACCGCACGCGGCTGCTTCAGACGAGCCCCCGCCAATCGCGGCCGTTGCGCCCTTGAATCGGAAGCGGCCGCTTGCACGGCCGCCATCGCTGCTATTCGGTTTTCTCGGACGCGTAGAACGTCGCTTGGCCGAAGAGATCGGAGATCGATTTCCCGTCGGCGAAGGGGAGCGTCAAGAACTCACTCACCGTGGGCACGAGTTCGCTCGCATCGACGTAATGACCCTTTTCGTTCAAACGGGTCGTGTCCTGCACCCGCCAGTACCGGTCGTTCACGTCGGTGAGGTAATACGTCGCTCCGTCAACCTCCATGTACACGGAATGCTTCGCGTGCAGGTAGGTTGGGAGCTCGTCGAGGGATACGTCGAGTGCCTCCGCTGCCTTCGTTCCCATAGCGACCCCTTTCGTCCGGGTTTCCTTGCCGCTTATCATAGCAAGAAGTACCGGCGGTTGCATCGGGAAAAGCAGATTCGCCGCGCTGCTGCACGCCGTGCAGGGCATGGTGCGCACGGCGCCGCGCAGGGCCGCCTTACCCGGAGGACAACCGGAAGAAGGCAGCCGCGCTCGCCCGGAAGACGGCTGCGCCCGCCTGGGTGCCGGGCGGGCGCGAAACCCGGCGCAAGCCTAGCCCCGCATCGCGGCCAGCACCTTGGAGACCGGCACGAACGTGGCGATCGCGGCCACGACGAGCATGATGTACACGAGAGCCGCCGTGAAGCCCGACACCTCGCCCACGTTCACGGCGACGCCGATAAGCGCCCAGAAGAACACGAGCGGGAAGGCGATGTCCTGGTAGCGCTTCCTCATGACGTAGCCCAGCACCAGCACGCCCGCGGTGAGCAGCACCACCGAGAGGCCGTTGAAGAACGGAACGCCGCCGTCGAGGGCGCGCGTGATGAGGATGGCCAGGTTCGCGAGCGTCGCCACGGTCACCCAGGCCGTGTAGATTGAGATGGGCACCCAGCCCCATCCCGTCCGCGCCGTGCGGCGCACGTTCAGGTACAGGGACGCGAGCACCACCCACTCGGCGACGATGACGATGAGTGAGATGCCCACCAGCTCGAAATGCCAGAGCGCCAGCCACAGCACGTTCAGAACGCAGCTCGCGATGAACAGCACGGACGTGAAGCTGAAACGCTTCGGCCGAGTAGGCGCCTCGCGCGTGTAGGAGACGAGCCAGCCGATGAGCGCAACGTAGATGAGCGACCAGATGGAGAAGACGTAGCCGGCCGGCGTGAACCACGTGAACACGCCGTATGCGACCGTGGCCGACGTATTCCCGCCCACTTGGCCGGCTTCGATGATGACGTTGCCGAGCAGCGTGAGGGCGTAGACGATCCAGAGCGTGACGGTCTCGGGCGTGAGATAGCCGCCGCGCTCGAGCTTCCGGCCCGTCTTCGTGCTGCGGACTCGCTGGGCGACGCCGGGAGCCGCCGTCGAGCGATAGACATGGTTGGGCATGATGCACCTCGCTTTCCTTGGAGCGATGATGTCGTTCCTTTTCGTAAAGTGCAGCCCAGTGTAACGCGCCGGATCACAAGCGCGATAACGGCCTCTTTGCAGAACTCCATCGCTTCGACGCAGTTCACAGGCCCCATCATCAACGATGAGACACAAAATCACCCTAAGGCAGCCAACCGCGGAAGCATCGACGAACACCTTTCCCCTCAGTCCCATGCGCGGGATTTCTGCCTGTGCGGGCTGTTAGTTTTAGCCAACTCCAACGTTCGCGCCGATCTCGGCATCGTGCCTGTTGGCTCTTTTTCCACCACGCCGCATATCGAGTAAGCTGCGGAAAACAGCCCGCACAAGAGCACGCCCCGCGCAAAGCGTCTTGACCGTGTCAGTCGGCGCGGATGCGCAGGTAGCCGCCCGGGGAGAGGGGTTCTTCCGTCTCGAAGGCATAGCGTTCGGCCGAGCGGTTCGCCGCGGACACAGCAACGGGCGCGGGATGCGGGTCATCCTCATCGGCCTCCGGCAACCAGACCAAATTGCGGACCCGCACCGGCACGACAGAGCGATGAGGACAGAGCGCCTCCAGCTCGTCGCCCTCGCAAAAGCGGTTGCGACACATGGCCTCCACGCGCCACGCGCCCGGGCCGGCCGGCTCGCATGCGCGCACGTCGGCCGCGTGCAGGCACTCCCTTATGTAGCCGTCGCGCTCGGACGACTGCTCGGCGGGCCCGTAGTAGAAGCCGGTGGAATAGGGACGGTGCGACACGCACGCGAGCTCGGCCGCGCCCTCGGCCGGGTCAGCCCCGTCGAGCACGCGGCGGTAAGCGTGCACGACCGTGGCCACATAGAACGCCTTCTTGTTGCGGCCTTCTATCTTAAGCGAGTCCACGCCAGCCGCGATCAGGTCATCCAAGTGCTCCACCATGCACAGGTCCTGCGCGTTCATGACGTAGGTGCCGCGCACATCTTCCTCCACCGGGTAGAACTCGCCGGGGCGCTGCTCCTCCACAAGCGCGTAGCTCCACCGGCACGGCTGGGCGCAGTGCCCCTTGTTGCCCGAGCGGCCGGCCATCGCCGAGCTCAAGAGACAGCGCCCCGACACGGCCATGCACATGGCCCCGTGCACGAACGCCTCCAGCTCCAGCCCGCGCGGCGCGTCGGCGCGCATCCGCGCGACGTCCTCCACACTCATCTCGCGGGCGCACACCACTCGGCTCGCGCCCAGCTCGTACCACATGCGGGCGGCCTCGGCGTTCATCACGCCGGCCTGGGTACTCACGTGCAGATCAACGTGCGGCGCATGTCGACGCGCGAGCGAGAACGCGCCGAGATCGCTCACGATGAGCGCGTCGGCGCCCGCGGCGTCGAGGACCTCCAGGTACGCGGGCAGCGCCGCCACGTCGTCGGCGTCCATGAGCGCGTTCACGGCCACGTAGGCCTTCGCACCGGCCGTATGCGCGCAGACCACGGCCGCGGGCACGTCGTCGAGCGCGAAGTTCGAGGCGCGCTGGCGCAGCCCGAAGCGGTCGCAGGCGAAGTACACCGCATCCGCGCCGAAGCGCACGGCCGCCTCCAGCTGCGCCCGCCCGCCGACCGGCGCGAGGAGTTCAGGTGAAGATGTCTCTCGGTTTCGCATGCGCCGTATTGTAGCGCAGGTTTCGGAAAAGACGCGGGTTGGCGTTGCACCGACCGTCAGGCCAGCGCAACCCTCGGACCTTGTGGGGTGTCCTCGATGACGAAGCCGAGACCGCACAAACCGTCGCGCACGGCGTCGGCGCAGGCCCAGTCCTTGGCAGCGCGTGCTTCGGAGCGAGCATTCAAAAGCGCATCCATGGCCTCGACGGCATCGGCGCCGTCGTAGCCGGCAAGATCGGCGGCCAGCGCCACGACCTCGGTCGGATATGTGTTCGCGGCGCAGGCGCCCGACCCTGCAGCAACGTCGATGCCGAACACGCCCATGAGCTCCACGACGAGATCCCGCACGCCTTGCACTGCATCCGCATCCTCGCGCGAAAGCGTCTTTTCGGCCGTCATCCCGTTCGCCTCAGCGATGAGCTCGAACACCTCACCGAGCGCCTTGCACGTGTTGAAGTCGTCGTCCATCGCCTGGATGAAGGCTTCTTTCGCCTGTTCCGTGCGGACGGATAGCGCAGCGGCATCGAGCACGGACGGGCCATCCTCAGCGTTCTTTAGAAGCCAGTTGAGGTTTTTCACCGCGTTGCCAATACGGCAGAGCGCGACGGACGCCTCAGCCACACGTTCCTCGGAAAAGTCGAGCGGCGAGCGATAGTGCGTCTGCAGCATGAGGAAGCGCAGCACGGCCGGATCGGTGGTTTTCAGGATGTCGCGCAGCAGCTTGAAATTGTCGAGCGACTTGCTCATCTTCTCGGAGTTGATCTGCAGCATGCCGCCGTGCATCCAATAGTTCGCGAACGTGCAGCCGCACGCCGCCTCGCTCTGGGCACGCTCGTTCTCATGGTGCGGGAACACCAGGTCGCCGCCACCGCCGTGGATATCGAACGGCAGCCCCAGGTACGTGCGCGACATGGCCGAACACTCGATGTGCCAGCCCGGGCGCCCCTGGCCCCAGGGAGACTCCCACGCCGGCTCGCCGGGCTTGGCGGCCTTCCACAAGGCGAAGTCGAGCGGATCGCGCTTGCGGTCCTCGATGCCCTTGCCGTCGGCGCGCAGCTCGCGGTGACCGCCCTCCATCTCGTCGATGTTGCGGCCCGACAGCTCGCCGTAGGCAGGGTACGAGCGCACGCTGAAGTACACGTCCCCCTCCACTTCGTAGGCGTGGTCGCTATCGATGAGCTCCTGGATGAGCTCCAACATGGCGGGGATCTCCTCGGTGGCCTTCGGGCGCACATCGGGGTCGAGCACGTTCACCTTGCGCATATCCTCGATAAACGCCTCCGTGTACTCGGCGGCCACTTCAGCAGCCGTACGTCCTTCTTCGAGCGACTTCGCGATAATCTTGTCGTCGACGTCGGTGACGTTCTGCACGAACGTCACATCAAAGCCCCGCCACATGAGGTAGCGACGGATGTTATCGAAGGAGATGAACGTGCGTGCATTTCCCACGTGGATGTAGTTGTACACGGTGGGTCCGCACACGTACATACCCACCTTGCCCGGCTCGAGTGTAACGAGGTCGGTCTTGGTGCGCGTCTTGGTATCGTAGAGTCGTATCATGGTGGCTGTACCTTTCGGCTGATTCGTTCGGTGGAAAGCGAGGAGCGTGGACGGGCTGCAGGATCGCGTTTCAGAACTCGCGACATCGACAAAGCAGGCAGACCGCCGTCGCCGATATGCCTTCTTCGCGGCCCTCGAAGCCCAGCTGCTCGGTGGTGGTGGCTTTCACGCCCACGTTTTCCACCGCAACGCCCATAGCGCGCGCAAGGTTCTCGCGCATGGCCTCACGATACGGCGCAAGCTTGGGGGCCTGGGCGGCAATGACGGAATCCACGTCGAGTATCTGAAAGCCTTCGGCGCGCACCTTCCCCGCCACAGAAGCCAGCAGCTTGAGCGAGTCGGCGCCCGCATAGGCCGGATCGGTATCGGGAAACAGTTTGCCGATATCACCCCCGCGTATGCCGCCGAGCAGCGCATCGGCAACGGCATGCGCCAGCACGTCGGCGTCGGAGTGGCCCAGCAGCCCGCGGACATGGGGAACGTTCACGCCACCCAAGATGAGCTTGCGCCCCTCGGCGAACGCGTGCACGTCGTACCCCTGCCCGACGCGCAGCGAAGTCGGATCGAACGTCGCAGGCTGCATCATTCGCTTCCTCCGATCTCAGCATGCGCAGACGATGCGGCAACGTCCGCCAAGCGAGTTCCGCACGAGCCGAAACGTCCAGCGGGCGTTTCGTGCGAGCAGGACCGTCCGAGCGGCGGGATATTGCCGCATCGCCTTCCGCGGATGCTCATTCTTCCCCGCCCTTCATGTACATGGTCCGAACAGCGGCAGCCAGCATGAGGTAGTCCTCGGGCACGGTGAGCTTGATGTTGTCGCGCTTGCCTTCAACCACGAGCACGCGCCCGCCCAGCCGCTCGATAAGCGACGAGTCGTCGGTGCCAACAAAACCGTCTGAAAGCGCCGAGGCGTGTGCGCGCCGGTAAATGCCCGCGCGAAACACTTGCGGCGTCTGCGCGTTCCAAAACACACTGCGATCGGGCGTGCCCACGATCACCCCGTTCTCGACCACCTTGAGCGTGTCGACGGCCGGATGAGCCACGATTGCGCCATCGCAATCAATGTTGCCCTTGAGGGTCGCAATGGTGTGAGCGATGAGATCGGGCGATATAAGAGGCCGGGCACCGTCGTGCAGAACGACGTATTCGTAGTCCTCAGGAACGAACTCGAGACCGGAAAATGCCGATTCCTGGCGACTCGGACCCGAAGGGGCCATCACCACCGGCGTGACGAACGGGAACGGATCGATCGCGTGCTTCAAGTACTCCGCCTGGCGGTCCTCAGGGCACACGATAACGATGAGGCCGATATCCCCCACCGCATCGAAGGCCTCGGCCGACCAGGTGAGAATAGGCTTGCCTGCAATCTCGACCAACTGCTTGCCGCCCTCTTTGCCGAAACGCTCTCCCGTGCCCCCCGCCAAGATGATAGCCGCCGTCTGCGGATGTTTGTCGACCTCCCCCTTAAGCCCGCCAATCGTCTGCGTGAGCGCATCGAAGTCGAAATCGCCCATGGCCAGCTCGGCAGCGCCCAGCACCTCGGGGGAGAAAACGGGATCGATTGTTTTCGGCATGATCGTCCTTCTCGGGTCGTTTTGCGATGCGCATTAGTATACGACAAATCTCGTTTGGCGGCTTGGCGAGCCATATGCTATGCCGATCATCCCCTGAAAGCGACGAGGGCCGCCCTCTCGGACGGCCCTCGCGAACGCTCGGATGCCTAGTCGGCGGCTCCACCGGACATCGAGCCACCACCGGTCACACCGGCATGGCCCAAATCGTAGTTCGTCAGCAGAAGCTCCGCTTCCCGGGCGATGCTGTCGCGCTTGCGCGGCGCAGGAATTGATCCCGAACCCGCCGAGAACACCAGCTCGCCGTCCACGGCATCCACGTCGATGACCGAACCGCTCGTCCACATGCCCTCGAGAATCTCCTCGGACAGAGGATCCTCCAGCAAACGCTGGATGGCCCGGCGCAGAGGCCGCGCGCCGAACGTCGCGTCGGTGCCTTCCTTCGCGATGAGCTTGCGCGCCGCCTCGGTCAAGTTGATGGTCATATTCTGCTCGATCAAGCGTTCGCGCAAATCGGCCACCATGAGCTCGACGATCTTCTCGATCTGCTCGTCGTTGAGCGACTTAAACACGATGATCTCGTCGATGCGGTTTAGGAACTCGGGCCGGAACAGCTTCTTCATCTCCGCCATGACGCGACTCTTGATCTCCTTGTCGGAGAGGCCAGCATGCTCCTCGACCGAAAAGCCCAGGGTCGTCGGCTCCGCGATCTCGCGGGCGCCCACGTTCGACGTCATGATGATGACCGCATTGCGGAAGTCCACCGTGCGCCCCTGCGCGTCGGTCAAGCGGCCTTCCTCCAAGATCTGGAGCAGGATGTTGAACACATCGGGGTGGGCCTTCTCGATCTCGTCGAACAGCACGACCGAGTAAGGACGCTGACGCACGGCCTTCGTCAACTGGCCGCCCTCATCGAAGCCCACGTAGCCCGGAGGCGAACCCACGAGACGCGAGACACTATGCTTCTCCATGTACTCGGACATATCGAAGCTCAAGAGCGCGTCCTCGGAGTTGAACAGGAACTCGGCCAGCGCCTTGGAAAGCTCCGTCTTACCCACACCTGAAGGGCCGAGGAAAATGAACGAACCAGCGGGGCGCTTCGGGTCCTTCAGACCCGAGCGCGAACGGCGGATAGCCTTCGAGAGCGCCGTCACGGCCTCTTCCTGGCCCACCACGCGCTCGTGAAGCACGGCTTCCATGCGCAGAAGCTTCTCGGTCTCAGCCTCGGTGAGATTCGACACCGGCACGCCCGTGGTCATGGACACCACGTCAGCGATATCCTCCACCGTCACCTGGTGGATGGATTTCTGAGCGTCCTCCTCCCACTTCTTCTCGGCTTCTTCGCGCTTGGACTTGAGCTCGGACTCCTGATCGCGCAGCTGGGCGGCGCGCTCGAAGTCTTGCGCAGCGATGGCGGTATCCTTCTCTCCGCGAAGCTTGCGCAGCTCGTCGTCAAGGTCGCGCAGTTCTTTCGGCAGCGTCATGTTGCGAATGAGCATGCGCGCGCCGGCCTCGTCAAGCACGTCGATGGCCTTGTCGGGCAGGAAGCGGTCCTGGATGTAGCGGTCGGCCAGCGCCACGGCCGCCTGTAGGGCCTCGTCGGTGAAGTGCACCTGGTGATGCGCTTCGTACCGGTCGCGAAGGCCTTCCATGATGCGCAGCGCCTGCTCCTCGTTCGGCTCACCCACGGTGATGGGCTGGAAGCGCCGCTCGAGCGCGGAGTCCTTCTCCAGGTGCTTGCGGTACTCGTCGATGGTGGTGGCGCCGATCACCTGGATCTCACCGCGCGACAACGGCGGCTTGAGGATGGCAGCGGCGTCGATCGAGCCCTCGGCCGAACCGGCCCCGATGAGCGTGTGCATCTCGTCGATGAACAGGATGATGTCGCCCGCATCCATAACCTCTTTGATGCATTTTTTCAGGCGCTCCTCGAACTCGCCGCGATACTTGGAGCCCGCAACGAGCGCACTCACATCAAGTGTGAACAGACGTTTGCCTCGCAGGATGTCAGGCACCTGGTTCGATACGATGAGCTGCGCCAGGCCCTCGACGACGGCGGTCTTGCCCACGCCCGGCTCGCCGATAAGCAGCGGATTGTTCTTCTGGCGGCGGGAGAGCACCTGCATGACCCGCTCGATCTCGCCTGCACGGCCGATGACCGGGTCGAGCTTGCCGTCGCGCGCCTTCTGTGTGAGATCGGTGCCGAACTCCTTGAGCACGCTGTCCGACGACCCAGCGTTCGGGTCGAACGGGTTGCGGCCGGCGTACACCGGGCTCTGCCCCACCAGGTCGTTGAGCGCCGAGCGCACATCGTCGCCCGAGACGCCCAGGCGCGTGAGCACCTCGAGCGCCGTTCCGTCGCCCTCGCGCACGATGCCCAACAGCAAATGCTCGGTGGATATGTAGGATTGGCCCATCTGCATGGCCTCGCGCAGGCTGTTCTCAAGCACGCGCTTCACGCGCGGCGTGAAGGAGAGGTGCCCGGACACGTCGGTATCCTCGTCGATGGTCACAACTTGACGGATGGCCTGCACCACGGCGTCGTACTTGACGTTCAGGCGCTCGAGCGCTTGGGCGGCCAAACCGTCTTTCTCCTGGATAAGACCGAGCAGAATGTGCTCGGTGCCCACATAGGGTTGATGAAGCGATCGTGCCTCATCCTGAGCAAGGACAAGCACTTTACGCGCTTTGTCCGTGAATTTCTCGAATGACATCTAAAGCCTCGATTCTCGCGGAGCTTCTTGTGTTTCGTAGTACATGCTAGCACTCTCGTCAAGAGAGTGCCAACGCGGTGGCTGCCGCACACGCGTGCTCCATAACTTGCGCTCACGCGCGACGGAGCCATCGTACCACGACCTCGCACGGCGCGCGTTCGAGCGGGCGGATGACTCCGAACGTGCTCGCTTTTGACGAGGAGCCGAAACGTAGGCGAATGTCGAGAACCCGTTCGCTGGCGGAGGAGTCTCGTCCTCGGACGGCCCCGCCCTCGCGCGAGGCATTCGCAGAAGATGCGTAACGCGTGCCGTTCGCGAATCAGCGCCTGGACAGGACTCGAGACGGTCGCGGCGCAAGGACGGCCCGATCCGCCCTCCAGCGCAGAGCAGCAGGTTCCGCATTTGCACACGTGCAGGGACCCGAGTCGGACCCGCGAAGCCTCCGTGCCTGCACGGAGGAGGCATCATGAACCACGCTGCTATGCTGGACCCCCTCGACTGCACCTCTTTCGACGGGCAGCTTCCTTCATCGAGGTCGCTTCTTGACAGGAAGCTAGTACAGCTTCGCGCCGGCGGGGATGCGGTCGTCCACCATCAGTAGATTGAGGCGTTCCTCGGGTTCGCCGTCCTCGCCCGGCTCCTCATGGATGGCCGAAAGCAACATGCCGCACGAGTCGACACCCATCATAGTGCGCGGCGGGAGGTTGGTGATGGCGATAAGCGTGCGGCCCACCAGCTCCTCCGGCTCGTAGTAGGCATGGATGCCGGACAGGATGACGCGGTCGGCGCCCGTGCCGTCGTCGAGCGTGAACTGCAGCAGCTTCTTGCTCTTGGGAACGGCCACGCACTCCTTCACCTTCACGGCGCGGAAGTCCGACTTGCTGAACGTGTCGAAATCGACCTCGTCCTCGAACAGCGGCTCGACGACCACCTTCGAGAAATCGATGGGAACGGCCGGCCTGATAGGAGCGATCGCTGCGGCCTGGGCCGAAGCCGCCGGCGCGGCACCGCCGCGCGGATGCCCGCCCGCAGGCGCCTCATCGCGCATGTGAGGAAAAAGCAACACGTCGCGAATGGACGGCGCGTCGGCGAGCAGCATCACCAGACGGTCGATGCCCAAGCCCACGCCTCCGGCGGGCGGCATTCCGTACTCGAGCGCGCGCACGTAGTCGTCGTCGTATCCCATGGCCTCATCGTCGCCGAGATCCTTCGCCTCCACCTGCGCACGAAAACGCTCGGCCTGGTCAACTGGATCGTTCAGCTCGCCGAAAGCGTTGGCGTACTCGTGCCCGCAGATGAACAGCTCGAAGCGCTCGGTGAGGTCCGGATTGCCCGCTTTCTTCTTGGCCAGCGGCGACACCTCAAGTGGATGGTCGATAACGAAGGTGGGCTGAATGAGTTTCTCCTCGGCCACAGCCTCGAAAATCTCGGCGATCAGCTTGCCCTTGCCCCACGTCGCATCGGCATGCCCGCCGTTACGCTCGAGGATAGACGCAAGCTCGTCGCGCGTGCGCTCGAAGTTCACTTGCTCGCCTGCTCCTTCGGTGGCCAGCTCGATCATGGATGCGCGGCGCCACTCGCCCGACAGGTCGATGTCCTGTCCCTGGTAGGTGATCTGCAACGTACCGCACGCAGCCTGCGCCGCGGCTTGGATGTAGCCCTGCGTGAGCTCCATCATGCCCTCGAGATCGGAGAACGCCTGATAAGCCTCCATGGTGGTGAACTCCGGGTTGTGGAACGGGTCCATGCCCTCGTTGCGGAACTGGCGCCCGATCTCGAACACCTTTTCGAACCCGCCCACAAGCAAGCGCTTGAGGGGCAGTTCCGTAGCGATGCGCAGGTAGTAGTCGCGGTCGAGCGCATTGAAATGTGTGACGAACGGCTTGGCGTTCGCACCGCCTAGGATAGGATGCAGAAAGGGCGTTTCCACCTCGTAAAAACCCTGATCCTCCATATAACGGCGGATGGCGGCAACGATCTTGAAGCGCTTCTCGAACGTATCCTTGACCTCGGGGTTCATGACGAGGTCGACATAGCGCTGACGGTAGCGCGTCTCCTTGTCAGCCAGGCCGTGGAACTTCTCGGGAAGCGGACGAAGGCTCTTGGACAGCAGCTCGAAGGACTGGATAGCCACAGACAGCTGCCCGCGCTTCGTGCGCATCATAGTGCCCGCGACGCCGATCCAGTCGCCCACATCGAGGTTCTTGAGCTCGGCGAATGCGTCTTCGTCGAGCGCATTGATGCGGCAGAACAGCTGGATATCGCCCGTCGAGTCGCGCAGTTCGAGGAAAGCGATCTTACCCTGGTCTCGCTTCGCCATGATGCGACCGGCAACCTGCACCTCGTCTTCGGTTGATGCGCCGTCCTCCAGGCCCTCGTACTGGGCGGCCAGGTCCGCCAGGTGGTGCGAGTACTTGAACGCGTGACCGTACGGATCCTTGCCAGCCGCCAGCAGCGCATCGCGCTTGGCCAGGCGCACTGCGACGGGATCGTCCTCGATGATCTGTCCGGTGGTGGTCGTGTCGTTGATGTCGCTCATTGTTCAGCCCCTCAATCTCGTACAGCCCGCATAGCGAGGCTTGCCCGCCAGGGCCAAGCCCTTCGCGCGAAGCGCGAAAACCAACCGCGCAGGTTGGCGTAGTAAGTCAGCGAGGCCCGCCGTCGCACCCGAAATTCGGGAGATGGCGCAGGCGTTGCGTACCTGGGTACGCAAGCCCGCAGCATCGCGCGAAGATCGGGTGCGACGGCGGGCCGCAGCGTCAAGAAGTTCCGGCGGCCGTCAGGCCGACGAAACCCTAGTGCTCGATCTTAGTAATGGTCATGACAATCTCGCGACCGGTCGGGCCGGTCGTTTCCACCTTGTCGCCCTTTTTGTGGCCCAAAAGCGCCGAGCCCACCGGCGATTCGTTCGATATTCTGCCGGCGGCGGCATCGCTCTCGGCGCCGCCCACGATGGTGAACACGCGTTCACGGCCGCCCATGTCGACGGTCACCGTCGAGCCGATGTGCACGTTGTTCGAGCGCTTCGGCGTATTGACCACCGTAGCCTCCGACAGGATGCGGCTGATCTCGGCGATGCGCGCCTCCATCATACCCTGCTCGTTCTTCGCGTCGTCGTACTCCGAATTCTCGGAGATATCGCCGAACTCGCGCGCCACTTTGATGCGCTCGCCGATCTCAGCGCGTTTCTCCGTCTCGAGAAAATGCAGTTCTTCCTCGAGCTTATCCTTGCCCTCCTGAGTGAGGATGAAATTGCTGTCAGCCATATTCCGCCGCCTATCCAAGTGCAAAACAGGCACGCCCGCACATGCAAGCGTGCAATCCGATATCCTATGCTGGTGGTAGAAAAGCACCCGCACCGTGCGCTGGCGCTATATGAAAAAAGCGGTATGCGCAAGACGCGAGCCGTCTGCACATACCGCACACCAAACAAAACCCGCTTAGACTACTCGGCCTTCTTCTTGGCCACCGTGGTCTTCCTGGCAGCCGTGGTCTTCTTCTTGACCGGCTCCTCTTCTTCCTCGACGACCTCTTCCACATCGTCTTCGTCGGCCTCTTCGATGGCCTTGTCGCCACCGCCGATGCCTTCGCGGAGGTTCTTGACGGTCTTGCCGAGCGCGCTGCCAAGCTTCGGAAGGTTCTTCGGCCCGAAGATGAGCAGAATCACCGCGAGGATGATGAGAAGCTCCGGCATTCCCATTCCAAGGATTTTCATACAGCCCTCCAAGTTGCTCGTGCGGAGCCCGCCTTCGCAGGCCCGCCCACTCCAGCCTCGCCAGAGTAGCACTTCTATGCAAAAAAGGGATGTTCTTTATGTCGAAAGCACATCCCTTTCAGCTCCATGGTCGGGATGACAGGATTTGAACCTGCGGCCTCTGCGTCCCGAACGCAGCGCTCTACCAAGCTGAGCCACATCCCGATGCCGCTTAATGCAGCGACGGTTATGATAGCACAACGGATTGAAAAGCAAAAGAAAATGCCTCGACATTTTCGCTTTCACCGCATCTTCACCGGAAAGGAGAACGTGCCGAGCAGGAGTCCGATCCTCGGCAGAAACGCACGGTGCCGACAGGCGTCCGCCGCGCATTCCGGTCGGCGATCGGCGGCAATGAGAGAGCGGCAGCAAGGAAGCCTGACCAGCCTACTCCCCCACAGCCAGAACCCGCGCAGGCTCCCGGCGAAGGGCGGAGCAGGTTGGAATGAGAGTGGCGGCCAGCAGCAAGACGAAGCCCACGAGCGACACGAGAAGCCCCTCGCCGAAAGCGAGCCCGGTAAGCAGCGGCATGCCCACCGCAGAAGCTACGACCGCGTTCGAGGCGAGCGCGGCGAGCGCGGCGACAAGCGTGGCAGTGACGGCATGGATGAGCGCTTCGCATGCGGCCGCTGCTACGAGCGTCTCCGGGCGCGCGCCGGCGGCAATGAGCAACGCCGTATCGCGCGTGCGGGACTTCGACGTCATCACCACGCTCACCGCTGCGCCAACGGCGCACAGGAGCACCGGGCCTCCGAACAGGATGAGCGCTTCTGTCCAATCGAGGCCGGTGAAGCGCAGGCCGTGGAGCGCGTTGTAGTCCGCCCACACTCCCATGACCGAAAAGATACCCGCCACCAGCCCAAAGCCCACCATGACTAGCGTCTGAACCGACGTGCTGGAGCCCAATCCGTAGCGTGCGGTGCGCCGCGCCACGAACCAGGCATTCCAACGCGTTCCCGGCACAAGCGACGTCCACGCGTCCATCGCCGCCGACAACGCCAGAGGGGAGATGCAGGCCAGCACCGCAACTGCGAGAATGGGCAGGTACAGCGACCAGTTCATCACGACGTCCGGCGCAGCGCCGACCATGAGGAAGACCGTCCAGCCCGTGCACGCGGTCAGGACTGCGAACAGCGCGATACGCAAACACGTCATCCCCCTGCGCTTCGGCTCCGATTCACGCAAAGCCATGAGGGGCGGCGTGTTTCCCGCGCTGCGGGCGCCTTTAAACCCGCCGCAGAAGAACACGCCCGCCACCGCAAGCCACACCGTCGGCATCATCGAGAAGCTCACGTGGGGCGTCGCTTGAGCAAGCGCCTCCTTCGCGCCGAACACCATCGGGAAAAGCGGGACGAACGTCGCCGCCTCGAGCAGGGTTCCGACGATCGCGCCGAGCACGGCCACAACGACCAGCTGGGCCAGCACCACGCAGCTCACCCGGCGCGGGCTCACGTTAGCCAACCGCCACAAGGCGTAGGAGCGCCGCTGTGCGGACACGGTCAGGTTCGACGCCGAAACGAGCACCGCAACCGCGGCCACCGACGAGAACGCCAGCACCACGGAGCCGATGTAGCGCATGCCTGAGAACGTCGCCGCCGTCTCTTCGAGCGACGCCGCCCACCCGCCGACGTACCCGCAGGCCACGGCCACGCAGAACGCGCCTACCCATGTGGCGGCATGGTCGCGCAGATCACAGAACACAAGCTTTATCATGGTCGACCTTCCTTTCTCCCAATGCGTCGACAAGAGTATCTTTCAAAAATGATGCTCCGGAAACCTCCCCCCTGCTACTCCTCTACGGCCAGTACGAGAGCGGGTTGTTTGCGCAGAGCCGACAGAGTAGGAACGAGCGTGGCGGCCAGCACCAGGACAAAGCCAGCGATCGACACCACGAGGCCCTCGCCGAACGCTAGGCCGCTGAACAGAGGAAATTCCACCGCAGCGGCCACTACAGCGTTGGATGCCGCTGCGACCGCCATGCCGGCGAGCGTGGCAGTAGCAGCGTGGATAAGCGCCTCGAACCCCGCGGCCGCGACGAGCGTTTCCGGGCGCGCGCCGCTCGCGATAAGAAGCGCCACGTCGCGGGTGCGGGTGCGCGACGACATGACCACGCTCACTGCCGCTCCCACCGCGCACAGCAGAATGGGGCCGCCGAGCAGCAGGACAGACGTGGTGAAGTCGAGCGTCGCGTTGAGGGTCAAGCCATACTGTTGTATGACGGTCTCCAATAAGCTGCTAAGCGAGAAAATACCAGCAACCAGTCCAAATCCTACCATGATGGGCGTCTCAACCGAGGTGCTAACCGAAAGGCCATGGCGGGCGATATGGCGCGCTATGTACCACGCATTCCAGCGGTTCTGCGACACGAGCGACGTCCACGCGCTCAGCAATGCCGAGAACACCGCCGGAGCCACGGACACAAGCGCTGCCGCCATAAGAAGCGGGAGGAACAGCGAATTACCCAAAGCATCCAGGTCTTTTCCGAACAGGGAGGAAGCAAGCTGCCAGGTGCCGAATACCAACCCTGCGAACAGTACGACGCGCAGCCATGTCATGCCCTTGCGGGGCTGATCCGGCGCGCGCAGGACGGTCATGGGTGACGTCCTCCCCGCGCCGCGGACGCCCTTCAAGCCCCCGACGAGAAACACGCCCGCCACCGAAAGCCATACCAAGGGCATAAACGGCAGTCCAGCGTCGAGAACCACCTGGTCGATGGGCAGGTAGAAGGGCGAACTAAACACGAGCGGGAACAGCGGGACAAACGAGGCTGCTTCAACAAGCGTGCCGACCACCGCGCCGAGCACCGCCACCACGGCCAGCTGCGCGAGCACGACTGCAGCCACCCTCCGCGGGCTCACGTTTGCCAGTTGCCACAGGGCGTAGCTTCGCCGCTGCATCGCCACCGTAAGATTCGCCGCCGACGCGAGCACCGCCATAGCTGCCATTGCAGAGAACATGAGCATGGTGACCGCAAGCGATTCCATGTTCGGGTACGACTTCGCCGTGGCCATCAACGACGCCGCGAAGCCACCGATGAATCCGCAGGCCACGGCCACGCAAAACGCGCCTACCCATGTGGCGGCATGGTCGCGCAGATCGAGGAACACAAGGCGCATCATCGCGCCGCCTCCAGTGCCTTGAGGATGTCCGTCGGATTCGATCGCCCCAACTCGCGAACCACCCGACCGTCCTTCAGCACGAGGATGCGGTCGGCCATCGAGGCCGCCTCCAAGTCGTGGGTCACCATGACTACCGAGCGCGCCGGATCGTCCGCGATGCCGCGCAGAAGCCCGAGCGCCTCGCGCCCGTTCTTCGAATCGAGCGCACCGGTCGGCTCGTCGGCGAACACGACGTCCGCGCCGCCCGCAAGCGCCCGTGCGATGGCCACTCGCTGCTGCTCGCCGCCGGACATATCAGCGGGGCGGCTCTTCTCGCGCCCTTCGAGGCCCACACCCGCAAGCACCTCGCGCACCTGCGCGGCCGTAAGCGGCCGCCCGGCCAGGCGCGCAGGCAGCGACACGTTTTCGCCCGCCGTGAGCGAGGGGATGAGGTTGTACGACTGGAAAATGAAGCCCACATGGTCGCGCCTCGTCTTGAACAGATCGTTGCGACCGGCGCCCACCACCTGCCGGCCCATCACCTCGACGGAGCCCGCATCCGCTGCCTCCAACCCGGACAGGCAATACAGTAGCGTCGATTTGCCCGAGCCGCTCGGCCCTACGATTGCCACCATCTCGCCGGCAGCGACGTGCAGGCTGACGCCGCGCAGCACGTCGGTTGCACGCCGTTTGCTTCCGCGTCCGATAACGAATGATTTGCACACTTCGCGTGCGACAACGGTACAGCTCATACGATCTCCTTTGAATGGTTTTCGGCACAGGACTGCCGGAGCGAAGCGCGCTTCGCTTTTATCGGCACGGTATGGGGACTGGAAGGGGCTATGTCCGGACGACGACCGGGAGCATGCCGCTCGCGCCGTTCGAGAACGTCACAGCGCAGCTGTGCGAGGCTCGATCGGAACGCAGGAACGTACCGCCCTCGTCTAGGGACGGAGCGCCTTGACGGCGGCGCTGATCAGACCCCCGAGAGGCCAGGCCAGCCAGAACCACCACTGCCCGCCCAACGCGGGCACGAACAGCAGCACGAGAGCGACAGCCGTGGCGGCGCACATAATGGCAACATACAGGCGATGATCGCTTTTGGCTCGACGCGCGCGTTTTGCCAGATTCTCGTCGAGATCGTCGATGCGCGCCTCGTCCACGACATGCAGCGATCGCAAGTTGTATTTCTCCACATTGCAGCGCGACGCGAGCAGCCACCCGCGCAGGATGCAGAACGTGCCCGCCGCAGCAAGCAGCAGGCAGACGGCGCTCGAAAGCGACGGCGCCGCAGGCAGCACGATGGTCGCCGCCAGCCCGGCCACGATCAAGCCGATGCCCACCACCAAACCGATGGACAGGGCGCGTCGGGCCTCGGTTTTCTGCTCGGCGGTGTAGAAATCCTCGACAAAAGGATGGGCTACGCGAAATCCGTTCCGCTCGAACGAGGCCGGCAGGATGATGGCCAGCCCGGCCACGGCGCCCACCAGCATGAGCACGCTCGAATAGCTCTGGTAGGAGCTTCCCGGCATCAGCGTTGCGTCCGTTAAGAACATGGCCAGCGCGAATCCCAAGATGACGACAGCCACGCCAAGCGGCAGCTTCCATGCGAATGCACGCATGGCCTCGTCGTAGCCGGTTACGTCTTGGGGAGGCTGCGCAATGGGCAGGCTTGCAGTCGGGGCGGCCGGGCGCTCGGTCAGATCGCCGCACACCAGATCGTCGAGCGTGCACTCGAACAGGGCACACAGGCGCAGCAGCTTGTCCATCTCCGGGTAGGCGCGCTCGGCCTCCCACTTGGAAACCGACTGGCGACTCACACCCAAAAGCATCGCCAGCTGCTCCTGGGTCATGTTGCGCGCGGCGCGCAGGTGCTGCAGGTTGTCGCGGAAGCTCATAGGTCCGTCCTTCGATCGTGCACGCCCGCCCCTACGGCCGGCGCATCAGTCGGCCCCGGTGCGCCGACGCCTCCATACTGGGGGCGCGCGAGCCGCCGCTCAACCAACTTGCGGCTTCTTTTTTGCGTATCGCCTGTCAACCCGTGGTATCGAAATGCAGGTCAAAGCCAGTATAGCGCGGCAAGGGCGAAAAGAAGGGTTTTCCGCGAACGGGACGGTCCGACACGCGGCCGGAGCATGGAAAAGGAGATAGTACGAAGGGCCAGCCTCTGGATCCTCCAGGGCCGACCCTTTCCGCAAGGCCGCTTTTTCGCCTCCCGCCTGGGAAGGCGTAGGGGACGGCTCGCTTTCGACATCGCACAGACATCCGGCGAACCTTTGCCCGCTCGGGCGGCGGGTACGCGGCGGTAGGCGGCGCCGCATGGGCTTTACACTTCGGGAATGGCACCAGGCATGGTGAAGCCCTTCCAAGAAGGCTCGCCGGTGTAGGTCATAACTTCCTCCAAGTTATCGAGGGCACGAATGGCCCCTGCGGCCAGAGCGTCCATTTCAAAATCGCCGGCGTACACTTTAATGGAGGCGATCCAACCCGTGCGCTCGGTCACGTAGTTCACGAAGCGCGGGTCATGGGAGACGCCGCCGGTCAGCACGATGCCGTCCACCTTGCCCTTCAGCACGGCTGCGAAGCCGCCGATGGCCTTGGCCACCTGGTAAGCCATCGCGTCGTAGACCACGCGCGCCCACTCGTCACCCTGCTCGATGCGCTCGCATATAATGCGCGCGTCGTCCGTACCACACAAGCCCACCAGCCCGCCGGTTTTGCCGATCACCCCGTCGATCTCCTTCTTGTCATGTTCGCCGGAGAACGCCAGCTTCACGACGGACTTCAGCGGCGCGTCGCCGGAGCGGTTCGGAGCGAAGGGGCCGGAACCTTCCAGTACGTCGTTCGCGTCCACCATGCGACCATGGTCATGACAGGCCACCGATAGGCCGCCGCCCACGTGCGCTACGATGAACGCGCCGTCTTCATAGGTCGTGCCCAGCTCGGTCGCGCAGCGGATGGCGCATTCCTTCTGGTTCAGACAATGGACGTGGCTTTTGCGGTACACCCCGGGGTATCCCGTGATGCGCGCGACGTCTTCAAGCTCGTCGGTGTCGGGCTGGTTCACGGCGTAGGCCGGCTTGCCCGCTTCCTGGGCGAACGCATGCAGCAGCGGTGCGCCCAAGATGGCGGGATGGTTCACACCTGCGTTCATCACATGGTCGCACACCGTGTCGTCGATGGCGAAGATGCCGCCCACCGTAGGGCCCATGGATCCGCAGTAGCCGGAAAACGCGTCGATGTCGGACAACATAATACCCTGTTCGGCAAGCGCGTCAAGGATGGTCTGCTTGCGGTAGTCGAACTGGTCGGCCGCCTGGTCGAACCGTGCCAGCTCCTCGGCCGGATGCGTTACGTTCAAGCGGAACAGCGCCTCGGCCCCGTCGAACACGGCCACCTTCGTGGACGTGGATCCCGGAGAGAGTGTCAGAATCTTATAACCCATGTCAAGAGTTTCCTTTCCATTTGCTTCGGCGTCTCGCCGATTTCTTCTATTCGGATACGACCTCAGGGTGATCGGCGAGCGTCCTGTGATTTGAAACCAGCCATAATACGAGCGACGCAACGTAGCCAATCGCCACGAGCTGAGCGTACGTTTGCAGCCAGACGTCGACGACGGGGCGGCCTTCCGCCTGCAGCACGGCCATCGTGAACGAGATGCACGTCACGTAGACGAGGTTCTCCACGAACACCGACATCACGAATCGTGTTCTATTGCCGGCAAGCGGGCGGCTGAGCAGCTGCCCTGCTGAGGGCACCGGCAGGATCAGCTGCAGCAGCACGTTCGTAAAAAACGCACTCGCCACTCCCGGATACCACGAGGCGAACGTAATGGGCGCGTTCGTCAGCAGCATAGCCGACGTGTTGATGACCAATGCAAGCACCGCATCGCACAGAATGACCCCCACCGACCAGCGCGTCACAGCGAATCCCCCTTTTCATCAATACCCGGAATCGGCACATCGGCCACGGCAGGCCCCAACACGTCTTCCAGGCTCGCTTTCAACCGCACACCTGCGGCTCGCGCAAAATCGGCAGGCCGAGCGGCCACGGTGGCCGGCATTGACGTCGCCCGATACGTCTCCAGATCGGCCGCGTCCTCGATGTATCCGTGGTACACACCCTCCACCGGGCGGTACGACATACGGCATCCCAGCCGTTCCATGCGCTCCCGCAACGCCTCGGCCTGCCCCTGCAAAGGATCGCCCACGACTGGATACAGCGCCACCGGGGGCAGCGCGGCCAGCTGGGCATCGCTTGCGAACACGGGCGACACGAGCGGGTCGCGAGCGTCGCCGTCCGCCACGTACCAATCGTTGAAGGCGACCATCATTTCGTACGGCAGGTCGATCGCGCGGCCTTTGACGGAATCGGGCGGCGTGCAGGCGTCGAGGAACGGGTAGTGCAACGCCAAGCCGGCCACCTTGAAATCGGCGCGCGCCTGAGCGACGAAGGCAGTGGCCAGCGCCAGGTTCGCGCCCGCACTGTATCCCAGCAGGTAGAACCTCGACGCATCCGCATCGCACACGCTCCCGCGCGCGATATGGGCCATGGTCGCCACGACATCCTGTAGCGCAGCCGGTGCGGGATGCTCCGGCGCCAGCCGGTACTCGACGCCCACCACATGGATGTCGAAGCTGTCGCGCACCCAGGCGCGCAGGGCGTCCTCCTTACGGGCATCGCCGAGCGCGAACCCGCCTCCGTGCACCTCGAAGAGCACCGGTCTGGCGCCCCCGACGCGCGCCTCGTGCACCCAGTAGGGAGCATGGCGGCCTTCTGCCGCATCGGGCGGCACTTCCATGCCGGACAGCATGCGCCCGCTCAAAGCACGCGCCGTACCTTTGCGCAGATATAACACCACCTGTTTCATCAATTCGGTATCCACCTCGCGCATAACCGGCTACCTCCGAACGTCTAGCGCGCGGACAGCACGAGCATCGCGATGTCGCCGACGATCTCCTGCACGGTCGCGCCACGCGAGGAGTCGGCCACAGGGCGCCTGAAGCCCGACAGGTTGTGACCGTATGCAGCGCCATGTGCAAAGCGCTGGATCAGCTTCACGGCGATGTTAGCCGAGTTCAGATCAGGGAAGATGAAAACGTTGGCGCGACCGGCCACCTCGCTTTCGTGCTTGACCTTCTTTGCCGCCACCACAGGATCGATGGCAGCATCCAGCTGGAACTCGCCGTCGGCCGAGATGTCGGGGCGACGCTCGTGCACCAGCCGCAGCGCCTCCTCGATCCGATCGACGCTTTCACCGACGCCGGACCCGGTGGTGGAAAACGACAGAAAGCCGACGCGCGGCTCCCAGCCCATGAGTGAGCGGGCCCCGTCCGCCGCGGCGATCGCGATGGAGGCGAGCTCGCTAGCGGACGGCTCGGGGTTCAAGCCGCAGTCGGAAAAGCAGACCACGTCGCCCTCGGGACCCTCGAAGCCTGGAGTTTCAACCAAGGCCAGAATGCTGGGAACGTCGACACCCTCCTGCAAGCCGATGATCGTCTGCGCGGCCATGAGCACATCGCCGGTGGTGTTGGTGTGGCCGCAGAACGTGCAGTCCATATCGCCCAGCTCTTCCATCATCATAGCGTAGTGCATCGGGTCCTTGATCTTGCGCCGCGCGCCCTTGGCGGAGACGAGGCGCGCACCGCCCGCCATATAGCGCTCAGCCAGCGCATCAGCTGCGGATTCGTCGGCGCTGTCGACGATCTCCATGCCGTCGAGGGAAACGCCCGCGCGCGCAGCGGTCTCCTCGATCACGCCGCGTGGGCTGATGAGCACCGGGATGCCGACGCCCTCGTCGAGCACCCGCCGGGCGGCAAGCAGGGTGTTGTCGGCCTCGCACTCGGGCAGTGCCACGCGCTTGGGAGCGCCCTTCGCGTCCTCAATGAGCTTCTCGATTAACGCCGTCATGGGGATTCCTTTCTTCGGGGAGCGCGCCGGCCCGCGTCGTGCCGGGTGCGCGGAGGCTGCGGCGGCGGGCGTACGTGCGCAGGGGCCGTCCGTACGCCGGCCCGCCAGAAGGACGGGCCGGCGCAACGCGCGCTTTCAATCAGGGTAGGGATTTCGCTACATGGAAAGCTTGTCGTCGATGAGTTTGGCAGCCTCGCCGAAGGTCTTCGCCTTGTTGAGTTCCATGAAAGGCACCTCCACCTCGTACTCGTCCTCAAGCGTCGAGGCGAACTGCACGATGTTCACCGACTTGCAGTGCAGATCTTCGACGAAACGCGTGTCGGCGGACAGTGCGGAGGGGTCGGAGCCGAAGATCTCGGCGGCCTTGTCTTTAAGGATGCCCACGACTTCTTCCTGAAATTCGTTCATGATCGTTCCTTTCGAATCGGTGTCCCGTTGCGGGAATTCCATAAGGGGGTTGACATGAGCCGCCTAGTGCCGTGCAGCTGCTAGGGCGGGCGACTCATCGATGGTCGCGCGACCCTACTTGGCGGGTGCCGCGTAAGCAACTTCTTCATCGCCGCGAATCTTGGAGGCGATCTGGCGATACGGGATCGCAAAGGCGATCGCGAAGGCCACGATGCACATGAGAAACACGGCCAGCATGACCGTGGTTGGCCCGAAGATGGCGGCCACGGTGGACATGACAGACACGCCAGCGAAGTTCAGCACGTTGAAGATGACCTGGATGGGGGTGTACGCCACCTCGAAGTCGGCGCGGCCGAAGATCGAGGTTGTCATGGACATGCACACGTTCGCTGCGCCGGACAGGCCGAACATGAACATGCCGGTGGCAACACCACAGACCATCGCATTCGTACCACCGAGGAAGCACAGCAGTCCGCCCAAGCCCAAAATACAGATCACAGTGAGCGTAGTCTTCTTCGTGCCGATCTTCTGGTCGAGGACGCCGATCAGGTAATGGCCGAGCAGGCCGATAGGCCACATGGAGCTGAGCAGCACCACGCCGAACATCGGATCCTGGCCGTATGCGGCCAGCGTGGGAACGAGCAAGGCAATGACGCCGGCGCCCACCATCATAGGAATGCCGGTGCCCAGGCCGATAAGCCAGGTCTGCGGGGTCTTAAGCACCTTCACGGTGGTCCAGGGACTCGTCTTCTTGTATTCCATGGCGGCCTTGAACTCGGCATCGAGCTCCTCGCGGCCGATGGACTTGTCGTTGTCGGGATAGGCGCCCGCCTCTTCGGGATTGTTCTTCACGAACAACAGCACGACCGCGGCCATGACGATCAGGACGACGGCGCAAGCCCAGAAGAAGCCCGACACGCCCAGGCCGGCGCCCACGAAGCCGAGGATGATCGGGTTCAGGGCGGCGGAGCAGAACGTCATGCCGATGGTGGCGATGCCCATGAAGGCGCCCTTCGTGCGCGGGAACCAGCTTGAGCCCAGCATGCCCACACCGATGGTCGCATAGGCGACCATGCAGAAGTAGAACACGATAACGCCTGCAGCGAACATTCCGAAGCTTGTCATGTTCGCCAGGATGATGAAGCCGACAGCGCTGCCGACCAGCCCGATGACGCTCACCATCTTCGCGCCAATCTTGCGGCCGAGCGCGCCGAACAGCACGACGGCGAGCAGCGATATCCAGCCGGCGATGGTGATGACGTAGGACATGTCGGTCTGCTGCCAACCGTACTGCTCGGTGAACATGCCGAACAGCGTGTTGGTCACCGAATTCCAGAATGTGTAAAAGATGAAGAACACAAAACACGTGAGAGTGATACCCCAACCCTTCGCCCCGAAATTCGGGATCCAGGCGTTGAACTTCTTGCCTTCTGTCATTGTTTCCTCCAAGTTTTGAGGGCGCGCCCGCCTGCACGGGCCGCGCCGATAGACGCTCCGGGCGCATCACCCTTTCGAAATGCGCCCCGGATCCGCCAGGCATGCAGCGAAGCTCCCTGAGCCCCGCCGCATGCCGGCAAGCCGCTAACCGCGGTACACGTAATCGCCGACCCGGTACTTCGGCGGCGCGACCGGGATCTGCAGGTACGAGTCGTACCGGCCGCCCGTATGGATGACGTGCATGCCGTCACCGTTGTCCGTCTCATGGTTCATGTCGGTATCGTGGAACCATTCGGTCTTAACGAAGCGGCCGGCTACCACCACGGACAGCTGCTCGCCCTTGTGCCATATGCGGGAATGCGGATAGAACTCGATGTCCACCGGCACGATCTCGCCAGGCTTCATGCGCTCCTCCTTCGTGTGCGCGTGCACGGGCTGGAAGTCGCTCGCGTACTGCGGGTCGAGCTCGCGATGGCTGCAGCGCAAGAAGCCCCATGCGCCGCGGAACGGAGCGCCCATGACGCGGATGGGCACATAGTTGCCGTCCTGGTCCAGCTTTATGATCCACGGGAACAGGTCCATGTTGTCGTGGCCGCGACATTCAACGTTGAGGTGCAGCTTCATGAAACCCGTGATCTCGGTATCTTCCTCGAAGCGGAAGTTGAAGCTCGTCGTCTCCGTCTTCGGGTCGTACACCACTTCGGACTCGTCAGCGAACGGCTCGTAACCCGCATCGCCGTCGGCGGCGTTCAAGTACAGCTTCTTGTACTCAGTGCGCTTGAGCGGGAAGCTCTCTTCCGGGCGCTTGGACGCGTAGTCGTAGTCGTAGGCGTCCATCACGTCGATGCGCACGCGCGGCGTGAACTCCCAGCCGTTGTTGATGTCTTTGAGATAGCGATCGAAGAAGCGCTTGAGATCCTCGAGGCTCTCGGGGTTGTAGCTGTCAGGCCACTCGAAATCGCGATGGGCGCGCATCCACTTCTTGGGCGAGCGGATGCGACGGAAGCCCTCGAATGCCCCGCGCAGGTGATGGTGCACCCAGCCGGCTGTCACGTACGTGGGGATGCGGATCTTGTTCCAATCGACGATCTTGTCGCGGTAGTAATTGTTCATCAGGGGATACTTCGCCACCATCGCCGGCGTGTCCTCGATGTAGTTGTTCACTGCCAGCGCTTCGATGATGTGCGTCTCGTAGTCCGGGTTCGGGATGCCGCCGCAAAAGTAGGACTCGCGGTACAGGTCGCCTTGGCCCTCCCATGCGGCCAGGCAGGCCAGATGGGGCGGACGCTGGGCGGCGATGCGCCAATGGCTCATGCACACGCCGGAGTTACCGAGCATGGTCGCCTTGCCATTGCACCATTCCTGCTGAGAGACCCACTCGATGAAGTCGTACCCGTCCTGCGCGTCCTGGCGCCCCCACAGGTACACGTCGCCCTCGGAATTGCCCACACCGCGCGGATCGACGTTGGCCACCGCGTAGCCGTTGCGACACCAGTAGCCCGGGTCGGGGGACTCGAACTTGGAATACTGCGACACCGTCTTTGGCGGTACGCCCATGAGCTGCCACGAATCCATGCCCTCGCTCGGGTTCTTGCCGAATGGCCCGAAAGCGCAGATAACCGGCACCTTTTCGGCGGTAGCGGCCGGACGGTAGATGTCTGCGTAGATGATCATGCCGTCACGCAGCACGCACGCCTGGTCGCGCTCGCAAATCACGCCGGGCAACTCGGTCAGGTACGTGCGCGGCTGGTACGGCGCACAGAAACCCATCGTCGCCACCATCTCGCCATCGCTCGACTCGCCCGATTCGCGTAGCTCACGCTTGATCTCGTCAAGCTCCTCGCGAGACTTGCCGGGGTTGCCCTTGGCGAAAGGGACTTCGAACGTCTCTCCATCGTATTCGATCGACTTGACGACGCCCGGAGCTTTTTGTTCAGCCATACTCGAACTCCTTCCTTGCATACTTCCCCGATCCCTCTCGCTCCCCTACAGAATAAGCCGCTGAGAGGCCGAGGCTTTCTCTCCGTGCATCATGCGCTCCCGTGCAGGCAGTGTCATTGGATTCAAGCACAAATCAAGGACGTTTTTCTTCACATGTTTCCCGTTTGCGGACAGAGCGAACGGCCGTGTTTGCTAGGATATTATGAAAGATTCTTTGGATATTTGCAGGCTTTTGGGGGGGATCTATGGAAGCTCAAGAGATCGTTTCGCTATTGGACTCGAGCACAATAGAATTGAAAGGCGTCTCGATTATTCATCGTCGTTTCGTCGGCATAGCCTTGCTTTCCGTTCCCATGAAGATGACACTGCATGACAAAGACGTCGCGTTCTTCGCGGCGGTGTCATCCTTCAACGAGCTGCCTGACGAGTTTATCGACGACCGCCTGTTCTTCCTGCATGTCGACGAGCCCCTGAAGCCGCTGACGCCCCGGTCGTCGGTCGTGCTCATGAGGCGCCACGACGAATGGCTCGACGGTTTCGAGCTTATCGCGCGCGAGTTTCGCGAGCTTCAGCGCAAGAAGGAGGCCGTGCTCGAGCTCACCGCGCTCGTGAACAGCGGAAGTTCGCTCACGCGGATCGTCAATGCGGCGGCAAGCATCATCGGTACGCCGGCATCCATCCTCGACACGTCGCTTTCTTTCCTCGCAAGTTCGGACGACTTTCCCGCTTGGGTTGCGGACGATGCGGACAAAACGTCGGGATGGCTTCCCGAAGACGCCCTCGACCTTATGAAGCGCAAGAACCTCATCACGCCCGATCAGCCCAGCGACCTCGAAGTGTTCGACTGGCACGACGACGAGGGAAACGTGCACACAAATTATTTCTCGTTCATACACAGCCGCGACCATATCATCGGGTCGATCAGCTTCTTCACGAAAAACGAGCGCCTGCGTCAAAGCCGCATCGACATGATCCCCGCCATCGCCCAGATCGTCAGCATCGAGATGCAGAAGAGCAACGCGTACCTGCTGAACAAATCGCTGTACTACACGCATCTGTTCCGCCAGCTCGAAGAGGGCACGTACCCAGAAGACGCCGACCAGCTGCGCCTGCGGTTCTCATTCTTCGGATATCGTCTGAAAAAGTACCTGCACATCCTGTTCGTGGACCTCTCGCACGACTATATTCCCGCAGAACGCGTGAACGCCTTGGCACGGCGGCTGCACCCGCTCGTCCCGAACAGCATATACGTCGTCGACGAAGCCGACATCGTGTTCCTCTCGAGCGATGACGAGATCCACGAAGAGAGCCTGTGCGACCAAGGCGCCCTCAGGCGCGCGCTCGCCGATTCCGCCATCGACGTGGGCATCAGCAGCATCTACCTGAATCCTGAGCGCACCCCGAGCTACATCGCCGAAGCGCGCCGCTCCATAACCACCGGCCGTAGAGTAGATCCGGACCTGCATGTGTACCCGTTCCCGCGGTACCGCCTGCTCGACATCGTGGCGAACGTCATGGACGGGCCGCTTCTGTATTCTTACCGCTATCCACCGCTCGTCCACGTGATCGACACGGACCGGGAAAACGACACGCATCTCACGCTCACCCTCTACGAATACCTGCAGAACCCCACCGATCCCGAAGCCGTGGCCCAGAAACTGTTCATCCACAAGAATACGCTGTACTATCGGCTGGGCAAGATCCGCGAGATCATGGGACGCGACTTCAAGGATGCCGAGACTATCGCTTGCATCCAGATGACGTTTCATGTGCTGCGCATCCAAGACCGGTTCGATAAGCTGATCACGCGCACGAAAGCATGAGAGAATCGATCGATCGGGCTCGGCCGCATGTTCGTCTCGGGCAGAACACGGAACTCGGGCAGAGCGACTCTGCGCGCTTTCGGGATGGCGGTACGAGCCGCTACGGCAGCAGAAAGGCATGCGGATGATCATCGGTATAGGCACGGACATATTGGAGCACGAGCGGCTGGCGGCGCTTGATGGAGCCTGGGACGATGCGTTCTTCCGTAGGACGTTCACGCAAGCCGAACGCGACGAGGCGCTGGCATCGGCGAACCCTCTGCACTATTTCGCGGGGCGCTTCTGCGCAAAGGAGGCCGCCATCAAGGCGTTTAACGGCTGGGCGGAAACCGCGAGCATGATCGACATCGAAACGCTCTCCGACGACAGCGGGCAGCCGCACGTGCGCATGCGGGGCGCCCTTGCAAACGCACTGCCCGCCGATACGAGCGTGCACGTCTCGATTTCCCACGACGAGCACGTTTCCCTGGCCTTCGTCGTAGGCGAGCGCCCCTAGGAAACGGGCATCCGTCAATCCGAAAGCCGTCCCGCCTGGGCGCTACGCGCCGTCGCGCACAGCCTCGGAGACGAGGAGCTTCGCGATCAGGCCTACCATGATCTCGTCGGTGCCCTGCGCGATCTGGTTACCTCGACAATCCTGCCAGATGCGCCCGACGCGCGTCTCATCGGTGTAGCCGGCTCCGCCGAATATCTGCAGCGCTTCGGATGCGACATCAGTGGCGGCCTTCGGCACGAAGCGTTTCATGAGCGCGCAGGCAAGACGCGCCTCGTCCCCTCCGTCGCCGGCCAGCTTGGCGGCATGGTACACGAGGGACTCCATTGAACGCAGCCGAACCTCCATATCGGCGAGCTTCTCCTGGATTTGCGGCAGGCTGCTCAGACGCCGGCCCTTTACCATGTGGGAGGCTGCATGGCCCAGGGCATCGTCCATCGCCGCGCGCGCCAGCCCAAGGCTGGATGCGCACACGAGGATGCGTCCGAGCTCGTATTGGCGTTTGAGCATGGAGGCAAGCTTGCCCTCAGACTGGATCTGCCACTTCGGATCGAGCACGACCCGATCGAACGAGATCATCGCCGGAGCCAGCATCTCCTGCCCCACGGTATTGAGCGGAAACGTGGACACGCCCTGAGTATCGAGGGGCACGAGCCAAAGCGATAGGCCCCCGTCGGCGCGCCCGAAGATGGGATCGGATGCCAGCACGAGGGTATCGGATGCGAACTGCCCGTTCGATACGAACGTTTTCCGGCCGTCCAGCACGATCTCGTCGCTCTCGAGCGACACGACGGTCTTCACGGCGGACGCGTCGCTGCCGGCAGCCTCTTCGGAAAACGCCTGCGAGAACGTCACGCGGCCGCTGCGTGGAAGAAGGTCTTCGGCGATCTCGCGCTGCGAGAGCGATCTCATGGTGGACAGCAACGCCATGGAGATCATATCGGACAGGAACGGCAGCGTCGCTCCGGCACGGCGGGTAAGCTGCATGGTCACCGCGACGCGCTCGTCGAACGGACATGCACGCCCTCCTGCATTGACGGGCATCACATAGGATCCCAGCTCGCTTCCGAAGAACGCGTCGTAGAGCGAGTTGGGTACGCCCCGCGACTCAATCCATTGACGGATACGCTCCTCGTTGAAATGCTCGTCGCAGAATTCGTCGACGAGTTTGATAACTTGGCTATACGATTCTGAGATATCCATGGTCCGCCCCATTGCCGTTTATCGCTCGCGCTCGCGCGTCGCTCGGTTTGCGCGCTCAAGCGCGCCCTTCACGTGGTTCATCAATGCGATCCTGTCGATTTTACCATTTGCCAAATGAGGGAGCCGATCCATCTTCAGAACGGTATCTGGGATCTTGCACTTCTCGATACGCCCGACCGCATACGACCTCAGTTCGCGCGTCGACGCGTCGGAGCCGGGCCTCGCGATGGCGCACAAGCATGTGCGCTCCCCCAATTCGGGATCGTCGTAACCGACAAGGCAGCATTCCGACACGTCGCGATTCGCCTGATAGACGGCCTCTACTTCCGCCGGAAAGATGTTCACGCCACCGCGGATGATCATCTCCTTGATGCGCCCGACGATGGACAGAAGCCCATGTTCATCGAACGCGCCCACATCGCCCGTGTGCAGCCACCCCTCCTCGTCGAGATCGAGCCGATACCCACCGTCGTCCTGGATAACGCCCACCATGAGCGTCGGGGTCTTCACCAGTATCTCGCGGGTGTCGGGAGCCAGCTCGATCCGAACGCCGTCTACCCCCGCACCCACGGTGCGAGCACGGACGGACACGGGCAGTTCGAGCGGAGTGACCGTCAACGTAGCGGCGGTCTCGGTCATGCCGTACGATTGCATAAGGCGGCACCCCCACCGGCGTTCGAATTCATGCAACACCGATTCGGGGCAACTGGCGCCGCCGACAAGGCCAGTCCGCAGCGTCGACAGATCCCAGTCGTCATCCTGGTTCGCGCGCAACTCGCGCAGAAACATGGTCGATACACCGAAATGAACCGTCGCGCAGGTGTCCGCAATGAGCGACAAGGCGGTTTCGGGCCGGTACTTTGCGCTCGTCACGATCGTCGCGCCGGCAAGCAGGGCTGCGTACACGCCCACGATGCCGAACACGTGGGCGAAGGGCACCGGCACGTACAGCACGTCGTCCTCCGACAGGGACAAGGCCTCTTGAAGCGCGCAGGCGTTGCGCGAGAACGACGAGGCCCGGTTGACTATGGCCTTCGGCGCGCCGGTGGAACCGGACGAGAAGAGCACGATCTCGGTCTCGCCCGGATAGCCGGGGAACTCCCAGGCCTTGCTGAGCGACGCCATCCTCGGCGCATCTTCGATGCGGAAGACCGAAGCATCCAAGCCGCCCAGCGACAGCACTTTCGCATTCGGAAAGAGCTCGCGCGCATAGGCGCAGTGCGCCTCATTCGAGGCGACGACCACGCGAGGATCCACCATGTTCGTGCAGCGTTCGAAATCGTCGCGCTCAAGCGTCGGCGATAGGTGCACCAGCCGCGCGCCGCACATCTGCGAGGCGGCCATGATGCACGGCACAGCAATGAGGTTCGGCGCCGCCAGCACCACGGTGTCCCCAGGCTCGACACCGCATTCGCAACGCAGCCGCCAGGCCAAATCGTTCGTCATGAGGTAGGCGTCGGCATAGGTCGCGCTCTCGTTCGCCCCGATGGCCATCGGCTTATGCGGATTGCGCGCGTATCCCTCGAACAGGGCGCGCGCGAGCGTGAGCGGGGGGAAACTCTTATTCGCCAGCTCCATGGCCTCGCCCGATATCCGATCGCAGCTCGCCACCATGGCCGAATCACTTGTCCTTGCACTTCTCGAGCGCGTAAAGAGCTGCGCCGAAAGCACCGTTGAATTGTGATAGGGTGGATGTGCGCACCGGGCGGCCGATGCGCGCCTCAAGCCGTTTGCGCAGCCCGTCATTAAGCGCCACGCCGCCCGTCATGGCCACGTCGGGCTCGACGCCCAAGCGGCGCATCAGGCCGTAGGTACGCTCCACCACCGACGCATGGATGCCCGCCACGATATCGGGGATGGGCTCGCCGGCGGCCATCTTGGAGATGACTTCCGATTCGGCGAACACCGTGCATGTCGATGAAATGGACGCGATGTTTTGGGCTTGCGCATCGTATTCCGACAGCTTGGACACCGTACACCCGAACACCGAGGCCATCACATCGAGGAAACGGCCCGTTCCTGCCGCGCACTTGTCGTTCATGACGAAGTTCTCCAGCCGGCCCCGCTCGTCGATGCGCAGGACCTTGGCATCCTGCCCTCCGATATCCACTACCGTACGGACGGCGGGAAACAATCGAGTCGCGCCTTTCGCATGGCATGAAAGCTCCGACATCTGCATATCGGTCCATGGCAGCAGATGCCGCCCGTAACCCGTGGCGCACGCGAAGCGCACCTCGGATTGCCCGGCGCCCGCCTGTGCAAGCGCCTTGTCGAGCGCCACCTGGGGCCCGACGGTTCCGGCCCCTGAGGTGTGCAGGGCCGAAGCGACCGCCGTTCCCGCCCCGTCGACGATTACGCACTTCGAAGCGGTGGATCCCGCATCGATTCCCAAGTACAGCGGTGAGCATCCCATGGCATGCCTTCCTGTTCGAACGGGCGAAACCGGTCGCGCGCTACTTGCGGGCGTATTTCTTGGCCAGCTGGCGTCCCGCGATGTAGACCATGATCTCGTCGGTGCCGCCGGCGATCTGCATGCCGCGCACATCGTTCGCAATGCGGCCCACGCGCGTCTCGGTGGTGTATCCCAGGCCCCCGAATATCTGGACAGCCTCGCTGCATACCCAGGCGCATTGCATGGCCCCGTAGCGCTTGAGCAGCGCGGAGTCGATGCGGATAGATTCGCCTCGGTCCATCTTCCACAGCGTTTTGTACAGCATGTTGCGCGTGTTCTCCAGTGCGATCTCCATATCGGTGAGCTTCTGCTGGATCAGCTCGTAGGATGCGATAGGCTTGCCGAACACGATGCGATCGCTCGCGTACGCAGCGGCATCGTCCATACAGGCCTGCGCGCAGCCGAGACACTGCGCCACGATGAGCGAACGCTCCATCTCGAAGTTCTTCATGAGGTTCTTAAAGCCGGCGCCCTCCTCGCCTACGCGCATGTCCTCGGTCAGCACCACGTCGTCGAAATACATCTCGCAAAACGGCATGATCTGCTGGCCGCGCTTCTCAAGCGGCGCGGTGGACAGCCCTTCGGACTCCAGCGGCACCAGCCACATGGACATGGAGCGGTTCTCGGGGGAGGGATCCTCATCCTTGGACACCACGAACACGTAGGGGAACACCTCGCCCTGCGTCACCCACGTCTTTTGCCCAGAAAGGACATAGGTGCCGTCGGCCTGCTTCCTGGTGACCGAGGTCATGGATGCGTTGTCGGATCCGGCACCCGGCTCGGAAAAGCCGAGGGAGAAGATAGGCTTGCCTGTTTCCAGATAGGCGTCCATGCACATCCGAACTTGCTCGGGGCTTCCGAAATCGATCATGTCGCACATGGCCAGCGTGTTGTTGAGAAATGGCGTGATGGTGCCGGCGCAATGGGCGAACTCCTCGGTGAGGATACCTAACGTCACCCGGTCGCAGGGCACGCCGCCTAGCTCTTCAGGAATGCCCATGAGCCCGAAACCGGCCTCCAGATAGGCTTTGATCAGCTCGTCGCTCATGCCATGGTTCTCGAACATGGCCGAAATCTTGTCTTCGTCGAGATTGCGCTCGCAGAACTCTTGGATGCTTTCGATCAGAAGCTCCTGCTCGTCGGTGAGGGAGAAGTCCATTGCGTGCCTTTCTTGTCAGAGCCGTGCCTGCATCGGTGCAGGTCGCGGCAGGTGTACCTGCGAGGCGCACGACCAGCGAGACGCCTCGCACCCGGCCTAGTCGGCCGTCTTTTCCAATTTCTTGCTTCGCGTCAGTGCGAACAGGCCCAAAAGGAAGCTCACGACCATGATTGCCAGGCTCATAGCGAACATGATGGAGAAGCCGTTCGGCAAATCGACGATCCAGCCCCAGAACGTGGCAGCCACTACGCCGCCCAACGCGCCGGCCATGGACACGCGCGAATAGATGTTGGTGTAGTCGCGCGAACCGAATACCGTGCGGGTGAGCAGCGGCGTCTGCACGGTTGTGCAGGCGTACACGAACCCGAATAGGAACGCGCCTACAAGCAGGACGGCCGCCTGTGCCGGCAAGAACCACATGAGCGCGACACCCACGACGCCCGAACAAATGCCCAGCGCCATTCCCCCCTTGCAGCTTCTATCGTTCACCAGGCCCAAGATAACCTTGCCGATAGCCTGGCCGGCCATGCATGCCGAAGCGATCATTCCGGATAGCGCGGCGATCTGAGGCAGCGTGCCTTCGAAAGACTGACAATACGAGGGGAGGAACTGATAGACGGTCTGGTTCACCGTGATCAGGAAACCGAACGCCGCGATGGCAAAGAACGCCGTGGTCTTCATGGCCTTGCCGGCCGATACGCCCAACTCGACTGGGGCAGGATTCGGTGCACCCTCTGCCGCGGAAGCCTCTTGCGCGCCGTACGGCGAGAGCCCTTTGTCGGCCGGCTTCGAGCGCACGACGAAGATCGTGAACGGCAGCGTGGCCACCAGGACGATGATGCCGAATACCAGGTATCCGGTGCGCCACCCTTCGGGCCCCGCAGCGATGAACGCCGTTCCCACCGGGTTGAAGATGACGCCGCCGATACCGGTGAACGCCATGCACAGGCCGACGAAAAAGCCGACCTTCTTCTTGCACCAAGCGTTAATGAGCGAAGGAACCGCCAGGTAGATGAGCGGCGCCGTGCCGATGCCCAGCAGAATGCCCGCAAGATAGAACTGCCACACCGCCGAAAAGAACGACATGGCGATGAGCGTAAGCCCGTCGATCGCGACGCAGACGGAAAGAACCGCTCGCACGTCGAACCTCGACATGAGCTTTCCCCCAATGGGCAGCATGACCATCATCGCCAGGTTTAGCAAGCTGAAATACAGCGTGAATTCGGCTTTCGAAACGCCGAAATACGAGCTGACCGGCGTGAAGTAGATACCCGCGCAGCTGAGAACGAGCGCGCAAGGTATGCACGTGATGGCGATGCCCGCCGCCACAATCAGGTAGGCGTAATGGAATCCGCCCTTTCCATCTTTGACAGAACCAGAAGACATAGTGCTCTCCTTTCAGTCAGTTCGCCCCCAAGCGGACGATGAACGATGGCTGCAAAGATATCTTCCACCGCGGCTTTGCAGCGGTTCTTCCGCTTCGCCCCGGCGCAAACCGCGCGGGGGCGAAGTGCCTTCCATCGTGCTTACCCCAGCAAATCCGCAAACGTTTCCAGTTGCGTGCGGGCCTGTTCGTAGCTTTCGGTCGACTGGTCCACTTCGATGGTCACCGCAGGAATGCCCGCCTTCCCAAGCGCCTTCTTCACGAGCGGAGCCTCAAATTCCTCGGGATCGCAGAACTTCGCCAGTAGGATGACGACGCCGGCGGCGGCGTTGTCCTTGGCGAGCTCGACCACCTGTTCGATATGCTCTTTCCTCGGGTCGAACAGCTCGGTGTCGGCTCTGAGCGCACACCAGCCGTCGGCCAGCGCCTCAAGGGGATCGCCCGTCTCGGGCACTTGGCGCGAGAACGCTCGGGACTCCTTGGCCATGTCGTCGGCGACGATCGCGAACCCGTTTTCCTCGAGGATGGCCGTGATGGCCGGAATGTCCTCATAGATGCCAGAGAGCACGATGGGCTTATAGCCGGAGAGCGAAACGGGTGCTGCGGCAAGCGCTGCGTTGAGCTCTTGTACCATCGACATATGCTCGGCCTTGTCCATATAGTACCCAGCGTTGATAACAGACGAACGGGCGGACACGCTCACCTCGGCCGGATGCTGGCCGGCCAGCGCGACGAACTCGCGCATCGTCGCGCGCCATTCGTTGTACAGCTTGATGGAGCGCGCCAGGGCCTCGTCGGTGACAAGCGCGTCGCAGCACTCTTCAACACGACGCTTGACCTCGGCATACGCCTCTACGGTGTAGCGGCGGCCCGCTTCGATGAACCGGTTCTGCGCATTGGTGACGTAGATCATGGGAACCTTGCTGCCCATGCCGGCCTTCCAGTTCTGCGAGAACGCGCGCAGCGTGTCGCATAGTCCGGTGATCATCATGCCCGACAGCTTGTCGAGCGTGCCGGTCAAACCCATCTCCAGCGTCATCTGGCACAGCGAGCAGTAGAACGGCGGGAAGTACTTCTTCGCCTCGACAGAGGATCCCACGCACCCCCACACGCCGAACGGCACGGCGCCGGCGGCGTGCACTAGCTCCTCGGGCACATGGTACGGGCCGACGCCGACAACGCGCTTGCCCGCTGCCAGGTGCTTCTCAAGCTGGGCGTCGGGATCGACGGCCACCTCGGCGAAGGCGGCTAGGAGAGTATCGATACATGCCATGTCTTTTACGCTCCCCTCTTGTTGCTTTCCATGACCTCGACCAGGCCTTGGACGCGCGTGTCGTACTGAGCCTCGCTGAAGTTGCGCGGATCCGACTGGTCGCCATCGAAGGTGACGATGGGGATGTCGAGGTCCTGAGATATGCGGCGACCCATTTCAGGGGCGATGCCCGACCACATCTTGCACGAACGGTTGATGTGCACCAGCCCGCCATCCACCTTGCCGTCAAGGCACAGCTTCTTGCGCAGCTCGGTGGCGCGTTCGAGGTTGATGGCGTTCGGCACGCCCGCATACGCCTTCATCATCTCGTCGGTGTTGTCGTAGGTGAAGGCGAACGAGGGCCCGTACACGCATGCGGTGACGTTCGTCCCGGAGTTCTTAAGCGGGCTGAACGTGGCGCGCAAAAACGGCCAGCACGCAATGCCCTCGAACATGACGCGGTTTGTCTCTTCCACCTTGAAGGTGGACCTGTGCTCCGAGACGAACTGCTTGTACTCCTCGATAAGCTGCAAGAACCCGTCGAGCGATTCCTGCTTGCCGCGCGCCATCGTCGCCACAGCCATATGGTTGAACAGCTCGAAACCGTTGAGCGGCGAGGGCTTGTAGCACATGTACGTGGTGGCCTCGAGCCAGGCCTCGCCCACTTTGACGGAGCGCTCGCATACCTTCAGGAACGTTTTCTCGTCCCAGGTTTTGCCGGTGATCTCCTCCAGCTGGCGAATGCAGTCGTCGAACTGGCCTTTCATATAATCGACGCGCTTCTGGTCCACGTCGTACTTGTCGTTGAACGGCACGTCGATCATTATGACGGGGATGTTCAGCATGCGCCCGATGTTCTCGTACCAGTTCATCATGCAATTGCATATGTTGTTGCAGCACAGGACGAAATCGGGAAGCGGCATTTCGCGCTCGCCGTTCGGGCAAGCCCCCAGATCGGCATACGCCAGGCTGATGCGGGCGTACGCGCACAGGTCGTTGGAGTAGCCCAGGTCCCCCTCGGTATGCTCGAGCAGGGGAAGGCTCCCGCCCTTCGCTGATATGGCGGCCGCCTGGCTTTCCGGATAGACACAGTGCAAGCCCAGTGTTTCGGGAATCTCCTGAGGGAAATTCGAGGATATCCAGCCGACCTTTTCCCCGCGGGCCTTCGCCTCGATCGCGTCCTCGTACACCCGATCGGCGATGTTTGCCAGCACCTTCTTCGCCGGCAGCTTCTCCTCGGCAGTGCTTTGCTCAGTGATCATTGGTCCCCCTTTCGTTTGCGTCGATGCCGTTACTTGCGTGCGCCCTGCATCACGACGCCCTCTTTAGCCATTGCCGAAATGTCCGCGTCGGAATAGCCGAGCTCCTTGAGCACGTCTTCGGTGTCCTCGCCCAGAAGCGGAGCCTTCTCATAGGGCGGAAGCGGCGTCTCTTCCAGATCGATGGGCGTGCGCACGAGGGCTTTGGGGCCGCGCGGATAGTCCATCTTGTAGAACACGTCGTTTGCCCACGCCTGCTCGTCGTCCACAACCTCTTCGTAGGTCTTGCACAGCGCGAAGGGAATATCGAGTTCGGTGAGGATAGGGGCCCATTCCGCGGCGGTTTTCTGCTGGAAGCCCTCTTGCACGATGTCGTACATCTCGCCGACCCGGCCCTCGTCCTGCATCTTCTTCTGATTGCTCAGGACCGGGTCGTCGATGAGGTCCTCGCGACCAATGGCTTTCATGATCAGCGGGAAGTAGATGCCGTAGTTGGGACCCATGACCTGCAGGAAGCGATCGTCCTTGGTCTTGACGGCGGGCTGGTAGGGAAGCGGATTGTCGCGACGATCGAACGGATAGTGCACGCCGTTGAACTCCGTGCCGTACTGAGCACCCTGAATCTGGAACGACTGGACCCACACCGCGGTATGCAGCAGGTTTGCGGAAACCTTCTCGCCTTGACCGGTTTTGGAGGCGCGCAGCAGCGCCGCCAGCACGCCGGCGGTCAGCGCGAGCGCAGCCTGATGATCACCGAGCGCGGGGATGAGGTTGGTGGGCACGGTGCCCTTCTGATACAGCGAGCCTGCCCAGCCGGAGCGCGCGAAGAACGCGGTATAGTCGAACCCGGGCAGATCTTTATCGGGACCCTTGTCGCCATAGCCCGTCAGGCTCGCGTACACCAAGCCGGGAAAGCGCTCCTTGAGACTCTCGTAGGTGAGGTTCTGGCGGGCAAGCGCCTGCGGACGCCAGTTGGTCAGGAACACGTCAGCCTCATCAAGCAGCTTGAACAGCACTTCCTTGCCCTTTTCGCTGCGCATATCCAAGACGATGCCCTTCTTGTTGGCATTCTCCAAATCGAAGTTCGTGTCTTCGAACGGATCGCTCGGACGACCCTCGTTCGGCGCCGTGAAGCGCAGATTATCGCCTTTTGAGGACTCGATCTTGATCACTTCCGCTCCCATGTCGGCCAAGATGCGGCCCACGGCGGGAACAGCGATAAACGTCGCCATCTCGACGACCTTGACCCCGTCCAGCGGACGCTTGACATCCTCCATACGTACCTCCTCAATCGAATTGCAAAGTGCGATTCGCCGATGATCCCATCGGTTATAGGAAGAGTATGATTTCTTACAAGCGGCCATTTAATAGTCAAAATTTGTTTTTATCTATTTGGCACGAGAATAAATCGATCGACGCACTCGATCGAAGTGAGCGAATCAAACGAAACGAAGATCAACGTCTTCCGATCTCATATGGATTCGGTTTTTGTCTATAATGGAAACGCATGGCTGCCCCAAGGAGGCTCTATGAAACGGAATATGCGACAGACCATTGCTGACGCCTTCGTTTCCATGGTCGAGGAAACATCGCTTGCCCGCGTGCGCATCGCCGACATAATCGCGAGGCTCGACATAAACCGAAACACGTTCTACTACCATTTCTCCAGCAAGTACGACGTTGCGCTCTGGGTGCTCCGCACCGATCTCGATGCGGAGCTGCGCGCCGCATTGCCGGACAACGAGCTGGTGTGCCTGCCCCTCGAGTCGAAGCGGTGCATCGAGACGCCGCTCGCGTACTATGCGCACGTGGAAACCGGCGCTCGGACGCTCGATTGTTCGAAGTTTCTCAAAGCGTTTGCGCGCTGCACCCTTGGGCGGCAGGATTTCTACCGCAAGCTGTTCGATATCCGCGAACTCGAGTTCTGGCACTGTCTGACGGACCTGTACTATCCGGCCGTCGAAGGCGATATCGAGTTCATCTTGGGCGGGCGCTACATGCCGGACGCGACGAGGGGCATGCTCGCCTCCCTGTGCACGCGCCACCTACTGTCGACCGTCGCGTTCTGCCTGGAGAGCGATGAGCGCGAGACGCTGCTCAACGACAAGGCGAACCCTTTCTGGAATATCGTCCACGAATCGCTCTACGCCGCCATCCAGTCGCACCCCATCAATCGCTACGGCCCCCGAGCCGAGGCCCGCTCCAGCCGGCCTTCTTAGCGTTCTTTGGCCGCCGCGAGCTCGCGCTCCTTCTGGGCTAGGCGCTCAAGACTGACAACTTTCGTCACGATAACGCCGTCGGACACCACGTCCCCCACGTCATCGTAGGCGGCCACGTTCCAAAACTGCTTGACAGAACCAGTATGTCCGGACGTCTCCACTCGGTCCAGCTCGGCCACGCCGCGCAGCATGCCCTCCTTGCCGCTCTTGCGATGGCGCACGGTCACTTCGATGCCGAAAGGAAGCTCCTTGCTGAAGTCAGTGTGGCATTCGGCGCCGTAGCTGGCCGCAGATTCGAGCAGGGCGATGGTAACGCCCCCGTGCAGAAAGCCGTGCGGCTGATAAAGATCGGGGGTTATTGGCAAAACCACCTCCACGCGCTGCGGCGTCTTGGAAACGGTGGACATATGCAGGGTTTCAACCAGCGACATGCGATCCTCCTCGGTCAGCCCGTCTGCCGGCGGGCGCGCGATTCCGCATTTGAGTATACCCCAACCCTCCGAGCGCATCACCGGACAGCATGCGGCTCGCGTCCCTCTTTCTCGAACGCCCCCATCCGTCAGCCTGTTCGGACGAGCGAGCGGATGAGGCGTTTGATGTCCTCGGGAATGTCGCGCAGCTCCGGGGCCGGACGCGCAAGCAGGTACCCTTGCAGGTAATCAGCACCGAGCGCTATGAGCGCGCGCAGTTCGCCTTCGGTCTCGACACCTTCGGCAATGACGCGGATCCCGCGATCGTGCGCAAAGCTGATGAGATTTTTGGCGATATCGCAGCGATCCCTGACCGTATCGATATCCCGGACGATCTCCATGTCGAGCTTTACGTAGTCGGCCTGATAATCAAGCAGCGATGTCTCGCCGTTGTAGCCGCTGCCAAAATCATCGATGGCCAGGCGGGCGCCGAAACGATGCGCAAGCGCCTCCTTGTACATGGCCATTTCGCGGCTGTAGTCATTTTCGGTGATCTCGATCACTACGCGCGAGAGCAAACCGTCAAACCGTTCAACCAGCTCAGCTTCGTCATCGGCCGAAAGGCGCTGAGTGGCGATACTGTTGACGAACAGCGTGGCACTGCGGTCTCCCTTGCAGCGCGCATATGCCTCGAGCGCTCCGAAGAACGTCATATGCTCGACGCGGTAGAGCTTCGACTGAGAGCGGGCGAGTGCGAGCACGAGATCGGGTGTCGGTATGGTGTCGAGCAGCGGGCGCATGAGCGCCTCATACGCGGCCACCTCGCCCGCCCGCGCATCCACGATGGGCTGGAAATGGTAGTCAACCAGCTCCTCGTCGAGCAGCCTGTTAAGCTCCTCGCGACCGTTCACCATGATCGATTGCTTTTCGTAGGTTTGACGATCGAAGGAGATGAGCTCGCCCTTGCGGCTGTTCTTCGCCAAATACATGGCGAAGTCGGCGTACTCGCGCAATTGCACGTACTCGCAAGCGTCGGAGGGGTAGTAGGCAACTCCGGTGGATGCGCGAACCTTGAGCACCTTGCCGTCGGGCGCCTCGAGAAGGCTCGCATCGAGGGCGCGACGGAATTCTCCGAGCAGCGCCTCAGCCTCGTCCCGATCGGCGCACGCGTCCACGAATACGAGGAACTCATCGCCGGATATGCGCGCAAAGCAGCCTTTCCCGCTGAACACAACCTCGACGGCTCGGCCGGCCGCTTTGATGTACTGGTCTCCCCAATCATGGCCATAGGTGTCGTTGATGAACTTGAGGTTATCGAGGTCGAGCATGAGCATGGCACCGAATGAAGGCGGATTCTGATCGAGCAGCTCCTTGACGGACTGTTCGAACGCACGTCTGTTCGCCAACCCGGTAAGAATATCGTGATCGCGCTCGTGCTCTATGCGCCGGCGGGTCTCGATCTCCTGCGTCACGTCCTCTGCGAGGCCGTAGGTCCGCTTCCTCTCGTCGTCGACCACCACAACGAGACGCACCCATGCTGCCCGATGAGGGCCGGAAATAAGATAGCGCCCCTCGGCCTCGGATTCGATATAGGGAACATAACCCCTCATAAGTGTCTCGAACTCTTCAGCCGAGGGTGGATTTTCGGCCATGCGGCGCGGGTTGAAACGGGGGCTGTCGGGCGGTTCGAGCACCGCGAGCGTGGAGAAGAAGCCGTCAGTATAGGTGATCGAACCGGTTTCTTGGCTGTACTCAAGCGCTCCAATGCCGCGATCAGACAGCCGCAGTATCTGCGAGAGGCGCGATGCGGACAACGCCACTTCCGCGCCAAGCGCGGCGATGGAATCCGAAAGCTCGTCCACCTCCACGATACCGGTCGGCGTAAAAGAGATGGGCTGTTCGGGCTTCGTTTTGCGCACTTCGGCCATAAGGTGGCGCAGGCGCGACGATGACAGCCATGCCGTGAGCGCGGCCACCGCCAGCCCAATAAGCAGCGAGGCGGCGAACACTTCGATCAGGCTTTTTGCGAGCGAGTGCGAAGCAACGAACAGGTCGTTCTGCCGTTCGAGCCCCACGAGCGCCCAATGCTCCGAGGCAAACGGCGAAGTGCTGTCGTAGAGCATGATCTCGGCGGCGCTCGCCGCGGCACGCATGTCGGGCGACGGATCGGACGGCGCATCGATTACCATACGCTTCTGCTCGTCGAGCAGTGCCGTAAACGAGCCGTCCTCCACGTACAGGCTTTGAGTCGCGCCTGTTGCCGCCAGCACTTCATAGGAACGTTCGACGCTCTCGGCGGGCTCTACCCCGTCATCGCGCGTGAAGCCCTCCTCGTCGGTGACTGTCAGCAGATACGAGCCCTCGCCCTCGGCGTTCAAATTGACATAGGGGAAGAAGGACTCGACGCGATCGAGGCGGACCTCCACGCCCAGCACGCCGACGATGCCGCCCTGCGCGTCCTTGATCGGCAGGCTATAGGTGATCGACGACGTGCCCACCCAGCCAAAGTCCACCGGCCGCCCCCAATAGCCAAGATCATTCACATCGGCATCCGGGTGCTGCTCAGCCGCTCGCAAGGGTTTGTAGTAAAACGCGCTGCGGTCGTCCCCTTCGGCCGCAAGAGGAAACGTAGCCGACCACTGGCTGTCGAGCGCCACCCCCGATTCTCGGCCGATGCTGATAGGGCAGGCGGCCAACAGCAGATCGGAACGATTCGCGACGCTGACCTTCGGGTTCGAGTCGCGCACATACAAGGCCGTGCGCGCATCTTGCCGCCCTTCGGCCTCTCCGTTCGCCAGCACCAAAAACACGCCGTCCACCTCGGCCCGCTGCGCGAACAGCAGCATATCGTCGCTCACGGTGCCAACAAGCGAAATGGCAAGGTCGCCGCCAGCTTTGATGTCAGACGCCGTCGCGCCGCGCGCCGCCAGCTCGACATCGATCTTCGAGGCTATCTGATCGGACGCTTCTTCGAAGTCCGACCAGCGGAAGATCATGTCGTTCTCCAGGTAGCCCGCACTGCTCGCGACGCGCTCCGAGAACAGATCGTAGGCGTCGTCTTCCATTTGGCCGAGCATCTCGCTTCGCGCAAGGACGAACGCGCACACGACGACCTGGATTGCTAGCGCGATGCAGAAGGGCACGACGACAAGGACCTTAAAGGTCAATCCGTGCCGTGAGCCTTCGCCGTGCCGAGAACCCCAGATCATGTCGTCGCCCCGGCCCCTTCCTCGCACAAACGCACCCCTCCGTTAGGCGGTCGTCGCCTTCAAGCGCGCCGTAAGATCCTCCAACCACTCATCGAACACGCGATCCTCCAAAAACGGCGCCGCAGCCTCCTCCGGGCTTGCACCCGCAGCGACGGCGCTCACGACAGCCTCGCGATCGGCTGTCGCCTTGTCGGACAGAGCGCTCTCGAGCACGGCGCGAGCATCCACCCCGCCGTCGAATGGACGGTTCGCATACACGCCTGTTTCAATCGTCTCGAGCGTAGCCGGAAGGTTGATCGAGTAATTCTCAGAACCATCCGAACCGGATGCGGCAGCCTCGAGGTTCTCAAGCGTTAGCGCCTCCTTCGTCACGGGCATGTACCCCGCGCTCACAGAGAAGCCGGTGTTCTGCTCTTTGGCGGTGAACCATTTCAGGAATTCCACGCAGGCCGTCTCACGCTTCTCATCAGACTTCGTCACGACGAACCCTGCACCCTGCTGAGGTGCACACGGCTCCCCATCGGCGAATGTCGGAGCGGGAAGCGCAGCCAACTCGATGGGATAGCTGGTCTCGTCGTCCAACGTGACGGTCTGCGGGAAGTAGACAACCGATGATGACGAGCCCACATAGCAGAGGAGGTCGCCCGTCTTCACGGCATCCGAGCGGAACTTGCCCTCAGCCGAGAACCAGCCCTGCACCATGGGAACGTAGTAGTTGTCCCACAGCGCCTTCATCGTATCACGGTCGATATCGAACGTGCAGACCCCGCCCTCCACATCGAACAGCTCGTGTCCGAGCTGCTTGGAGCCGGTGATCAAATAGTTTGCCATCGCATCTCGACCGAAAAACGGCTTGCCGTCGCCTGCAACATCCGGCGTCTGGGCATCGGTCCACTCGCAGTAGCGCTGCGCCACCTCCGTGATGCCTTCGATCGTCGAAAGCTCCTCGAGCGTGGAGCCCGTCGCATCGGCGAAAACCTGCCAGTCGGTGGCGTTGATCTGAAGCGTCTCGGTGGACTTCGCCACCGGGAATACCTTCAAGGATCCGTTGCCGTCGATATCGCCCTCATCAAGGAAGGACTCGACGTAGAGCGCCTTCTCCTCATCGGTCAGATAACCCGCCAAATCCGCCACGCGGCCGAGGCCGTCAATGACCGACGCGGTGTCCGAATACGAAAGGAAGGCATCGGGCATCGCCTCGGAGCCGACGAGCTCTTGCGCCGAATCGGTCACGGCAGCGGCAAGATCGTTCACACCGCCTTGGCTCGAGCTTGTCACAACAACGCCCAGTTCTTTGCCACGTCCCTCGTTGAACTCCTTGACCAAATCCTCGAACGCCTGCTGCTGCGTGCCGTTGTAATACGTCCACAGCTCTATCTGCACCGGGCTGGATGGATCGAGCGCCGAAGCAGGCTCTGCATCGCTCGATTCGTTCGACCCGGCCGAACAGCCGGTCAACGCCATCAAGCCTGCAAACACGCATGGCACGCATGCGCGCATGATCGTGCGAATCCCCACGTCCCTCACCCACTCTTTCCTGTCGAAGCGGTCCAACCGTACGCACCGCCGTGCATTAACCTGCCCATTGTAGTTCATGATTCCAACCCGCGAACCATGAACTTGCCATTGAGTCGTTCGATGCGATACGAAATCGGTCAAGGACTGTTATATGAGCCTTATGCGACGCCGGGAAACGTCACCGAGCGTGCGGAGCGGCGCTTTTAGACGGATCGGCAACAGAGCTCGCACCGGAATCCGCTTCGGCCGCAGACGGTCGCTGCGCCTCGGGGCCGCCCGCAGCGGCCTGAGGACCGCCCGTTGCGTCCCGAGGTCCTTCGACATGGGCATCGATCTGCTTGGCGGCGGCTACAGTCCCGCTCAGGCGATCCTTGCTCTTCTGATTGCGCGCCGTGCGCTTCGCATCATGGCGGAACGTCTTCGTCGTCTGGATGAGCACTGCCCCAATAAGAAACGGCATCCAGAACACGATGCCCCGGTACACAAGCGCGATCGAAAGTCCTGCGGCGCTCGACGCGCCGAACGAGGTGAACGCCACCACCACGGCCGCCTCGACCACGCCCACACCCTGCGGGGTGATCGAGATCATGGCAAACAGGGTCGCGACAACGTAACCGCAGATGAGAGCCTCGGGGTACGTAACGCCGAAGGCGACGCCCACCAGACAGAAGCAGGCGAGCTCACACGAACTTGCCACGATCGAGCAGCCGAACACCTTGGCCGTCGTCTTCGGATTGTGCCCGATGAGCCCTGCCGCATCCGAGAACGAAGCTACAGCCCGCTCCACCCACGAATCGAGCGGCGGCTTCTTGAAGCGCGCGCGAATACGGTCGACGAGCCGCTCGATCGGTCGCAGTATGCGCAGCACGAGCGCGGGACGCTTCCTGCCGAGCACGAGGATGAGTACCATAACGCTGACCAGGGCTATAACCACCAGTCCAAGCAGAAACCACAGCGGCGATAGACCAACTGTAGCCGCCAGGATGGCGAATCCGATGAGCATGATGGTGGCGAACCCGGAGTCCACGGTTATCTGCATGAGCAACGCCGCCGACGTCGCCTTTCCCGGCGCGATGCCGCGACGGCGAGCGTCGTCTACCACGAGCGTGGTGCCAGCGAGGTTGAGCGAGGGCGCGATGGTGTTCATGAAGAACGTGCCGAACACGAGCGGCAGCGTCGAGCGAGGATCCATATGCTCGTCGACCGCCTCGAATGCGAACGAATAGGCGAAGCTCTGCGCGAAGTACTTGCCCAGCTGCGTGCACAATGCCGCGATAAGCGGGATGGCCGCACCTTTTTTCATCGTCTCCACCAGCTCAACCAGCTGGTCACCGCGCAACAGCACCACCGCTAGCACGATGACGATGACAAGGCCGATCAGCAGATTGCGTATGGAAAGCTTCACGGTCTTCTCCGACCCGTCGCGTCCTCCGCGCTAGCGGAGGAACTCTTCCAGGTCGGAGTGCTGCAGGAACGTCAACTCATCGGCAGTGTCTGCGTCGGTTTCGAGGAAGAGAAAGCCGTAGTTGCCGACACGGTTCAGATCGAACGGACGCATGTCCAGCACGTGCGAGAACCGGCCGAGAAACGCGTCATAGTCGAACCGTTCGCCGCCCGTCGCATTCTGCGGGGGATTCAGCAACGACATGGAGTACACCTTTCCCTCCTTGTCGGCGAACGCTACATCGAAATCGGGTACATCATCCTCGAGAAATGCCTGGTAGGTGCGAAAACCGTAAGCGTACAGGCTCAGATCGGTGCCGCCGAGTCCTGCGAACCGCAGAGGATTGAATTCGATGGGGCACACATGCCCGTCCGCAACGCGCACCTCGACGTGCACCGGGAAGTTGCGAACGCCCACGAGCGCGTTTACGCGGTTGAGCCACGAGGTGAACAGGGAGGTCGTCTCCCGCACGATGGACGGACTTGTCATGTACAGACGATCGCTCGTGTCCTCTGACGAGGCGAAATCGTGGCGCAGCACGTTGAGGACATGAGGAGCGCCTGTTTCATCGAAAAAGGCATCGAGGGCGTATTCGGTGCCGTCGATATAGCCTTCGAGAATGAACGACCCGGCGCCGATGACGCTCTCGGGATACAAGTCGTGCCAGGCGGAGGCGTTCTGAGCGATATCGGCGAGCGCCCGTTCCCAATCCTCCCTGCTCTGCACAGCGTACACGCCCACACTGCAGAATCCGACGGAAGGCTTCAAAACGAACGGCGGATCAAGCCGGGCATAGTCGAGTTTGAACAGTTCGTCCACCGAGCAGGTTTTGAAAAACAGGTCGGGATCGAGCGGTGCCAGTGCCGCACGCATAGCCGCCTTGTCCTTGAACAGTCCGATGCCGCGCACAAGACTCTCGTTGTGAACGTTGTCCATGATCCACGCGAGGGCGTTCTCAGAGTTCGTGTACACGCGCTCGCCCCCGTCGATCCGGCGAACGGCCTCGTCCTCCGCCACGATGTTGAGCGCCCTGCCCTCTCCCTGCTCGCGAGAGACGGCATTATCGAGCACCGGATGCTGTGATTCCTCCAGCCAAGCAGCCAGCGGTTCGGACACGTACGGCTCTTCGAGCACTATCATCGTTTGCCTCCTCCTTCGGGAGCACGGGGTAGGCGGGGCCGCGTTCGTGCGCGACGACGGTTCGCCACAGGCAGTATACCCTTTCACTCGGAAATTCAACGAATTTCCGCGTCTTTCCCGGCGGGTTGTTCCCAACCCGTTTTCCGTGGTAGGCAAACGGCATTGAGCAGAGGTCAGTATAGCACGATCGCACGCGCGGCCGATCTGAGGCGATGCGCTCACCGGCCAGCAGAAGGCCGGACGCAACAAGCGGGCGCGAACGCAAGCGACGAAGGCGCAGCGGAGGCGCAAGAAACCGCCGCAAACATGGATTCGCCCAGTGCGGGTGCAACGGGACGCGAGCGCGCATTCGAAAGCGGCGCATGTGAAGCAGCACGCACGCCTTTTCAGCGAGATCTGCTATCGAATGGCCGAGCGGGCCGTCCGATAGGAGCGCACGAGATCGCGTAGATTCGACGCATCGAACAGCACGGCCACGAGGAAGAACACGGCCAAGCCGATGGTGACGGCCCCCTGACGCGGCGCGATGAGGAACACGAACGGCATCGCAAACAGGGCAATAGGCAGCAGCAGCCCGATGAGGCATGAACCGAACCGTTTCCACAGACCGTAGACAAACGATGCGACCACGTACAGGAACAACCCTGTTGCCGCCGAGCCGACAAGCGCGAGCACGACGAGGGCCGCCGCCTTCGCCACGACGATGCCGACCTCGCGCCCGAGGGCGGTTCGCGCCTCATCGAGCCGCTCCTGCGGCGTCTTCTGCTGCTCGCGCGCAGCTCGGAAAGGCGCGAACGGATCGAATGGGTCGAAGTCAAACGGCATGTTGCCCGGGGTTCCGCCGTCCGCCGTCCGACTGCCGTCCCACGAGGTCCACACATAAGCGGTACGGCCCCCTTGGGAAGAGGTCGGCTGCCCTTGGCCGAACGGCCAGTCGGCAAACGGATCCCATCCGTCCCGAGGCGCACCGGGCTGTGGCGCGGCGGTCGGATGCGCGAACGGATTGCCCGCATAGGGCCGCGGGTCGCGGCGCGGATCGAACTCAGGCGTCCATGAGCGGTTGAGCAGCACATCGCGCGCTTCGTTGATGCGCTTGGTCAACTCCTCGGCATCGGCGCGCTCCTTTGATTCAAGAGGGAACTTGTCGGGATGATGCGCGATCACCAGCTTGCGATGGGCCTGCTTAACCTCGTCGTCGGTTGCGCCGTCGACTAGCCCAAGAATTTTGAGCGCTTCGGATTTCTTCATGGGGCCACTATACAAAACGGCAACGGGGTGACGGAAGGCAGGACAGGCGCGTTGCCTTCCCGTCAAAGAACAACCATAAACCTCTCCGCCGGAGCCCCGACTGCCAAAGGCGCAAGGGGCTCCGGCGAACGCGGGCTCCTGCACCCGCAAGCAGCCTAGTGATGGAACAGCCTCATGCCCGTGAAGGCCATGGCAATGCCGTACTTGTTCGCCGCCTCGATCACGTTGTCATCGCGGATGGAGCCGCCCGGCTCGACGATGTAGGCCGCGCCCGACTTGCGCGCGCGTTCCACGTTATCACCGAACGGAAAGAACGCGTCGGATCCCACCGTCACGTCCTCCAACGTGGCAGCCCATTCCTTCTTCTCCGCAGCGGTCAGTGGCTCGGGCTTCACGGCGAACACCCGCTGCCATTCTCCCTCGCGCAGCACGTCCTCCCACTCGTCGGAGGTGTACACGTCGATGGCGTTGTCGCGATCGGGCCGGCGAATGCCGTCGACGAACTGCAGGCCGAGCACCTTCGGATGCTGGCGCAGCCACCAATTGTCGGCCTTGTTCCCCGCCAGGCGCGTGCAGTGGATGCGACTCTGCTGCCCGGCGCCCACGCCGATGGCCTGGCCGTCCTTCACATAGCACACGGAGTTAGACTGCGTGTACTTCAGCGTGATGAGCGCCACCATCATGTCGATCTTGGCGGATGCGGGCACGTCCTTGTTTTCGGTCACCACATTCTCCAGCAGCGCTTCGTTGATCTCGAAGTTGTTGCGACCTTGTTCGAAGGTGATGCCGAACACGTCCTTGCGCTCGGCTTCGACGGGAACGTAGTCCGCATCGATGCGCACGACATTGTACTTGCCGCCCTTCTTGGTCCTGAGAATCTCGAGCGCCTCGTCGGTATAGCCGGGGGCAATGATGCCGTCGGACACCTCCGTCTTCAGGTAACGGGCCACGTCGGCGTCGCACACCTCGCTCAAGGCCGCCCAATCGCCGTACGAGCACAAACGGTCGGCGCCGCGCGCGCGAATGTAGGCGCAGGCGATGGGACTGAGGTCGCCCCTTTCGTCCACGAAGTACACCTGCCGCTCGACATCAGAGAGCGGCCGGCCCACCGCCGCACCTGCCGGCGACACGTGCTTGAATGATGCAGCCGACGGCAAACCCGTGGCCTGCGCGAGCTCGCGCACCAGCTGCCAGGAGTTGAAGGCATCCAGAAAGTTGATGTAGCCTGGCTTGCCGTTCAGCACCTCGATGGGCAGATCGGAGCCATCCTTCATGAATATGCGCGAGGGCTTCTGGTTGGGATTGCAGCCGTACTTCAATTCCAGCTCGTTCATAGGGTTTGCGTCTCCTTCGTTAGTCGCCGAGGTTCTTGTTGTACAAGGTCACGCTACCTGCCACGTTGGCATACAGCGACACCTTGTTGTCTGGGTCAAGCGCGCGCCATATCGCGTCGGGTTCGGGGAGAACCACTTCCACCGGCTCGCCTGCGAAGGTGGGAAGGGGATCGCCGTCGCCCTGGTACGTACTGATGAAGTAGCCTGTACCCTCGTCGCAGCCCTCGTAGGCGAAGAACTCGCGCAGGCAGCGGCCCGATGGCTGGTGCTTCAGGATGGAGAGCTCGAACGAGCCGTCCGCGTAGACGATCGACGAGATCCGCGGCGTGAAGTTGGGCGCGTCCGGCTCGAATTCGCGCGCCATGCAGCCGGCGCGGAAATCGCCGGCATCCACGATGGTGTCGGTCTGATCGCCGTTGGTGACCACGAGCGCATCGCCCATTGCGCGCACCGGGTGGTAGATGATGAGGCTGGGATCCTCCAGCAGGGCCGGGTCGTGGGCTTCGGTGCGGATGCCGTCGTCCGTTTCCACGAAGATGCGGTTGCGGCTGTTCCGGCTGCGGCCCATGATGAAATAGTATACGCGGTCCTTGCCGACCACGATGCCCCGTCCGGGGTACGGGTTGCCTTCCAACAGTTCGATGAGTTTGTGCATCAGCTCTCCTTGTCTTTCGCGTTCGCCAGCCGTCCGCTCCGTCCGCCGCCCATGCATGAAAAAAGGCAAGCTGCTCCTATTCGAACGGCTTGCCCAGACGGTCGGCTTGTATGTGCGCGCCGCTTCCCCGTGGTGCCCCACGTTAGCCCGTCAGTCACGACGCGTCTCTCTGTTGCGCAGAATACCATGACAGCCGCCTGCCCGAGAAGGGCGGTTCGGAATAATCCCGACACCGGACACGATTCCCGCATTCGCGCGACGCTCGTAGCTTCATCGGCTACCGCAATGCCCGCGACGCCTGCGGCTTGCGCGCGACACGATGCCGATCCGCAGGCGGATCCCCCCCTTACGAGAGACCCTCGACCACGTTCCGGACGATGTTGCGACGGCTGAGCGCCCCGACCAGCCTGCCGCCGTCCACCACGGGCACCTTCTTGATGCGACGCTCAGCCAGCACGCGGCAGGCTTCGCCCAAGTCCATCGAGCTTTCGACCGTGACGACGCGCTTGGTGGCAAGCTCCATCACGTTCTTGTCGAGCAGCGACGCCAGGCGCGACTGGAGCTTCTCGTCGTCGACGAAGCGGTACATGAACAGCGCCGTGTCCACACTTCTATCGTCTTTTCCCAGGTAGTTCATGATATCTCCGTCGGAGATAAAGCCGACCACGCGCTGGCGGGCGTCCACCACGGGCAGCCCGCTCGTATCAGCCTTCGCGATTTCAAGCAGCGCCTCGCGGACGGAAGCCGTCTGAGAAATCCAGCTTGCGTCGCGATTCATCGCAGCTTTCACCAGAATCGCATCATCGTCTTGGGCCGCAACGGCTTGAGGCGCCGCTTTCGCGGGCGCGCTCCGCTTGTCGCGCACGAACGCCAGCACCACCAGCAGCAAGCAGACGGCCAGAACCATGACGACGGCGAACGACAGGTGATAGCCCGCGTACAGCTGCTCGGCCGCGCCCGCCTGCGGGGCCACGACGGAGCCCATGGCCGACACCGATATGAGCAGTGCCGTGCCGAACGAAGCCGCCACCTGGTTCAACGTGTTGGAAAGCGCGTTCGCATGCTGGATGACGCGGTTGTCGAGCGAATTGATGCCCCAGGTGTTGAGCGGGGTCATAGACGCCTGCAAGCCCAAGATGAGCACGGCGTTCGCGCCCGCGATGAACAGCACGCCCGCGGCGGCCGGCAGAAGGAACAGACATACCGCGCCCGCCAGCATCACCAAGCTGCCGCCTACCACCACGCCGCGAACGCCGCGCTTGTCGAAGATGCGCCCGGCGAACATCGACATCACCGCGCCGAACAGCGCGCCTGGCAGCACGATAAAGCCGCTGACGGTGGCGGAATAGCCGCACACGTTCTGGATGAACAGCGGCAGGGCCGACGAAAGGCCGATAAGCACGGCTTGCAGCGTCACGATGCAGATGACGGCGATGCGGTATCGCACGGTCCCCAACACGCCCACCTGCAGCATGGGGTTGTCGAGCTTCGTCTGACGACGGACGAACAGCGCCAGCACCGCCGCACCGGCCACGATCAACGCCGCCGGGACGGCAAGGTTGCCAGCCGACGAGAACGACGACAGGCCGTAGAGCAAGCACACCAGGCCAACCGAGCTCATCAGCACCGACGGCACATCGAGTGTCGTGCGCTCGAAGTCGCCGTAGTTCTCCAGCGCGAATACGCCTAGCACCAGCACGACCACGGCCAGCACCGTCACGATCATGAACAGCACATGCCAGCCCACAGAGTCCACCAGCAAGCCCGAAACTGCAGGCCCTATGGCAGGCGCGAAGCCGATCAACAGGCCGATCAGGCCCATGGCGACGCCGCGCTTCTCGCGCGGGAACAGCAGAATGATCACGGTGAACACCATGGGCATGACCACGCCTGTGCCCGCGGCCTGTAGGATGCGACCCGCCATGACCACGACGAAGTCCGGGCCCCAGGCAGCCAGCGCGCTACCCGCGGCGAACAGCGCGAAACTCGTGATAAACAGTTTGCGGGTGGAGAATCGCCCGATCAAGTACGCCGACAGCGGGATGATGATGGCTTCCACCAACGAATAGCCCGACATCAGCCATTGCGCCGTGGGCGCCGAAATGCCGAAATCGGCCATGATGGACGGAATCGCAGGCGACAGCAGCGTCTGGTTCAAGACGGCAAGAAACGTACCGCCCAACATCACCGCCACCATGACCGCTTGTTTTCTTGTAAGACCCATGAAGTGCGCTCTCCCTCCGTCCGGCCGCCCGACCGGATACGGTTTCCGATACAGAAAGGCTGCCTGGTTTGGCAGCCTTCGATAGTTCGGCAATGCTTGCAATGTGTTTCTCGGCTGTTGCAAGCAACCTGTCTCTATCCGTGCTATACTTGATATAAATCAAATATTGATGTTCCGCTATTATAGTAGACATCTTCGATATGGCAACGGCCACGGAGGAAAATTCCATGATTGCTTCGAAGCGCGGTTCAAGGGATTCGAGAGACGATGGCAGCGACACCCTCACCCAGCGCGAGGAACACGGGGAGATCATCGGCGCCTTCTTCGCGTATCAAGGACTCATAAAGCATACGCTGTTTTCCGGACAAGCGGATCTCACCAAGTCGCAAATCATGATCATGTGCACCATCAACGAGCTGGGGGCCGCCAACATGGGCGAGCTGGCCCAGCGCATCGCCGTTTCGCGAGAGCAGGCAACCCGGGCGGTGCAGCCTCTGGTGAAAGCCGGATATGTGGAGCGCCGCCATAACGAGGAGAATCGCCGCACCGTCACCGTGTCGCTCACCTGTGCGGGAACCCGACTGTTGCTCGACTACTTCGATTTCGTCGACCAGCGCATTTCCCAGGAACTGCAAGCGCTCACCGACCAAGAGCGGCGGCAGCTGGTCGAAACGTCACGCCGCGCCAACGATCTGCTCTGCAAGGCGATGAGCTGCGGAAAATACTCCGAAGCAGCCGGGTGACCCCGATTCCTACCGGCCCAGGCTTTTCTCGTGGCGCTCGCGCGCTTCCTCGCCGTAGCGCTCGCGGTAGCGCACGTCCACCAGCTCGGCGACGATGGCGATGGCCAGCTCGGCGGGCGTCTTCGCGCCGAACTCGAGGCCGATGGGGCGCTTCACGCGCTGCCAGTCCTCCTCGGTGCCGCCCTTGGCCAGCACAAGGCCGTGCACGGTATCGTTCTTGCCTTTGCAGCCCATCATGCCCACATAGTGCGCGCGATGCCTGGTTGCCCACACGCAGCCCTCGGGGTCGAACATGTGGCCGCGCGTGAGCACGCACACGTAGTCCTCCGGCGCGCAGGCGAGCCCGGCCAGCCCGTCGAAGGTGCCGCCGGGCAGCACGATGCGGCGCGCCCGCGGAAAGCGTGCCTCGCTCAGATAGGCGGGATCGTAGTCCACCACAGTGACCGAGAAGCCCACGTGGTCGGCAAGCGCCGCCACTTCGCTCGCGGCGTCCGACGCGCCGAGCAGCCACACCTGCACCTGGTCGAACAACGGCACGGAGAGCCAGGTAAGGCCCTCGAACTGCTCGTTATGCATCGAGGGACCGCGCGTGGCGTCCTTCATCTGGAACGTATCGCGCGGGCTGAACGGGCGCGAGGCCACGATTTCCTTGGCGTCGTTGCAGAAGAACACGAGCGGCTCGCCATCGGCAGAGCCCACGTCGCCGTACTTCTTCGTCACCTCGTTGTCGGTGTTGGCCTGGGCCTCGGCAGCGTCGTAGACCACCTTGAAGCCAAGCCAGGCGAGGTCGCCCTCCTCCATCGCGCGCAGAGCGCGCTCGAACGTGGGGGCATCGGCTGCAGTCAAGCTCGCGGCAACCACGTCAAGGTACGACGGGTCCACATGCTGGTTGCCCTCGAGCGCCTCGGCCGAGAAGCACGGGAAATCCTCGAGCGAGAGCCGGGGCGTACGCCCCGCCCGCAGGTCGTCGACAATGATTTGCAGCGTTTCCTTGTTCATGAGCAGGGCTCCTTACGATCGACAAACACGATTGCAAGCTGCGCGCTGGACACGGCCGAATACCGCATGCCCCTCCCCGCGCGCCGGAAGAGGGGACCTACACGTCAGACGCGCATTCGCACGACCGGACAGGGAAAGCGAACGTCAGGCAGGGGCGATATGCACTTTGCGGTCCTCACCCACGCTCACGCGGCCCTCGGCCACGAGGCGCAGCACCTCGGGGTACAGCGCGTGCTCGGCATCGTGGATGCGCGCCTCGAGGGACTCAAGCGTGTCGTCCTCGCGCACCTCCACGGCGCGCTGCGCCACGATGGGGCCCTTGTCGTAGTCCTCGTTCGCGAAGTGGACCGTGATGCCCGTCACCTTCACGCCCGCATCGAAGGCTTCGCGAATAGCATGCGCACCCTTGAACGAGGGCAGCAACGCCGGATGCAGATTGAGCACCCGGTTCGGGAACGCGCCCAGCATGACCGGCGTGACCTTGCGCATGTAACCCGCCATGACCACGTATTCCGTCCCCGCCTCGCGCAGTTCAGCCACGATGCACGCGTCGGCCGCCTCCGGGTCGGCGTACACGTCGCGGTTGAGCACGGTCACGGGAATGCCCGCCGCCTTCGCGCGCTCGATGCCGTAAGCGTCCGGCCGCGACGATACTGCCCGCACGACCTCCACCGGCAGTCCGTCGTCCGCAATCGCGTCGATAATGGCCTGCAGGTTCGTGCCGCCGCCGGAAAGCAGCACCCCGATCTTAAGCTTCTCCATGCTCATCTCCTTCGCTTCGACCCGCCCCCTCACCTCATTCGGGCAGACTGCCGAGCCTAGGTTCTGCCGCGTTCGGAAGGCTGTCAGGCCCAAGCTCCACCACGGCTTCTAAGAGGAGCCGATCGATCCCCGTTAACGCCCATAGACCGAAGGTGGCAGAAAATCATCGAATTCGGAAGAATCGCTTGGCCTCAGCGTAAAGTCCCTCGAAACGACCTGGCCTTTTGCGAAAAGTCCTCCTCGATCCTCGCCGTGAGACGGCTCAAGACTTCCGATGGTTTCATGCCGCATCGGCGCGGAGGGCGCCTGTACGGAATCTCCGAACCGTTGCCCTCTTTGGGCCTTACTCCTCGTACCCGTACAGCGCGCCGTCGTTCGCGTAGCGGACCTTGCCCTCGCCGGCCACGATGCGGCCCACGCGGTACGTGGCCTCGCCGGCCTTGGCCAGGGCAGCCTCCACCTCGCCGGCGCGCTCGGGGTCGACGATCAAGACCATGCCGAGACCCATGTTAAACGTCTTGAGCGCCTCGGCCTCGTCGAGATGCGCCGCATCGCACACGAACGACGCGATGGCAGGCACCGGCCACGTGCCCAGGTCCACCTCGGCGTCGCAGGTCTTCGGCAGCGCGCGGTCGAGGTTCTCGGAAATGCCGCCGCCCGTGATGTGCGCAAGTGCGCGCACGGCGCCGGGGCACGCGTCCAGCACGGCACGCACGGGCTTCACGTAGATGCGCGTGGGCACCAGAAGCGCGTCCTGCAGGCTGGCGCCGCCCAGCTCCTCGCGCTCGATGCGCAGCTCGTAGTGGGTCTTGCCCTCCACGCACACCTTGCGCGCCAGCGAGTAGCCGTTGGAGTGCAGGCCGCTCGACGCCAGGCCGATCAGCACGTCGCCCTCGCGCACAGCCGTCGGATCGAGCATCTTGGCGCGATCCACCACGCCCACGCAGAAGCCGGACAGGTCGTAGTCGTCCGGATCCATCACGCCAGGGTGCTCGGCCATCTCGCCGCCGATGAGCGCGCAGCCGGCCTGCTTGCAGCCCTCGCCGATGCCCGCCACGATCTCGGCCACGTTCTCGGCCTTGAGCTTACCGATGGCCACGTAGTCCAGGAAGAACAGCGGCTCGGCGCCCGTGGCCAGGATGTCGTTCGCGCACATGGCCACGAGGTCGATGCCCACCGTGTCGTGCTTGCCGGCCAGCTGGGCCACCTTGAGCTTCGTGCCCACGCCGTCGGTTCCGCTCACCAGCAGCGGGTCGTCCATGTCCTTGGCCGCTGCGATGGAGAACAGTCCGCCGAAACCGCCGATGTCGCCCACCACCTCGGGCCGGTACGTGTCGTGCACGACGCCCTTGATGGCGTCCACGGCACGCGCGCCCTCGGCCGTGTCTACGCCCGCCTGCGCGTAGGTCGTGGCCTCCTCGTCCATCCAGCTGGGCATCGCGGGAGCATCGTCTGCATCGGCCGGGCTCACGGTTATTCTTTCGGTCATTCTTGCTCCTTGCATCCTGGGCTGGCGTGCTGCCGCCCCCTTCATTCGCTCGGCTACCCAAAAACGAGTGCCGTCTTTTCCACAGTGTCCATGTATGCGCAACGCACTTGGCACACCTTATCAGGCATCCTCGCTCGCGTCACGCCTCATCGTCGCACCACTCTTGCGAGCCGCCGCCTCGGGAACGGCCACCGGATAGTCCCCGGTGAAGCAGGCATCGCAGAACCCCTGGCACCGCGCGTCGGGCACGGCGGCTCGCAGACCCGCGAGCGAGATGAACGCGAGCGTATCCGAGCCGATCCACGCGTTCATCTCGTCAAGCGTCATGTTCGCCGCGATAAGCTGGTCGCGCGTGTCGGTGTCGATGCCGTAGAAGCACGGCCACCTGACCTCCGGGCTCACAATGCGCAGGTGCACCTCCGCCGCCCCCGCGTCGCGCAGCATCTGCACGAGCTTCTTGGAAGTGTTGCCGCGCACGATGCTGTCGTCGATGACCACGAGGCGCTGCCCCTCGATCACCGAGCGCAGCGGGTTCAGCTTCAGGCGAATGCCCAGCTGCCGCATGGCCTGGGTGGGCTCGATGAACGTGCGGCCCACGTAGCGGTTCTTCACGATGCCGTCGGCATACGGGATGCCGCTCTCGGCCGCGAACCCGAGGGCCGGCGGCACGCCCGAGTCGGGCACGCCCAGCACGAGGTCGGCCTCCACGGGCGCCTCCTGCGCCAGGATGCGCCCCATGCTGCGGCGGGCCTGGTACACGCTCTGCCCGTCGATCACGCTGTCGGGGCGGGCGAAGTACACGTACTCGAAGATGCACGCGGCCGGCCTGCCTGCGGGAACGCCCTGCTCAGCGTGCATGCCGTCCTCGTTGAAACGCACGATCTCGCCCGGGGCGACGTCGCGCACGTAGCGCGCGCCCACGATGTCCAGCCCGCACGTCTCGCTGGACACCACCCAGCCGCGGCCGTCCGGCAGCTCGCCGATGCACAGCGGGCGGATGCCGTTCGGGTCGCGGAACGCGTAGAGCGAGTCGGGGCTGGCCAGCACCATGGCGTAGGCGCCCGACAGATCCTCCATGGCGCGGCGGATGCCGTTGCGCAGGTGGTGCGTGGCCCGCGTCACCTGGCCGATAACCTTCGCGGCCACTTCGCTGTCGGTGTTCGAGCGGAACTGCACGCCCTCGTCCACGAGGCGGGCGCGCAGGCGGCTCGTGTTCACAAGCGTGCCGTTGTGCGCCAGCGCAATGAGCACGTCGTCGATAGCCGAGATGTGCGGCTGGGCAGCCTCCCACGACGCGGCACCGCCACTCGTGGAGTAACGGGCATGGCCCACGGCCACAAAGCCCTCGAGCGCCGCGAGGGTAGCCTCGTCGAACACCTGCGTCACCAGGCCCAGGTCCTTCGCCGCCATCACGGTCTCGCCGTCGCCCACGGCGATGCCGGCGCTCTCCTGCCCGCGGTGCTGCAGCGCCTGCAGCCCGAAGCAGGCCATGCGGGCAACGTCCTCGCCGGGGGCGAACACGCCGAACACGGCACACTCCTCTTCCGGGCGGTCGGGACGCCCACCTGGTAGCACCGATCCGCTCACGAAGTCGCCTCCTTCGACGCGCCGTCGACGGCTGCAGGGTCGTCAGGGTCGACAGGAGCTGCGCCCCCATCTGCGGAAGCAGCGAACGTACTCTCTACAACGGATGCGAACAGCACGTAGCGCCCGTCAGTGGGAAGGCTGTCGCATGTGGAGAATGCGAAGGTCTTCGTCGTGTCAGAGGCAGCTGGAATGTCAGAGGCCTGGACCACCGACCGGTCCATCTTGTCCTGGACGTACGACACGCGCTCTTCCTCGCTCGAAAACGTCATTTGAGCGAGCGGATCGTCGGCCGCGCAATGCACGAGCGAAAACGTCCGCAGACGGTAGTTTCCCTGTGGCGTGAGGATGTACACGGTGCGAAGCTCGTCGAAACGCGCTTGGTCGGTCATGCCGGTGATGGAGGCGAACATGGAGCCGTCGCGCATGTTGTGGCCGTAGACGAGGTTGTTCGGATCGGAGAAATCGCCCTCGTTCTCAGCCGCGAGGAAGATGGCGCCGTGCTTGGCAAGAAAGCCCTCGGTCCCTTTGAAGTCGTGCGTAAGATAGTATTCGTTGTCGGCCGTATGCACGATGGGATAGTTTATCTCCGAACCGGGCACGAACACCCAACCCACAATATCAGGATTAATCGCGCGCAATGCATCCCAGTCGACGGAAAAATCAGCCAGACTCGCGCCTTCGATGTCGTCGGGCGCCGTGAACTCCTGTTCGGCTAGTTCTTCATAGGAGCTTTGCCCCTGCCAGTAGCTGAAGATAAGAGCGCCAAGCGATGCAAGCGACGCCACGAGCACAACGAGCGCAATCCAGAATACGACACGCCACGGACCGCCCTTCTTACGAGGCGCTCCCGAGGAATGCCGGCTTGCGCCCATTCCCCTCCTACTGCCCGGCTGCACTGCGCGGAATGCTCCCTGCGGTGATTCTGCGGCCCGATGCGCCCCCTGGCGAGCGACGGGCCGCGTCGCGCTTTGTCGGCCCGCTGCAGAACGACTCGCACCGGCTCCGCCTGCCACATGCCCAGGCTTCGCAGGACCAGCCGCAGGCCGCACGCTGCGCGGCGCCGGGGCGCCGGCTCTCGCGTCAGAACGATCCCGCGCCGGACGTTCACGCCGGGGAGGATCGGGATGCTGTCGAGATTCGACCATATCCACCTTTCGAACGATCGTCGTGGAAGGGATGCCGCGAGACGTTCCTTGCCTCTGCAGGCTCACCTTGCCGGATCGGTATCATAATAAACAAACGCCCCCGGAAAGGGGGCGTAATGCAAACAAAAGCGCAATTATCGCGACCGACAGGGCCCGTACGCCTACTTCTTCATCTCGTCGATGAATCCCTTCGCAATGAACGCGATGATGATGAGCACGATGACGGCCACGATAATCCAGATGGCCTCCATGGGAACATCGAATCCAAATATCGACATGCTGATTACCCCTTTTTGTTCAAGCGCTCGAAAGCGCACGGTCGCTCAAGTGTTGCAGCCCATAGTAACGCGATCTCAGTTTTCGCGCAAGCGCGCTTCTAGGGCCTCGTTGATTATTTTGAGCGCTTTGACCCGCGCATGACGCTTGTCATCGCTTTCGAGCACGATCCAGGGGGCGAACGGTGTGGATGTAAGGCGGAACATATCCTCTACTGCTGCTTTGTACTGGGGATACTTATCGCGGTTGCGCCAATCCTCATCGGTTATCTTCCACCGCTTGGCCGGATCGTTCTGTCGATCATGGAAACGCTGCAGCTGCTCCTCAGGACTCACGTCCACCCAGAACTTCAAGAGGATGGCTCCCCAACGCACAAGTTCAAGCTCGAACTCGTTTATCTCGTCGTAGGCGCGCGCCCATTCGGAAGGCGCAGCAAAACCCTCCACGCGTTCAACCAGCACGCGCCCATACCAGCTGCGATCGTATATGCCCACGTGCCCCGCCTTTGGCAGGCGTGTCCAATAGCGCCACAGGTGGGGGTGCATGAGCTCGGGCTTTGTAGGCGCGGGACTCGGGAAGATCGTGTAGGCGCGCGCATCGAGCGCCTGCGCCACGCGCTTGATGCTGCCGCCTTTGCCAGCAGCGTCCCAGCCCTCGTACATGATCATAAGAGGAATGCGCTTCTGGTACATCTCCATCTCAAGCCGGTTCAGCCGCTTTTGCTCTCGTTTAAGTGCGACCTTGTACGCATCGGGATCGAGGATAAGGGAGTGGTCCACCTCGTCGAGCCGAGGAGGCTTCTCGATCAGGCGGAACTTCGAGGCGCGCGGAGCGCGGGCGCTCGCCTCGGCGGCTTCGCGCTCGGCCTCTTTCCGAATGCGCGCCTCTTCCTCGGACGGACGGCCAAACAGCGGCGCTTCCTCGATCGCGCCCGAGGAGTTCGCCTGCGCCTTGGCCGCAGCCGCGGAGGCATCCTCGTCGGGTTGGGCCGAGAGCGCTTTCTCCAATTCCAGCACCAAGGTTTCAGCGATCTCGAGATTGGCGCGGCGCTTGTCTTCGCCATTGAGCAGATGCCAAGGGGCGTACGAGAAGTCGCTGCCCTCCAACAGGTTGTCGTAGAGCCGATAGGCCTGGGCGTAGTTGCGCGCACTCGCAAGCTTCTCTTTGCTGACGCGCCAGCGCGTCGCCGGATCGTTGCGCAAGCGCAAAAGACGCTTCTCCTGGGCTTCCTGCGTCACATGGACGAAGAACTTCACCACCAGGTACCCGTCGTCGACAAGCTGCTGCTCGAAATCCGCAACGGATGTGAGATAGCGACGCAGCGCGTCGCTTTGCCGTTCATCGCGCGCCTGGGCGACGAGCGCCGCCGGTCCCTTCTTCTCGCGCTTGTCCTTCCGGGTGTCGTCCGCGCCCTTATGCTTCTCGCGTACCTCGTCGAGGGACAGGTCCCCGAATTCGGTGTAGAGCATGTGCTGCGTCGCGGCCGTGTACCAGCCGCGATCGTAGAATGTGATGTTGCCCCGCGGACCGAGTTCCTCCCAGAACTTCTGCATGACCGGATAAAAGCCCGTCACGCCGTAGGGTGCGCCGGCGAACGTGCGGGCCGCTTCGATATCGAGATCCTCCGTCACGGCCACGGACGTCGCACGCGCATCGAGATTGAACATGAGGTCGGAGATGCGGCTGCCCTTGCCGGCGCCGTTCCAGCCCTCGAACAAGACAACGAGACCCACGCCCTGCTGCCGCGCCTGCTGCTGCAGAACCACGAGCTGCTCCATGAGCTTGTCGCGACGAACCTTGTACTCCTCTTTCGCCAACGGTTCCAGCGAGAAATCCACGGTTTCCAGCATGGGTCGGTCTCCCCTCTTCCGAGATCAAGACCCCATCATAGCACAGCCTTGCGGGCCTCCTGCACGTAGATGCTTGAGGCCAACCCAGCGCATCCTTACGATCACGTGCGGATATCGGCCTCCTCATCGAGATGCGCCCAAGCTCGCCTTCCCTCGTCGCAGAATCCCGGACCGGATCAGGTTTGCAGCACGTCGGCAATGCGCACTTCGGCGGCTTTCGTCAAAATTCGGTAAAACATAATCGTCGGATTCGAAAACCCTGACCGGCGAAGGCCGCTTTTGTCTACAATGGAAAGGAAGCGAACCCGACTCGCCACGCCGATACGACCGGCCGGACAGGATGGCGCTATGCCGAACTACGGAGTGATAGACCTTGGATCGAACTCGATCCGCCTCGTCGTGTACGAGGTGAAGGGGAACGGCCCCGGAGACTGTGCGCCCAAGAGCTTCAAAAGCCTTATCAACGACAAGGTAATGGCGGGCCTGGCTGCTTACGTGTCCGACGGCGTCTTCACGGAAGCAGGCATCGAGAAGGCGGCGAGCGTGCTGCGGGGCCATGCGAAGCGCGCGCGGTACTTCGACTGCAGAAGACTCGATGTCTTCGCCACTGCCGTGCTGCGCAATGCTTCGAACTGCCAGGAGGCCGTGGACGCCATCGAGAAGCGCTCCGGGCTCTCCATCGCGCTGCTATCCGCGCAGGACGAAGCGCATCTCGGCTTCGTGGGCGCAACGTGGGACCGCACGGTGGAGCGGGGGACTCTCGTGGATATCGGCGGCGGCTCGACGGAGCTCACGCGCATTGACGGAGGACGCGACTTCGACAACGCAAGCATGGGCCAAGGGTCGCTTTCGTCATTCGCACGCTACGTGCGAGGCATCTTGCCGACCGCTACAGAGTCGGAGGCCATTGCCTGCCGCCTGCGCGCGCGTTTGGGAGCGCTTCCGGATGCGCGGGCCTATCGCGCATCGGTTCTCTACGGCATCGGCGGCAGCGTTCGCGCCGCCGCCAAGATGCAGGCGCAGGCCGCAGGCGACATCGTCCGGCCGAAATCCATGACGGCGGACGAGATTCGTGCGATACTGGAATGGTGTCATGAGGATCCCGACACGTTCGCGCACACCGCGCTCAAGGCATCAGCGGAGCGCATACACACGCTCGTACCGGGCTGCGTCATCCTCCTCGCCCTCTTCGAGGAGCTGGGCGCCGAGCGTCTTGAGATCTGCAAATACGGCGTGCGCGAGGGGTATCTCATTGAGCGCATGCTGAGCTAGCACGAGAGGGTCCGAAGGGGCACGGGGAGAGCACGGGAAGGGAGCGCCCATGGAAGCCAAGCAATCATCGATCGGCTCGGAATCGGCAGCATCATCGGATAACGCATCGAACAGCCTTGGAAGCGCCACTGGCGTCGAACGGCAGGCCGAACCCGATGGGCGATCGCCCGAAGACATCGAAAGCGCTGGGGCGCAGAAGGCTGCCCCTTACATGCAGAACCGCGAGCTATCATGGCTCACGTTCAACGAGCGCGTGCTCGACCAGGGTGCCGACGAGACGGTGCCTTTGCTTGAGCGCCTGAACTTCATCTCCATCTTCTGGAGCAACCTGCAGGAGTTCTTCATGGTGCGCGTCGGCAGCCTGACCGACCTGTCGCTTGTAAAGAAGCAGATCATCGACTCGAAGTCCGGCATGATCCCCTCCGAGCAACTCGACGCCATCTACGCACGATGCCACGAGCTCTACCCCATCCAAGAGCGCACGTTCGAGCAGGTGCGCCACCTGCTCGCCGAGCACGGCGTGAATCACCTGCGCCCCGAGGATTTGACCGAAGAGCAGCGCGCCTTCCTTGCCGAACACGTGCGCAAAAATGTCATGCCGTTCCTCTCGCCGCAGATCATCAATGCGCGTCACCCGTTCCCCCACCTTGAGAACGGCGCGCTTTACGTTGTCGTGCGCCTCAACGAAGAAGAGAGCGCCAAGAAGAGCAAAGGGGTTGAGAAGCCGGCCAAAACCGACAAGGCCAAGAATCTCGGCGCCGAAGGCGTGACGCTGGGCCTCGTGCCCATGCCGCGGCAGTGCGATCGCGTTATCGCGCTGCCAGGGTCCGGCATGCAGTTCATCCTGCTCGAACATGCCATCGAGATGGTGGCCGCCGAAATATTCTCGATGTACACGGTCAAGCACACCAACGTCATTTGCGTCACGCGTAATGCCGACCTCGACGCCACCGAGGGCACCGACGAAAGCGACGAGGACTACCGCGAGCACATGAAGCGCATCCTCAAGAAGCGCGCTCGTCTGGCGCCCGTGAGGCTAGAAAGCGAGCGACCGCTCTCGTCAACCGTCGGCAAGCTCCTGCTCAAGCGGCTGAACCTCAAGCCGCATCAGGTGTACTCAACCACGGTCCCGCTCGACATGAGCTACACGTTCGGGCTTCCCGGACGCCTGCCGGAAAAGAAGCGCGCACCACTGACAAACGTGCCGTTCTCGCCACAATGGCCCGCCTGCCTCGACCATAACCGTCCCGTCATCGACCAGGTGCTCGAGAAGGAAGTGTTGCTGTCGTACCCCTACGAGAGCATGGATCCCTTCGTGCAGCTTCTGCGGGAGGCGGCAAGCGACCCGTCGGTCATCTCCATCAAGATCACGCTGTACCGCCTAGCCAGCCAGTCGCACCTCGCCGAAGCGCTTATCGCTGCAGCCGAGAACGGCAAGGAGGTGACTGCGCTGTTCGAACTGCGCGCGCGATTCGACGAGAGCAACAACATCGAGTGGTCGCAGCGTTTCGAAGAGGCCGGCTGCAACGTCATCTACGGCTTCCGCGACTTCAAGGTGCACTCGAAGATCTGCTGCATCACGCGCCAGACAGAGCGCGGCTTGCAGCACATCACGCAGCTGGGCACGGGCAACTACAACGAGAAGACAGCGAAGCTCTACACCGACCTGTCGTTCATCACGACCGACGAGACGTTCGGCCGTGACGCGACCGAGTTCTTCCGCAATATGGGACTGGAGAATACCTCCGATAACTATGACATCCTCTGGGTTGCTCCGCTGCAGATCAAGCCAATGATCATCGCAGGCATCGACCATGAGATCGAGAGAGCACGGGCAGGAGAGCCGTGCGGGCTCTACTTCAAGACGAACTCCGTCACCGACAAAGATGTGATCGAGAAGATCGTCGAAGCGTCGCAGGCAGGCGTGCCGGTGACGCTGTTTGTTCGCGGCATCTCGTGCATCGTGCCGAGGCTTGAGGGCTTCACCGACAACGTGCGGGTGATCTCCATCGTGGGCAGGCTGCTCGAGCACAGCCGCATCTACGGATTCGGTCCGCGCGAGAACATGAAGCTGTACCTGTCAAGCGCCGACCTCATGACGCGCAATATGGACAAGCGCATCGAGATAGCCTGGCCTATCCTCGACGACGAGCTACGTGACCAGATCGTCGGCTACCTGGATCTGTGCATGCGCGACACCGCCAAACTGCGCGAGCTCATGCCGGACAAGAGTTACACGCCTCTTGGTGCGTTCGCCGAAGAAAGCGACGACGGCGTCACAGAGCTGTTCGAGTCACAGGAGTTCCTGATCAGGCGCGCACAACAGCGCAGGCTTGAGGCTGCGGAAGAAGAGGCTTCCCGCGACGCTGCGCGTCGGCGCGCAGCTCAGCTCATGGCAGCGAACGAGGCTGCCGAGGATACCCTGGCGGTTTCAAGCACGGAGCCCGAAGTTGCAGCGCTGGATGCCGCCGCCGCGGCCGAGGCGGCGGCGCTTGCGGCAGCGCGGGCGGCCGAGGCGGCGCGCGTATCGGTGCAGAGTGCAGCATCGCCCGCGACGCAGTCGCCCAAGGCGCCTCGTGCACAGAATGCATCACAGCCCGCAACGCATCCGGCGCTCGAAGCCGACGAGATCGAGCCGCCCCGAACGGGCACGATCCCGGCCAGCGCTCCAGAGCAGACGCTCGCGAAGCATCCCGCCCCAGGGGCCAAAAGCCGCAAACCGAGCCTGCTCGTGCGCCTGTTGGCAAAGTTCGTGCGCTAGGGTTCCTTGCGAGGTGATGGGAGCGCCGTCCGACACCTCCTATCCCCTCGTCCCACGCAGCCTCTGCGCTCGGAGATACGTAAAAGCATCAGCTCGGATAGCCGAACGGATCGACCAGTCATGCAACGAGGATCTTCGCGGCGCGCCCCGCGCTTTTGAGGACGCGTCGCGGATTTACACGTCACGGCGAGCAGCCCTCCGGATTTTTCGAGGGCTGCTCGCTGGAGCGCAAATAGCAAGCATTCGCTCGAGACCCGCCCTCCGAAGAGGCAGAGAGCATGGCGAGGGACGCCTTGCTAGACCTCGCGCTCGACCACGTCGGCGATGGCGCGCGCGTGGCGGTCGGCCTCCTCGGCACTCGCAGCCTCCACCATAACGCGAACAACGGGTTCGGTGCCGGAGGGGCGCAATAGTACGCGACCGGAATCGCCCAGCTCGGCCTCGGCCGCGCTGACGGCGGCTTGAACGGCTGCGTTGCCGTCGACGGCATGCTTGTCATTCACGTGAACGTTGACGAGCGTCTGCGGGAAGCGCGTCATGACCGCGGCGGCTTCGGCGATGGACTTCCCCCTGCGCCTGCATGCAGCCAGGAACTGCAAAGCTGTGACCAGGCCGTCGCCGGTGGAGTTGTATTCAAGGAAGATCATGTGGCCGCTCTGCTCGCCTCCCAGCACGAACCCGCCCGCACGCATGGCCTCAAGCACATAGCGGTCGCCCACCTTCGTTTGGACGAGCTCGATGCCCGCGTCGCGCATCGCATGGGCGAGGCCGAGATTGCACATGACCGTGGACACGGCGGTGTTGCCGGCAAGGAGTCCACGTTCCTTGAGGTCGAGAGCGCACACGGCCTCCACCACGTCGCCGTCGATCTCGTTGCCCTCGGCATCCACCAGCATCACGCGGTCGGCGTCGCCATCGTGCGCGATGCCCACATCCGCGCCAGTCGCGGCAACCAGCTCGCGCAGGGGCTCGAGATGGGTGGAACCGCACCGCACGTTGATATCGGTGCCGTCGAACTCCTCGTTGATGACCGCGACTTCGGCTCCGAGGCGACGTAGCGCCTCGGGACTCGTCATGCACGATGCGCCATGACCCACATCGAGCGCAACTTTGAGGCCCGCGAAATCGATGCCTTCGTCGGCCACCGTGGACACGGCATGCGCGACGTAGAGCTCGCACGCATCCTCGACCGGCAGGGCCACGCCCACGGCGTCGCCGGCCGGCAGCTCGTCGGCCGCCGCGCCGCCGCGCGCGACGAAGGCCTCGATCTCGTCCTCCACCGCGTCAGGCAGTTTGAAACCCTGCCCGTCGAACAGCTTGATGCCGTTGTACTCCGGCGGATTGTGCGAAGCGGAGATCACGATGCCGCCGTCGCAATGCAGCTCGCGCACCAGAAGGGCGATGGCCGGCGTCGGGATGATGCCGGCCAGAAGCGCCGTGCCGCCCATCGACATGATGCCGGCCGCCACGGACGACTCCAGCATATCGCCCGAAAGCCGCGTGTCCTTGCCGATGAGGATGGTGGTCCCCTGGAACGCCACGGCCGCCTGGCCAAGTTTGAACGCGAGGTCGCACGTGAGCTGCGTGTTGGCCACACCGCGAACCCCGTCGGTTCCGAAAAGTCGTGCCATGTTACTTTCCTCTCTCAACATGCTCTTCATGCAAACGGACGCCGCCGTTGGGACGCTCGGCGTCTGTCATGCGGTTGTTGAGCTCCGCCGCGAACTCATCGAGATCAATGCCGTAGCGCTCAAGCACGACGAGCAGGTGGTACACCATGTCGGCCGCCTCATAGCGCAAATGGTCGATGGCTGCATCGTATTCGGGCGGCAGCTGTACGGCCAACTCGTCGGCCGCGCCGTCGGCTCCTGCCGCCGCAAGCGCCGCTGCCAAAGACGACGTTGCCCAGGCCTCCACGTCCTTGGCCGCAAGCGCCACCTCGCCCGCCTCCTCCATGACCTTCTTCAGCACCTCGTCGGGCGAACTCGTAAGCAAGCGATACGTGTAGCTTTCCTCTCCTGCTCCGCGCCGGCCCGCGATAGTGGCCGCAAGCGCCTCGAGCGTGGACCCGATCTGCGAAGCAGGCGCCTCCTCGCCCGAGGGTATATAGGTTTTATCGGACATGCTATCCCTTCCAAGTTGAACCCTGCCCAGCAAAAGCCGGCCTGACCGCCTCTCGCAGGTTGGGGGCCACGTCCTGCTGTCGCCGCATGGGATCCTTCGGTTTCGGCGGCTTGTGCCGCCTCCGACCAGGATTGCAGAAGACTCGCGAAGGGGCTCGCCGGACAGTGCCCACCAAGCGAGTTCCGCACGAGCCGAACAGCCCGGCGGGCTGTTCGCGCGAGCTCAGGACCGTCCGAGCGACTGGGCGTTGCCCGGCGAGCCCCGCTCCGAAGGCTCCCAACAGAGAGGGGCGCGCCTCAGCGCGCCCCCAGTTTCCGCTATTCCTCGATCTCGTCGTCTTCGGAGGCGTTGGCCGCTTCCTCGGACTCCTTCGTGGTCAGGCCGAAGCCGAGCGACCCCACCGAGCCCAGAAGCGCGTCGAGCTCTTCCAGGTTGCGCTGGTAAGAGCGGGGCGGCAGGGCCTCGCCCAGCATGTCCTCGCCCTCCGTGTTGAAGGTAGGGGGCTCGTCGCCGCCGATCAGGATGGTGTCGTCTGGGCTAAACACCATGTCGAGCAGCTGCGACATATCGTCGCTCGTGGCGGCCAAGTCGTCTTCAATCATGTACGAAAGATCATGCTCGGCCAGACCCTCCTTCAGCTCCTCGATGGCTTTCACGCCGATGCCCTCGATTCGCAGCAGATCCTCTTCGGTATGGCCCACGAGGTCGGCCACCGTCTCGATACCCGCCTCGCTGAACTTGTTGGCCCACCGCTGCGACACGCCCAGATCGTCGTAGATGTACAGGCGCGCATCCTCGTCGGACAGCTGCGGTCCGCGGCGTCCGAGCGAAAGCCCGCTGTAGTAGCTGCCATAGTTCGAACCCATGTTGAGGTAGCCGTCGTCGAGCGACCAATCCTGCGGCTGCGGCAGCAGGTCTTCGATCTCGCGAAGCGCCTCCGGGGCGAAGTCGGGCAGCGTCTCGCCCTGCACGCCCGCGACCGGACGACCCTTATAGGTGAGCCCCACCTCGTGGTAGCGCGCAAGACCCGTACCAGCCGGGATGGGCTTGCCGATGATAACGTTCTCCTTGAGGCCGGCCAAATGGTCGATCTTGCCCTCGATAGCGGCGTCGGTAAGAACCTTTGTCGTCTCCTGGAACGAAGCTGCCGACAGGAACGAGTCGGTGGCCAGCGACGCCTTCGTGATACCCAACAGCAGCGGCTGGCCCACGGGCGGCTCCTTGCCCTCCGAGATAAGCTCGTTCGCCGCCTTGTCGAACTCGAAGCGGTTGACCTGACGGCCGGGCAAGTAGTCGGAATCGCCAGCGTCGAGCACGGCCACCTTGCGCAGCATCTGGCGCGCGATGACCTCGATGTGTTTGTCGTTGATGTCCACGCCCTGGCTCACATACACGCCCTGAACCTGGCTCACGATGTAGCGCAGCGTCGTGTTCGGATCGGTGAGGCGCAAGAGATCGTGCGGGTTCACCGAGCCCTTGGTGAGCTGCTGGCCCACCTTCACTTCGCAGCCGTCCACGACACCCGGCACCATCTGGGCACGGGCGCTCACCACGTACTCGCGGTAGTTGCCCTGCTGGTCGTGGATCGTGAGGGTCTTGGACTGCTTGTCGCCTGCGATCTGCAGCGTGCCGGAGATCTCCGCGAGGACGGCGAGGCCCTTGGGCTTGCGGGCTTCGAAGAGCTCCTGGACGCGGGGCAGACCGTGGGTGATGTCCTCGCCGGCGACGCCGCCGGTGTGGAACGTGCGCATGGTGAGCTGCGTGCCCGGCTCGCCGATGGACTGAGCGGCGATGATGCCCACCGCCGTGCCGATGTTCACCGGACGCGACGTGGCCAGATCCCAGCCGTAGCACTTCTGGCAGATGCCGTGGTCAGCGTGGCAGGTCATGACCGTGCGGATGACGACCTCGGTCACGCCGGCATCCTCCATAGCCTGAAGCTGGCTCATCGCAGTGATGTATTCGTCACCAGCCAACACGACATCGCCATTCGTGCCCACGGCGTCTTCGAGCAGGCAGCGCCCGATAAGGTTCTCGTCGAGATCGCCTTTCTCGTTGTGCAGCGGGTAGGGCACGCCATCGGCGGTGCCGCAGTCGATCTCGCGGATGATGACGTCCTGGGCCACGTCCACCAGGCGGCGGGTCAAGTAGCCCGAGTCGGCGGTGCGCAGCGCGGTGTCGGCCAGACCCTTGCGGGCGCCGTGCGTGGAGATGAAGTACTCCAGCACCGACAGGCCCTCGCGGAAGTTCGCCTTGATGGGTCGGTCGATGATCTCGCCCTTCGGGTCGGACATCAGGCCGCGCATGCCGGCAAGCTGGCGGATCTGCTTGATGTTGCCTCGAGCGCCGGAGAACGCCATCATGTAGATGGGGTTGAACTTGTCGAAGTTCTCGGCCATAGCATCGCCAACTTCTTCGTTGGCGGCGTTCCAGATGTCGACGACCTGCTTATGGCGCTCGTCGGGGCTCATAAGACCCATCTCGTAGTCCTCGTCGATGGCGGCGACTTTCGCATCAGCCTTCGCCAAGATCTCGGCCTTGTTCGGCGGCACGGTGGCATCGTACACCGACACGGTGACGCCGGCGCGCGTGGCGTAGTGGAAGCCCGCGTCCTTGAGGCCGTCGAGAATTGCCGGCACCCGGGAAAGCTCGTAACGGTTGCACACGTCCTCCACGAGACGGCTGATCTCCTTCTTGTTCATCTCGTAGTTGAGGTACGGGTAGTCCTCGGGCAGCACGTTGTTGAACGTGATGCGGCCGATAGTCGTCTCGATGCGCTCGCCGGCCTTGTGCTCTTCGAACACGTTGTAGGCCGTGGCCACCTGCGTGTCCCTGGCAAGGCGCACCCAGATCTTGGCCTGCAGGTCGAGCTCGGCGCGGGCGTCGTAGGCGTTCATGGCGTCGTCGAAGTCGATGAACGCGCGGCCCTCCCCCTCGAAACCGTCGCGAGCGGCCGTGAGGTAGTACAGGCCGATAATCATGTCCTGGGTGGGCACGGTCAGCGGACGGCCGTGTGCCGGCGACTTGATGTTGTTGGCGGACAGCATGAGTACGCGGGCCTCGGCCTGCGCCTCGGCGCCCAGCGGCACGTGCACGGCCATCTGGTCGCCGTCGAAGTCTGCGTTGAAGGCGGTGCACACGAGCGGGTGCAGCTTGATGGCCTTGCCCTCGACGAGCACCGGCTCGAAGGCCTGGATGCCCAGACGGTGCAGCGTGGGGGCACGGTTCAGCAGCACAGGGTGCTCGGTGATGACCTCTTCCAGCACGTCCCACACGTAGCTGGCGCCGCGGTCGACGGCGCGCTTGGCGGCTTTGATGTTGGCGGCGTACTCAAGCTCCACCAGGCGCTTCATGACGAAGGGCTTGAACAGCTCGAGCGCCATCTGCGACGGCAGGCCGCACTGGTGCAGCTTGAGCTGCGGGCCGACGACGATGACCGATCGGCCGGAGTAGTCGACGCGCTTGCCCAGCAGGTTCTGGCGGAAGCGGCCCTGCTTGCCCTTGAGCATGTCGGAAAGCGACTTCAGCGGACGGTTGCCCGGACCCGTGACGGGACGGCCGCGGCGGCCGTTGTCGAACAGGCTGTCGACAGCCTCCTGCAGCATGCGCTTCTCGTTGTTGACGATGATCTCGGGCGCGCCCAGGTCCAGCAGGCGCTTGAGGCGGTTGTTGCGGTTGATGACGCGACGGTACAGGTCATTGAGGTCCGACGTTGCGAAGCGGCCGCCGTCGAGCTGCACCATGGGGCGCAGGTCGGGCGGGATCACCGGGATGACGTCGAGGATCATATCCGTGGGCTTGTTCGTGGACTTCAGGAACGCGTCGACCACCTTGAGGCGCTTGATGGCCTTGGCGCGCTTCTGGCCTTTGCCGTTGGCGATGACGTCGCGCAGCTCGTCGGCCGTCGCGGCCAGGTCCATGGCGTCCAGCAGATCGCGCACGGACTCGGCGCCCATGCCGCCCGTGAAGTAGTCGCGGTAGTTCAGGCGCATCTCGCGGTACAGGGCCTCGTCGGGCACGAGCTGCTTCGGCTCGATCTTCATAAAGGCGTCGAACGCGTCCTGGCGCAGGGCCTTGCGCTCGTTGAACTCCTCGTAGATGTCGGCGATCTCTTCGTCGACCTCCTCGGGGCTCATGCGCTCGTCCTCGTCCACGTCGTCGACGAAGTCGTCGTCCTCGGGCACGTAGTCCGCGGACAGCTTACGCGTGGCCTCGATGAGGCGGTCACGCTCGGCGTCCAGCTCCTCAAGGTCGGCGGCCAGCTCGTCGCGCAGCTCATCGGCATCCTCCTCGCGGGCCTCCTTGTCCACCGACGTGATGATCGAACTCGCGAAGTACAGGACTTTCTCCAGCTCCTTCGGCGGGATGTCCAGCAGGTAGCCCAGGCGCGAGGGCGAGCCCTTGAAGTACCAGATGTGGCTGACCGGCGCGGCCAGTTCGATGTGGCCCATGCGCTCGCGGCGCACCTTGCTGCGCGTGACCTCCACGCCGCAGCGCTCGCACACGATGCCCTTGAAGCGCACGCGCTTGTACTTGCCGCAGGCGCACTCCCAGTCCTTCGTCGGGCCGAAGATTTTTTCGCAGAACAGGCCGTCCTTCTCGGGCTTGAGCGTGCGGTAGTTGATGGTCTCGGGCTTCTTCACCTCGCCGCGCGACCAGCCGCGCACGTCCTCGGCGTTGGCGAGGGAGATGCGCAGGGCGTCGAAATTAGTGACGTCGAATTCCGTCGTCATTTACAGCTCCTCCCCTTCTCCGATGAGGTCGTTCGTTTCGTTCGTGGTATCGCCCATCAATTCTCCCAGCTCGGCGGCGATGTTGTCGAGCGCGTTCGCCGCGTCGTCTTCTTCGGTCTTGCGCGCGTCGGCGGCGATGGCCTCGAAGAGCGCCCGGTCGGCGTCCTCCTGCCCGTCGATCTCGCGCGTCACGTCGATCGCCTGATGATCGTGGCCCTCGAGCTCCACATTCAGGCAGAGCGACTTCATTTCCTTCACCAGCACCTTGAAGGACTCGGGCACCTCGGCGGCCGGGATGTTCTCGCCCTTGACGATGGACTCGTAGGACTTGACGCGGCCGGCGGTGTCGTCGGACTTCACGGTGAGTATCTCCTGCAGCACGTTGGAGGCGCCGTAGGCGTAGAGCGCCCACACCTCCATCTCGCCGAAGCGCTGGCCGCCGAACTGCGCCTTGCCGCCCAGCGGCTGCTGGGTGATCAGGCTGTAAGGACCGGTCGAGCGCGCGTGGATCTTGTCGTCCACCATGTGGCCGAGCTTCAGGATGTAGCTCTGGCCGACCGTGATGGGCTCGCGGAACTTCTCGCCCGTGCGGCCGTCGTAGAGCCACGTTTTGCCGGTGCGGGACAGCTGCGGCACGAACTCGTCGCGCGCCTTCTCGCCATACTTGTAGTGGTTGTAATTGATAAGATTACGGTTCGCCTTCTCGATGGCGTCGGAGATCTCCTTTTCCGTGGCGCCGTCGAACACGGGCGTGGCCACATGCATGGGGCCTTCGACAACCTCTTCCGTCTCCTCCTCGTCGGACCATCCCCACTTCGCGGCCCAGCCCAGGTGGTTCTCCAAAAGCTGTCCCACGTTCATACGGGACGGAACGCCGAGCGGGTTCAGGATGACGTCGATAGGGGTGCCGTCGGCGAGGTAGGGCATGTCCTCCACCGGCAGCACGCGGGAGATGACGCCCTTGTTACCGTGGCGTCCGGACAGCTTGTCGCCCTGCTGCACCTTGCGCTTCTGAGCCACGTAGATGCGCACGAGCTCGTTGACGCCCGGGGCCAGCTCGTCGCCGGCATCGCGGCTGAAGCGGCTCATGCCGATGACGCGGCCGCCGGAGCCGTGGGGCACCTTGAGCGACGTGTCGCGCACCTCGCGGGCCTTCTCGCCGAAGATGGCGCGCAGCAGGCGCTCCTCGGCCGTGAGCTCCGTCTCGCCCTTCGGCGTGACCTTGCCCACCAGCACGTCGCCCGGGAACACCTCGGCGCCCACGCGGATGATGCCGTCGGCGTCGAGGTCGGAGATCATGTCGTCGGAGATGTTGGGGATCTCGCGGGTGATCTCTTCGGGCCCCAGCTTCGTGTCGCGCGCATCCACCTCGTACTCGGAGATGTGGATGGACGTGAGCAGGTCCTCGGCAACCACGCGCTCGGACACGATGATGGCGTCCTCGTAGTTGAAGCCCTCCCACGGCATGTAGGCGACCATGAGGTTCTGGCCCAGCGCAAGCTCGCCGCCGTCGCAGCTGGGGCCGTCGGCAAGCACGTCTCCGGCCTGCACTTCGTCGCCCTTGCGAACGATGGGACGATGGTTGATGCAGCCCGACTGGTTCGAACGCTGGAACTTCGGGATAAGATACTCGTCGTATTCGCCGTCGTCGTTCAAGATGATGATGGTCTGGCCGTCCACGTAGTCCACGATGCCCGAGTTCTGGGCGACGAGGATCTCGCCGGAGTCGACCGCGATGCGATGCTCGATGCCGGTGCCCACAAGCGGCGCGTTCGGCCGCAGCAGCGGCACGGCCTGACGCTGCATGTTCGAGCCCATGAGGGCGCGGTTCGCATCGTCGTGCTCGAGGAACGGGATGAGCGAAGTCGCGACCGACGTCATCTGGCGCGGGGAGACGTCCATGTAGTCCACCTGCACGGGCGGCACCTCGTCGGGTTCTCCGAATGTGCCGGATGCGTCCTTCGTGCGGCACAGCACGCGCGCCGCCTTGTGGAACTCGCCGTTCTCGTCGAACGTGCCGAACTCGCGCGTTTCGAGGTTGAACAGGTCGTTGGCCTGCGCGATCGTGTAGTTCTCCTCCTCGTCGGCGGTGAGGTAGTCGATCTCGTCGGTCACCTTGCCGTCCACGACGCGGCGGTACGGCGTCTCGATGAAGCCGTAGGGGTTGATGCGGGCGTAGGTTGCCAGCGAGCCGATGAGGCCGATGTTCGGACCTTCAGGCGTCTCAATGGGGCACATGCGGCCGTAGTGGGACGTGTGGACGTCTCGCACCTCGAAGCCGGCGCGCTCGCGGGACAGGCCGCCGGGGCCCAGGGCTGACAGGCGGCGCTTGTGCGTGATGCCAGCGGCGGGGTTCGTCTGGTCCATGAACTGGGACAGCTGCGAGGAGCCGAAGAACTCCTTGATGGCCGCCACGATGGGGCGGATGTTCACGAGGCTCTGCGGCGTGATCTCGTCGGGCTCCTGCATACTCATGCGCTCGCGCACGACGCGCTCCATGCGGGACAGGCCGATGCGGAACTGGTTCTGGATGAGCTCGCCCACCGTGCGGATGCGACGGTTGCCGAAGTGGTCGATGTCGTCGGTCTGGACGCCCTCGTCGCCTTCGTGAAGCGCAACGATGTACTGCATCGTGCGCACGATGTCCTCGTCGGTGAGCGTGGACGCCTCGTAATCCGGGTCGAAGCCGAGCTTCTTGTTGATCTTGTAGCGGCCAACCTTCGCCAGGTCGTAGCGCTGCGGGTTGAAGAACAGGCCCTCGAGCAGCGTCCGGGCGGAGTCGATGGTGGGCGGCTCGCCGGGACGGAAGCGCTTGTACAGCTCGATGAGCGACTCTTCCTTCGTGGTGGCCGGATCGCGGTCGAGCGTGCGCAGCACCATCTCGGAGTTGCCAAGGAGCTCGATGATCTCCTCACGCGTCTCGGCCAGGCCGAGGGCGCGCACGAGCAGTGTTGCCGGCTGCTTGCGCTTGCGGTCGATGCGCACCGACAGGATGTCGCGCTTGTCGGTTTCGAACTCGAGCCATGCGCCACGGCTGGGGATGACCTTGGCGTTGTACAGGGTCTTGTCGGACGCCTTGTCACGCTCGGAGGCGAAGTAGACGCCCGGCGAGCGCACGAGCTGGGAGACGACGACACGCTCCGTGCCGTTGATGATGAACGTGCCGCGCGGAGTCATGAGCGGGAAGTCGCCCATGAAGACGTCCTGCTCCTTGATCTCGCCCGTCTCGCGGTTGATGAAGCGTATCTCGACGAAGAGCGGCGCCTGGTAGGAGACGTCCTTCTCCTTGCATTCGTCCACCGTGTACTTCGGCTCGCCGAACTCGTGCTTGCCGAACTCCACGCACATGTCCTTGGTGTTGTTCTCGATGGGGCTGATGTCCTGGAACGCTTGCGCTAAACCTTCGCCCTTGAAGAACTCGAAGCTGTCCGTCTGGATGGCGATCAGGTTGGGGACGTCCATGACGTCCGGAATCTTCGCGAACGAGCGTCGATCCCTGTAAAGCCTGGTCTGATCAGTCGTTTTTCCTTGAGCCACGAGGCTTTTCCTCCTTCATGTGCACCCGCAAAATTGCGAAAAAGTCGCAAGTTCCGAAAATACACGCGGAGCGAGGCCAAGTCAAGAAAAATTTTTACGAACTGTGGGGATTTGCTGTTGATTCTTGTGTTTAGCTGGGACGATGAGGCGGAAAATTTTTGGTTGCGGAGGGGGTTTCGGACCTGCGGGACGGCCGTCGCACGCGCCGAAGGGTCCGGCGCTCTGCGCGAAGCGGCAAGCATCGCCATTTCCCAACCCTCGTGCGTCATCCAGCCGGCGAAAGCCGCAAGCCTACGGTGACGATCGCACCCAGGTAGGCAGCAGCGTCGCGGTAGAAGGGCTCGCGGGCCTTCTCGGCCACGCGCTTCGCGAAGCGGGGCATCCAGGAGCGGGCGTGCTGCCATCAGTGCGCGCCGAATCGTGCAACGAATGGCAACTAATCTTCGAATTCGGAAGAATCGCCCGACCTTTGCATAAAGCTCTTTCGGGCGACCTGGTCCTTTGCTAGAGAGCCTTCTCGAACACCGCCGTGGGGCAACCCAGATCTTCCGAATCCGAGAATTTTTTGCCATGACGAAGAGATCCCGCGTTAAAGAGAGGGTTGGATTCCAGAAGATGCGGTCTTCGACTACTCCGCCTTTGCTTCAACCGGCTTCGCCTTCGCGCCCGCCTTCCCTGTCGGACGTCTCTGGTACGAAGGCCTCGTTGAAGTCGCTCGGCACCATCAAGGTACTGCCCGCTTCGCACACACTCTCGTTTCAACTACGGTCGACCGCCTTTTCGCAAAGTTGCAGTATAGATGAAAATCTGCTATCTTTTTTTCATTCATAAATCTTGAAAGGGTTCAGTATGGGATACGCAGCAGACATTCTCAACAACATAATCCCCATCAGTGACTTCACACGAGGTAAGGCAGGGCACGCTTTCAACCAGGTGCGGACAGGCGCGCCGGTCATCGTGGTGAGGAACAACGTTCCCGCCGCCGTCATGGTCTCTCCCGAAGAGTACGACCGGCTCTCCGAGGACTCGGAGAATCTCTACCTCCTGCAGGAGGCGCTTGGACGGCTTGCGAAAAACGAAGGCGAGCCTCGCCTCACGCATGAACAGCTACTGCAGGAGCTCGGTGTGACGCAGGTCGACGTCGATACCCTTCCTGACGTGGAGCTCGAATAATGCCGTGGGCCCGGGAGTACCTGCCCGAGGCGCTCGACGACCTTCGTCGCCTCGACGGCTCGGTACGCCTTCGCGTCCTGAAAGCGTTGGACAAGATCGCAGCCAACCCGCGCCCGTCAAGCGGAAGCGAACCCGGCTACGGCAAGCCCCTCGGCAGCAAAGGAGGAACCGACCTCACCGGCCTGCTCAAGGCGAAGCTCAAACGCGATGGCGTGCGCATCGTCTACAAGCTCGAAGAGCGCGACGGGGTGATGCTGGTAATCGTCATCGGGATGCGAACCGACGATGAGGTGTACCGCGAAGCGGCACGTCGCAAACGAGCGCACGGCATGTGATCAGCTACAACAATAGCAGGCAGGGCAGCGCTACTTCGCGCCATGCGGTTCACCCGCTCGTCCGGCTCCGCGAAGAACGCGGCGATCGGCAGGACGGCCGCACCGCACGAGAGCGACGGCAGCGCGAACAGCACCGGGACGAGGGGCGAATGCCAGAACACCACACCGGCCGCATCCTGCAGCAGCAACCCCGTGTACAGCATGACCACGATGTCCACCAACACCGAAAGTGCTTCGGCCGCCCGCATGACGGAACGCACGATGGACGGCAGATACGCGAACCGCACCGCCGCCAAAAACGCTCCGAGAAGCGCCAAAGCCGCCAGCGCATAGGAACCGACCGTCAGATACGTCGGCGACGGACGCAGGAACAGAGCCTCCACCCGGTCGATGCGCCCCAGGTCGAACAGTAGGAACAGCGCAGCCCAGCACGAGTGCGGCCAGACCTGCCAGCAGGCCGAACGAGATCGTGCACTCCACCGGCGAGGCCTCGTCCACCGAGACGCGTGCCGACGCGCCGAAGGGCGTGCGCGCCCAGGCGAGATCGAGATGCCCGGAACCCGAGTGCAGGAAGGGCGAAGCGCTTCTAACGCGCACGGCGAGACGACACATGCAGCGGCACGTTCGCGTCACCAGCCGCTAACAACTGCGCAACGGAGGGCCGAGGGGCAGCTTGCGAGCCCCGGGCCCTATGCGAGACTCGATCGCACCTGCCTTCGCATCGGCTTCGGGCAACGGCGGGAACCGGATACGAGAGGAGCGCCGCGCCATGGCGAAGTGGCTGGATTTGAAGCACACGTACAACCTGAAGGGCAAGCTCCTGTTCTCGTGCCTGGGCATCGTGTGCATCGCGCTGGGCACGTCCATCTGCCGCGTGGGAGGGGTCGGCGTCGATCCGTTCACGGCCATGAACCTGGGGCTGAGCGCGCGCATCGGGATGGATTTCGGTACGTTCCAGCTCATCGTGAACCTGATCATCCTCGTAGCCGTATTCAGGTTCGACAAATACCAACTTGGATTGGGCACCATCATCAACATGGTGGCCGTCGGCTATCTGATCGAGTTCTTCACCTGGGCCTACCACCTGCTTCCCTGGCAACCCTCGGGGTTCGTGAGCGCAGGCGTATACCTCGTAGTCGGAACGCTCTTCTTCACGTTGGGCGTATCGTTGTACCTCAAGACGCGCATGGGCGTGGCGCCCATCGACGCCATCGCACCCGTCATCGTGGCGCGCACGCGCTTCACCTACACGCCCGTGCGCATGACGCAGGACATCACGGTGGCCATCATCGCCATCATAGCCGGCGGGCCCATCGGCGTGTTCACCATCATCGCCGCGTTCTTCACGGGGCCGCTCATCACGATGTGGAACAAGGTGGCAACGCTGCGCCTATACCGGCGATTCAAGGTACTCGACAAGCAGGAGCTCGCGCAGGAGGCGGCATGACGGCGCAGAGGTCTGAGCAGGCGCTGTTCGCGGGAACGTACACGGACGGCAGGGCCGGCGGCATCTTCGAGCTCGCCTTCAACGAGGAGGCGGGCTCGCTGCGCATCGTGCGCGAGGCGGGGAAGGCGCCGAACCCCTCGTTCGTCGCACAGCGTGGACGGCATCTCTACGCCGCACACGAACTGGACGATCGGAGCTGCCTTGCCGCCTATGCGATCGAAGGCGACGGATCGCTCGTCTGCCGCGGCGCGTGCTCTTCGCCGGCGGATGCCGGGACGTGCTTCGTCGCCGTCCACCCGGACGGGCGCTGCCTGTACGGTGCGAACTACCAGAGCGGATCGGTCGGCCTGTGCCTGCTCGCATCCGACGGAAATCCGCGCGGAGGACTGCCGTCCGTGCACCATGCGGGCGGCGGGCCGAATCGCGAGCGGCAGAGCGCGCCGCACGTGCATTCTGCGAGCTTCGTCCCGGGAACGGACCTGCTCGCCGTCGTCGATCTGGGCTGCGACACCGTCACGCTCTACCGAGCGGGGACCGCGGGCGCGCTCGACATGCCCCCGGCCGAGGTCGTGAGGGTGCCCGGCGGTTCGGGGCCGCGCATGCTCGCGTTCCATCCGCGCCTTCCGGTGGCCGCCCTCGTGAACGAACTCGCGAACGACGTACTGCTGTTCCGGTTCGATCGGACTGGGCTGAACTGGAAGCGGATCGGTCGTCTGGAGCTGCCGACGGCGCGCGGCGACGCGTCGCGAAGCGGCCGCGCGGTTCTGGCGGCCCATCCTGCGTTCTCGCCAGACGGGAGCCGCCTGTACGTATCGGTGCGGGGCAGCGACCGGATCGCGCTGTTCGACATCGACGGGAGCGGGAGCGCATCGGCGCGGGCCGACTACCCATCGGGCGGGCGCGGGCCGCGCCACATCTCGCTTTCCCCCGCCGGCGATCGCTTGGCCGTGGCGAACCAGGACAGCGACGAGGTGGTCCTGTTCGCGCTCACTGCGAACGGCCGGCCGATCGAGGAGATGCGCATCGCCGTCCCTCGGCCCTCGTGCGTCGCATGGGAACGGTGATCCCCTGCACGCGCTCCCCGCGCGGGACGGGCGCGCAGCCGGAAACCGCGCGGATGCGGCATGCGCGCGGTCTGCGCCGTCGGGCGCCCCGGTGCGCACGCGCCGCGCCCGCCCGCACGCCGGGCCGCGCTGAACCCCTAGCTCTTCTCGATCGCGAAGCTGCCGCTCGCGATGAAGATGTCGAACGAGGCAGAACCGTCGCCCACGACGCCCCCGCCCTGCGATGACGGGAAATCGCTTCTGAATGACCCCGACGCCTTGTCGACGCGCGCCGTGAACCCGCTGTCTTCGGGCAAGGCCACGACGACCGATCCGCTGGCCACCTCGGTCACGAGATCCTGTGGGCACGCCCCCTCGCACGATACGCGTGCCTCCCCCGAAGCCGTCTTCAAGCGGACGCTTCGGCCGAACTCGCCTGCTACGTTCATCCTTCCGCTCGCCACATCAACCGCAAGATCCTCAGCCCGCATGCCGCGCACATCCATCTCGCCCGAAGCCAGCTCCACGTCAAGCGTGCGGCAGCCGATGCCCTCCGCCGAGAACGACCCCGACGCGCCCGAGAGCCGGACGGCGTCGAACCGCTCCGCCGCGCTCTTCGGTATGCGCACCTCGAGGTCCCGCCGCCCAAACAGCGCGCTGCACGAGAATCCCGAGCCCTGCTCCACATGCAGTGTGCCGCCCGAGACACCCCAGCGCATCTGCTGCCCGCGCGGTGCGCTGCCCACCAGCGTCTCCACCAGTTCGATGCGGCCGTTCGCATCGGCGTCGTCGACCACGACCACGCGCGCGTCGCCCGCCCCCCACCCGATGTCGAGGCTTTCCACCTCCTGAGCGTCGATGCTCGCGCTCCCCTGCGCGGTCGCCGTTCCGAACCGTGCCCCGAACGCCGAGCAGCCGCTCCAGCCGCCAAGCCCCACAAGCCCGATCGCCAGCGCTCCGAGCACGATGATCAGCGCTATCTTCGTCGTCGATTCCCTTGTCAGCCTTGTCATGTCCGCCCCCGCCTTCCGTTAGCGCTGATCGGCCCGATAGTTCGGGTCGTTCTCGATGATGTGGGCGATCCAGTAGTACAGCGGAATGGTGAGGAACACGATCCACGCTGGATGCCACACGCCGCACAGGAAGCCGAGCGCAAGGAATATGATGACGCACAGCACCGGATAGGGGAAGGTCGTCCACGGCCCGCGCTTTCGATGGCCGCCCGCGTCGTGCTCGGCGCCGGGCTGCTGCGCACGATACGGCTGCTGAGGCTGCGGTTGGACGGGCTGACCGGATGGCGGAGGTGGGCAGGCGGTCGCCGACATCTGCCGGAGGACGTCGCCTGCTCGAGGGACTCCGTCTGCGCTTGCTCTGCCGTCGCACGCGCCTGGGCAGCAGCCACGGCAGCCTGGGCAGCCCGCACCGCCGCCTCGTTGGCGCGCACGGCCGCCTCTTGCGCCTGAATCTGCGCACCCCTCGTCGCTCCCGCTTCGACGGCATCTCGGTCGCGCTCCTCGAAGCGCACGTCGTCCTCGATGTCCTCCTCCACGCGCAGAAGCTCGTCCACGGTCACGCCGTAGAGCTTGGCAAGCGCCACAAGATTGCCCGTGTCGGGAGACGACTCAGCTCGCTCCCATTTCGAAATCGCCTGCCGCGACAGTCCCAACTGCGCTGCAAGCTCCTCTTGGCTATACCCCTTCTCGCGCCGCATCGTTGCGAGGCGCTGGGCGATCTCGACGTTCATGAACGATCCCTTTCTCGGTTTCTCTGTCATGCGTTCCTCTCTCCCCCAGGCTACGGTTGCATCGCCCGTTGCACCAGCATGTCCGGTATTCATTTTACGCAACCGACGGTTGCATCCACTTGCGAAGCATCGGATATCGTGTCGAATCGAAAACAGATGGGCCCGAAACCGGCGCATGCGGGCCCCTTCGAGAGTGATCGTGCGATACAATGGGTAAACCGCTCAAATAGAAGGGGGGGGGTATCGTGTATCGCAAAACGCTGCGTATTTGCCTGTTCGGCTGCGACGACCAAACCGCAGAAGCGATAGCGCGCATCAAGCCCCTCGACCGATTCGAGCACGAGGTTTTACGTCGCGATGCGCTGGATGCCGCTGCATTCTGCTCCTGCTCCATCGCCGTTGTCGATGCGCGCTCGCTTGCGCCCCATGACGCGGAAAATGACCCGCAGGCCTTCCGCCCAGCCGCAGATCTCAGCGCACTTCAAGAGCGGCGACGTGCCGAGCGTATGGACCGGTTCGGGACCGTCGCCGTCATCGCAGACGCCTCTGATGCGGCCGCGTGGACGTCCGAAGACTTCACCTTCATCGACGCACTATGGACAACCCCCCTCGACGAGGCCCGCTTGGCCTTTGAATTCGGACGCTTGCAGCAGGCCGCCGAAACCGCCGCGGATCTGAACCTCGCGCGCACCTACCTTGATACCGCCATCGACTCCATCCCCGATCTCGTGTGGTTCAAAGACGCCGCAGGATCGCATCTCAAGGTGAACGACGCCTTCTGCTCCGTCGTCGACAAGACAAAGCAGCAGGTCGAAGGTCGTGGCCACTACTACATTTGGGATATCAGCCCAGAAGAATACACTACCGGAGAGTACGTGTGCCTGGAGTCGGAGGAAGAGACGATGCGCGCCGGACGCACGTGTCTGTTCGACGAGCAGGTGAAGACGCCCCGGGGCATGCGCCAGTTCAAAACGTACAAGACGCCCCTTTTCGACGAGGATGGCACCGTCATGGGCACCGTGGGCATAGCCCACGACGTCACAGCTTTGGGCAACATCGCCAACGAGCTAGACATCGTGCTGAACGCCATCCCCTTTGCCGTGACCATCGAGGATGCCGACGGCATCGTCCTCAATGTGAACCGTGCCACCGAGGAGCAGTTCGGCATCCGCCCCGAACTCGTCGTGGGAAAACGCGTGGAATCCTGGCCGGTCGAACTGGTCGCGCGCGAGGATCCTTCCAACATCGCACGACCCGGCACGAGCGAATTCGCCGCGCGCATCGGCGGCAAGGTGCGCACATTCGTTTCTGCCGAATCGCCCATTGTGGACGTGTTCGGCAACAAGACCGGAAAGATGCGCATCGCGCGCGAGACCACCCTCGAGCGGAAACTGGAACGACGCGTGCTCGAAGCCGCCCGAACCGACTACATGACAGGCCTGTTCAATCGGCGCTTCTTCCATGAACAGTTCGCAGGGCGCGACATGGCGGGCATGCAGCGCACGCCGCTGGCGGTCGCGACGATCGACCTCGACGGGTTCAAAGAGGTTAACGACCGTTACGGTCACGACGCGGGAGATCGCACCCTGATGTTCGCAGCCGACTTGCTGAAAGATGCATTCGACGACGGCCAGGTCATTCGCTGGGGCGGCGACGAGTTCGCCGTGGTGCTGGCCGGGTCGGCAGCCGAGCATGCCCGCGAGCGGGTTGAGGAAGCGCTCGAACGGCTGCAGCTGGAATCCGCGCACAGCGAGATCACCGTCGCGCTTTCCGGCAGCGCGGGCATCGCGACGACGGATGACCCCTGCCTTCCCATTGACGAACTGGTCAAACGCAGCGACCGTGCGCTCTATCGCGCCAAACACAGCGGCAAAGCGCGCTGCTGTATGTACGGCGAGGACGACTAGGAGGTGTGTTGTGGCCGCAGAGAAGGTCGATCGCCGCGTGCGGTACACGAAGCGCGCACTCACCCAAGCGCTCGTTCAGCTCGTGCAGGAGCGCCCCGTCTCCAAGATCTCCGTCAAGGAGCTCTGCGAGCGGGCCGACGTGAACCGAAGCACCTTCTACGCCCACTTCCGCAACCCTCATGACCTGCTTCAGAGTATCGAGAACGATGCGCTTGCCGATCTGAAAGCGCATCTTCTGGCCGACGACAAGCCGCGTACGGCGAGCGTGGTCAAAGTGCTCGAGTACGCACAAGACAACGCCGAGGTGTTCCTCATGCTCCTCGAGGAGAGCGACGGCGGATTCCAGCGGCAGATTATGGAGCTGGCGCACCTCGTCGACCTTCAGCCTTCGGATAGGCAGGGCGTGAGCACTCCCGACAGCTTGGAGTATATGTACCTGTTTGCCGTGTCGGGAGCGCTCGGTATGCTGTCGCACTGGCTGGAGAAAGGCACGCCGCAGTCGCCCGACGAGATGTCGGATCTGCTGCTGCGCATCATCCAGCACGGCATCGAGGAACGCGCCTAATACTATCCCAGCCGCCACGAACAATTCATGTCGATGAGGAAGCCCGCCGTCATACCAGGATTGGCATGGCGTAGAACAGCGCGTCACGACATCCTGCGTCAAATCAATGGTGGCTTACCAGCGGATGGAGAAGAACGCGGCACAAATATGGGCTTATGCAAAACCCATCTAACGTTAACTTCAGTTTTTCACAACTCCTGAAATTCTGACCTAGTGTTTTGCCGCCCACCCTCCTTTCCCTCTTGTCAATGAGCTTAGAAGAATTTGCATACCTTCGAATCTGTGCCACGAAATGACGCATCCGTTTTCGTGCCGCTCTGCATTGTCCAGCCAACCTCAGCTGGAAAGTAGATGTCGGAGCCTAAAGGGGCCCCAAATCGCCGCCGAACCAAGAAGACTATGCAAACACACCCGACAGCGTCACTACACATCCAGCCTTACGGGTGCGGCTCAAGAAAATAGCGATATAGTGACCATATGAGTATACTTTCTTGATTATCCTTGAAAAAGCGCAATAAAGCGATCCCAGATCGAAAGCTCAGCCTCGGGCTCCTCTTTCGGCTCCGCCTCCGGCGCCTCGATGGGAGGCGTGGCCATGACGAATTGGACGGCGCTCACGTTCGGGTTCTCGCTCGATGCGAACGACACCGGATCGAATTCCGGGAAATCGTAGTCGGCCATCGCCTCCTCGATCTGCTGGCGCATGGTCTCAGGAAGGTCGATTGTGGCCTCGTTCAGCTCCGCCATGCCGCCGGCCACCTCGGAGGCTCCCCCCACAAGCCGATCGGAGCCTCCGGCCAGCGATGAAGCACCCGACTGGAACTGCGCATACGCGCTCGAGAGCGTCGAAAGACCCGCTGCGTATCGGGCGAGGCCGTCGTGGAACGCGCCGTACTCGCCCGACAACCGTTCGAGGCCGTCCGCCAGCTGAGCGAGCTGTTCGAACTGGGCCGGATCGAAGGAGCCTTCCATTTGGGAAGCGAGCGCGCGGAGGCGCGCGGCCTGCTGGGCCAGGGATCCCTCGACCGAAGCGTCGGCAGCCAGGGCACCCACCAGCTGCCCGGCGCCTGCGAACGCCGCACCATCGCCATAGGAAGCCTTGACGGCCTGCGCCGCGGCGTATGCCTCCGCGAGCTTGTCCACGGTGGCGACATCGGAGGCCGTCCCGCCAGACGAGGCGGCGCTTCGCAGGCTCGCAAGCTCGGCCTCGGTCACATCACCGGGGATGGCCGACACGGCCGAATCTAGCGCCGCGAGCGCCGCATCGTAGCCGCCCTTCAGACTGCTCGCGCTCACTTGCAGCGCGTCCAAGCCGTCGGCCAGCCCGCGTAGCACATCCGGCAGCATGCCCAGCTGGTCGAGCTGCGAGAAATCCGCATTGGAAAGACCGTTCGCAGCATCGGCCAGAGCATCCCCGATCGCACCCGAAGCCGTCACGATATCGGCCGACGACCCGTCGAGCGCCGTCAGCGCTGCGCCGATCTCGCCCGCGCCCGACGACAGGCCGCGAACGCCGCCCGAAAGCTCCTCGACGCCTGCCGCGAGCGATTCCGTGCCCTCCGACAGCCTGCTCACCGCATCCGAAAGGCCCTCCATATCCGACGCCATCCCCTCCGCGTCGGGCAGCTCCATTACCGAGGAGTACGGCAACGCGACGATCTGCACCCCGTCCATGGAGAAGCCGTCGACGTGCGCCGTCAATTCGAAGTCCCCGTCGTGGCCGGGAAGGACCGTGAACGCCACCGTCGTGCTCTGGCCGGCGCACGCGATCGTCGCGCCTTCAGCGGCCACGTCAAAGCACGACTCGTCCGGAAGCGTGAACGTAATCTGCAGCATGAAGCTGTCGTAGAATGCGGGGTCTGCCTCGTCGGCGCGCGCCGTGGACGCATGGATAGAAAGCTCACCCGACGCACCGGCCAACTCTGCGGCCGGAACGGAGCGTCCGTCAAGCTCGTAGCTCAGCGAAACATTCCACGGAAGCGTCGTCTGGGCAGCGTTGCCCTGGTAGGCGAATGCGCCCTCCTCGGCTTCGAACGCCGTCCGTTCGCCCGTGCGCTCTAATTCGGCCTCAGCCGTCAGGTTCTGGACCGAGGAATAGTCCCCGTAGTCGACGATCATGCCGGGCGAGGATACGTCGAAGCGGTTGACGATATAGACCGCCTGCGGCGCGCCGTCCGTTGCCAGATTCGCGTACACCACCTCGGACTTCTCGAACGATGCAGCATATTCCGAGGCGTCACTCGCTTCCGAGACAGCATTCGCGTCGGAGGCGGCGTTCGCTCCCTCGGCGACGCCGTCGCGCGCGAGCGCGAACGCGCCAGGAATGCACGTGATCGAAAGAGCGGCGGTCAAACACGCGACGAGGGCGGTGCACGCAAAGCGACGATTCTTCATGAGGCATCTCCTTCACTCGAAGGCAGGGTAGGCGCCGCATCCGGCTTAAAGAAGCTCGCATGCCAGGTGGCGCGGCGGATGACGGGATCGAGGTAGATAAGCAACCCGGGCAGAAGGCACGTGACCAGAGCGAGCGACAATAAAGCCCCGCGTCCGAGCAGCAGCCCCAAGCTGGACACGGCCGAGATCGACGAAGAGAAGGCGAGCGCGAATCCCGCGGTAGCCAATATGCCGGCCGACACAAGCAGCGATGGGAACGTCTCGCCAAGCGCGCGCTTCACCGCCTCGCGTGCGGGCGCAACGCGGCGGTGGGAGAGATAATGCGTGGTCAGCAGAATACCGTAATCGATCGTGGCGCCCAGCTGCACCGTATTGATGACGAGGTATCCGATGAAGTTCACCTCGGTTCCCGTGAAATACGGGATAGCCAGATTGATCCAGATGCCGGCCTCGATGGCAAGCAGCAGCACGAAGGGCAGCGCAAGGGATTTGAATGTGATCATCACGACGAAGAAGATGGCCACGATGGCCACGAGGCTCACCACCACGTTGTCCACGGCCACGATGTTCTTCATATCGTAGAGGTTCGCGGATTGCCCTGCCGTGTAGAACTCGTCGTAGTGTTGGGCGGCAGCATGCTGGACAGCCTCGACGGTGCTGAAGGCCGTATCCCCCTCCACCTCGGTATCCACATAGGCGATGATGCGCGCGAAGTCCGTCGAATAGAACTGCTCGGTCACACTCGGATCGAGGAACTCTTCAGGCACGGCAGCGCCCACAACCGACACGTACGAGAGGACCGAGGTCACATGGTCGAGTTGCGCAAGGTTGTCCGACAGAGCCGCTTCAGCCGCGACATCACCGCGTGGCACGAGCACGGCGATCGCGTTCTGCTTCCCGAAGACCTCGTTCACCGCCTGTACGTCGGCACCGGCGCGCAGGCTCGGATCGGGAACGCTGTTCTGATAGCTGAACACTGTGTGCGATTGTCCAAGGAACGCGGGCACGAGCAGTACGAGCACGACGAGCAAAGCCGGAATGCGCACTTTGCGCAGTCCGCGATCCACATTGCGAAACGACGGCAGCAAGGGCCGATGGGCCGTCTTGTCGATAATCCTGTAGAGCAGAAGCGTGAGCGCCGGCAGCAGGGCCATGACCGTGACGAAGCTGAGCACGATGCCCTTGACCAAGTTGATGCCCAGATCGGCGCCGATCTGGAACTGCATGAACGCGAGCGCTGCGAAGCCGAACAGCGTAGTGGTAGCGCTCGCCGCGATGGTGGGCATGGAAGCGCGCATGGCGCGCGCCATCGCCTCCGCGACATCGGAGGTGCGGCCCCTCTCGGCTGCGAACGCGTGCAGGAGGAAAATGGCGTAATCGAGCGACACTGCAAGCTGGAGGATGGGGCTCACCGAGAACGTGACGAAGGACACCTCGCCGAACGCGATATTCGTTCCCATGTTGATGAGGATGGATACGCCGATGGCTGCGATGAACAGGACCGGCTCGATCCACGACAACGTGGATAGCACCAGGAGCAGCACGATGACGGGCACGAGGATGGCCACGGCAACGAGCACCTGCTCGATCATGCTCGCGCGCATCTGCGCAGTATCGGCTGCATCGCCCGAAACGGCGTTGCCTGCGCCCTCCTCGTCGACGAGCGCGCGCAGTGCGGGAACGGCGTCGCTCTCGGCCCCCTCGGCAACCGTGACCTGGAACAGCGCATTGCCGTTCCGATAGTAGGTTTCCACCGTGCTCGCATCGAGCATGGGGAGCGGCACGGCGACATCGGCCGCGTCATCGAGCCACAGGACGGATTCAACGCCCTCCACTGCGGCAATCTTGTCTTTCAGCGCGAGTGCGCGAGGCACGTCCACATCCCGCACGAGCACGTTCGCATTCGGCATGTCCTGCGCGAACTGCTCCTCCATGATGGCGACCGCTTTGGTAGACTGCGCGCTGGGAGGAAGGTAGTCCGCCATGTCGTAGTTGACCTTAACGAAGGGGATGAGAGCGGCGCAGCCTACCGCGGCGAGAAGAAAGAAGGCGACCACCGCTTTGCGCTTGGCTATGATGAAGTGGATGAATCGATCCATCGCCCGTTCGCACGCTCCGTCCAGCTCGGCCATGTCACACTGTGCGACTCTCCCCTTCCGCATGATAACCAACACAGTGTTGTGGAACAACCGACAGTTCGGGACAAGCTGACCGTAACCCGACAGTTATTGCAGATGTGTCTGGAATTCACGAAACCGGCACGGGACCGCAACCCGCTCGTGGCCCGACCGGCTACGCCTCGTCGCGCAGCGCCTTCAGCTTGGCGAGCGTGTCCGCGTCGATGCGAGCGGCTACGGTGTTCTTCTCGGCCACCTTGGGCGTCTCGTCGAGACGCGCCTCCTCGTAGAGCATGGACACCTCGTGCGAGAACCCGTCCGCGCTCATGCGATCGACGCCGCCACCGAACACAGTGTCCTGGACGGTGGCGTCGCTCGTGACGACGAGCGTCTCCACCTGGCGCTCACGTGCGTCGTGGGCGAGCTTCTCGATCACCTTGTCGGCCGACTGGCCGGACGGGCTGAACATGATGCGCACGCCGCCCACGCTCTCGGCTTCGCCGGTAGAGAATTCGTTGCGGCCGCCGTCGAACACGATGATGGCGCGCCAGTCGCGCCCCGCGTATCCGATCACGTCGTTGACGAGCTCCTCGCGGGCTGTGTTGAACGAGTCGTCGGTGTAATCGGGTCCTGTTATGTCGCGATAGCGGCTACCCGAGCGCAGCACGTTGTACCCGTCTACGATCAACAGTTTTTTTCGTTGCTTCGCCACGAGTTCAACCTACGAATTTTGCCGCAGCCACTCGTACATGCACGCCGTGGAGGCCTGGGCGACGTTGAGCGAGGCCACCTCGCCCTCCTGGGGCAGCTTCACCAGAAAGTCGCAGCTCTCCTTCACCACGCGGGACAGGCCTTCGGCCTCGTTGCCCATAACGAGCGCGATTTTACCTTTGAGGTTCGCCTGCCAGATGATGTCGTCGGCCTGCTCGCTCGCCCCGGCTATCCAAAAGCCGCGCTCTTTGAGGCGCGCCATGACCTGGATGAGGTTCGGCACGCGCGCGACCGGCATGTGCGCGATGGCGCCGGCAGAACTCTTGTACGTCGAAGCCTCCACGCGCGCGCTGCGCTTATTGGGGATGACCAGGCCGCAGGCGCCCACGGACTCGGCGCTGCGCGCGATGGCCCCCAGGTTGCCGGCGTCGGTGAGGTGATCGAGGATGACGACGAGCGCCCGACCGCCGTGCTCGTCGGCGTAGGATGCGGCCGCGCGCTCGATTTCGGTAATGTCCACATAGACGTAGGGCTTCGTCTCCGCCATAACGCCTTGGTGGCTACCGCGATCCGACACCTCGTCGAGTAGCTTGCGGGGCACGGTTTTTACCGGCACGTCGAAGCGCTTCGCCTTGCGCAGGATGTCCTCCACCAGGCTATCGCGCTTTGCATTGTCCGCCAGCAATACGCACTTGATGGGCACCTGCGTGCGCAGCGCTTCAATGATGGGGCGCTTGCCCTCTATGTAGTCTGCCATGTTGTCCTCGTGATTCGGCGGCCGCCGCACCGTGAGGGGGGGCGAGCCGGCAATGGTTTCGTCGTCGGGGTCATTATGGCAGATGCCGCGCTCGTCGGATGACGACGGCGCCCATCTTCAGCGATTCGCCATGCACGATGCGTGCGGTCAGGCCGGACGGCGAACGAGAACCGGACGAGAGCAATACTCGCACGATGTTCGCGATGTGCATGGGCCGCCCATGCACATCGCGAACATCGCCGCAGTTGTGGAGTTTCGCGCACAAGCTGCGTCCTTTCGAGCGTTCTAGGCGACGCGGCCTCCGCCAACCTTCATACTGGACAACCGCTTCACGCGAAATTCTTTCTCGTTTCTCTTATGCGCGCCTATGACGCTTACGGATGGCAGAAAGCGGCTCGAGTCAAGCGCAAGCACGCCGCAGGAGCGGGTGCAACCACGAGGCATGCCGCAGAGGGCGGATGCCCGTCGAAGAGAAACGGAAACGAATATGACCGCATTCGCCGACCTCGGCTTGTCCAAAGACGCGCTTCTTGCCGTCGAGAAGCTGGGATACGACCAGCCCACCCCCGTGCAGGAGCAGTCCATCCCCCTGGTCTTGGAGGGCCGCGACCTCATCGCCGCCGCCAGCACCGGCACCGGCAAGACCGCTGCGTTCTTGCTGCCCACGCTGAGCACGCTGCCTCGCGTGCGCGGCCGCAACCGCGCTCCGCGCGTATTGGTGGTCAGCCCCACCCGCGAGCTCGCCCAGCAGATCGCCCGTACGGCCATGCAGATCTCCCGCAAGACCGGCCACTTTGTGACCACCGTGTTCGGCGGTACGCCCTACGGTCCGCAGATCAAGGAGATCCGCGGCGGCACCGATGTGCTCATCGCCACGCCCGGACGCTTGAACGACCTCATGGATCGCGGCGTTATCGATCTGGGCAGCGTGGAAACGCTCGTGCTGGACGAGGCCGACCGCATGCTTGACATGGGCTTTCTTCCCGATGTCACCACCATCGTAAACGCCACGCCGGAATGCCGCCAGACGCTGCTGTTTTCCGCCACCATCGACCGCTCCATCGAGAAGAACCTCGGTTCGCTGCTGCGCGACCCTGCCGTGGTGGAGATTGCGCACAAGGGCGAAACGGCCAAGACGGTCGAACAGTTCGTGATGCCCGTCTTGAACCACAAGAAGCCCGAGCTTCTGCAAGCCGTACTTGAAGAGAAGGGCTCGGAGCGTATCATTGTTTTCGCCCGCACCAAGTTCCGCACCGAGGAATGCGCAGAGACCTTGTGCCGTGCCGGCTACAAGGCCGAGTCCATCCACTCCGACAAGTCGCAGGGACAGCGCCGTCGTGCGCTCGAGAACTTCCGTCGCGGCAAGACGTCGGTGCTCGTGGCCACCGACGTGCTGGCGCGCGGCATCGACGTGCCGGAAGTCGACCACGTGATCAACTTCGATCTGCCCGACATGCCCGAGGACTACGTGCACCGCATCGGCCGTACGGGCCGTGCGGGCGAGCAGGGCTATGCCATTTCGTTCGTCACGCGCGAGTCGACGCGCACGCTCAAGGACATCGAGCGGCTCATCGGCAAGGACATACCATTCATGGATCTGGAGAACTACAAGCTGGACGCGTCGGTGCTGCAGAAGCCCAAAAAGGGTGGCAAGGGCGGCTACAAGGGCTCGAAGCCGAAGTACGGGAAGGGGCCGCGGAGCGACTCTGCGCGCGCCGGGCATACGGCTTCCGCCGGCAAGAGCACGGACAAGCGCTCGCAGGACAACCGACCCGGCCGCGGCAGCCGCGCCGAGGGACGTCGCTTCGAGAACGACAAGCGCGAGGGCGGTCGCAGCCGCAACGCTGAAAGCGCTAAGCTGCGCCTCGAGAGAAAGGGCGCCCAGCGCTCCAGCGCCCCCCGCAGTAAGAGCAACGGCGCGCAGCAGAAGAGCGTCGACGCCGGCAAGAAGACCGTTCGCCAAGGTGAGGGTTACGACTACAGCCGCTTTGCCAAGTAAGCACAGGGCCGGCCGGTCCAACATGATCGAACAAACGACCCCGCACTTCACGAGGAGTGCGGGGTCGTTTACACTCCGCCGCATCGGAACTGCGACCGGGCTCGCTTTGCCGGGCCGGGCAGCTGCGAGGATCGCTCGAAGCCTACCCCGCTCAGAAAGCGATGCGCTCGGAATGGGAGTATACGTTGAACGAGCCGTTTTTGCCGAACCCGATGAGCGTAAGTCCGCCGCGCTCAGCGAGGGCTATGGAGAGGTCGGTCGGCGCGCCCGGTGACACGACGACCGGGCAGCCGAGCCGCACCGCTTTGACCACGATCTCCCGAGGAATGCGCCCGGAGAACAGCAGCACCTTATCCGCCACATCCATCCGGTTAAGCAGGCACCATCCTGCCAATTTGTCAAAGGCGCTATGCCGCCCGATGTCCTCGAACCAGGCGATGATGCCGCGCTCGTCGGTGAGCACGGCGCTGTGGACGCCGCCCGTGCGCCGGAACAGCAGTGAGCGATCCTCCAACAGCTCGATGCGCCGGTTGACCTCAACAGGCGTTACCGTCATCGCCAATGCACGCCCTTGCCGTTCTGCAGGCTTCTCCGCTATGGCCCGATCGGGCGCGCCGAGCGAGCCTTGCGAGAGACGCACCGAAGCGACGCCAGCATCAATGTCAACCGCAACGCCGAGCACCTCTTCGGCGCCGTCGATCGTGCCGTCCGCGAACAGACCTCCCACCACCAGTTCCTTTATATCCCAAGGCGAGCACGTCGTCTCATGATGAAAAACGCCGTCCACCTGCACAGACAGGTAAGCTTCCTGAATAACGGCGTCGGAGCGGTCAATGAAACGACCGGTGCCTCCGTCGAACCTGCGAACCGGCATCTGCACGCATGCAGCCGCCTTCGAACCCGGCTCCACAACAGATGTGCACGGCATGGCGCGCCTCCTTCAACGAACGGGTTCGCTTCCCCACCGCAGAACGAGCAGCGAAGCACAATCTAGATGACGGCGGCCCGGGAGGCGGGCCGCCGTCGGGAGGGGGAAGTCTACTCGTTCACCTTGGCCGGCAGGTACCACACCGATGGGTTCGTACCCTCGTCAGGAAGCAGCTGAAAGCCATCTTCCGCTTCGGCCTGCTTGCGTAGCTCGTCCAAATCGCCGAACACGCGAGCCCCCGCCGGACAAGCAGCCACGCACGCTTGCGGCTCACCGTTGCCGGCATCAATACGCTCGACACAGAATGTGCACTTGTCGACAGTGCCCTGGGGCATCGAGGGGTACACCACCTGCTCGTACTCGTTGAGGTCGGATCCGAAGTAACCGTCCGCACTCTCGATGTAGTAGCGCGAGCCGTAGGGGCAGGCCGCGACGCAAGCCTTGCAGCCGATGCACTTCTCCTTATCGATGACCACAATGCCATCGTCGCGCTTGTACGTAGCGCCTTCCACCGCACACGCCTCGATGCACGGCGTGGTTTCGCAATGGTTGCAAAGCATGGGGACCGCCGTTTTGCGCACGTTGGGATACGTCCCCTCGAACTCGCGCTTCACATGCGAGCGCGTCACCGCAGGAGGAGTGCCGTGCGCCTCCTTGCACGCCACGGCGCATGCATGGCAGCCGATGCACTTCTTCAAGTCAATGAGCATTCCATAAGCCATAATTCACTCCCTCCTTACGCGATCTTCTCGATTTTGGCACGGATGAGCTGATCGAACGCAGAACAAACATGGTCAAGCCGCTCCGCCGTCGTTCCTGGAATCAAGCTCACGAGATTGACTCCCTTCCCTTGGGCGATAGTCATGGACTTGGACTTGCAATCCCAGGTGCCCACAACAGACGAGACGCACTCGGGGTGGATACCCTCGGTCACCACAAGCTTGCCCTCCACCTGATAGCCAGCTGTACTGGTGAGCCTCACCTCGTCGCCGCTCGCAAGGCCCTTGGCCGCAGCGGTGGCGGTATTCATCTCGATGCAGTAGGTGGCGCCGTCGCCCTCGTTCACCTCATTGAGCCACGCGTTTTCGACGCTCCAGCTGTCGGTGTTCGAGGCGTTGGTGTAGTACACGGGAAAAACGTCGTAAGCTGGGTCGTCGGCATAGAAATCCACACCCGGCCTCCATTCAGGAAGCGGGATGTAGTCCTCCGTCTCCCAGGGAATGCCGAGTTCGGCAACCTTCGCCTCGACTTTATCCTTGGCCTCCAACATGAAGTCCCAGTAAAACGGTATACGGCCCGGGGTCTCCGAATCCCAAATATAGACCTCGTCAACAGCGCGGTCGCGGGTGTACACGCCGTGCTCGCGGAACCAATCGATGCCGTGTTCCTCATCAATGTAGGACTTGAAGATGCTGTCGATGAGCTTCTCGGGGTCGAGTTTCTGATCCAAGGGCAGCGCATACTCCTCTTTCAGTCGGTACATCCCGTTGAGCGTGCCGATGAACGCAGCATTGGACTCAGCACCGGCGCGATAGCACATCTCGCCGAAGATATCCATGTAACCAGGAGCGTCGTCTTTGGCTGGAACCACGGGCTGCCAGAATTCGATACCCCATGGCACATCAAGGCCGCCCGGCTGACGGTGGTTGAGCCACCATTGAGGCAGCACGTCATAACGCTCGAGATAGCACGCCTCCGGCAGCATGATGTCCGTGAACAGAGACATATCGTTGAGGTAGATATCGCAGCCAACGACGAAGTCCATCTTTTTGAAGACCTCAGCCTGTTCATCGGCGTTGCCCCACCATTTGATGGGGTTGCATGCGTACCAGAAGAGGTTCTTGATGGGCGTCGTGTGATAGCGATCCGGATCGCTCTGGCAAACATGGACGAAATGCCCGTCTTCGGACAGCGGCTGAAGCTCCATCAAGCCCATGGTCGTGGGCGAGTAATCGTTGTTGCGAATATGGTCATAGAACGAAGACCGCGTTGCCGGATAGAAGCTCGTGCCCTCGATGAATCCATCTTCAGCCCAGATGCTCGGCGCGAACCCCGCCGTGGGGTTGCCCTCTTTCCAACCATGGTTGGCCGGCGCGTAGCCGAGGTGGCCGCCGACGGAGTTAGAGGATCCAACCAATACGTTAAGCATCAAGCAACTCCAGGTGCTTAAAATGGCATGCTTGTGACGGGAGATGCCGGAGAAGATATCGACGGCGGCGGGGCGGTGACGGAACGTCTTGCCATCGAGCTCGATCGTGTCGCCGCTTCTCGCAGCGTTGCCGAACTCCTCCGCTACCTGGCGCAGCGTTGCGGCGGGAACGGTGGTGATCTCCTCGGCCCATTCGGGCGTCATATCCTTGATATGCTCTTCGTACACGCTGAAGGCTGTGCGGCACGACACGCCGTCCACTTCGAAGTCCCCTTCGAGAACAGGCTTTTCACACTCGTCGTAAGGCTTTGCGGCGTTGGCCACCTCATCCCAGAATAGCGCCTTGTTAGTATCCTTGGCGCGCAGGATGCGCTGAGTGGCAGGGTCGACCAATGCGGGAGCATTGGTGCGCTCGATTAGATAGTCGCGATCGATGAGGCCCTTTTCCACCAAGACGTTTGCCATGGCCAAGGCTGCAGCGGCATCCGAGCCGGGACGCACGGGAACCCATAGATCCGCCTTTTCGGCGCCGGCGCTCATGTGCGGATCGAAGCTTACCAAGCGCAGGCCCTCTTCCGAGCGCAGCTTGGCGAAGCGCTCTGCCGTCATATTGAAGCCGTGACGCGTCGCCGTCCCCGCCTGGGTGCCGAACTGGATCAGATAGCGGCAATACTGGTAGTCGGGCATGGCGTTTCCAGTCGCGGTAAACATGTTCTCGACCACATGGATGCCCGCCCCGCAAATATCCGAGAGGAACCCTTCGGAGGCCCCATAAGAGCATCCCATAGCCATGCCTCGCCAGGTGCTGCCGTTGAGGCTGGCGACCATTGAACTGCCGCCTATCGACTTCGGATCCGCTGCCGCAGCCTCTTTAAACTTTCCATCGATTTCGGTCCAGGCATCGTCCCAGCTGATCTCTTCCCAGCCCGGATCCTCGTCGAAGCCCTTCTTCGGATTGGTGCGCTTCATAGGCTTCGTGATTCGGTTGGGATCGTAGAGCGTCATGATGCCCGCAGCACCTTTGGCGCAGATATGCCCTCGACCGATGGGGCTATCGGGATTGCCCTTCAACTCCACCACCACGCCGTCGATCACATGAGCCAAGATGCTGCATGCATTGAAGCACATGTTGCAGACTGTGGGAATCCAGTCGCCCGCTTCTGGGTCGTAGGCGATCTGGCCTATGCCCGAAGCCTGCTCTTCCTCCTTCGATCCGCTGGGCGCGCATCCTGCCATGCTTCCAGCCAGGCCTGCGCCTATCGCGGCAGCTCCCGCCCCTGCCACGAAGCCTCTGCGTGTGATCGTTGTGCCGTCTGCGCTCATAGTGCTACCCCCTTTGCACTCGTTCGGCATCCGACGATATGCGGATGCCCCTCCGACACCGCACTAGTGTCTACTGTCAAGGTACACTATGGTAGTATAACAGTCAATCACTTCGATTGTTCTAACTTGAGCATGAAGAATGAGCACGCGATTCGCGCAAACCCTTGTTGCGTGGGAGGGAAACGATGTGCTCGGCCTTTCGTCAGCCGGCGTGCGAAGCGCCACAGCCCGCGTGCTTGAACCGCGGCAATACATTACTTCAAAAAGCCCTCGATATTGTTAAACGCCTCGCCGAATGCACTCGGAGCTATCACGAGGCCGCCCTTCTCCTTCACGCTCTCGTAGATGAGATTCATCGTACGCAACTGCAGCGCCTTGTCGTTTCGATCATATACGGCCGCCGCATCCACGAACATCTCCGATATGTCCTTCTCTATTTCGGCCAACAGCAGACGAGCGTTGCGCTCGCGCTCAGCTTGAGCTTCTTTGGACAGGGCATCCTGCAAATCCTTCGGGATGGCGATATCGCGAATCTCCACGGACACCACGGTGATACCCCATGATCGCGTCTTTTCGTCGAGTATCTCCTTGATCTCGTTGTCCAGCTGCTCGCGCCGTGTGGCTACCTCGGCCAGGTTGATGCGCCCAACGGCGTCGCGCAGCGCCGTTTGCGCGGCCCACCATACGGCGGATGCGTAATCCTCCACTTCCACGCAGGCGTCCTTGGGATTCCACACCAGCCAGAACAACACGGAGTCGATATCGAGCGGCACGAGGTCTGCCGTCAGCGCCTCCTCAGCCGAAAACGGCGTGGTGACCATGCGCTGATCCACATGCGAAGCCGCATGTTCGATAACCGGAATAACGAAGTAAGGCCCCGGCCCTGCGACACGGTGAAACCTGCCCAAGCGAAGGATGACGACGCGTTCCCACTGGGGCGCGATGCGGACGCTGAAGGCAACCAGGGCGCCGATAGCCAATGCGGCTATCACCAACCCCGAGGAGAGCACACTCCATCCTATCGCCAGCATGGTCCCAGCAACGATAAGAAACAGGGCCGCAGCGAACACGTACACGCTGTTGCGCGATGTCCTGCGCCCGGCCGACGCGGCTACGCTCTTGGGCGCGACCGCCTGATCGACCTGCTTCTGGCCCTCCCGCTTCGTTTTGCTGCGCACGGCAGCTCCCCTCGTCCTTCGACTGTCCTACGTCCGAGCATCGGCTCCCAGCAGCAGTATCTGCTCGCTCACCAGATCGTGAATGTCCTCCGACGTCATACCCCGAGCAAGCGCCTGCTGCACGAAGTCCGCCGCCAATGCCTCGACGTCCCCATCGACCGCTGAGAGCTCCACGCTCTTGAGATCCGACACGTATGTGCCACGTCCACGCTTCGTAAGTATGTACCCGTCACGCTCGAGGTCCTGATACACTTTGTTGATAGTGTTGTAATTCACGCCCAGGCGCACGGACAGTTCGCGTACCGAGGGCAGCCGCTCGCCACGCTCGTACTTCCCGGAGGCGATAAGGAACACGAGCCGCTTGCGGATCTGAATCCACAGGGGCACGCCGCTCTTCTCGTCCACCTGGAACGCTCCCATAGCGTCGGCCGCAACTTCTCTTTTTTCCAGTGATTGCTTTATCATAGTGATTGTCATAGTATCACATATCGCAATGACAGAAGTGCCTGAACACTACATCCAGTAGACGAGGGCGCTCATGTCCACGAGGCAGAGTCTCTGCGCAGCGAAAAGAAGGGCGAACCGAAGGCAGAGTCCGCCCACAAGAGTGCATGCCGCCCCCATCGCAAGCATCGGAGTCGAGGACGTACCCGCGACGATAATGTCCACCGAAAGCGGAACGACGAGTCCAGCGAGCACCACACCGAACCAGAAGAACAGCGAACATGAACCCGAAACGAGCTCGAAGACCGATCGGATCTGTGCGTCGCCCGCTTCCCAGGCGCATCCGATAAAAAGCGCGAGAACGATCGCTTCCACAGCCACCAGCGCGGCGTCGAGTTTGACCAAACTGCCTAACCCGTCAGACACGTCATCGCGCGCCGAGCGGACGAATCCGATCGTGATAAGAACGGCGGCTCCCGTAGCCAGCGCTGAAGCGACGAAAAGCACGGGGATGAGCGGCGTGTTCAAAAACGGCACTGTCGGGTACAGAGACAGAAATATGCCAGCGTACACAATGACGAACGCCGAAAGCAGGGCGGAGATCACGCTGAGTGCAGCCTCGGCGGTTCTGATCACCCTGCCTCCGTCCACCGCACCAGCAAAAAGCGCCGCCACCGCCGTCAGGCAGAACAGCGCGATAGACCACGCACCAGCCGATAGCAGGCTGCCTGTGGGTGCAAGAAACACCTGGAAGGCCAACTGCGGCGACCCCAGATCGAGCATCAGGAACACCGCACTGATCGCCACGAGCACGGGACCGGCAAGCAGACCCGCATCGGTGATGGCGCTTGCCCGGCTCAGCCATGAGCCACTACGGAACCGAAGCAGAAGATCGACCGTCGCCCCGATAGCATAGGCGCCGCCGCCCGCCCCGGCCAGGAACAGGTACCAGGCAATGTAGGAACTCACCATACCGCGCACCCCCCCCCAGTCGCACGCCCGATGCAGGCCATTGTACGCCATTCGAGCACCGCGCGCCCAACCTGCTATCCGGTAGGCCCTCGACCGCTTCCTTTATGCTCGGGTACAAAGGACCTCTGCTGCAAGCAAGTCCGCGAAATCGGGCCAGCGAAGCAGGGCCGCATGCTTTAGCCGACTAAAGCGCGATCGGACCCACTGCCAAAAAACAGGCCGGTTTGGCACAAATCGCCTGCGACGGTCCGAGACAGCAGCTGCCATCGAGAAAACTGACAGCTGTTTTCCCAGGTCACGAAAAAACTTAGCATCCAAAGCCCGCCGACGCTGGTGGAAACCGTGCCAAACCGGCCTGTTTTTTGGCAACGCACCCACAGAAAGGGAACTGGTGAGAGTTGTCTCGCATTGCACCAGGCACGCCATGGAGCGGAACGCAGTCGACCGCTACTTCGCCTCGACGTCGATGGGAGCGTCTTTCTCGGCTGCCTTCTCGCGCTTGCGGTCGCGCCACCAGCGCGAAAGGCTGTGCACGAGCCATTCAACCAGCGGAATGGTGAGGAACGCCACCCAAGCCGGGTGCGGGGCGTTCTCCACGAACGCCATCCAGCAGAACCAGGCCACCACCAGGATGGGATACGCTCCCGATACGAGCGGCGCAATGCGCTTGCGACCGATCGCATGGCCCACCATGTAGTACAACGGTATGGTGAGGAACAGGAAGAGCCCCATCGCCCATGCGCCGTTCAGGATGCCCAGCAAGAGATACACGACAATCACCACGAGCGGATACGGGAACTTCACCCATTCCTTCTCGAACGCACGCAGGTAATGCTTGCGCACGGGAATGGATGCGCCCACCTCGGGGCCGAACTTCGCTCTCGCCTCTTCGAGCGTGTCGAAACGCTCGCCGTTCACCGTGTAGCCGCACGGCTCGTTCCAGCGCTCCTCGTGGATATGGCCGTGACCGTAGCGCTCGTGCGCGTCGCGCCAGCTGTCGAAGCGCTCACCGTTGACCACCACGCCGTCGCCGTCGATGACCACCTGGCTGCCCTCGTCGTCCTCGAGCGTGCACCGGCTGCCGGGCTTGCCATCCGCGTCGCCCTCGGCACCGTCCTCCTCGCGAGCGCCGTCTGCGCTCGCGCCGGCACCCTCCTTCACATGGATACCGTTCCACCCGACGTGGACCTCGTCGCCCTTCTTCGAATCCTTCACGTGCACGCCGTCGCGCCATGACACGTGCACGTAGTCGTCGCCATCGAGCACGTGGATGCCGCCCAAGCCGATGCGCACCTTCTGCGCTTTGCCGTCCATCGTGGCTGCATCCTCCGCACCGTCGGAAGCTTCCGGCACGGCGGCCGACGACGCGGGAGGGGACGTCGCGTTGCCCGAAGCGGGAGCTCCCGCTTCGGTCTCCCGGCCGGCAGCGCGGTCCGCGGCCTCGAACGCCACGTCGTCGCGCATCTCGTCGTCCACATACAACAGGTCGTCAAGCGACACTCCATACAGCTGCGCGAGCGCGATAAGATTGTCTGTGTCGGGAGACGATTCGGAGCGCTCCCACTTTGACACGGCTTGCCGCGACACTCCCAACCGTTCGGCCAGCGCCTCCTGGGATAGCCCTGCTTGCTTGCGGCGCGCCGATAGGCGCTGTGCGATCTCGACGTTCATGGTGCGAGCCCTTTCTCGTTCCGTTCATCATAGCCTACCCCAAAGACTACGGTTGCGAGAAACGAGCCGCGACCGCTTTCAGTTGGAATTTTCGGCAACTTTTGGTTGCGACGGATCGATCACAAGCATTTTCATATATCTGATCTGCTGTTATACCGAACTAAGCAGAACCGGGCTCGGATGCTATTTCCGTCGGTAGATATCCACAACCACCCATATGGACAGCACGGCGGCACCCAGATAGCCGAAGAACGCAAGGATAGGCACGCCAAGCAGGCGCGGCTCCATGGTCGACAACGAGAGCATGCTCGAGCCAATGAACAGACCGGCGATGATGATGCCCATTGTCAAACGGTTCATGATCATCCCGAGGCGCGACAACGGAGCGTCGGAACCGATCACTTCCATGTTCATTTTCAACTGACCGCGGGAGAGCATTTTGAGCGACTCGCCCGAATATTGGGCTGCCTCGAACGCGCCTTTCGATGACGAGCGCAGTGCAAGCGCAAGCTCCTCCATCGCCTCAACCAGCTTGTCCTGGGAGCTTTTCGAGTGACGGATATGCGCGTTGATGATGGACACGACATTTTCGTTGGGGATGAAGGGCGCGATGGTGCCCTCGAGGGTAACAATGCCGCGCGACACGCTCGTGATGGATGAAGGAAGCGTGACTTTGCTCGCACGCGTAAGCGTGAGCACATCGCTCAGAAACTGGCCGACATCAATGTCGGCGACGTCGCACGACCCGTAGTCTTTGAGCAGTAGATCCAGATCGGCTAAGAACCGCGGGTGGTCGATCGCACCGTTGTCGCGCGCGATAGCGAAAGACATAAGCGCGTCTTTGAGCTCTTTGGCGTTCTCCATGCCAACGGCCTGGATGATGTTTCCGAACCCCGCTCGGTCGCGAGGGGAGAGCCTGCCCATGATGCCGAGATCGATGTAGACGATCTTGCCGTTTCGGATCAGGAGATTCCCCGGGTGCGGGTCGGCATGGAAGAACCCGTGGTCGAGAATCTGGGTGGCGTAGTTGTCGAGGATCTTCGTGCCGATTTCCTCCAGATCGTAGCCGGCGGCGCGCAGACGATCGGCGGCGACGATAGGAATGCCATCGATGTACTCCATGACAAGCACGTACTCGCTGCACAGCTCCGGATAGACCTTGGGGCAGTCGATAAAGGCAACCTGTCCGTTGTTCTGGGCGAACTCCTGCAGGTTGGCCGCCTCGCGCGCGAAATCGGTCTCCTCGAGAAACGTCGCCCACAGCTCCTCCACCACATCGCGCATGTCGAGCATCTGCTCGTCCTTCATGTAGCGCGACGCGAGGCGCGCCACCATGCGCATGATGTCGATATCCTGCGCCATGGTCGCCTTGACGCCAGGGCGCTGTATCTTCACAGCCACTGTCTCGCCACTCGCGAGGCGCGCCTTGTGCACTTGCGCAAGCGAAGCGCTGCCAAGCGGCGTCGGATCGATGTGCGAAAACAGCTCGCTGCGCGCATCGCCGTAAATGTCGTCGATGGCGGCCAGTATCTGGTCGAACGGAAGCGGATCGCATTCCATTTGAAGCTTCGCCAGCTCGTCGCAGTACGCCTTCGGCAGTATCTCGGAGCGCGTCGAAAGCGTCTGCCCGATCTTGACGAAGCTCGGGCCCAAGTCCTCCAGCATGGCGCGGAACTCCTCGGGCGTGAAGCCTTTGAGAAAGCGATGTTTCTGAAGGATGGAGTATATCTCCTTCAGCCGGCGCGTCCTCGTTCTGCGATTGAGGTGGAACCGATCCTCGGGATCGATATCCGCGCCGGAGCTGAAGAAGTATTTGAGCAGCGTGTTCTCCCCCATGAATGCCTGCTCTGCGTACGGCGCTAAACGCTATGCGCCAGTCGTCTGGGAATCGGCTGCGCTCGTCGGCGCTGCGGAGGAGCCATCGCCTTCGCCTGTGACCACGGGAGACGCATCGCCCACCTCAGCCTGCTCAGCCTGTTCTACATCCGTCTTCTTGGCAAGCTCGGCCGCCTTCGCCGCGAATTCGGCGCGCTGCTCGGGCGTGAGCGTCGCCATGAACGCCTCGAGCGCGTTTTCGCGTGCCGTACCGAAGGCGTCCTCCGCCTTGTGCTTGAGCTCGCTATTGATCTCTTTTCCCTGATCGACCGTCAGCTCGCCTTTCGCAACGAGCTGATCCACCAGTTCCTTGGTCTTCTCGCCGGTAATGGCCATCGCTCCGATGCCGGCCAAGAAGATATTCTTGAAACCATCGCCGAAATTCGCCATGAGAGCCTCCTTTTGCCGAAGATAGCCGTCCGCGCTGCAGCCGGCCCTGAAACCATGATGCACTAAATCGGCGCAAAGGGCAATGCGCACGGCATGATGTGGGCGAAAGAGAGACGACCCATGACCGGCTCGTCACAAAGCGCGGCAGCTCTTCCGTTTCAGAGCATTCGCAACCTGCGCTTCACCTGGCGCTGAAGCAGGAACTCGCGGCTGCACGCGAAATGATGCCGATACTGGCTCGCGGCATGCCGACCGCTCTCCGCTACACGTTGCGGGTGGGGTGTTTTCCGACATCGGAGCGATAGAGCTCCCTGAGCAAACGGGCAACTTCGGAATCGTTCGATGCGGCTCGCGGAGAAGGCTGGGGCTCTTTCCTTGCTTGTGCCTTTTCTGGTATGCCGAGCTGTTCGAACATGGCGCTCGCTTCCTCGTCTGAGAGTCGACTGGAATCCAACACGGCGATCAACCTTCCGTTCAAGTGCGCTGAAGCGTGCGGATGCCATCATCCGCAGCAGCTGCGCGATTCTTGCTGGTGCTGCGTACGTAGTCCCTTACCGACCCTACTTTAAAAGACGAACAGGCTGTTTCTCCTGAAGACCATGCAGCCGAGGCGTCATTTCCCGACGAACGGACACGAGCGTCGAAGCCCATCGATCGAGCGGCAGGAGCAGAGCGGCGAACGGAAACCACTCACGAGCACTTGAAGCCGTGCAGTAGGCTAGTGCACCAGCAAGGGGATTTCGGCGATATCCGCGCACATGAAGACGGGACGCTCGGCGTGCAATGCCGCAGGCGGGAACATACCCCAAAGCGCTGCAGCCGTCGGACATCCCGCTCCGTTGCCCGCCTGCATGTCAAAAGGACTGTCGCCCACGTAGAGGCACTCTTGCGGCGCACGCCCAAGGAGCTCGCAGCCATGCAGCACGGGACCGGGAGCGGGCTTGTACTCAGGCCAATCGTCTGGACTCACGACAAATTCGAAATACCCAGCCAAATCGAAGCGCTCAAGCGCCTGCATAGCGGCCTCGTGCCGCTTCGACGTGACCACCCCAAGCGGCACGCCCGCTTCTTTCAGGCGCCCGAGCGCAGGCGCGGTGCCGGGAAATATCTTGATGAGGTCATCGTGCACACGTGCGTTATGAGCGCGGTAGGACGCCATGAGCTCGTCGTGCACAGCCTGGTCGGTGGTAAAATCCCACATCTGCATGACAAGGGGCTGACCTACCTTGCACATGAGCTCCTGATCGGGGATGACCTTATCCAGCACCGTCTTCGTCGCATGTCGGAACGAAGCCAAGATCAGATCGTAGGTGTCAACGAGCGTCCCATCCAAATCGAACAGGACAGCGTTGATGTCGCGCTGCACGAGGTTCTCTCCCCTTTCACCAGGTACCGGCTTGATGTCTTCCTATTCGAACAGCTGGCCGAACAGGCTCAGCTCGTTGCCCCAGGTTTTCGCGTTGCGCAGCGTGAAAGCGAGGCCGTCCCGCAGCGCGACGAGATCGATGTCGCGTCGAGCGCCGGTGCTGCGGCGCTTGATTTCCACCTTGCCCTCGGACAAGCTGCGCTTGCCGACGATCACCTGCAACGGCCAGCCGATCAGATCGGCGTCGGCGAACTTCACGCCCGCGCGCTCTTTGCGATCGTCGATGACCACTTCTAGACCCAGTTTCGACAGCTCCGCCGCCAGCTTCTCCGCAGCCGGATGCACGAAGTCGTCCCCTACGACGAGCGGCACGACGCACACGTGCGCCGGCGCGACGGGCAGCGGCCAGGAAATGCCGTTCTCGTCGTTGTGCTGTTCGACGATGGCAGCCATCGAACGCGAGATGCCCACACCGTAGCAGCCCATAAGGAACGGTCGCTCCTCGCCGTCCTCATCCATGAACGTGGCACCCATCGCGCGCGAGTACTTGTCGCCAAGTTGGAACACCTGCGAGACCTCGATACCACGAGCGCCTTCGAGCGGCAGCCCGCACTCCGGACAGCTGTCGCCCGGCTGGACGGTGCAGAGATCCGCCCACTCATCCACATCGAAATCCTCGCCCAGACGGGCGCCTACATAGTGGAATCCCTCCTCGTTGGCTCCGACCACCCACTTGGGAACCGCCTGCAAGCTGCGCGCAGCGATCACGCGAGCCTCCTGCGGCAGGCCCACGGGTCCCATCGAGCCCTTATGCAGCCCGAAGGCCTCCATGTCCTCATCCGTGAGCAGCTCGAAACCACCGGCTGCGCGAGCGGCTTTCAGCTCGTTGAGGTCGTGGTCGCCAGGAACGAACAAGACGACGAGCTGGCCTTCGGCGTTCTTTCCGGACAGCGCTTTGACGGTGGACGACTCGGGAATGTCGAGGAATGCGGCCAGCTCGGCTATGGTGTGCACGTCAGGCGTGGCGATCTTCTCCATCTTCGACACATCGTAGACGGTCGGGCGCGCTAGGCAGTCGCCAGCCTCGGCATTGGCCGCATAGCCGCACGCGCAGTGCACAAGCTCCGCCTCGCCCGCTTCGGCGAGCGCCATGTACTCGCAGGTCACGCTGCCGCCAATCTGGCCCGAATCGGCTTCGACCGGACGGAAGTCAAGGCCCATGCGCTTGCAGATACGCTCGTAGGCGGCGCTCATGTCGTCGTAGGTCTTCTGGAGCGACTCCTGGTCGGCATGGAAGCTGTAGGCGTCCTTCATGATGAACTCGCGGCTGCGCAGAAGACCGAAGCGCGGGCGAATCTCGTCTCGGAACTTCACCTGAATCTGGTAGAGCGCAAGCGGCAGCTCCTTGTAAGAGCGCAGCTCGTTGCGCATCGTAGCGGTGAGCAGCTCCTCATGGGTGGGCCCGAGGCAGAATTCGTGGCCATGGCGATCGGCAAGGCGCATAAGCTCGGGCCCGTAGTCGTTCCAGCGACCCGACTCGTACCAAAGCTCCGCCGGCTGAAGCGCCGGCATCATGATCTCCTGCGCGCCGATGGCGTCCATCTCCTCGCGAACGATATTTTCCACCTTGGCGAGGACCCGTTTGCCGAGCGGCAGAAAGGTGTACACCCCCGACGCCGTCTTGCGGATCATGCCAGCGCGCAAAAGCAGACGGTGACTGGCAATCTCGGCATCGGCAGGATCCTCCTTGAGCGTGGGCACGTACAGCTCGCTCATGCGCATGATATTGGTCGCGTTCGTCATAGCCTTCCTATCTCCTCCATCAAAGCGTCCGCAATGGCGGTCTCCCCCACCTTGCGAACGACGGTTCCCTGCACAAACACCACGCCCGAACCCGCACCGCAAGCCACGCCTATATCGGCGTCGGCAGCTTCACCCGGGCCGTTAACCACACACCCCATCACCGCCACTTTGAGCGGCTTGTCGAGATGCGCGATGCGATCTTCCACCTCCCGGGCCAACCCGATGAGATCCACCTGGCAACGCCCGCACGTCGGACAGCTAACCAGTTCGGGGGCTCGTCGACGCAGGTCGAGCGACGCAAGCAGCGTCCAGCACGCGCGAATCTCCTGCACGGGATCGTCCGTGAGCGAGATGCGCAGCGTGTCGCCGATACCCTCCTCAAGCAGAATCCCAAGGCCGCAGGCGCTCTTGATGGCCCCCTGGAAGGCCGTGCCCGCCTCCGTGACGCCGATGTGCAAAGGCACGTGCGGCAGCTCCTCGGCGAGTAGGCGGTAGGTGCGCACCGTGGTCATGACGTCGTGCGCCTTCGCGCTCACGACAAGATCGCGGAAGCCTTCGTCCTCGCAGAAGCGCACGTAGTCGGCGGCCGACCGCGCCAGCTTCTGCGGTAGCGTCAGATCGTCGCGCGCGGCAAGCGCCCCATCGAGCGATCCGGCGTTCACGCCAATACGGATCGGAATGCCCGCCTCGCCCGCCGCATCGAGCACGGCGCGCGTCTTGTCGAGGCCTCCGATATTGCCGGGGTTAATACGCAGTTTCGCGGCCCCGCGGCGAGCAGCCTCCACGGCGATGTGCGCGTCGAAGTGGATATCGGCCACCACGGGCAAGGGCGACGCGGAACAGACCTGGGCGAAGACGTCGATATCGCGCCGGTGCGGAATGGCCATGCGCACGATCTCGCAGCCTGCAGCGTCAAGCTCCTCAATCTGCGCGAGATTGGCAGCCGCATCGTCAGCGGGCGCATTGAGCATGGACTGCACGACAACAGGCGCGCCGCCTCCCAGCGGCACATCGCCCACCATGACCTGGCGAGTATGTTCGTTTGGCTTGCCCATTGCGGCTCCCCGTTCGGTTCGTCTGACATGCACTTGAAGCGCATGCCGGACTATTGTACCGCCGAAACGGCCCGCACCGAACTCTGTTCACGAAGTCTGCCCCAAAAACGTCCGAACGCGAACTCGGGCAGAAGCGCGTCCGAACGGCGGCGCGGCGGAACGGCCCGCAACGAACCTGCCGTCAGCTCGCCTGGAATGCAGCGGCTGCGGAATGCCGAAGCTTTACCAGTTGCCGAATACGAACCTTTGGATGTCCTGGTTGACCATGACGAGAAAAAAGCCGAGGAACAGCACCATGCCCGCCGCCGACAGATAGTTCAGCGCCCTCATGGACACCATCTTGCGCGACAGCTTCTGGAACACCTCGATGACGAAGCGCCCGCCGTCAAGCGGCGGGATGGGCAACAGATTCATGATGCCGAGCGACACCGAGATCATTGCTGTGAACAGTAGAAAGCTCTCGAAACCGAGCATGGCCGCATCCTTCGACATCACGGCGATGCCCACGATGGACGCTGAATTCGACACCGTCTCGGCCGCCGTGGCAGGATTGAACAGCCCCGCCACCGCCTGCACGACCATGCCAATGTACATGAAGCCCATCTCGACGGAACGCACAGGATCCAAAGCCATATGGGCAATCTCGCCCGTCTCCGGGTTCTGCACGTCGAAGCCAAGCACCGAGTACAGCACCACGAACACTAGGATGGCGAACAGAAGGTTCACGCCCACGCCCGCCACGAGAATGACCGAGCGCTTCCAGAACGGCAAGCTGCGGTACTGCTGCTTGTACTCGCTCTCGAACAGGGCATGCGGATCCGCTACGGAACGCGCCTGACCGAGCGCGTATGGTTCGGGCAAGGGCTCGCCCGCATCCTGCGCGGCCTTGATCTGCCTTCTGCTTGGCTGGAATGCTGGAGCCCGATACGTGTTGAACTGATCTTTCTTCGTGGGTCCTGTCGCGCTTCCCCACTCGACCAGCTCTTCGAGAGCCTCGTACGCCTCATCATCGGTGATGCCGCAGTCACGCGCTACGTCCTCCATATTCGCGGTGCCGCGTCGGTGCAGGGATGCGAGCGCCGCCTCGAGGTGCGGACTCATCTCGCCGGGCTCCATGCCGCACACCTTCGCATACCCGCCCAACAGAATGGGCGTCACGCCGAATTTGGTTCCCCACTTTGTGAAGCCGATGGACGGGCCGGGCAAACCGAGCATGAACTCGGTCACGCGCACGCCGAACGCACGCGACGCCAGGTAGTGGCCGCCCTCGTGGATGAACACGAGGAAGCCGAGCACCGCCGTAGCGCAGAGAATCATCAAAACGATATCCATATACTCGTATCCTTTCGAATGCGAGGAAAACATGTCCCGCACGCGTTCGCAGCGCGCATGGCGCCATTATACGGAAGGCCGTCAGGCGCGAACCGGCGTTCGGGAAAAACCTACAAGTGGGAGACGAAACCGCCACACTGGATCGTTGCGCCAAGGCCCCGCAGCCAAAGGGCGCGCTCCACAACGAAGGGCAGACGCGCCGACATACGCCCGGAGCCAACGCGCCTCAATGATCGGCAATCCAAGCGCGGGCGCATGAACGGGCCCAACCGTCGATCTGTTCAAGCTGGTCGAGGCTCTCCACGCGCTGAACGCCCTCGCGCTCATGCGCCTCCATGACGGCCTCCACGCATGCCGCGATACCCAGATAGCTGCCCTCTTCGGCAAGAAACGCCGCAACGGCAACCTCGTTTGCGGCGTTCATGACGCACGGCAGCGTCCCGCCTTCCGCACCCGCATGGCGTGCAAGCGCCAGACAGCGGAACGTATCCTCGTCCGGTGCAGCGAACTCGAGCGAACCGAGCGCACGGAAATCGAGGGGCGCAACCGGCGCGTCCCAACGCTCGGGGTAGCTGAGCGCATACTGGATGGGAATGCGCATATCGGTTGTGCCCAGGTGCGCTTTCACGCTGCCATCGGCGAACTCCACCATGGAGTGGATAGCGCTCTGCGGCTGCACGACCACAGTGATCTTGTCATAGGGCATGGCGAACAGATGGTGTGCCTCGATGACCTCGAGTCCCTTGTTCATCAACGTCGAGGAATCAATGGATATCTTCGCCCCCATGTTCCATGTCGGGTGTGCAAGCGCTTGGGCCGGCGTGATGTCCCGAAGATCGTCGCGTGTGCGCCCGCGGAACGGACCGCCGGAAGCGGTCACCCACAGGCGGCTCGCCTCCCGCGCATCTTCGCCGATCAGGCACTGGTAGATGGCCCCGTGCTCCGAATCAATAGGCATGAGGGCGCCGGCCGGGCCGGCATCGGGAGCAAAGCCGGCCGCACGGCGCTGCGCATCGACCTGGGCGGCCAACGGCATGATGAGGTCGCCGCCCACCACGAGCGACTCCTTGTTCGCCAGCGCGAGCACCTTGCCCGCCGCAAGCGTCTCGTAGCTGGCACGGAGGCCGGCGGCGCCCACGAGCGCGTTCACCACGATGTCGGCCTCGGGGAGGCGCACGAGTCCGACCACCGCGTCGGCACCGAACCCGAGCGACCCCTCCCCGCCCGCGTTGCGACGCGCCACAGCCTGGGCCAGCGACGACGGCGCATCCGCGACCGGTGCCGCGCCGCTGCGCGCCTGCGCCAACAGGTCGTCGGCAATCGGCTCGCCCGCCAGGCGCGTATCGCCCACCGCGAGGTGGCGCACACCGAACGCCCGCGCCTGCGTCAACAGGTCGTCGGCCCGCGCGTTCACGGCGAGTCCCACCACCTTCAGCTTGTCGGAATGGCGGCGCGCCACGTCGAGCGTCTGCGTGCCGATGGAACCCGTGGAGCCCAACACAACGATGCGCCTCATGCGCGCCTCCTACATATACGCACGTTCAACAAGTCGTCCTTACGTCGACGAGGACAGCCGCAGCAGCATCGCATTCCGTCAGACCAGCGGAACCGGATACGGTATGCAGCCGAAGCCGAGCAGCAGGATGGCCGAGGTGACGGCCACCAAAAACAGCGAGTCGCAACGATCGAGCAGCCCGCCGTGACCCGGCATGATGGTGCCGGAGTCCTTGAAGCCCGAGTTGCGCTTGATGCGGCTTTCGGCCAAATCGCCGAGCACGCCCATAAGCCCGCTGATCAAACCGAACAGCAGCGCCTGCGGAATGGACATCGTCACGCCCGGGATGAGGGTCATCAGGCACCAGAACGCCGCCGACCCGACGAGCCCGGCGATGAAGCCCTCCCAGCTCTTCTTCGGACTCGTGCGCGGCGCCAGCTTATGCTTGCCGAACTTGCTGCCCACGAGATACGCGAACGAATCGTTCGCCCACACGCTGAAGAAGATGCCGAGCGCCAGCACCCCGCCCCACGGCTGGGGCAGCGCCGTGCGAACAACGACAAGGCCCGACAGCAGCATGCCGCAGTACGCGGCGCCGAAGAAGCTCACGCCCACGTCGGGGACGCGTGCCCGCATCCAGAACACGTACCACATGATGAGCGCCAGCAGCAGCGCGAGGCTCACGTACAGTGCGCCGTCCAGCCCTAAGAGGAACACGCTGAGCGGATACAGCATGGCCGCGATGATGCCGAGCATCTCGTTGGGCAGCTTCGCGTCGGACCGCAGCATGTAGTAGAACTCACCGGCCGTGATGCCGGCCGTAACCACGAGGAACGCCACCGTAGTCCAATCGCTGACAAGAATGCACAGCACCGACAGGGCAACGTACACGAAGCCCGTGCGAAAGCGCACCTGCAAGTCGGTGGCGTTCTTCAGCTTCTTAGGCGTTTTCTCGTAGGCGAAATCCTTGATGCGCCCCGTGCGCTTGGGATCATCGCCCGCAGCGGGATCCTCGACCGGTGCAGAGCGGGACCCTTCACCGCCGACCTGCGGCCTTCGCTTGGGATGACGTGAGGGCCGCTGAGCCACTTACTTCACCGCCCCGAACCGGCGGTCGCGCCCCTGGAACTCCAAGAGCGCTCGCAGGAGCTCGTAGCGGTCGAAGTCGGGCCACAGCACGTCGGTGCACACGAACTCGGAATAGGCGATCTGCCACAGCAGGAAGTTCGACACGCGCATCTCACCGCTCGTGCGGATGAGCAGGTCGGGGTCGGGAATGTCCGCGGTGTACAGGTGGCGGGCGAACGACTCCTCGGTCAGCTCCTCGGGCGCGCGGCCGGCACGCACCGCGGCATGGGCCTCGTCCATGAGCGAGCGCATGGCGTCCAGCATCTCCACGCGGCCGCCGTAGTTCACGGCCACCACGAGCGTCATGCCGTCGTTGTCCTTCGTCTTCTCCCACGCCTCCGCGAACGCGTCGCGCGTCTTCTTCGGCAGCTCGTCGGTGCGCCCGATGGTCATCACGCGCACGTGCTCCTCGTGCAGGCCGTCCACCTCGGCGAGCATCGTGGTGGCAAACAGGTTCATGAGGCCGATGACCTCGTCTTGGGGCCGCTTCCAGTTCTCGGACGAGAACGAGTAGATGGTCAGGTAGCGCACGCCCACGTCGGACGCGCACCGGATGGTCTCGCGCACCGCTTCAATGCCGGCCTTGTGGCCGAACAGGCGGTTCTTGCCGCGCTCTTTGGCCCAGCGACCGTTGCCATCCATGATGACGGCTACGTGCTCGGGCACCGCCGCAGGGTCGAGCCGCGTCGGATCAAGGCCGGCGGGAGGGTTCGGGAATATGTAGTCGAGCGGCTTGTTCAAGGAAGCACTGCTTTCAGGTCGCACGTCGAGCACCCAGGTTGATCTTGCAGTTGCAGGTCGGCGCAGTAAGTCAGCGAGAAGCGCCGCGGTGCCCCAGATCGCGGCGAAGGCGATGGCGAAGCGTACTTCGGTACGCGAGCTATCGCCTTCGCCGCGAGATGGGAAGCCCCGACGCTTCGCAGCGTCGAGCAATTCCGCGGGCCGGAGGCCCGCAGAACCCCTAGATCTCCATGACTTCGGCTTCCTTCTTCTTGAAAGCCTCGTCTATTTCGGCCACGTACTTGTCCGTGAGCTTCTGCACCTCGGACTGGGCACGACGCTCATCGTCCTCGGGAAGGCTGTCCTCTTTGACTGCGCGCTCGATGGCAGCATTAGCCTCCTGGCGCGCCTTGCGAACGGCGACGCGCGCCTCCTCGGCGTAGCCCTTGCACTGCTTTACCAGATCACGACGGCGTTCCTCGGTGAGCGTAGGGAACGGGAGACGAATGACGGATCCGTCGTTGGACGGCGTCACGCCCAAGTCGCTCGCAAGGATGGCCTGCTCGATTGCGCCGAGCACGCCCTTGTCCCACGGCTCGATGACCAGCATGTGCGCATCCGGCGTCTTGATGCCTGCCATCTGGTTCACTGGCGTGGGCACGCCGTAGTAATCCACTCTGATGCGATCGAGCACCATGGCGTTCGCACGTCCCGTGCGCACGGAAGAAAAGTTGTTGCCCAGCGAGTGGAGCGCGCCCTGCATGCGTTCTTCGGCCTGCAGCATAATATCGTCGATCATTCCGATTCCTTTCGCCCTAGACCCTGCCTTGCGCCCGCCCCGGGGACGCGAGCCGACGACCCTATTCTACCGTGGTTCCGACGTTTTCGCCCTTCAAAGCGCGTGAAATGTTGCCCTTCACGGTCAGATCGAACACGATCATAGGAACATTGTTGTCCATGCACAGCGATGTCGCAGTAGAGTCCATGACGTTAAGGCTCTTCGAAAGCACGTCCATGTAGCTGATGCGGTCGAACCGCTTGGCGTTCGGGTTCTTCTCGGGATCGCTGTCGTATACCCCGTCGACTTTCGTGGCCTTCATGAGCACGTCGACATCGAGTTCGCAGGCGCGCAGGGCGGCCGTCGTGTCGGTGGTGAAATAGGGGTTGCCGGTGCCGGCGGCCAGAATGACGACGCGCCCCTTCTCCATATGGCGGATAGCGCGACGCCGGATGTAGGGCTCGGACACTTCCTGCATGTTGATGGCACTCTGCACGCGGGAGAAGACGCCGTGGCGCTCGAAAGCGTCCTGAAGAGCCAGCGCATTCATAACAGTTGCCAGCATGCCGATGTAATCGGCCTGCGCACGATCCATGCCTTCGGCGCTTCCGGCCAGACCGCGGAAAATGTTGCCGCCGCCCACGACGACTGCCAGCTGCACGCCACCGCGCACGATCTCGGCGATCTGATCGGCCAGATCGTCGACCACCTTCGGATCGATGCCATAGCCCACATCACCCGCCAGCGCTTCTCCCGACAGCTTGAGCAGCACGCGCTTGTACCGGCAGTCTTCTGACATCCGACCAACCCCTTCGACGATCGCTTCGTTCTTGCGCCGATCATCTTACCCGAAAAATGGAAAAGGCGGCTCGCCCTCGGCCTCCCTTTTCGGTCATTCCACGCAATGACCAGACGCTGCGCTGCTCCATGCTCATGACGCCATCGATCGTGACGGATCCGAAGCGAACGAAGGCCCCGGACGCATGATCCAGGGCCTTCGCGTTGCGTGCTGAACCGATGCGGTCGCGCGCTTACGCCGCCTTATCGTTCGATGCTCCACCGCCGAACAGGCGCTCGAGCATCGACCCATTACCGCTGTTCTGCTGAGTGGAGGCGCTCTGCGCGCTCTCGTCGGAGCCGAGCGTGACCTCGACCTGCTTGGTCTCGCCGTTGCGGTTGACGTCGAGCGTCACCTTGTCGCCGGGGTTCTTGGAACGAACATCCAGCATGAGGTCGCTTGCGGATTCCACGTTCTGGCCGTCGAACTTCGTAATGATGTCGCCGACCTGGATGCCGGCCTGGGCTGCGCCGGAACCCTCGCTCACGGCTGCGACGTACGCGCCGCTGTCAGCGGCCAGGCCGTAGCGCTGGGCGTTCTGGGCGTTCACCGTGGACAGGGACACGCCGAGCTGCGCGTGGGTCGGTGTCTTGCCATCGATGATCTGCTGCGCGAGATTCACCGCGTAGTTCACCGGAATGGCGAAGCCGACGCCGGAGTAGTTGCCGGAGTAGGACGTGATCAGCGTGTTGATGCCGATGAGCTTGCCGTCTGCGTCGACGAGCGCACCGCCCGAGTTGCCGGGGTTGATGGCTGCGTCAGTCTGGATCATGTTCGGGTAGATAGTGGTCTCGCCGGAGCTCTGACCGTATTCGTCGGTGCCGGCATCCATGATCTGCGAGCGGCTCGTAGCCGACACGATGCCGGTGGCCACGGACTGCTCGAGGCCGAACGGGCTGCCGATGGTCATGACCCATTCTCCGATGACGAGGTCGTCGGAGTTGCCGATCTCGATGGCCTTGAGGCCGCTCGCATCCTTGGCCTTGATGACCGCGATGTCGGAGCTGGGATCGCTGCCTACAACCTCCGCGTCGTAGGTGTCGCCTTCGATAGTCACCTTGAAGGCGTCGCCGCCGGATATGACATGGTAGTTCGTGATGATGTAGCCGTCGTCGGTGAGCACGACGCCGCTGCCGAGCGACGATTGCGTAAGCGTGTCGGAGCCGGATCCGTTGCCTGCTCCGAAGCCGTACATGCCCGACATGCTGGACTGGTTCGCATACACGTCGATAGCGGCAACGGACGGCAGGGACTTGCTCGCCACCGCTTCGGCCAGCGTTTGATCGGCTTGAGCGTCTTTGGCGTCAATCGAACTCGACGTGGACGAGCCAAGCTGGGTGGATGATCCGCCCGAATCGTTGCCGCCGCCATTCGAGGCGCCTGACACAGACTGCCACACGGCGAAGCCGCCGAGACCGATCACGCACGCGAGCGCGGCGCCGCAGAACGCGAGCAGGAACGTGCGCAGCCCGTGCGATTTCTTCTGCACCGTGACGGCACCCGCCGGATGCGGCTGCTGATAGTATGGCTGCTGCCCGTACGTCTGTTGGTCCGGCTGCGTCGTATGCTGAGCATGCTCATCGCTCGGCGGGGGCACAGGACTGCCGCCGGGATTGGTTCCGTGCATATCGGTCATGTGGTTCACGCTCCTTGGAATCGTGGTGGTCTATGATCGGATCACTGCTCGAAATTGATGGCGCAACTGTATCACGGCGACTTTTGATCTGCTGGCCCTGTGCTCAATTGTCATCTTCGCGTCATGGAATTACACCGTTTGGTGTACGCGCATCCCTGCTCCGTACTCCCCGCGCACTCCGATCGCCTGCCGACCATGCCCGCACGTCGAAGCGCCGTCTGCTTTTACCGCGCGCTTTCACGTCGTCGGATCGTCGCAGCGCTATCATACTGCCGTTATCTCGTACGCAAGGAGCATGCCATGTCCGAACCTTCGACCCGCCCGCTCGGCGCAGCCCATCGCTTCCAAACGCTCTACGTGCGCGTACTCTTGCGCCTTCTTCCGCACTTGGTCAACCTGTTCAGACATGTGTCGCCGAGCATTCGGGCGGAGATCGGCTACGTAACCTCCGGCTGCACGTTCATGCTGGCCGTAAACGGCACGAATCTGGCGGCCTTCTGCGAACGAACCGCTCGCGGCACGTTCAGGCGCGTGCCGCCCGATATCGTAGCCTACGATGTGGAGCCGGGGAGCGGGTTGACCACGTCGGGCGACGCCGTCACCATCGACTACGTCATCGCGTTCCGCTCCCTCGCGTATGCATTCGCGTGCTTCTCGGGCAACATGACGCTCAAAGATGCCCTCGCCCAGCGCGCGTTCTCCACGCGCGGCCCAAACGACATGGGCGTGGCCCTCACCTATCTGTTCACAGCGCTGCTGAAAATTTTCTTCGGCTGGCGCGCGGCGTACCGTCGCGGCGCCGTCGCCGCCCCGCGAAGCTGAGCCTTATCGAGAAAGGAACAACCCGGTGAACGCTTTCGAATTCTGCTGCCCCACCAAGATCGTCTGCGGAGCGCATGCGCTCGACAAGCTGCCCGACGAACTGGCGGACCGCGGCGTGGCACACCCGCTGGTCATGACGGACGCGGGCTTGGTGAAGCTGGGCGTGGCCGCCAAGCTCACCGACGTGCTGGACGCGGCCGGCGTGGCCTACGAGGTGTTCGACCAGGTGCCGCCCGACTCGTCCATGGACGTGGTGAACGAGGTGGCGCGCCTCTACGCCGAGCGCGGCTGCGACGGGTTCGTAGCCATCGGAGGCGGCTCGGTCATCGACACTACGAAGGGCGCGGCCGCCTCGCTCGCCTGCGAGGGCGTGGACTTCGCCACGTTGCAGGGCTCCGAGATCCTCCACGCCGACCTGCCGCCACTCGTCGCCGTGCCCACGACGGCCGGCACCGGCAGCGAGGTGACGCTCGTGGCCGTGGTGGCCGACACGAAGAAGCATGCGAAGCTCTCGTTCACCTCCTACAAGCTGGTGCCACACACGGCCATCCTCGATCCGGCGCTCACGGCGTCGCTGCCGCCCAAGCTCACGGCCACCACCGGTATGGACGCGCTCACGCACGCCGTGGAGGCGTACACGTCCATCCAGAAGAACCCCGTGTCCGACGCGTTCGCGGTGAAGGCCATCGAGCTCATCGCGGCCAACCTGCCCACGGCCTGCCGCGACGGCGCGAACGTCGATGCGCGCACGAGCCTCGCGCTCGGATCGCTCATGGCGGGGGCGGCGTTCAGCAACGCCATGGTGGGCATCGTGCATGCGCTCGGGCACTCGCTCGGCGGCCTCTGCCACATCCCGCACGGCCAGGCCATGATGATGCTCCTTCCCCACTGCGTGGCATTCAACGTGAAGCGCGGCATCCACAAAGGGCTCTACGGCGAGCTGCTGCCGCACCTCGCACCCGCCCGCGCGGCAGGCCTGAGTCCGGACGCATCTGGCGAAGAGCGAGACCGCGCGTTCAGCGAGCACCTGTTCTCGCTGAACGACCTGTACCACGAGCGCTACGGCGTGCCGCTTACGCTGTCCGAGCTGGGCGTTGCGCGCGATCAGCTGCCCGCCGTGGCCAAGCAGGCCCGCTATGACGGCGCCGCGCTGTACAACGTAACCGAGATCACCCTGGAAGACGCCCTGGAAATACTGGATGCGGCGTTCGGCGCGTCTGCTCGGTAGCGCATGCGGACTGATAGAAAGGCGAGATCATGACCACCTCCTCCACCTTTGAAAGCATCGCCGACGTCGAAGCCCAGGCGCAGCGCATGCGAGATTTCTTCGCGACGGGCGCCACGATGCAGATCGACTACCGCCGTCAGGCCCTCGTGAAGCTGAAGGCCTACCTCAAAGCGAACGAGCAGCGCGCGCTCGACGCACTCGCCGAAGATCTGGGAAAGTCGTCGTTCGAAGGCTACGCCACCGAACTCGGCCTCGTATACGAGGAGATCAATACGTGCCTGAAGCATCTCGGTCGATGGGCGCGCCCCCGTCGCGTACGCACGCCCATCGTGCATTTTCGCTCCACGTCGAAGGTCTACCCCAGCCCGCTCGGCGTGGCCCTCGTGCTCTCGCCGTGGAACTACCCCGTTCAGCTTGCGCTCGTGCCGATGGTGGATGCCATCGCCGCCGGCAACTGCGTCGCGCTCAAACCCTCGCGAACATCCGTTGCCACGAGCGGGTTCCTGCTGGAGATGGTAGCCAGCCTGTTTCCCCCCGAATACGTTTTCGGATTCCCCGGTTCGAGCGATATGAACGATTGGCTGCTCGACGTTCGCTGGGACAAGCTGTTCTTCACCGGCAGCCCGCGCGTCGGCCACGCCGTGATGCAGGCCGGCGCACGGTTCCTCACGCGCGTCACGCTGGAGTTGGGCGGGAAGAGCCCCTGCATCGTGGACGAGACCGCCAACGTGAAGCGCGCGGCGCAGCGCGTGGCCTGGGGCAAGGGCATCAACTCAGGGCAGACGTGCGTGGCTCCCGACTACTTCCTCGTGCATGAGAACGTCGTGGACGACTTCGTGTCGCAGCTCGACGCGTGCTTCCATCAGTACTACGGGCAGGACATCCTGGCGTGCGAGCAGTGGCCGCACATGATCTCGCAGCGCCACTTCGAGCGCGTTATGGGGCTCATCGAGAACCGTAACCCGGACGCGACAGTGGCGTTCGGCGGCCACGGCGACCCCGAGACGCTGCGCATCGAGCCCACGTGCCTGCGGGGCGTGACGCTCGACGACCCCGTCATGGGCGAGGAAATCTTCGGACCCGTGCTGCCCGTACTCACGTACCGCTCGCTTGACCAGGCCTTCGACATCGTGCGCACCTTCGAGAAGCCGCTCGCCTGCTACGTGTTCTCCGACGACAAGCAGGTGCAGCACCGTGTGCTCACCCGTCTGCCCTTCGGCGGCGCCACGGTGAACGACGTGGTGATCCACCTGGCGAACAACCACATGGGCTTCGGCGGCGTGGGCAACTCCGGTATGGGCGCCTACCATGGCAAAGCGGGATTCGACTGCTTCACGCACTACAAATCGACGCTCAAGAAAGGCACCTGGCTGGAGCTGCCCATCCGCAACCCGCCCTTCGACGATACGAAGATGAGGCTGCTGAAGATGCTGATGAAATAGGAGGTAGGCACCCCGTCGGCACTACGGGTTCGGGATCCTCGAAGACTAGCTGATCGGGGGGCGACGCACCCCCCCCCGATCAGCCGCACGCTACCTCTTCTCCACCGGAACCTGGATCTCGGTGAGCCACTGGGACTCGTCGGCGCAGTTCCAGATGCCGTCGATGTAGCTCTCGCGGGCGAGGTCGGACACACGGTAGCCGTTCTGCTCGATCCAGTTCATCGCGAACGCGTAGGCGCGCGGCAGATCGGCGTAGGGGCCGCGGTGCATCACGGACGCGACGGTGACGGCCGGCGCCTCCTCGAACACGATGCCGTCCGACTCCACGCCGTACTCCTCCACGGCCTCGCTGTACTTGATGGTGATGTCGCGCTCCTTGTACTCGCCGTCGAGGTAGGTGATGAAGCAGTATTCGGGCGTGGCGCATTTGAGGTTCGGGTTCGCCGCCTTCACGGCGCGGCCGAGGGCGGGGATCACCTCGAAGTACGCGGAGAAGTCGGGCACGGTCATGGTTTTGGAGAACACAATGCAGCTGGGCAGATCCTTGATGGTGGCTTGGTGGTTCATGGAAAACCCCTTTCCTTCGTCTGAGAGCATGAATGCGATGCGCGCGAGGCGTTCCTGGCGCGCGGCGAGTTCCCGTTCGACGAGCTCACGGCGCCGTGAGAGGATGGGACGCGGGTCGGCGCCGTCCTCGATGGCGGCTACCTCGTCCACCGATAGGCCCGCCTGCCGCAGCGCTTGGATGCGGTGCAGGTCGACGAGCTGGGACGTGGTGTACAGGCGGTAGCCCGTCGCGCCGTCCACGGCGGCGGGACGCAAAAGCCCGATGTGGTCGTAGTGGTGCAGCGTCTTGACGGTGGTCTTGCCCATCTTCGAGAACTCTCCTATGTAGAACATGGTTCTCACCTCCTTCTCATCGCATTCAACAGCCTCCTGCACGGGGAGGGTCAAGAGGGTTTCTCTGAAAAAATACGCGAACGTGAGTTTCGCTTGACAGCGCATGAGCGGGCACCGCCCGAACAGCAGCGGATCTCGCACACGCATGCGACGATGCGAGCATTCGCCCGAGAAAGGTTTAAAACGCTTCCAAGCCTCTACCCCACATGCATCTCGCGCAGAAGCGCTATCTCCTCGGCAAAGCCGGACAGCTCGGGGTTGGGGGTTTCCAGGTAGAACGGCAGGTCCCGCAGCTTCGGATGGTTCGTGACGGCGGCGAGCGCCTCGAGGCCGATCTGCCCCTCGCCGATGCGCGCGTGGCGGTCCTTGCGCGAGCCGCGCGCGTTCTGGGAGTCGTTGAGGTGGATGGCGCGCAACCGGTCGAGGCCGATGACGCAGTCGAACTCCTCCACCACGCCGTCGAGGTCGCCTGCGATGTCGTAGCCCGCATCCCACACATGGCACGTGTCGAGGCACACGCCCACGTGGTCGGCCAGGTCAACCTGCGCGATGATGGCCGCCAGCTCCTCGAACGTGCCGCCCACCTCGCTGCCCTTCCCCGCCATCGTCTCGAGCAGCAACGTGGTGGTCTGGTGCGGCAGAAGCGACTGGTTGAGCGCGTCGGCGATCTTCGCGATGGCCGCCTCGTGCGTCTGGCCCGTGGCGCTGCCGGGGTGCATGTTGTACAGCTGGTGCGGCGTCTCCTCCATGCGCCCCAGGTCCTCGGCCAGCACCATGAGCGCGAAGTCGCGCGTCTGCTGCTTGTCGGACGCGGGGTTCAGCGTGTAGGGCGCGTGCGCCAGAATGCGCGTGATGCCGTGCTCCGGCGCGTAGGCCGCATACGCCGCCACGTCCTTCGGGTCGATGGCCTTCGCCCGCCCGCCGCGCGGGTTGCGCGTGAAGAACTGGAACGTGTTGGCATCGATGGACACGGCGTCCTTCGCCATGTGGAGGTAGCCCTTGGCGCTCGAGAGGTGGCATCCGATGGTGAACATTGGCCGCATCCTTTCCGGTGGTTTAATCGTGACGCTTATAGTAGCATATGGAGCGGCGAGCTCAGGCCGAGGCGCGGGCCTTCTGGAACTTCTCTATGGCCTCGCCGTACTCCTTGAGCGTCGCGTCGGGCACCTCCAGGTAGAACGGCACGTCGCGCAGTTTCGGATGGTTCGCGAGCGCCGCCAGGGCGTCGAAGCCGATCTCGCCCTCGCCGATAGGCGCATGGCGGTCCTTGTGAGAGCCGAGAGCGTCCTTCGAGTCGTTGAGGTGGATGGCGCGCAACCGGTCGAGGCCGATGACGCGGTCGAACTCCTCCACCACGCCGTCGAGGTCGCCGGCGAGGTCGTAGCCGGCGCCCCACGCGCGGCAGGCGTCGAAGAGCACGCCCGCGTGGTCGTCGAACTTAACCTGGTCGAGGATACGCGCCAGCTGCTCGAACGTGCTGCCCACCTGCGTGCCCTCGCCCGCCATGGTCTGCACGAGCACGAGCGTCTCCTGCGACGGCGTGATCACGTCGTTGAGCGCTGCGGCAACCCTTGCCAGTGCTTCGTCCACCGGCTTGCCGAGCGCGCTGCCAGGTTGCAGCGTGTACATCGCTTGCGGCGTCTCGGCCATGCGCGCGAGGTCTTCGGCCAGCACCATCATCGTGAAATCGTGCTCGCGCTGGTCGGCGCTGGCCGGGTTCGCCGTGTAGGGCGCATATCCCAGGATGACCTCGATGCCGTGTTCGGGCGCATAGTCCTCGAACGCGGCGATATCCTGCGGGTCGAGCGCCTTCTGCGCACCGCCGCGCGGGTTGCGCGTGAAGAACTGGAATGTGTTGGCCCCGATGGACACGGCGGCCTTGGCCATGCCAAGGTATCCGTCCTTGTCCGAGAGATGGCATCCGATGGTGAGCATGGCAGCGTCCTTTCCGACCGGAGCCGATCGGGCCCGATCAAAACGACCAGGGAACAATGCCGCCCATCCTAGCGAACGGCCCGCGGGCACGTGACGCGCAGGCGTGCGACGCCGCGCATTCGTTGGCAGGCCGTTGCAGCCCGATCACCCGATATCGATGGGCGCGACGTACGCAAGCCCCATGGTGAACCCCTGCACCAGCACCGAACCATCCAAGACAAGTCACCTGCGTTTCTGCTACCGTATCCGACGACGACCATCATACCCTTGTTGCCGCGCCCGTGCGGCGCACGTCGAAAGCGAGGCACCCATGATTCGCGAAGCGCAGCCGTCCGACCTGGCAGCCGCAGCCCGGCTCGCCTCCCGCCTGTGGCCCGAGCACGCGCCCGCCGACCTGGAGCCGGAGTTCTCCGAGTTGATCGAGGGCGACGAGGCGGCGGTGTTCCTGCTGTTCGGCGATGACTGCCACGACGAGGGCGACGCCTGCGGCTTCGCCCAGTGCCAGCTGCGCCGTGACTACGTGGAAGGCACGTCCTCGAGCCCCGTCGGGTACTTGGAGGGCATCTACGTCGACGAGGCGCGCCGGCATCGGGGGCACGCGCGCGAGCTGCTGCGCGCCTGCGAAGCGTGGGCGAAGGAGCGCGGCTGCACCGAATTCGCCAGCGACTGCGAGTTGGACAACGCGGCCAGCCTGGCGTTTCACCTCCACGCGGGGTTCGAGGAAGCGAACCGCCTCATCTGCTTCGCGAAGCGGCTGTAACGCCGACGAACTCAGGCAGGGACGCGTCGGCCTCCACGATGCGCCTGAGTATAGGCGCGAGGGCGTCGGGCAACGCGGGAACCAGAACGCGCGCGATCTCCTCGACGGATATGCGCATCCCCGTTTCAGCCCGATACGCCATGAGCCCGAGGATGCCGTTGACCACGAACTCGAGCACGATGCGAGCGTCGCCCGCGAGCGCGGCTTCGGCGCCCGCGCCGAGCTCTGCCGCCCACAACTCCATGATGGCTCCTTTCACGCGCCGAGCGACAAGGGCAGACGACGCGTTCGCCAGCAGCAGGCACAGCCGGTCGATCATGGGTTGGAACGTGCGCAGGGCCATCGCGAGCTCTCGATCGTGATCCGCCGACGGGGCTTCGCCCGTGAAATGCTGCAACAGGAACGACGGCAGCTGCTTAGGCAGGTTCCGGTCGATCATGACGTCGAGCATCTCGTACATATCATCGTAATAATAGTAGAAGGTGCCGCGGTTGCATCCCGCGCGCGCCGTCAGGTCGCCCACCGTCATGCGCTCGAGCGGCTGCTCTTCGATGAGTTCCCAGAACGCTTTCTGCAGGCGCTCCTCCGCCGAAGGGCCGGGCGAATCCTTGCGAGGTCGGGCCATGGGCGCCCCTTTCCGACGTGCGGCGGCGCGATAATCCGACAGGCCTTCCGCCCTTGTTCCTTTTTTCCAACAACCTGTTTGATTTATGATAGCAGAAACGGACAAACGACCGCAAAGGACCCTTCATGGAACACGAGCAGCCGATGATAGCGTTCTCCGACGCGACCATGCGCTTCGGGCGCAAAACACCGCTAGGCGATGGGCGAAAGACAGTGCTCGACCAGGTGAATCTCGACGTTCCAGCAGGACGCATCGTCTGCCTGCTAGGGCCGTCGGGTTGCGGCAAGACCACGATGGTCAACCTCGTCATGGGCATCCTGGTTCCCACCGCAGGCACCGTGCAGGTGCTGGGCGAGCAGGCGCCCTACCCCACGGCACGCCGACGCATCGGCTTCATGCCGCAGGACACGGCGCTGTACGAGGACGTGACCGCCGTGGAGAACCTGCGCTTCTTCGGCACGCTCAACGGCTTGCGCGCGCCCGAGCTGGCCGATGCCATCGACGACATGCTGGCCTTCACGCGGCTCGACTCCGATCGAAACAGGCTGGTGGGAGCGTTCTCGGGCGGCATGAAGCGACGTCTGTCGCTGGGCGTGGCCATGCTGCACCGCCCCGACCTGCTCGTGCTGGACAAGCCTACGGTAGGCCTCGATCCCGAGCACCGTCGGCGCATCTGGGAGCGCTTCCGCGAGCTCGCCGCCGGAGGCGTCACGCTGCTCGTGACCACGCACATCATGGACGAGGCCCTCCAGTGCGACGATGTCGCGATGCTGCGCAACGGACGCGTCATCGCCTACGACACGCCGTCCGCGCTGCTCGCGCAGACCGGCGCCGAGAACCTAGAGGACGCGTTCCTCGCGTTGGCTGGCGGCGAGCGAAAGGAGGCCTCCCATGCGTAACGCTTTCGCCATCGCGCGGCGCGTCCTGTCGCAGTTCGCGCACGACAAGCGCACGCTCGCCCTGCTGTTCGTGGCTCCTATCGTGGTGCTGTGGCTGCTGTCGGTGCTGCTGGGCTCCGACGCCTACGAGCCGCGGCTGGCCACCGTGGACCTGCCGGCCAGCTTCCAAACAGCGCTCGAAGGCCAGGACGCCCGCATCGTCGACACCACCGAGGCCGAAGCCGAGCGCCTGCTGCGCGCGAACGAAGCCGACGCCGTGCTGCGAATGCGCGACGACGCCACGCTGGAGCTGTGGGCCGAGGGGAGCGACTCCGCGAAGACGGCCGCAGCGGCGAACGTCGTGGCGAAAGCGCTGAGCGAGGCGCAGCAGGAAGCGGCCGACGAGATGGAAGCCGACGTCGAGGAGCGAAAGGCGGCCATCGAGGAGGCACTTGCAGTCCAGGGAGCCGCCGCAAGCCCGCTGGCTGAAAAGCTCGACGGCCTCGACTTCGACATGGCGGCCCACCTTCCCGTGCAGGACGTCGAGACGACGTATCTCCACGGCACCGAGGATTGGAAGATGTTCGACTTCTACGGCCCCGTGTTCATCGGCATCTTCGTGTTCGCTTTCGTGTTCCTGACCAGCGGCATGTCGCTCGTGAACGAGCGCGGAGCGGGCACCATGACGCGCTTTCTGGCCACGCCCGTGAAGCCGGCGCAGATCCTCGGCGGCTACACCGCGGGCTTCGGCCTGCTGGCGCTCGCGCAGGCCGCGGTCGTCCTGTTCATCGCGCTCGCGTTCATCGGCTTCCCCAACGAGGGACCCGTCTGGCTCGTCGCGTTCGTGGTGGTGTCGATGGCACTCGCCTCGGTCACGCTGGGGCTGCTGGTGTCGGGCCTAGCCAAAAGTGGGTTCCAAGTCATCCAGCTCATGCTGCTGTTCGTGGTCCCGCAGATCCTGCTGTCAGGGCTGTTCGACCTCGCAAGCGCGCCGGAGTGGATGCAGGTGCTCAGCCAATGCTTCCCCATCACCTACGGCGTGGACGCGCTGCGCGCCATCATGCTGCGCGGCGCCGATTTCGCCAGCGTCGGCTTCGACCTTGCTATGATCTGGGGATTCATCGCGCTCTTCTTCGTCTTGGCCGCCGCCAAGTTCCGCAAGAAGCGCGCATAGGGGCCATCCGAAAGCCCGCATTAACCCCCCCCCCGGGGGGGTTATACTGGAAAGCGCGTGAGGGCGGGTCGTCGAGCACAAGCGACGCAGCTCCCACACCTCGCACCGCAACGAGACCATCCCTTATTCGAAGACGGCATCCAACTCCGAGACATGGTGCACCTCCGCAAGGACGCCTGACGGGCTAGAAACGACGCTCGAATGCGATGTTCGCTCGATCGAAGGGAAACTTCTCCTTGTCCACGGGCATTTCCACGAAACCGAACTTCCTATACAAATGGATTGCCTGCACACAATTCGTATTGGTCACGATAATAACCCTGTCGACCCCTCTTTCCCGGGCGTAATCGATGCACGCTCTCAAGCAGGCACTCCCCGCTCCGGTTCCGGTGTACATCCCCTTAGCAGCGAACTTCATGATCTCCCAATCGCCATCCTCCCGAGGGCCGATCATGCAGCAAGCCATAACGGCACCGTCGTCATCGAGCGCAAAGAATATCTGTCCACCAGCCTGGATGTATCCTTCGATGTTGCTCAACTCTCGTTCATCTTCGGGCTCCATGACGAACATTTTCGATATCCAAGCCCGGTTCAACTCGACGAACTCGTCTCTGTATTCGGGAGAATAGGGGATTATCTTCATTGTACATCGTCTCCTTTGCCGAGCAGTTCTATTATCGTATTCAAAGCGTCTGCCACGCGCGCTCGCTCGTCAGGGGCCAACGGGGCGAGAATCCTTGCTACATCCTCGTTGGACATCTTGACGAACTCCTCCGCCCGTCTGGAGCCTTTGTCGGTCAGGTGCAACTCGTACGAACGCTTGTCAACGCTGGATGCCGTTTTGACGAGGTAGCCGCTTTTCTCATGCGCTGCGATGATGCGGCTCAGGTAGCTCTTATCGATGTTCATCGCTTTGGCGATGCACGCGGCGTTGCAGCCTTCATTTTCACGAATCTCGAACAACTCTGAGATAGCGCGT